>CAYMWL010000017.1:0-119007 GCA_964394305.1 uncultured Pirellulaceae bacterium
AGCTTGGCCGCTAGCAGAAAAAGATCAAAGACGCGGTTGGCGGAACGGACACGTTGAACACGCTGCAAATGATTCCAGCGATTGCGGACTGGCCTGCTCCCAAAAGTGGATCCAGGTGTTTCGAGAGTCAGGTTGGCCCTGGGAGGGGCCGCGGAGGACTCTCGATGTCGAAGAAACGGAAGCGGCATGGCGCCGATGAGATTGTTCGGAAGCTGCGGGATGCGGATGCGATGTTTGCGGCCGGGAAGGACCTAGCGTCAGTGTTGCAGACGCTGGAGATTAGCCAGGCGACGCTGCATCTACGGTGGCATGAAGAGCGAGGAAGCGAAGCGGCTGAAGCAACTGGAGGATGAGGATTCTTGCCTCAAGAAGCTGGTCGCAGAGCAGGCACTGGATCTGTCGATGCTCAAGGAGGTGGCGGCAAAAAACTGGTGATCCCCGCCGCGCGGCGTAGAGCGGTGGAGCATCTTCGAGCGCGGTTCGACGTGAGCGAGCGTCGGGCCTGCCTGGTGCTCGAACAACCGCGGAGCACGCAGCGTTAGCCGCACTGAACGAACGACGTCTGGATTCTGAATGAAGGTGTCTCTCGTGAGATCGTTGATCACGAACCGCAGCGGAAAGCCGTTTCGCAAAGCGCCGGCGACATGACCATAACACGGAACCGGTACGCAAATGGTTTCTGAAGCGCATCGTCTTAGGGCGATGGGGCTTGCGAAATGATGGCTTGATCGCCATCGCAATGCTTTGCAATAGTATTTAATACCTGAAAGCGAGTTGCTGAAAGGTAAGAAGAAGGCGGCGGAGAATCTCCGCCGACTTGAACCGTTGATCTTGCCGTCGTGCTCGCCCGATTGCGCAATTGTTGCACTCTGTCCCAGCGCTCGGCTAATAATCGCCTGGCAAAGGCCTATCCATTCTTCTTCTGGCACGGGCTGAACTGCACGGGTGTCTTTGACGACGGAGTCGGCGAATTGACTCCTGAGTGGCTTTCAATTGCTGATCCAGAGATCGCGGATTCCGACCTCTCTGAGACAGCGCTAAACAGATCAACCCTCCGAGTGGACTGTTCGACTCAGGTTTGGCCCTCAACATTCTCAATCCCCCATCTTATTGTTGTCTAGGTTCCGGGTGCCCGCTCGCTCAATGGACTGCAAAAGACTCGTCTCCGGCACGTTCGATCGAGCTCGGGCTGCTGGCGTCACTTGACAAGGGAATGCCGGTCGCGCGAATTAGCTCAAATAGCTTTTCGATCGACGAAGCGTTGGTGCCGTAGGCAGTATTGACTGGTTTGCTAGCAACAGGGAGTTGCTGATAGATAAAGAAAACGGTCGGCGGAGAGGCCAATGGCCTCCCCGCCGACGAGACAACCGTTGCTTATGCTGCTGCGTCATGCCCGCCCGATTGGTTGGGGCTATTCTCCTCGGCAGAATCGCTCAGAGATTCCTCAGCAAATAGCAACGCCTTCCGGATCGTCGGTTCAGATTTGCCGAAATGCTCAACGGCTGACTTCAAGGTAGCTCCGGGCTGGGTCATGAAGTCTGCGACAACTCTTGCATTGTCGCGTGACCAATTTGGGCGATTTGGACCACTGATCGACTTGCCGAGCGCTTCGATGCCGTGATTCTTTGCGGCGTGCCAAAGTGCTGCACGAATCGTAGGTACGGTCTTTCCGAAGTGTTTGGCCGTGGCTTCCATTGTAGACTTCGAGTCCCGCCGGTATTCAGCGACCGCCAGAGCATTGGCTTCCGCCCAAGAGAGCACTTTGGGAACATCAAAATGATCCTCAGTGAACCACTCTTCACTCAGCCCGGCGAATCGCTCGGTTACCACGGCGAAGTCGTTAGCTTCCGCCGCCTCGTCATCATTCTCAATGGCGTCTCCCGTGGCGAGACGCGCTCGCCGGCGCGGAGTGCCGGCGAATCGGGCTCCGCCGGTCTCGGGAATTGGGCCTTTCGGAGCAGAAGTAGCGAACAATTCCAGATCTCCCGCCAGCGCACCGAGCTTGCATGTGCGAACGACGACATGTCCAGCCTCGTTGCAAATGATTGCATCGATGTGCTGTGAAAGCAGGAGATTGATCGCGGACGCATTGTCACCGTTGAGTATCGCCCCAAACCGTTGCAGGCGTTCCCAAACCGCCACTGGATCAAGCACTCGCTCCCTCTGTCCCGCTCGCGCAATCTGTGCTGCCTGTTCCGCCTCAATGGACCGAATACGAATGGAAGCGCGCTCATATTCCGCTTCGATGTCAATTCTGACCGTTGGCGAGAGCGAAGGATTGCCTAACGTCTGGCGCCATCCGAGGCACCGTTCTTCCAGACACTCCTTTTCAGCCAATAACGCCTGAGAAGGATCCGGACGTTCGTTGTCGAGCGATTCCAGTTCGCGTCTTACAATCCCCAGAAACTCGATAAGCGCAGGATGCTCTGGATCCAACTGATTCAAGTTCAATCGTTCCCGCATGAGGTTCATCACGATTTCGCGGAGCCAAGCCTCCGGCACGCGCCGTCGGTTGTGGCAAAGTCCGCCCGGCAACCCCGCACAGGTGTAGGCGACGTAGCGGCGCTCGACGCCAGCGGTGGTGACGTACGCCGCACCGGCTTGTGCGATCATCCGTCGCCGGCAATGCGCACATAGGACCAGTCCCGTTAGTGGATACTTCAATGCAAGGCCGGGAGCATTGATTCCGGCAAGAGCGTCATCATTGTCCTGCACTTGCTTGGATCGATTGCACTTGCTGCGGCGTGCCAACCGCAATTGTTGCACTCTGTCCCAGCGCTCGCGGCTAACAATCGGCTGGCAAAAATCGGGCACGCGAATCCACTCATCTTCAGGCACGGGATCAACCAAACGGGTGTCGTCAACGATACCTGTGCAGTTTCGCCCCCAGATCATTTCCCCGTAGTAAAGTGGGTTATCCAGGTTCGTGCCGACAGTCGCTGGATGGAAAGGCTTGTAGCACTCAGGGATTCGCGGATCTTCATTAAGGGTTTTCGCAATTCGGGACGTGCCAAACCCTTTCTCATCTGCCAGGCGAAACATCTCCTCAACTATCCAACGTGTGTCCGGGTCTGGCTCAGGAAAGCGGTAGTCAATCTCCTGCTTTCCCTTGTCGATCTTGAAAACCGTTTGTAAGAAAAAACCGAATGGAGCGCTGCCACCCGGCCATTGCTTGTTCAGCACGGAGTCTTTTTTGCCACGGAGAACGTTGTGGGCCTTCACCCTGCCGTCCTCACTGGCGCGAATCGACTCGACCATCGCCAGCGCCTTCCCCGCAGTGGACGTCGGATCGGCAAAGCCCGAATCCGCGGTCAACACGAGAAGGCCCATCTTTTGAAACCGGCGGCGTATTGCGTCACCGTCGTCGGCGCGGGTCAACCGCTCGAACGTATCGACAATGATCAGATCGGCCTGTACCTCGCCACTGCGCAATTCTCTGCACATGCGCTGAAAATCGCGGCGTTTTCGCGTGAACCGGCCGGAAACTGCGTTGTCGCGGTAGATCTTGACGATCCTCCAGGGGAGACGCAGGCGACGAATCAACTCCTCAATGACCTGCAATTGCTGGTCAGGAGATCGTGGATTCTGACCTTTCTGAGACATCCGTAAATAAACCACGACCTGGTATGCATTCTTCGGCTCGAATTTGGTCCGTAACATTTTCAATTCCCTGTCTTAGAGTTGTGTAAGTCCCGGGCGATCACACGTCCGAGGAACTGCAATAACTCCCGTCGCCGGCGTCCGCGAATCCGTTCGATTGCGTGATCGAGTTCGCTTGCTGACGGGTCACTTGACAAGGGAATGCCGGTCGAGCGAATTAGCTCAAACAGCTTTTCGCAAGAAGAAATGTTAGGCGCGGTAAGCGGTTGCGTCACATGATTGTTGGCGGTTGAGCCTTTCATAGAGACTCCTGATTGGCGCACGAAGCGATCGAGGTAGGCGATGGGGCGAGCATCGCGTGGCGAGTGCTGCGACTCGTGAGTCGAGATTCATCGAAGGCTAGCGAGCACCGCTAGCGGCAGAATCCGACATTCTGAACTGGATGCGAAAACAGAAATAGGAAATGTTGTTGGATGTCTTTGAAACAAGATGCCAAAACTCTCCAACTCAAATCCGCTCTCGATTCGGTGGCTTCGCAAAGAACTGGACGACCAATGACAATCAGTCGAGGAGGTTACGGCCGGGTTGAAACTCTTCATCGAGCCTCAGCTACGCGCGCCGGCCAACACGCTGGAGAAATGAGCATCTGCGTTTGGCGGCCGAATCAAAGGATCCTTCGAAAGGTCCATAAAAATGCTGGAGTCCCCTTTCAGTTGCTACTGCATGCCAACGGCCATCGAGAGATTCTGCCGTTCGGCGACATGGCGGACTATTCGCGAGAATCGACACTCGTTGGATATGCACTGTTGCTGCATTGGTGGCGTGCTGAATTGGGGCAAGGCCGCGACGAAACTTATCAATTGATGATCAAGATGTACGAGCGACTCCTATCCACGAAGGCATACTTCAAGCGCAGCCTCTCCTCCATTAGCGAGCTTTCGATCAAGCCCAGCGGTCGTAGCGGTGACCGGAGTCGCACAAATTGTCTGCCGGAGCATCTTGGAAGAACTGCCGGCGGGCGTGAAAGAAAATGGTCGCTTCGAAAGTTTATAGAAATTGGTCGAGAGCGCTATCAGGCAAGTCCCGAGAGAGACGGCGCGGTACGCAAGTTCGACGGACAAGCGATCATTGCCCACGCGCTTTTGGCCGCCGCCGAGCTTAACCCGTTTGAGCTTGATCCGCCTGGCGTTAACTCGTTGATGCGAATGTCGCTCATCGATTTTGGGTCCCACCTTCCAGCGGATGCTGATACGACGTTGGAATTAGTTGTTCCAAGGATGTGGTCGGTTTGGAATGACCATGTTAGTGATTCTAATGAGAAGTTTGATAAGTACCTGCTAGGTCGGGGAAACAACTTGATAAAAGCAGTTGCAAACCTTGCTGGATTTGCTGGGGGCAAACTCGAACGAGGGGACGTGGAGTGGGTCTTGTTAAAGCTTGCAGCTGACAGTTTTTGGTTCATCGCAAGTTGCCAGAATTGCTTCGCCCAGGCGCTCCGCCAAAACATCACTCCCCAGTTCTCCGCCAGCGAACTGGATTACTTTGAACAGCGGTACCAGCCGCAGCCCTATTTCGGTGGTCTGACGTTGCCAATTCTCTGGGCACGTGCACCAATTCTGCGTCCAATCCTGCGGCAAATCTGGGGCGAGCCAACAAATTGCCGTTTGCACGCGGTGATGTGGCGCATGCTGGAGTTCTATATTTCGATTACCACGGCGCGACGTGAATCAGAGCGGAAGCGCAGGTCTCGAAAAGAAATGACGACTTCGCCATCTCCTACTGCCCCTCATGTCGAGCAATCAAACGAGGACCTCGAAGTGCTAGCGGTTGGTGCAGGCATGGTCTGTCAGCATCGGCTTTGCCCAGTTAGCTATCAGTGTCAAAGCGATTCCACAACTCTCGTGATCACAGGGGTTTGCGGACGGCATGGCTCTTTAGAGCCATGCCGTTTGACGGTTGCGGAGGCTAAACAGATCCTGGCAGCAAGTATGGACGACTGAGCTCAAGTTGACCGGCATTCCCTTGTCTGGCAAGTCAATTCGCCAGACTGGATTTCCGCCGATGTCCGAAGAGTTCGTCTCTCCCCGTGATGCCGCCCGTCGCCTCGGAATTACTGTGCCCACGCTTTACGATTGGCTGAGCCAATCTGATTATGGGCTTTTGAGAATTCGCGGCGAGCGAGTAACGATCGACTATCTGCAGGGCGGACCGCAAGGACAGGGCCGAATTCAGATTCCAGCTGCCGAGGTCTGTCGAATCCTTGAATTGATGCGCGTTAAGCCCAAGCGGCTGGAAGTAAGGCGTCCGCCGACGAAACAAATGCACTACCCTGGCATTACTGTTCCACTCGGTCGGCCACCGCGCTAAGAATGCCAATAGCTGGCCGATTCTCGGCGTCTCTTTATATGACGCAAATCTTGCTCTGATTTAGCTGGCAGCCGTTGACTACGATGCCGGCATTTTGCTTTCGGCGGCGCTCACGTCGCGCTCATGTGTCGCAGCTAAATAGGGCATGAAAATGCGTCATATAATGTGTTGGTGCAAGTTTATCGTTTGGTCCCGCCGGGGCCAGTTTCCTTGCGTCTACTGTCGTGCATCCATCCAAGGAGAACAAACACGAGCACATGCTCACACCTCACCAAGTCGTCGCCGTAATTCGTGCGGCGCTGCTGTTCTGGCAGGAAGAGATTTCGATCCATGAACCTGGGGTTGGCTATTCATATTGGGAGGACCAACCGTTCGACCCGCTGTCACCGGATGAAGTTGCCGAGCTGCGGCGGCATATTCGATTCGTGAAATACGTTCGGGTCGATCCAGAAACCGGCAGCCTATCTACCACTGACCTTCTTTCAGCCGCTGACGTAGCGGCGTCGGCAATTCCGCCGCGACAAGTTGCGATTGTCATTCTTCCACTGAGCTGACCTTCGTCGCTGACATTGCAGCAACTCGATGGTGCGTTGCGAAGATCTGGCCGACGCGTGCGCGCCGCGCGCTCTTTACATCTGCACGGAGAACCTCATTTGAAGCAATCCCATGCTCGTTAAACGATTCAAAGGCCAAGTGGTCAAACGCATGCGCCGCGCACCAGGTGGCATTCTGTTGACCTTCCTGTCGAAACAGGCAGGCGAACGCGGTAAGCAACTACTTATCTCCCAAGAAGACTGGGAGAAGTTCGGTACCGAAATCCATGAAAGACGCGTCTCGCTGGACGACCTCCGGCGGCGCCAGGCTGAATGATCAACCTACGTTAACTCTCTCTTAGGAGTAATTGAAATGAAGAACTTCGAAAATTGGCATCCTCTTTCAAAGCGGCACTTTGCGCAGATTGTGCATCGTTCGCCGTCCATCCGGCGGCTGATGTTTCCGATTTGGGCAATCACCTGGCGTCCCGGTGATCGGAACGGGAATTTCCTCGGCCGCGCTTACCGCGCGCTCGGCTCGTCCACGATGATGATGCAGTTGAGCTACCCGCGGCCCGACGGTCGTGAGGCAATTGGACTGTTCGGCATCGCAGCACGCATCGAGCCGGCCACGGCGGCTGTCGCATACGATGAACTTCGCCTATCGCACGATTTTCACCGCGTTCCCTTTTTGGGGGCGCGCGGCAAGATCCTGGATCCGAGAGATGACGGTGGGCACGGGAATGGGTCGTGGGTCCGACTCGCACTTGATGTCGATCGGCTCCGCGAGAGAGCACAAACCAATCACTACCGATTGCCCGCGACACCGCGATTGCCCCAGATCTTCTTGGGCTACAGTAGCCCGGAGGCCGTCAAATTCAGGGAATCGGCTGAGTTGCGAAGGCGGGCGGCCGAGTTGCTGGACGTTTCCTGGGCTGGTAACGCACTCAACGATCTGCTCAGCCGAAAGGCAGAGATTGCCGAGGCACGAATGCAGATGTTTGCTGGGCTCTCGGTTGATGCTCAGAAAGAACTGATGCGAAAGGCCTGGGAAGCGTCGCTGGTTTCGCCCACGGCATTGGATAACAACACCGCTTTGTGGTTGTGCCCGCAGGAACTGGCGACGGACGTTTACGGCTCTGTGCGCGTGTTCGAATTCTTTGGTGACCTAGTCGGGGCCGAAGTGTTCAATCCAGTTCGCCGAATGACCGGCAAGGTCGTGTCCAATCCGGCAGCGGAATTGGCGGCCGCGAGGGGCTTCGACCTGGTAGCGGATTTGGCAACGATTGCCAACATCGCGGAGGGAACGGCGGAGTTCCAGTCCGTTGAGGAGCGGATCCTCGAATTGGTGCCGGCGGTCCGCAAGGCCGCAGGTGTATCGCATTTGATCAGCGATCAAGATTTGCTGGATGCAATCTGCCAGCCGAATCAGCCCCTGTCGATTGAACCGCTGCTAGATGGTCTATCCGAACAGCAGCAGATCGAACTGTTTCGCGGAACGCTTTCGGCGCACATCAGCGACGCCACGCTAGATTGCGACATCCTGGAGGCAATTCGGAATCCACATGCCCCGCTCTATGCTGCTGGCCTGTGCCGGGTTCAAGTACTTCACCGCAACCTTCGCGTGCCACCGCGTGAAGCGCTGTTCTTCTCGGCATCATCGCTAGGCCGCGATCGGGTCGAAGCAATGTTCTGGCATGATGCGCCGTTTCAGAACCAACATCGCCGGCCCGGACCCGCGCCCGAAATGGTACTCGCCGCCTAGCGGATACGGGAATTGTCTTCTATTTGGCCGGCGCCTATGCGCCGGCCCTCACCATTCAGGAGCCTTAAACGAATGTTCGATGAGATTGAGTTACTTAATCGACTGTTCCAACGATCCCGATCGTCTCTGTCAAAGCGGCTGGCGTGCAAGAATGAGAAGTTCCTCGCCACCTTGCAGAAGGTCGTCGTTGACCCAAACTGCATTTACTGCAGCACTTTGGTTCACATATCGTTCGATGAAATCGGCGAGCCAGATGATCGTCCGATGCCGTTTCAGGTCGCGATTCACTCGATGCGCGGATTCGGTGTGCTGCGCTGGGACACGTTCGAAGATGCGGTCACTGCACGTGAAGAAAAGTCTGACGCCATTCCGCGCGCAGAATTCCAGCCTGCGAAGGATTGCGACCTTTCGACGCAGGCCATTATCGATCAGGAGTCGCTCGGCCTGATGATTGCGATGACCCGCAACCTCTCTTTGCGACTTTCTGCGAGGGCGATTTGAACAAGTCTGAGATCACCGCATTTCTTTCGCACCTTCAAATCTTGAACCTGCAGCTTCGCAGCCAGTTGGAGTTCGCTGAACTGCTGATACCGCAACTCAACCAACAAATCGCGCAGCTCGGCGCGATTCGCCTGCTCGATCGAATCGCTATCCTCGGCGACGTTCTTTACGATCGCGTTTACCTCGACGACAATTCGAGCGGCGATGGCCTGGTGCTCCAAGCTGCGCTGATGGTGCCGGGGGGCATCGGCGCAATCGCGTGGGATCGTGAAGAGTATCTGGCTCACCTCCGGCGAAGATCGGCCGAGACGCATACAGTGGAAACCCAGTTCATGTCGTTTAGCGAACTAGCAAGCGGCCAGAAGGCCGTCTTGCTGCGAGCGCTACCACGGTTGCTGAATGAACTGCACCTTGCAATCCGCGCCGCCGGCGCTGGAAAGTAGCACTCTACTGGCACCGGGCGGATGGCAATGCCATCCGCCCGGTGCTTTTCGTTTTATCTATCGGCGGGGCCGCAAGTCATTTCAGGCGTTAAATCAGCGTTCAAAATCTGCAGAAGCAGGCAACAAGACAACAACCGCAGCAAAGCCCGCCCCACACGAGTTGGAGGTCCTTGTCCTCCAAGATGACCGCGCCATCGCCACAAGGTATGCAGCATGCAGCAAATAACGTGACCTCACCTTTCGTGAGCCCCAAACACCGCGCGATGCTCAACTGCAATGAGACCAAGCGATTCGTTAGTTGTTCTGAGGTCGATACCGCAAGCGTGCGAAGCTCGCGAAACTTCTGAAAAATAAAGTCTAAGGCATCTTCCCTCCGCAGGGCGGCGGCCTGCTGGTTTTCTTCGACGGACTGGAACCAGTGGAGCGGATTGTACGATCGGCACAAATCGCTGTGGTAGTCTCGCAGAGCGTCAACAACGAACACAATCTGCCCCAGTGACCGTCCAATTGCGGCCGCGATATCTAAGGGTATGGGGCTTGAAGTTGCTTCGGCGATCGACCTTGCCGCCAGCGAGTAACATTCGCCGGTTGGAAAAGAAGCTACCTCCAATCGTGTTTCCCGAGATTTCTCAACTTCGGCTTGTGTCACGAGAGCATGCCGCAAGCGGTCGCTTTCAAACCCAACTTCGTCCAAATCGTGCGCGGCTCGCTTGAAAACCGGTCCGCCAACGAAATTTGTGATCTGCGGCAAGATTGCCGTCGAATCCGCCAGGTCGTCTGCGGTTTTAACCGCAACGGTCGTCGCCGACAGCGCGGCGATCAGGGTCTGGCGCTTGGGCAACCGTCGAATTCCTCCCGTGAGACGCGCACCACCCTTCAGGCAGTTATGCGTGCGAAATGGTAATTCCTCTGCGTCCGCCGCATGGCTTAGCCACGCCAAAGTGGCAATGTCATGGGCCACAAACGGTCGCGCCGTGATTCCGTACACATGCGACAAGGAAGCACAAACGTTGCAATACTCGGCCATATACTGAGCCCGCTCAGCACTGGGGAGGGTGGATAAGGCCGGGCGAAGGATGCCAAACATGGGTCATTCCAGTATGGGGAAGCGGCAACTGGGCTTGGAAACGCACCCGAGTTCCACTTTGGAAACAACGCATACCATGCGCTACGGTAACTCGTAGTCTGTAGACCTCTAGTATGCAGCCTCGGCAGACTGCCTGCAACCACTTTTTGCAGGCAGACGGGTGAGCAAATCCAAGGGCACCGGCGATATCAGAGCAAGATTCGGGGCACGGCTGCGCGCCGTCCGCACCAGGGCGGGGCTGTCTCAGGAGGCGCTGGGCATGGATGCCGACCTTCACCGCACCTTCGTTAGCATGGTGGAGCGCGGCGAGCGCAATGTGACGATCGCCACCGTAGAGAAATTGGCCAAGGCGCTCAAGTGCCGCATGGCTGATCTGATGCCGGATGCCGACTAGCGCCCGTTGAGAGAGACCGCGATATTCGCAATTTTCCGGGTTGTACCTTGCCTCTTTGATGGATCTCTACTCGCGCCGCGTCATGGCTGGAGCGTCGATGCGCAGATGACCGACTCACTCGACATCGACGCGCTGCAGAAAGCCATCGCGCTGCGACAGCCGCCGTGCGGACTCATTCATCACAGCGACTTTGGCGAACAATATGCCAGCAACGACTATCGCGCCATCCTCTGCCGCGCCGACTGCCGACAAAAAAGCATGAGTGGCGCGCCTAGCCGCGATAGCCTGACGCTTGAACGGCACGAGTAGCGTGCAGATAGAGCAGTTCCCGGTCGTAGGCACGCTGAAAGCCTTCGACACGGAAGCGAATGTACGACTCTGCCTTGCCTTCCTCGGTGAGCTTGTTCACCAAATCGTTTCCACGAACCTCAAGGTCGTGCATGTTCGCTTCCATCACACCGATCAGTTCGGCATACGCCTGGTCCCACGATGCACCCTTCGCAACCAAGTCGCACAAAACGGTCTTCACGTTGTCTTCGGGGTTTCTCATTTCGTTCCCTCCACTAGTGATTATAAATCTCTTTCCGTCGAAGGAAGGCAGCCGGCCCGCCTTCCAAGATATTCTGGACGCATAGCTTCGTCGCTTCGGAGTCGATCGATCCCCGGTCCATGGCTTTTCCGCAGTCGTTCTCGCGGCACATCGGAAGTATCAACTCCGAATCACCGAGCACGGCGATATTCGCGTTATGGGTCACGAGAATTACCTGCCGCTTTTCTTTGATCGAGCGAAGCGTTGCGACGATGCTGGAGAAAATGAACGCGTTGTCGAGGTCATCCTCCGGCTGGTCGATCACCAGCGGGACGTTCGACTCCGCGAGCATGGCAACCGTCAGAAGGATCGTGTGACGCTGTCCGTCCGAAAGCTGGAGCACAGGAAACTCTTTCGGCGGAGTACCCTTCGTGCGAACGGTGATGACCGGCTTCGGTGGTTTCGCGAGCGCCTGCAGGTCGAAGAGAATGTCCCAATAGCAGAGTTTGTTTACGATCTTTTCGGCCCATTCCGTGGATACTTTCGCGGTCGTGGAAATTTTCTGCCCGTTGCGGGCGAGAACCAAATCCGCAAGGTCAGACGGTGTGATGCGGCTGCAGACGTTGCCAATCACGTGGTCTTGGAGGTAAGTACCATGCATCTTCTCCTGCATGAACTCTTCGAACTCGGCCGTTATACCGGCATCGTCGTACTTCACGAACACGGTGTATTCCTTGATCGTGACGCCGAGATTGGCGTTGATGCCTTTGAGCTGGAGCTTCCTTCGTTCTGTCATTTTCTCCCGAACTTCCTTCAGCTCCTTGCGTAGCTTGGCACGTTGGTCACGGCACTGCTTCCGCTCGTCCGTGCGTTGCTCGACCGCGGCAATTTCCTTGGCTATTGAGGTCTTCTGGCGGAGCAACAATTCGAGGCCGGGGATGTCGGTGGCGATGCCTCGGGACTTGAGGTCGGCTAATTTCTGTGCGACTTCACCGCTCATTCGCTGGTGGCTCGTCTTCAATTCAGCCGCCAGCTTCGTGAGCTCTTTGGCGGCGGCCTTGAGGGCCGCATTCAATTCCAATTCCTTCTGCTTCACGACTGCGTTACTGGCCTCAATTGCGGCCTTCATCTTGGCCATCGTCGCCTTTGATGCGGCGTCGCCCGTGCAAGTACCGGCGGTCTGCAGTATCTGATCGAAGCTACGCTGGATATTAGTGAGCGTCCAACCGGAGGTGTACTCTGCCGAAACGGCTTCGACGGCCTCCCGCACCGCTTTTTCCGACGCGAGCTTGCTCTGAGTGCCAACCACATCACGAAGGTTCCCCTCCTCGGCTACCTTCAGCTTCGTCTCGATTTCCTTGAGGGATGTTTTCTTGTCGGTCAGTTGGCCGAAGGCAACCTCCAAAGGGTTAAGGCGGCCGGCATTCTCCCGTAGGCTCGTGACCAAGGCCTCTTCGGTTTCCACGAGGTCCCGAAGGTTCGTGTGACGATCGAGAAAGTCTTGGAAGAGCTGGGGATTCCTGAGCGGGTCTTCGGCAACTTTGGCGAGTTCGCCCTGGCCGAAATACTCGATTCTGAACGCATCCTCGGGCACGTCGATGATCGAGCCATCCTCCTTCGCCTTAACTTCGATGTCCCCGCCTCGGGTCCGAACGTAGCGATAAAGAACGCCGTTCGCGTCTTCGCAGAGTACGGTGACGGAATCCGGGCAATTGTCGTAATCACCGAACTCGTCGTTCAATCCGAACGCATAAGCAATGGCTCGAATCGCCGTGGATTTGCCCGTGCCACGGCCGCCGATAAAGCAATTCAGATTATCGCTGAAATGAATCTTCTCCTCATGGAGAAATCCGCCCGTCATGGCCACTCCGCGGATGCGGGGAATCGAACGCGGAACGGAACCGCATGCCCTCACCCTTGCCGTCGGGTCGACGAGAGCCACCCTCAACGCTTGGAAGCTCAACTCGGCGAGTTTTATGCGAGTCCACTTCTTCGTCGGGTCGGCGGTCTCGAACGTCTTCATCGCGTGGGAATCGGTTCCTTGGACGTGGGCAAGGTGGTGGCGTGCCGTCAGTCCTTCGACCAACTGTCTGGCTGAAAGTAGCTTTTTCCTCTCAACGCCCGCCGATCCGGCTTCATCGTGTTCCGAATACCACACGAGGGTGTCAATGGCATCGCATTCCAAGCCGTAGAGACCCGGACTGCAAATGATGTCCTTTTTCCAGTTCTGGAAACCGGGGGCGAACATATCGAAGCCTGTCTTCTCACGGTCGATATGAGCTGCAATGCAAATACCGCCCAGTTTCTCGGCTTCGGCGATGGTGTCGGACATCGACTTGGCCGTGCGCGTGCTGTCGTCTCCCATTTCGCCGACGAGGTCCAAACGCGAAAGGAATTTGGCGAGGTCGGCCGTTCGTTCGGGGGCGAAGTAGACAAGCAGATGCCCGTGTGCCGTGGTTACTTCGACGCCTGCGAGGACGAGAATTTGTCCCGCGTATTGCTCCTGTGCGTAGTCGATAGCTGTCTGGACGTTCTTGTTTGAGTTGTGATCCGTGATCGCGATGACGCTCAAGCCTTGCTTCACGGCGGAATCAACGATCGCCTCCGGGGTCATCTTTTTGTCTTTCACGTCATGCGATGCTCTATAGGAATGGATGTGCATATCGGCGTTGACGAAACGGGCTCCATTGTCCAAGGACGGAAGATCGGTAAATTTCATGGTTGCCGCGCCACGATGGCGCCCTACACGAACAGAATGTCCCCAACCGCTCCGCTGACCGTTCCCATAAGCGTCAACGCTCATTCCTCGGCACGATCGCCAACGTCTTCCCCGCATCAGCTAACCGATTCAAGCTCTCCACGATTTCCTCGTAGTTGTCCCCGATGACCTCGGGATGGCGGATCAGGATGACCTGTTCCTTCGTCTCCGCGAGCATGCGGATGAAGTCGGCGAATTTCTGTTCGTAGGGTGAGGTGGGGGCGACCATGTTTCAAATCCCGGTGTAATGTTTCATGTGGTTTTTAAGTGGGCTCTCCACATTCAGATGAACATAAAACTCGTTGATGAAAACTATCGCGGTCTTCGCTGCCCACTTCGCAGTTTCTGATCCAAGGAACTTGTGCGGAAAAAAGTTCTGATTGCCAGTGGCCGGAAAGGGCTCGCGAAACCGGAGTCCTTCCAGGCTCTTAAACAACTTCTCCCGTGCCATCTCCTGCCCCCATTTCGACTTGTAGTGGATCAACTCGTTGCGGGCTCGAATGAGCAGGTCCATATGCTGCGATGGCTTGTTACCTGCATCCATCGGCTTCTTTTGGAGTAGATGCAAAATCAAGTCGAATCGTTTCAACACCGATTGGTCGTCAATGACGTCAGCAATTGGATTCAGGAACTTGAATGCTGCGTCATCGCGGCCGTTGCTGCCGAGTTGGTGGCCCGGACCGTGCAGCGTTATTTCAGCGCTTTCGGCCTCGACCGCAGCAGCGGAATGCATGATCGCCGAGGTTACGAGGCCACGATGCTCGGCCCGACTATCTTCGTCGGGGTTCGAACCCTGTTTCTCGATGTCAGCGGCTCGGCGTGCGAAGATAACCGCTGTGCGAAGAAACTGAGCTGTAAAGCTGTATCTCACATCCGCTTCGGCCATTAGATCCCTCCTGTACAAATAGTCTCCAACCGCACCCCCGGCCGTATCCATCAGACCGTAGCGGACCGCTATTCAGCGTTGCCTCGATCGAAGGGTTACTGACATCGGCGTATCGCTGTCACCGCTTGAAACCGTGATGAAAAGCTGACCAGCAAGATCCATCACTGGCAACTTCGGGTCCACGATGCAGGTGGCGAGTTCAATGGGCTTGTCGGGTTCCACGTAAAAGTCCGGGTAGACGTAAAACGTGTACGTTGCGAAGCCGTGATTCCAACTCCCGTGAATTAGCCGGACCTCCTGTTTGTCAACAATTGCCCCAGTAGTTGGCGGAACACGAGGTTGATATTTTGCGATCCTGTCGAGGGTGGCGGGATCGGAAACTTGTAGCTCAATAGACGAAATGACGGCGTTCTTGGTTGAGGAAGTGTTCTGGAATTTGATCCGCGTGAATCCATCACGGCCCGGAGTGGTCAAGCCGCCAATGTGCTTGAGAAAAGGCCGGTTCCTATATTCCTCTTCAGCCTTTGCTGCTTGCTCACGCTGCTGCTCCCACTGCTCTCGCAGCAAATCTTCCTTGCGATGCTTTTCGATTTGGCTGTAAGTCGCCCAACCCAGGAGCAGCATCACGAGGATAGTGATGCCGCCAACGGTGGCACCAATAATCTGATCCCGCGTCCATGGCTTGGATTCACTCATGTCGGCCCTCCCTGACAAATCGATTCAAGTTCAACGACACCGACGGCAACGACGGCCGCATTGGTAATGGACGACTTGCTGCTGTGGCTGCACTTTTGGAGTGGGTTGCATGAGACCATAAGCAACTAACGTGTCCTCTAGCACCTTTCTTGCGTTGGCAGCCTGGCTTGGATCGGTGTATCGGACCTGACCGTTGTCGAGTACGGACTTCATGTTCATCAACAATTGCCCGTACCGCCCTACCAGGACTGTCCGGATCTCATCCTTCCTTGCCGGGAAGGCTTCATTCAATTGGGCAAGCAACGAAGAATACCGAGTAAGTTGCGCCGTGTAGGCGTTAATCGAGAACGGCTCTGTTGAACCTGAAGCACCTGGATAGACCACGATGTTGTTCGCAGTTACGACTTTGATTATTGCGCCAGGGTTGGTGTTCGCCCTTTCTACGTCGATCGCCATGTCATTGATCAACCGACCCTTCGGAAGCGTAATCTCATAGAAACCCTTGCGTTCCTTCGATTCAACGATTGCAGCTTCGGTGTCTTTGTTCCCGAGAAACAGCTCCTCATCGAGCGTTACGAGATTACGCAACAGAATGATAGGTTTGCGATTTAGGTTTGGTTTGAGCTCTTCTGTCGGCCGATTCGCGTCGAAGATTTTGAATTGGATGACGATAGTGTCATTCTTCGCGTCCGGCGTGGCTGTTTGAGCGAAGGCGGACATGGGCAGGGCCATGATGCATGACAAAACGATCCAGGATTTGAGCTTCACGATATAGTCCTTTCATTCGGTGGAGGTGGAACGAGGTTGAGAAAGTATTTCGAGCTTATTTACTGCATCAATGTTCTCAAAGTCCTTTGGATCAATTGCAATGAAAACCAACAGTCTTTCATCTGCCTCAGTCTCTCTTACGTTGTAGAGATAAGACATACTTAGGCCTTGGCCGCTCGCTTGCGGCAGCTGATCTTTCGAGCGTGGACTGACGATCCATGCATCGACCGCTACAGGTGCCGTCGTGTTGACGTAAACGTGCGCAGTATATGGTGCTGTTGCACCCCCGAAGGGCTTCGTTAATAGCCAAAAGAAGCGAGCATTCGGGTTTTTAAGGTGGGAGGCTGCACCCTTTTCATGGAAGTCCATCCACTGCCTGTGCTTTGCAGCCTCATCGGTTTTAGAGCCAAAAATGGCGTCCGGAAGATTATCGCTACGGTACGAAGGTGCCGTTACGAACGGAATCGGATTCGGCGGCGGCCGAAGTGGTGTGCCGACTAGTCCCGCATGCCGAAGCATCCCATAGGAAAACCAAACAACAACGGACAGGAGTGCCAGAAATCCCAATCCAAATAGTGAATAGCCCGCAATTTGTTTTAGCAGTGGCGGAGCTTTGTACTTGTCCACTATTTTCAATATGACTTCAAAGAGAAATAGAACACCGCCAAGGCCCATTAGGTTGAAAACATACGGCTGGAGCTCTTGAACGGTGAAACCTGTACCTCTGAATTTGACCGCGTAGACCATTACGCCGATCGCCGCGACAACGTATCCCCAAAACAGGATTCGCGGCCTTAGCCAAGGCCAATCGATGCCTTGCTTTGGGCTCGGGTCTGGCAAAGCGGATACTGGTTGAGTTTGCTTCTTAGCCATCTCGCCCCTCGTTGTGTCTAGACGAACAAAATGTCGCCAACTGCCGCGCTCACCACTCCCATCACCATCAACGCAGTGCTGTCCGGGTAGTCGTCGCGGGCTCCGGGCTCGTCTGGATGATGGAAGCTGACGAATTCGCCTTCGCCCTTGTATTCGCGGAGGAGATTGGACATTTGCTCTTCGAAGAAAGGAGCAAGCTCGTGATCGGCCGGGTAGCTGAAGCGCATGCGGTCGCCGGGTTCGCGGAACAAAGCGTCCTCGAACTTGGTGTACATGTCGTGCTTCGATTGGATCGTGAACTTCACTTGCTGTCTGTGCCAACCGGCAGTCCGCTATGAGATTGAAGGAACTCCATCGGGAAATCGCCTAGTCCCGTTGAGCCACCCCGAATGCCGACGATCTTGGAGAAGTAATCGAATTCCTCCTCGACAACGGGCCGTCAGGAAGCTGCTTTTTGCGTTTGCGCTTGAGGTCCGCGAGCAAGAGCTCGATTTGCTCCTCGTACCGCATCTTCGGGTACCGGAACCAGTCCAGGACGTCGTTATGGTCATTCCCGACCGTGGCGATCGTCTCGTCGCTGACACGGGCCCAGTCCAGCCCGAGATAAAGCGATTCAAACGGGATGATTATATCCCCTGAACGGGCACATGAAAGCAGCCTATCCCGTGAAATAAAGTTCCCCTGCTCTACCATGTCCTCTAAATAGAAATTTCGTCGTATTTTTGGATTTTCTCGGCCTTTTTTCCTTAGTTCCCTACTAAATGCGTTCTCATATTCGAGGTGACGGGGATTTCCTGACTGTTCGTACTTCTTGCGACGGTCGGCAATCACCTCGTCGACCGTAACAACGATCGCGACCGAACCTGGTAGTTCACCATCGCAGCCCTTCTTGAAGTCACAAACCCGGGTCGTCCCGACACCGATCATCCACGTCACTCCACCTGTGGAAGCGAGCATTGGGTCGAGCTGATCGCTTCGCTTTAGGTCGTCCGCCTTGTGGGCCTCTTCGACAATGAGCAGGTTGAGGGTCTTCGACTCGTTATCCGTGGTCGGCGCCAGGGAGAACTTGAACACTTCGGCGTGTAGATCATCCCCAAGGTAAGCCCTGATCGTGTTGGCATTGAATTCCCGGTCTTCGATGCCCCACGACTCCCTGAGTTCCTGGATCGACTTCTTGATGCGGTCGATGTCGGTCTTGGCCTGCTCACCCTTAGGCGAAGCGATGGCACACATGAGCGGCTCACCAGTGAGGAGCCGATAGAAGATGATCAGGAACCGAAGGAGCAGCGTGACGGTTTCTGTCTTGCCCGACTGACGGGAGAGCTTGATGTAGACGTCTTTTGGTTCGACAAGCAGGGACGAGAGGCACGCTTCGGCGATGCGGAGCTGGTATCCGTAAAGGTCGAACTGGAAGTTCTGTTCGCAGAAGTGGACAAAAGCCCTTAGCGTCCGTTGCAGTGTGGCCTGTCTTTGGGCCAATGATTGAGCAGAAACGGTGGCGATGCTGTGAGTATGCCGCCGCCTCCAAGGTTTGGCGAACCTTTTCCGACTTCAGAATGTCGATAAAATAGGCGGAGAAGGAGATGAGATGGGACGGAATCTATATTTCGCGAGTTGCGAATTGCGAGCTGCCAGGAATGCGCTGGAGGCGATGCGGCAGGCCCAAGCTGCCTCCGACTATCTCGACGGTTGGGGCACACTCGTCGACCGCCTTGAACGGGTGTGGACTAAAGTGGAACGCGAATGCCAGGGTTTCAAAAACCAATTCAATCCGTGGCAGGGAAAGTTCACGAAATTGCGCAAAGACGACGAGCTACTGCGATATCTCTGTCACGCGAGGAACGCATGTCAGCATACGATTGAGTTTGTCGCAGGTATTACTGTCGGGTTTACACTCCAGCTCCAGGGAGAGAAGGGACAAATCGTAATCAACGAGGAAAGCGGGCAGATCACCTTCCACGGTCTCAATGTCTTGGAGCAGAAAAAGCCTCGATTCGCACTCTTGCCATTCAAAGATCGAGGCGTCACTTACGAGCCACCAACGGAACACCTCGGCTTGAAGCAAGAGTTCGATCCGCTCAGTGCCGCGGAAGCGGGTCTGGCGTTCTACGAGAATTTCGTGCAACAGGCCGAAGAGAAGTTCTTTCCGGCACCATCAGCTGATCCCGCACTCGGAATCGCCGAGAAGTGATGCCGCAAGTGCAGCAGCCCCATTCGGGACCTTGATCGTCTCTTCCCGTTTCTCCGTGCAGCCTGTTGAGTTGTTGGAGAGCGAGAAGATCACGCCCCGAGTGGGAGTATCTTTGTCAAACAGCAATTCCGCTGCGTAATTCTCGATCCGTTGCTTCGCTGCCTTGGGTGAGGTCGACGAAGAGGATCGCGACGAACACCAAACTCAAAACCCGGTTAGCATCCGTTCAGTCTGATCCAATAGCCGCCCAAAGGGGATCCTGGTAGTGCTTGCCCCATTCCCGGCCATAGTGGGCAAAAGCCACTTGCGGAGTGTTACCCATGAGTTCGGCCAGCGTCTCAATCGTGCAGCCGTGGCCGCCGTTCCAAAACCCGGAAAGCAACCGATGAGCAAAAGTGTGTCTGCAGGTGTAGCAAGTGAATTGTCGGCGGATGGGGTCGATCTGCCAGCCTAGCGTCTTACGGATCTGGCTGAATCGTGCGCGGCCAGTAACTCGCTTCCACGGACGGCCCTGTGGGTTGGGAAATACTGGTGCGTCCGGCTCAGCAGATTTCAGGCGGTGCCGAACGATTGTTGCCACTTCCGCTCGCACGGGCACCCGGCGAACTTTCTTTGTTTTCGATGAACTCACGCGCCAAAGCATCCCCGGTTTTTCGATAATCACGTCCCGGATGCGGAGCTGGGCGAGTTCACAGAATGGGCGAAGACCGGTGTGGATTGCGGCGAACAGAAAGTCTCGAAACGGTTTATCGGTCGCGGAACAGATCGCCTTTTCATCTTCGGGACTAAACGACTGGAGCCGGGGCCGGTGATCGGGCTTTTTGAACCCGCGGATGGGATTTCGTATCCCGTGCTGTTCTGCAGCGAAGTTCATCGCGGCGAGCACGATAGTGATTACGTTGCGGCGCGTGACTGGGGATTTCCAACTGAGATGGGCATTGAGCCAGTGCTCGACGTGTCCCTTTTGCACTTCACTCGCAACCAGCGCGCCACAGTAGCTGGACCAATCGTTGAGCGTACGGCGAGTTTCTTCAAGATATTCCGCGACGAGGTTTCCGGCGTGATGCTTTGCTTCGCAATGCTGGAGGAATTCGGAGCACAATTGGGCGACCAGGAGAGGTTCGTTTACCTGACTGACCGGATCGGAACTCGGTTTCCAAAGTTTCTGGGATTGGAGTCGGGCTAGCGCCAAGTCGGCCGCTGCGCGATTGCCCGGTCCTTTGATTCGGCTGCCGACTGAGTCCCGAAGCGCCACTCGGCGTTTCGTACCCGGCGGCGTGAAGTACCAACCGTCGGTTTGTTTCCAGTGCCAAGCGGAGCCGTGCGACCGGCGCCGGCGCTTGGATTGCTCAGTGCTGGGCTGTTTCCCTGTCATCGTGGCTTCCTCTTTGGCTGCTTAGGCTTGTCCGATGCCTTTTTGGTTGAGTTTACAGAAAGCGGCTCGCCGATCGCGGCCCACAGTGGCGCTTGGTAATGCTGTCCCCATTCCCGACCGTAATGTTCAAAGGCGACCTTGGGTGTATCCCCGATTAATTCTGCCACCGTTTCAATCGAGCACCCTTTGCCATCTGTCCAGTAACCCGACAACATGCGATGGACGAAGGTGTGCCGGCAGGTGTAGCAGGTGTACTTGCTTCGCGTCGAATCCAGGTTCCATTTCAACTTCTTCCGCAACCCGTCAAAGCGAACGACGCCAGTCATTCGTTTCCAGGGGCGGCCTTGAGTATTCCGAAAGATCGGGAGGTTCGACCCGAGTGGCGCCTCCTTGAGAAGGGTCTCCGCGAGTTTCGCAACTTCCGGGCGCACCGGTATCTTTCGGGTTTTCTTCGTCTTGGTGGAGTAAACCCGCCACATCATGCCGCGCGGCGTGCGCTCGATGTGCTCTGCCTTAAGAAGCGCCAGCTCGCAAAACGGGCGCAGGCCTGTATGAATGGCGGCGAAGAGGAAATTACGGAACTGGGGTTCCAAGTTGTAGTAGATCGTTTGCTCGTCCTCGGGAGATATTGATTGCAGCCGCGGTTTTGGCGCAGGCTTCTTCAGACCCTTCAGTGGGCTCGTCACGCCGAACATCTCTTCCGCCCGATTGAAAGCCGCGAGTACGACGCTGATCACGCCTCGATGCGTTTCGCTGCTCTTCCACGTCGCGTGCTTCTCGATCCAGGTCGTAACGTGGCCTTTCTTGAGCTGCGCAACCGGCAACGCGCCGCAAAAACCACAGAGGTCGTTGAGCCATGTCCGAGCAGCCTTCCAGTGTGTCGCGGAAATTGTGCCCTTGCTTGCCCCTTGCTCGCAGTACTGGAGATAATCGGAGCAGACCCGTGCTACGATCCATTCACCTGGAAAGATTCCCGCCGGCCCATCGTCAGCCAATGTGACTTTGACCTTAGCTAGAGCCTGGAGAGCGGCTGACTGGTTTTGCCGTCCCCGAATCCGCTCGCCATTCTCATCGAACAGCGGCATTCTTTTCTTTGTCCCAGGCAGCGTGTAGTACCAGGCATCAGTCTGCTTCCAGTGCCACGCCGAACCATGCTGCTGCCTGCGGACGATTCGCTTTCTGCCCATGCTTTACCCCCTTGGATTCGACTTGTTGACCCAGTACTTCAGTGGATCGATACTGAGCCAGCCCCTAGGTCCACCCACACGCGAATAGTCTTGGTGCCAAATGCTGTCCAACTTGCCCGCGACTCGGCATGGATATTCTCGCCGATTACTACACTCATTAGCTACACTAATCCTCGCCGCCGCTTTCCTCTGCTGGCCATTTCAATCGGTATTTTCCCAGGAAAACGCACCGAAGAGCCGTGTACCTAATATAGTGCTAATACTTGCTGACGATCTCGGCTACGGCGATGTTTCCTGCAATGGCGCTACTGAGATCCGGACTCCTCACATTGATCGTTTGGCTGCTGAAGGGCAGCGGTTTACCAGCGGATATTGTTCCGCCTCTACTTGCACGCCCACGCGATTCTCGTTGTTGACGGGCACTTACGCTTTTCGCGTGAAGGGGACCGGCATCGCTCCTCCCAATGGCCCGGCGATTATTCGACCGGGTGTCGAAACGCTGCCAGGAATATTGAAACGGGTGGGGTATGCGACAGCAGTGATCGGCAAGTGGCATCTCGGACTCGGTGATCGAGCGCCGGATTGGAACGGCGAACTGAAGCCCGGGCCGCTAGAGATTGGTTTTGATCATTGCTTTTTGCTGCCGACCACGAACGATCGCGTGCCCCAGGTATTTGTCGAAGATCATCGCGTCCGCAATCACGATCCCGCCGATCCGCTGTGGGTCGGCGACCAGAAACCGAGCGAAGATCATCCCACGGGTGTGTCGCATCGCGACCAATTGAAAATGAACTGGGCCGTTGGTCACAACGGCACGATTCACAACGGCATCAGCCGGATTGGTTTTTATACGGGCGGCCACAAGGCCCGCTTTCGTGACGAAGACCTTGGCGACGAATGGGTCAAACAAGCCGATCGGTGGATGGAGAAGCAGCGCGATCAACCCTTCTTTTTATTCTTTGCCGCGCACGATATTCACGTGCCGCGGATGCCGCACGAGCGGTTTCAAGGCAAATCGAAACTCGGTCTTCGCGGCGATTCGATTCTCGAATTTGATTGGTGCGTGGGCGAAGTGATGAAATCGCTCGATCGCTTAGGACTCGCGGAAAACACGCTCGTCGTGGTGTGCTCCGACAATGGCCCGGTGCTCAACGATGGATATGTCGACGGAGCGGTCGAAAAGCTCGGCGATCACAAGCCCGCCGGCCCTTTCAGCGGCGGCAAGTACAGCGTGCTCGAAGGGGGTACGCGCACACCGTTCATCACGCGTTGGAAAGGACGGATTCCTGCCGGTGTTTCGGAGCAAGTGGTCTGCACAATCGATCTCGCGCATAGCCTGGCCGAGCTCACCAAACAAAAAATCGCCGCTGATGGCTGTCTTGATAGCCAGAACGTTCTCGGCGCGCTGCTGGGTGAAGCCGGCGCGAAAGGGCGCGATCATTTGCTGCAGCAGGACAACAACGGCCAGAAGTTGGGGCTGCGAGTTGGTAGTTGGAAGTTGGTCCGGAACAAAGCCGCCGGCGGCAAGCAGAAGTCGAAGGAGACAGCCGCCGACAAGCTCTATGATCTGAAATCCGACGCCGCAGAAAAGAACGACGTTGCTGCGGCGAATGCAGACAAGCTGTCGGAACTGCAAACCCTGCTCGACAAACTCATCGCCGACGGACGAAGTCGTTAATCGATCTTGAGCATTCGCCGCAGATCAGCGGCGGTTTTCCACACGCGTTTTTGTTCTTCGCCGGTCGTGCTTAAATGCTCCGGCTTGACGGTCGCGAGCAACTCGGCCGCTTTGCCGAGCGCGGCGTGCTGGCTGTCGAGCGTCATCACAAGGGGCGTGCCGCCGTCTTCTGTCGCCTTTACTTGCTTGCGCAATTCGGCGATCAAGCGGGCCCCTTCGCCGAGCGGATTCGTCGATTCGGCAACCAGGCTCAGCGATTCCCGGACCGATTCGCGGCCTTTGAAGAATTTAGCACCCATGTAATCGTAAACTTCGTGAAACTTCTTGTCGTCAAACAGATAGGCAATCCGCTTCATGTAGCAGACCAGCAGGGTCGTCGCGCAGAAGCCGCACGGATCGAACGTGTTGTACAGCGTGCAGCCGCGATTGAGAAAATCCTCCGCAGCGGTGCCCGGCTCCATGAACAAATTCTTGCGCACATACTCGTCGATCGGCACGCCCACGGGCCGCGGATATTTGACATGCAGCCGCGGCAAGGCCTCGCGAATTCCCACTTGTTCCGCATGCTGCAGGGGATCTTCGTCGGCATAGATGCGGTTGCGATTCAGCGCCAGCACTTCGCCGTCGCGATTGTCGATGACCAGACAATGCACATTGAAGCCATGCGTATGCACTGTCTTCCCCGCGCGGCTCACGGGCGGGTCGAAATGCACATAGTTCGCAGCGAGCAAGCCGAGTCCCGCGATCGTATCCCGTTCGGCCTTGAATGCAGACATGTGATCTTCCTGAAAATATGAGGACCGGTGTGAAAGCTGCTAACACGACCAAAACTAATCTTCGCCGCGCGAAGGAATGGGCAGAGGCGTCGTCGGCGTGGTGGCCGGTGCAGCGCGCAAGCCTGCGACGCCCGGAGCAAATCGCGCAGCTGCCGCTCGCGCCTGCGGGTTCGCCGCGTAGTAGTTGCGAATGCCAATCGAAACCTGCAGCGAATAATCGACAGTGACAAAATCGGTGAGAGCTCCATTTGGATCCTTTGCTCGCACAATCTGCGCGCCGGGGCGAATGGGGCTAAAGAGATCCTTGAAGGCCACAATCTGCTCGGGAACGCTGCCCGATTTGTTGATCAAGACCATTGCCAGACCAGGCTGGTTAACGGCCAGCCCTGCCCGCCCATGGCACGAGATGCATGACGACGAAGGATTATCGACGGGACCGTTCAACCGTCCACCCAAGCCGTGATGCCGCACGAAAGCCCGCGGACCCCAATCTTTGGCAGCCGGCGGTGGGAGCAGCTCATGATTGATGACCGACGATCGCAACGCAGGATTGATATAGGCGCCTTCCTTTTCAATCAAACTTTGCTCGTGGCCGTCGTCGCCCCAGCTCAAGCCGACTGGGACGAGTTTCTGAAAAGGCTTATCGCCAGGACGAGAGCCATCGAAGACAAACGTGCCAAAAATCCAGCCGGTGCTGTCTCCGACGCGAGGATCTTTGACCGCGACATCCACTTGCAACAGTCGCATCTCGTGATCGACACGCGTGAACGTAACCTGAGGGCCAGTCGGATTGATATTGGCAATCCACGTGGGGCTTCCCTCCAAGTAAGGGACTTGCGCGACTGGCGCTGCGGTGAACAGCAACTTAAAAGTGACGGTGTTATCAGGAAAATTTGCCTGGAATGGATCCGGCTTACCGTCTGGCGTTCGCCAAACTCGGCCCAAGGTGAAACCGCCGCGCGGACTATACAGGCTGATCGCCCAATTTTGCGTCTTCTCTTCCGGAAAGCCGGCGCCGGTTTGCAACGGATGCAATTCGAAGGGCCGCGACCGCCGTTCGCTCGTCAAGCCGTGATGATATTCACGCCCGGAACGACGTGGATTCTGCGCACTGTCGTTATGCATCCAGGGAGCATGAAACCACTTTCGCTTCTTATTCTCCTGACCGCGAAAATCGACTTCGATATTCCCCTCCAAGCAATAGTCGAGCACGGCCCGCAAGTATTGGGTGCTGTTGGTCCGAAAATCGATATCCATCCAGGGGAATTTTTCGGCGGCATCATAGTCGCGCGGATATTCTTGGCTCAGCTCAAAAGTCTTGATGCCAGCGGGCGGGGGGAAATTCGGATCGTAGCTATCGAACTTCGTTAAAGCGGCGGTGACAGCTGGAGCTGCTCTACCATCAAGAGCTAAACGCCGTGCGTCTTCGAATGAAATTGCTTCTGGGACCGCGGCTACAGCCGCTGGTGGCGCCGAACGTTTGGCGAGCATTCCGCTGGTATCAAGCGTTTTCACTGCCGCCAATTGTGGTGCGGCGCTAGGATTGGAATCCGTCAGGCCGGCCAGGTACTCCGCGCAGCGTACACCCGCGCGAACCGCGCCGCGCTCCGTGATCACGCGCGCGGTGTCGAGATAGTTCTGACTCAGCGTAATTTCTTGAAACGAACCGCTGCCAGTTTCTTGCGAAATAATCAGGTTGACGACTTCATTCGAATAGGCCGCATCTTCCGCCCACTCAAAGCTTTCGTCCCACATCGCCACCGGATCCAAGTCGGCCAGGCCGGTTGCAATATCAGCCTGCAAACTCTGTTTCTGTAACAAGTTGGCAGCCAGCGTCCGCCCTTGGCTCAGCGAAGTTTTTCCGCCCAGTTGCGAGTCCCACACGCCGTGCAACTTGCCTTGCGTCGTCTTGATCAAGTTTCCCCCTTGGTCTCCTTGGGGAAATAACCGTTTGCTGAACAACGCTGCCGAATGCAAAGGTTGATGCAGATCGCCAATGCAATGCAACAGCCAACAAACATGCAGTGCGCGGTCTTCATCGTCCTGGCTGCTGTCGGCAATGACGCGCGCGCTATTGACAATGGATTGCACCACATTCATCCCTTTATCATCGATACTTCGGGATGGCGGTTCCACATTGAGGTTAACGTCGATCTGATCTTCCAGTTCGTTTTCATCCACTTGACGGAGAAACTTAGGCCGATTGATGTAATGCCAAACTCCGCGGCTATACTTTTTCTTGTCATCCTCGTCAAATTGCTTGGCCAGGTCGGGCCAGATCGCCGCTTGCTGAAACAGCCATTCCTCTTTGTCGGCCGCCGATCCGTTCTTTACGCTATCCGGCATCTTGCCGGAAAAATCCTCTTGAAAGCGCGGATGCTCTTTCAGGATTTCGATGACCTTGGTTCGCTGGGCCGGCGTCAACCGTTGATATGCAATCGAAGCGATGACTTTGTGCCCACCCTCCGAGAACGCGCTGACCGTCGAATTTCCTAACAATAAAAGCGCAATCGCAATCGCCGAGAACAAACGCATGGCCAATCTCCAAGGTGCAGGTATCGAGTTGCAGGGATCGAGGCGCCGTTTCGCCTGCCGAAGAATCTCGAGTCAATTCAAGCCAGATCCATTCAATACAGTCAGACTCGTGGTATTAAGACTTCCCTTTCAGGTGATCCTTTGAAATCCCTTTAGACTGTAAGGATTTGCCAAAGCAATTGCAATCATTGAAAAACATTTTTATTCGCCAGCGAGCAATCGCCTGCGTAGCATCGGCCCATCTTGCTTCTCGCGCGAGGGTCTCCGATGTTCACCGAGCAGCGCCCCGCTGGACGACCTTGCCGGATCGCTTAAAAATCGACGATTCGAGCGAACGCTTGTCGAAACAGGCTCCTTCCATTCGACCAGAGTGGGAGCAGGCTAACTCGCGCTCCTCATTTTCGCCGCAATCGCAGGAGTTTCCCCATGTCGACAGGTACCGTTCGTTTCCACCGCGTCTTCAAAACGTCGCCCGACAAAATCTACCGAGCCTTTCTCGACGCTGATGCGATGTGCAAGTGGTTGCCGCCGCATGGGTTCACCGGCCATGTGCACTCGATCGATGTTCGCGTCGGCGGTTCCTACAAAATGTCGTTCACCAACTTCAGCAGCGGCAACAGCCATTCGTTCGGCGGAGAGTATCTCGAACTCGTGCCGAACGAAAAAATCCGGCACACCGATCGTTTCGACGATCCGAATCTGCCCGGCCAGATGGAAACCACCATCTCATTGAAAAAAGTGAGCTGCGGCACGGAGGTCAATATCGTGCAGGAAGGGATCCCCGCCGTGATTCCCACGGAAGCGTGCTGCCTCGGCTGGCAGGAATCGCTCACGCTGCTGGCGCTGCTCGTCGAGCCGGAGATTCCGGGCTAACTGCTGGTTTTTTCGCACCTGAGATCGATCGCTCGTTTCGCCTTCCCATCAGCCAGCGGGTCACGTTCCACCGCCACCAAGAAGTAGTGGGCAAAATATAACTTCTCTCCACTACTGACGACCGGGCACATTCAGCAACCAGTTGGCAGCAGAAAGTCATGGCGGGGCAAAGGAACGATGGCGCACACGCGATCCGGGTTTCGCAGCGGCATTCGAGAGATCTACCAACTTGCGCGGTCGGGCTGCCCGATAATTTTCGGCCGATTCTCGGCAGAAATTGCTCTGGCAAGAATTGCCGGTTTTCTGCATGATCCCGCCCCGAGACCAGTGGGGGCCAGTTTCTTGGCCTGCGCGCTTGGTCTGTCTCATCTGCAAGGGATTGCCGATGTATTGTTCGTCGTCGACTGTGATCGCGCTGACTTTTCACCGCCGCCTGCTGCTGCTAGCTGTCGGGGCGTTCTTGCTATCGCAAACGGGCTGCGGCCTGGCCGCCCACATGTTGTATTGGGCCAAAGGGAACCCGGTCGCGGTGAAATTTCCCGGGCTGAAAGGGAAAAAGGTCGCCGTCGTTTGCTTCGACGGCAACGTCGCGGGCCAAGGTGGCGAGGGTGATGCGATCGCCCGCCGCGTGGGGACGATGCTGACCATGAACGGCGAAAAGATCGACGTCGTGCCGCATCAAAAAGTGCTCGACTGGATGGATGAGCAGAGTGAGAACGTCAGCGACTTCAAGGAAGTGGGGCGCGGCGTGAAGGCCGACATGGTCGTCGGCATCGAGGTCGACCAGTTCAGCACCCACGAGGGACAAACGCTGCTGCGGGGCCGCTCGCGCGTGTCAGTGAAAGTCTTCGACCTGAAGCAAGGCGGCAAGATTGTCTATTCGACGCCGATCACGCCGATCATATATCCGGAAACAGGCCCGCGGCCAATCGGCGAAAGCGAAGAGAACTTCAAGATCATGTTCGTCGACATTGTCGCCCGCCAGATCGCCAAGGATTTCTACACGTACGATCGGCTGGATGACTTTGGGAACGATGCGTTGTTTGGTGGGTAGGTGACACTAAAGTCGGTTCGCATTCCTCGTAGGACGGAGCAGTGCTCCGCCCTAAACTCCGAAAGTGGTGATGATGCGAGCGCGCTGAAAAAGCGTTATCCTGTGGTGAACAAATCATCGTGAAAACTCGAAGCTGCAGAGGCAGAGATGAAATTTCGCACCGCACTGACCGTACTCGCTTTGTCCGCTGTGTTTGCGTCCACAGCTGCGGCCCATCCGGGTCATGTTCATGGCCCGGGCGTTCAAAACGCATTCGCCGCTGGCTTGTTTCATCCACTCTTCGGCCTCGATCACTTGCTGGCGATGGTGGCCGTGGGTTTGCTCGCCGCACAACTGGGTGGCCGAGCGCTATGGGCACTGCCCGCTGCGTTTCTCGGCTTGATGGTGTTCGGCGGTGCTGCCGGAATGGCTGGCTACCCGCTACCAGCGAATGAGATCTTCATCGCTATTTCGGTGATGGTACTCGGTGTGGCGCTCGCTGTCGGCATGAAGTATCCGCTGCTCGCCGCTGCGATCATCGTCGGCTGTTTCGGCATGTTGCACGGCCATGCTCACGGCGCTGAATTGCCGCGGTTGGCCTCGCCGTTGCTCTATAGCTGCGGTTTTGTCGTTGCAACGTTTGCGTTGCACGCGATTGGCATTGGCACTGGTTTGCTGCTGATGCGGCAAGCACGCTTCATCACGTTGCTTCGCGCATCCGGCGCCGCGATTTCGATTGCAGGTGGGGTGTTGCTGGCATGGCCTTTCCTGTCCTAGAAGTTGTGGGGCGATCTTCACGCCACCCGACACGCAGTATCTCGCGCTCGACCAGCGCCAGTCGGTAATCGATTGCACGAGTTTGCGCTTCCAGGGATTCGCGTGGATGTAATTCAGCGACGAGCGCACGGCGCGGCAAGTACTAAAGAACGTCGGGCAGCACACGTCCGGTAAGGGGTCAGTTGCTGGACCATTCGACGTAAGTCGCTAACGCGCGAGACTGCGAAACCATCCTGTTTGGTGAATTAATCGGGTCTGAACAAGATCAAAAATAGCGCCAAACAGGCAAATGGCGCACTTAACAGCGTTAAATTATTCAACACGTGGTTTTTTCACGGTTCGCGAACTTACGTCGATTTCGCAAACCTTCTCGTTGGTATCTAACCACCAAATTGTCAATGATCCGTGAGTGAATAGACACGACTAGGTTGACAACTCTGGTCAAAGTCTTGTAGGTCAGGTCGGTACTCCGCCCTGACCGATCTGCAACATCCATTCACTCCCCCGCATCCCCCGGCAACGCAGGACACACGTACCCCGCGCCCCAATTGAGATCGTCATGCCCTGCCTCAACCCACCGCTGAAACGTTGACGCACCCCAATCGCGCGGCCGCTTCACGTATCCGTGTTTCACCGGGTTGTAGTGGACGTAATCAAAATGGCTTTCTAAATCCTCGACATCGCGAATCGTGCGCTCCCAAAACCGCCGCTGCCAAATGCCGCGCCGTTTCTCACGAACCCGTGACTTCCGTCGCGGCTGCTCCCGCCCTCCCTGGGCCAGCCAATCGCGCGTGAACTTGCTTTTGATCACCTTCCAACGCGTGGAATAGTCATCATCGCCCGCAGGCAATTCCCACAGCGCATGCAAATGATCCGGCAACAGGACCATCGCAATCACGGTAAAGGGATGATCTTTCTGACACTTGCGAATTGCCTCGCCTAATAAATCTCGCGCCACTTCATTGGCAAACAATCGCGCCCGCCTCTCCGTCACGAGCGTGAAGAAAAACGTCCCACCCGGCACAAAGTAGCGGCGATAATCCGACATGGCAGGTTCGCGGATCGAAAAAAGAAAACCGGTTCCGCCAAATTGTAAAACCCTTCACCCGCGTCGCCAACAATTTTCCGCAGATCCGGTGCCGTACCTGACTATCGCGACCCGCGATTACATTTCCAACGCTCAACAAGGTTCGACCCACATTGGGTCAGGGCGGAGTACCGACCTGACCTACCTTGGCTGAGCCGATTGTTCGCATCAGCTCAAGCACCCAGTTTGCCTGAGCTTTCAAGGCTTCGTGGCAACTAAGCGAAAAGGTGACTTCGTGAATTGTGACGGTAAATTTCATTTTTACTCAATACGCACAATAATTCCTCGTCGTACAGCCGCTAGGGCTTCTGCCTCGACCTCGACCAACCACTCTCGAATTTCGTCGGGAATGGGGTTCGCCCTCCACGGGACCCACGCGCGAGGCGAAGTCGACTCGCGCTCGTCAGAACCATCTGCCAAACGACTTTAACTCGCACTTCAGCCGTGCTATCGCTATCGCGAAAACACAGCCACCCTGCCGCAAATCAAAGTATTCGTCAGCAGCGTGATGCGGCGATAACAAGAAAACGTCAACTCATGCAAATCACCAGGCTCGTGATAATGCTTGACGGTCTTATACTTCTGCTCGCCCATGCCCACAGATTGTGCCCATCGCTCTCGGCTGCTGCAAGCAACTTCCTGGGTGGCATGGGTTCTACCCATGTCCTCCTTGGTCTTCTGAGGTAAGGTCCCTCGTCAGCCAAGGCAAAACTCAACTCGATTTCACCAGCAACAGCAGCGCGGCGTACCTCAGAACGGTTTGAGCTCCACCCAAAACTGGCACACGACGTCACATGAGAATTGCCATCAGACATGGGTAGAACCCATGCCACCCAGAAATGGCGAATGACCACGCATGCCACCGCGCCGTGCCACCCAGGGAAACCAGCCAATGCGTCGCTTTGCAGTATATATACTGCAAAGCGATTCAATACGTCCGAATCCGAGTTTCTTCACAAAAGTCTTACTCAGTAACGATTTACGGCATTTTACTGCGCCCAACAGAAACCCACCGTGCAGGGGAATCGCCTGGCGTCTCCATTCGTTTGGTGTAAGTGTTTCCACTGGAAAGCATTGCGTCAAAACAGGGGATCCCGAAGATCAGCTCCAATCCATCGAAAACAAAGCTGGATTCCAGTGCGTTGCAGTATATATACTGCAACGCACCGATATAATCGATGAATTGCTTCCCGTGTAAACTGGGCAAGAATATGTTTGGGTCACAAAGCAGAATGTTCGTAACCGATTGCCGTGCAACGAGTTGCAGCAACAATCGAACTCCGTTTAACGACGCTCCTTGTTCATGCAGACAGGAAGTATATATACTTCCTGTCTGCTCCAACGATGAAAACACTGCCTGCTCGAGGATTCGCTAGATGGCAACGTCGTACAAATCGCGGTTTTCGGTTGCCCGTAAGGACATTGAGGCCGCTTTCGATGCTCTACCATCGCCTGTTCTGACCACAGACTCCGTAGCAGAGATCTTAAACCTCCATCGGGACCACTGGCGAATTGGAAAAATAGGAACGCTTCAGTTCATCGAACTGCTACGAGAAAACTCCAACCTGAAGCCCGAGAAACTGAAATTTGAAAGTCGGCCAGTTACTCGATTAATATGGCGTAAAGCCACTGACTACGAAATCGTTCAGTCAATCAACGAAAACGGCTATTTCAGTCACTACACAGCGATATATCTGAATGGACTTACTGACCAAGTCCCAAAAGTTTTCTATTTTAATGTTGAGCAGGCTGTGCGCCCGGGCGGTGGCAAACTGGTGCAAGAATCAATTAATCGTGTCTTTCGCGGCAAGTGCCGGCTATCGGCCCGTGTGGCTCCGCTCGGAGAACGGTCCGTTTGCATGCTTAATGGCGGTAACACAGACTGTCTGGGAGTGCGCCAACAAGTGTCCCCGGAAGGAAAGGCGAGTATACGAGTCACCGACGTTGAACGCACGCTAATCGATGCTGTTGTTCGCCCCATCTATAGTGGAGGTGTTCACCAGGTTTTGGCTGCATTCAAAGCAGCCAGCAACAAAGTGTCGGTCAATCGACTTGCGTCTTATCTGATGAAAATCAACTACACATATCCATTCCATCAAGCAATTGGCTTTTACATGGAAAGAGCTGGATACCGAGAGGGTCAGATTGAACTGATTCGCGCCTTCAGCAGGGATTTTGATTTCTACCTAGACTATGGAATAAAAAGTCCCGAATACATCGAGCGATGGCGGCTATTTGTCCCACAAGGGCTTTAGTTTATCGCACTGTTGTACAACAAAACTGAAATATGTTTCAAAGTCTTGAGATGGAAGTTTCACGCCCGTCTTTATCGTAGCAAGGACTGACTGAAAGTCCGGAGCGTGCATGTCGTGTGTACCTTGAATCTGGCCGATCAGGTGCAGTGGAACTCGCTTTGCTGCAAAAACGTTCTTGATCAATGAGTGAAATTCTACAGAGGCAAAGTCTACCTCGGGCCCAACTACGGAATGCGAGCATACGACAAAAATGTCCATGAAATCGCGAGCACGAGCGGTTCCCAGCCGTCCCCTTTTTACAATCTTCTCGTATTCTACCATCTGTTGACAGATGGCACGTACTTTCTCTGCGACGATCGCCGCGGGTGTGTAAATCGCGACATTTAAGCCATTTAACAAAATGATCTTTTTTGATTTGCTATATTCGTGTTTGCTGATGTCAATTTGAAATGTCTTTCCTCCTCCTGGGATTATAGGGGCCGACTGCTGTCTAATTTTCCCAAGCTCGCCATTAAGCTTGTCATAGTCCTGCTGGCTTATCACTTTAAATTCAACTCGATAGCCACCCCAGAACTCTACCAAGACCGGGTCATTCTCTAAGCCCCGGGGAACGCTCAGAAAGGAAAAGTCAAATACGACAAATTTATTTCGACCAAAATGATCGACCAGTGCCCGCCGAATTCTTTCGCTGAATTGACCTGCCGACTCGAAATCATCTGCCATTGAGAAATCGAGGTCGATTGATGCTCTAGTCGAAATTCCGAGCCCTATATCAAGTGCATTACCACCTTTTAAAACAAGGTTCTCTAAAATCGTGTCGTCAGAGAAGATGGCCTCCAGTGCCAGCGACTTGATCTTGTTAAGTTGAGCAAGTTCGTCAGATTTGCGCGTTTTGCCCATAAATCGCAACGGCCAGCGAGAAAGGAGCCACGTTTGTTTTGTAGAATTTGCCCGTAAACCTTACGACCCTGCATTCAACGTCAGCAAGCTTTCCCCCGCCGTGTCTTCCTTCACGCTCTGGTCGCCGGCGACGGCCATCTTCCGGATATCTTCCGTGATCTTCATCGAGCAGTACTTCGGGCCGCACATGCTGCAGAAGTGGGCGGATTTGAACGTGTCCTGGGGGAGGGTTTCGTCGTGGTAGGCGCGGGCCGTTTCGGGGTCGAGGGAGAGGCGGAATTGTTCGTTCCAGTCGAAGGCGAAGCGGGCGCGGCTGAGGGCGTCGTCGCGGTCGCGGCTGCCGGGGCGGTGGCGGGCGACGTCGGCGGCGTGGGCGGCGATCTTGTACGCGATCACGCCTTGCTTGACGTCTTCCTTGTTCGGCAGGCCTAGGTGTTCCTTGGGCGTGACGTAGCAGAGCATCGCCGCGCCGCTCCAGCCGGCGAGGGCAGCGCCGATGGCCGACGTGATGTGGTCGTAGCCGGGAGCGATATCGGTGACGAGTGGTCCGAGGACGTAGAACGGCGCACCCTTACAGATTTCGATCTGCTTCTCAATGTTCATGGCAATCTGGTCCATCGGCACGTGGCCGGGGCCTTCGACCATGACTTGCGTTCCCTTGTCCCAGCCCATTTGTGTGCAGCGGCCGAGGACTTCGAGCTCGGCGAATTGGGCTTTGTCGCTGGCGTCGGCGAGGCTGCCAGGGCGAAGGCCGTCGCCGAGGCTCCAGGTGACGTCGTACTCGCGCATGATGTCGCACAGGTCGCCGAAGTGTTCGTACAGCGGGTTCTGCTTGCGATGGGCCATCATCCACTTGGCGATGAGCGAGCCGCCGCGGCTGACGATGCCGGTGATGCGACCCATGGTGAGGGGCAGGTGTTCCATCAGCACGCCGCAGTGGACGGTCATGTAGTCGACCCCCTGCTTGGCCTGGTGTTCGACCATGTCGAGGAAATGCTGCGGCCGCATATCCTCGATGTTGCCGCCGAGCTCTTCGAGCATTTGATAAATCGGCACGGTGCCGATCGGCACGGGGCTGTGCTTGATGATCTCCGCACGGATGTTGTCGATGTCCTTGCCGGTGGAGAGGTCCATCACGGTGTCGGCGCCGAAGTGGACGGCCGTGTGGAGCTTTTCGAGCTCGTCCTGCACGCGGCTGGTGACGGCGCTGTTGCCGATGTTGGCGTTGATCTTGCAGCGGGCCGCGATGCCGATGGCCATGGGCTCGAGGCGGCCGGCGATGTGCACCTTGTTGGCGGGAATGACCATGCGGCCGGCGGCGACCTCTTCGCGGACCTTTTCGGGGGTGAGTTGTTCGCGCTGGGCGACAAATTCCATCTGAGGGGTGATTTCACCAGCGCGGGCGGCTTGGAGTTGAGTGGCCATTGCTTTGCTTATCTCTTGAATCGGTCGTCGAGGGATCGGGACGGTGCGTAACATTATAGCGGGAGTCGAGGGACGGGGGACGGGAGTCGGGGTTCAGGTTGAAGAAGCCGATCCCTGAATCCCGACTCCTGAACCCAACTCCTGAACCTGGCGGGATTTTTTCAACATGCTGTAGCAACGCGGGTTGCCGCGAGTACAATACCGCTCGCGAGGGGCCGCTTTCACGAGCACATCGCCGCCTTTCCAGAAGCGCTACCTTCACTGTTGTCTTTTCAATTGTTGCCCCCATTGGGCGAGTTTCACTTTCACGAGGGAACGCGGTATGTTTTCGAATCTCCTGCTCCTGGCCTATCAACCACCGCCGGAATTCAACTTTGATCCGAACGGCCCGAACCCCGCCGGAGCGGCTGGTGCTGCGGCCGGCGGCATCATGGGCTTGGTTTGCATGTGCCTTTATTTGATCCCGATCATCGCCATGATCGTCGGCATGTGGAAGCTGTTCGAAAAGGCCGGCAAGCCAGGCTGGGCTTCGATCGTACCGATTTACAACGCGTACATCCTGACCGAAATCGCCGGCATGGACATCATGTGGTTCATTCTCACGCTCGTGCCGTGCGTGAACATCGTCGCCATCATCATGATCTGGGTGAACGTTGCGAAGAACTTCGGCAAGGACACCGGCTATGCGATCGGCATCATCCTGCTGCCGTTCATCTTTGTGCCGATGCTGGGCTTTGGTAGCGCCCGCTATCAGCCAATGAAGCACTAAGCAGATAGTCGCCATTTCGCTCCGCGAAATGTACGTCGCTGGCGTTCAGCCAGCGACGCAACCAGGGTCGCGCTGCAATGCAGCGTTGGTACCCGCTGCTTCCTCGCTGACGCGTCGGGCTACGTGCGTGCTTCGCACGCTTATTCTTTTGCCGGCGTCCACTTCTCATCCCGCGCGAAGAACATCAGATGCTGCCAAGGAAGGCCGTCGAATTCTTTGACGAGCTTGAAACCGTTGGCGGGATACTCTTTCAGGATCTGTTCCTTCGTCATTTTGTGCTCGGGCTTGATCGGCACGTTCGCGTCTTCGGCGCGATACTCGACGAGCGCGACAACTCCCTCCGGCGAAAGTGAATCGCGCATCGCGCTGAGCATTTGCTCGGGATGCGAGAACTCGTGATAGACGTCGACGCAGAGGATCAGGTCGATCTTGCCGGCAGGCAGCCGCGGATTGGTGAACGTGCCGAGGATCGGCGAGACATTTCTCACGCCCTGCTTGTCGGCCCGCTCGTTCAAAAACTTCAGCATCTCGGGCTGAATGTCGACAGCGTATAAGTGGCCTTTGTCGCCGACCATCTTGGCGAGCTGCAGTGTATAAAAGCCGTTGCCGCAGCCCATGTCGCAGATGTTCATGCCCCGTTTGACGCCGAGATTCGTCAGCATCAGCGAACAGCGTTCTTCCTGCTCGCGGTTGTCGCGCACCAGCCATTCGGCGCCCAGGTAATGCATCGTCTGGGCAATCTTGCGCCCTTTGTATTCGGTGAGGGGCGGCGGCTGGATGAGGTCTTTGATGCTGCCGGGCGCGGGCTGCTGTTCTTGAGCGACCGCCGAGAGACAGTAAACGGACATCATTACACAGAGGACAGGAAACTTGGCAGACATCGTGACCGCTCCGGATGATTTCGAGCTGATGGCCTCAGTTTACGCGCCGCAACCGTATAATCCTATCCAGCGATCACGACAACCTCTTGCGAAGACTGAGCGATGTCCAACGCACTTTACTTGTTTCGAGTTGTCGCCATGGCGGTTTGCCTGGTGTTTACGGCCGAGGTCTGCGCAGAAGAGGTCAATCGAATCGCGGCGCTGGTGAAAGCGTTGGCGTCGCCGAACCTGCCGCCGGCAGTAGATCCCGTCAAGACTCGGTTTCCAGCTAACTATGATAAACCGGCTCAAGCGAAAGTCTTCGCTGCGTATCAAGCCTTGCTCGCAGAAGGTGAAACAGCGTTTCCACAACTAACGGCCCAACTGCTGGACGAACGTTACAGTGCGACGCTGGCTGGCTCCGCAACCGATTCCAACATCAGCGTCGGTTGGATGTGCGGATTGATTGTCCGCAGTCATTTGGAAGCTTACGAAGAACATCTTCCCAGAGGACTCGGCAGATGGCGAGCTTTGGGAACTGCAACCTGCAGGCCATTGATAGCGCGCACGCGCAATTGCTGGGGACCGAGCCCGATTTGCTGGTGAAGAACTACGATGCCGACTCTGAGCGGGTTGTGGCCGCGCTCGCGGAAAGTATCAAGACGGTGAAAGCGCTCCGCAAGCAAATCCAAGAGTCCAAGACGCCGCTGAAGCCAAAAGGCCCGATCGGTACCGATCGCCGCGGCTACCGCATGCTCGGCTTGCCGCCCGCCGGAGAGCCGGCGGGTTTTCGTAGTCGATCGCCCTGAGAAGAGCTCGTACGAACCTAGGGGTTCGTGCTACACGTCCTACACCAACTCGCTGATCACATCGCGTTTGTCGACCAGGTACTGCGGGCGGCCGGCGGTGTCGATGAGCTGGGCAGTCTTCACGTCGATGCCCAGGTTGCGATAGAGCGTGGCGAACACTTCGTGGAAATGAACCGGGCGGTCCTTGGCGTATTCGGCGTTCTTCGTCGTGCTGCCGATCACCTGGCCCAGACGCATGCCGCCGCCGGCGACGAAGGCTTGCATCACTTGTGGCCAGTGGTCGCGGCCGGCGCTCATATTCACCCGCGGCGTGCGGCCGAATTCGCCCCAGACGATGACCGTGACGTCTTTGTCCATGCTACGATCGTGCAGGTCGTTGATCAGGGCGCTGAGGCCCCGATCCATGTTGGGCAGCTGCTTTTTCAGCGACGTGAAGTTGCCGCTGTGCGTATCCCAGCCGCCCCAGGTCATCGTGACGACGCGCACGCCGGCTTCGACCAGGCGGCGAGCACGCAGGAACGAAGTGCCTTCCTTGCCGTAGCGCTCGCGATCGCTGGCGCTCTGCTTGTTCGAATCAAGGGCATCGGCAACAGCACCCGACGTGACGACGTTGACGGCTCGCTGCGTGAACGAATCGAGAGCGGCCATTTTGCCGCTGGTATCCATATCGCGGCGGATCGAATCGAGTTGGTTGAGCAAGTTGGTCCGTTCGTCGAGCCGATCGCTCGTCAATTTGTCATTCAAACGGAGGCTGCCTCCCATCGGTTCAAAGGCTTTGTGAACGGCGCCGAGATAACCGGGATCGCCACCGCTGTATGAAATAAAGGCCGGAGCGCCGTTCTCGTTCGCGCCGAAGATTTTCGAAACCACGCTTCCCATCGCCGGCCGACCGCCCGCATTGCGCAGGTCGCGCTGATCGTAGGCCGAGTGCGTTTGATAGTTGCTGTGCGCGCCGGTTGAACCGACGAGCGAACGAATGACCGCGAACTTATCGGCCATCGTGGCGAGCAGCGGGAAGTGTTCGCAGATATCCATGCCCGGCACGTTCGTGCTGATCGGGCGGAACTCGCCCCGGAACTCGGCCGCTGCTTCCGGCTTCAGATCGAACATGTCCTGATGGGAGGGACCGCCGCTGAGATGCACATTGATAATAGCTTTGTTCGAGGATCCCAGGCCCGCAGCCGCTTCGGCTTGATACAGCTGGCCGAGCGTCAGCCCGCCCATCGTCAGCGCCCCGAGTTGCAAAAAACTCCGGCGGGAAACGCCGTCACAATATCCACTGCGATTGCCAAAACGAAGCTTGAGCATGGCGAGATCTCCGGCGCGTGCGAGTGGCTACATGATTGCTGGCTGCTCGCAAAGCGAAGGGGTGAAAGAGGGAAGGCCGAGCGTTCCAATACGCCCGCTGGCGGCGATCATAGCAGAGCGGCAGAAAGAATCAAGGTTTTTTGATGGGTTCGTGTTCGCACGCGCAGCGTGCTACCGCACGGTTGCCGGCGGATAGTCCTCGCGCGGCATTCCCTTGCTAACGTTGCGGATTATGACAAGCAACTTTCGCCGGCGGCAATGGATTTGCCAGCCAGACGCTCCGCAGGCTATGAATGCCGAGGGCGAACAGAGTCACGATCAAAGCCAGCACCACGCCGATCGAAACACCGACGACGAAAATCAACGTCGGCGGTTCCATCTGGAAGTAAGAGACGAACGAAAAGGCCGGCGGATCGGGCGTGCCGCAGCGCATCGGTGGCTGCGGGTTGGCGACCTCCGTTGGCGGCGGCGGGCTGATCCACGCGCCTGTCGCTGGCGGGATCACAGCGGGCGCAACGCCGGGCGCTTCTTTGGGGTCTTTGGGGTCGGTCAGCGTCTTGGCGACGGCAACCATTTCCATAAATTGAAGACGCAGGCCATGCTTGTCGGCGCCCTTGGCGGCGTTCGCCGTTTCGAGAACTGCTGCGTAGCTGGTGTTCCCTTTATACTTCGAACCTCGCAGCAACATGCCGAACGAAGCGACAGCAGACGCAAATTGAAACTCCGGAGTCGCCGCGGCAAAACGATGATCGCTGTCTTTCACCGGGATGGTCATCAGCGTGCTTTCGCCGCCAGCTGGTGGTTGATAGCGAAGCTTCAAGGTGAGCAACTCGCCGCTGCGGGCTGCGTCGGTTAGTTCTTCTTTCTTGGCTGGTTCTTCGCCAACACCTTGATACTTCAGCGGATCAACGGCCGGCTTCGTGAAATCGCTGTCGACGCCGACCGGAATCAGTTCATACAGCGCGGTGACGCGATGACCCGCCCCGATGTCGCCGGCGTCTTTCTTGTCATCGTTAAAGTCGCGATTAGCGAGCTTGCGGTTTTCGTAACCGATCAAACGATAGGCAGCGACTTGCGCCGGATTGAACTCGACCTGAATCTTCACATCCTTGGCGATGGTGACCAGCGTCCCTTCCATCTGTTCGACAAACACCTTGCGCGCTTCAGCGTCACTATCGATGAAGGCGTAGTTGCCGTTGGCTTTGTTCGACAGTTCCTCCATCATGGCATCGTTGTGATTGCCCACGCCGAACCCGAGCACGCTGAGATAGATGCCAAGATCAGCTTTCTCCTTCGCCATGCGAATCAAATCGCCGGTGCTGGTGACGCCCACATTGAAGTCGCCATCGCTGCAGAGAATGACGCGGTTCGTGCCACCTTTCAGAAAATTCTCCTGGGCCAATTGATAAGAGAGTTGAATCCCCTGGCCACCGTTGGTGGAACCGCCGGCGCGAAGGTTTTCGATCGCGGCGATAATCTTCGCTTGCTCCACACCGCTGGTGGGCGGCAGGACGAGTCCCGCAGCGCCGGCATACACGACGATCGAAACGCGATCGTTCTCGCCCAGCTGTCGCACGAGCTGCGTAAGCGACCGCTGCACGAGCGGCAGCTTGTTGGGCTGATTCATCGAGCCGGATACGTCGATCAAAAAGACCAGGTTCGAAACAGGCCGATTGCCGCCGAGCTTTTTGCCCTGCAGCGCACAACGCACGAGCCGATGCTTCGGCTGCCAGGGGCATTCTGCCGTTTCGAGATGCACGGCGAACGGGTGCTCATCGGTCGGGCCAGCGTAGTCATAGTCAAAGTAGTTCACTAGATCCTCAATGCGCACCGCATCGGCCGGTGGCAACATGCGGTGCTCAAGCAGGAACGAACGGGTCTTCGCATAACTGGCCGTATCGACATCGATCGAGAAAGTCGACAGCGGCGCGGCCTTCACGGCTTGAAAATCGTTCTCGGGAAGGTGCGCGAATTTGTCGCCGCCAACCCCGTGACCTTGACCTGCCGCGGGGCGGTCACGCAAGTCGTCGTAGCGAGGGCCCGTCGCGGAATGGCCGGCGAATTGGCGAATCGACAGTTGGGCCGCAACTGCGTCGTATTCAGCCGTCGGCGGAGGCGCGCTCAACGGATCAGCCGGCGCGGGCGCAGCCGGCATGGCAGCCGGAGCCGATGGCGTCGTATCGAACTGCTCCCTACGAAGTTCTTCGACGGCCTCTTGCGGGTGAGCACGCGCGGCGATGGGCGCTCCGTGCGGCCCTTCATCGCCGCAACCTGCCAAAAGAAAAGCACCAAACAGCAACGCAAACAGACCGCATGCGCGAACCATCGGCAGCACTCCGAAGGAGAGAAGAAAAGAGCGGCTTGGAAACACACGCTCAATAGGTGCGAAAGCACCAAGTCGGAAAAGTCACAGGCAACACTTCGAGCCGCAACGATCAACAATTATTCCCGCAATCCGCGATTCCTTTTCGGCGACAACCACGGAACTTATTCCCAGGTTGGCGGAGACAGCACGCTGGCAAACCGCGTTTGCTGAGACCACCTATCACTAACGTGCGTCCCGCGAGTTCGTTTCAACGTCGCAGCATTACAAACTGCTCATCTCGCACGCCAAGCGAGTTCTGCACATTTACAAAAGACGATGATTCGTGTTCTAACGAGTGACAGAACGCACGACGCAACGGAACTGCTGAAAAGAACTGCGATGCACCGAACGATTTCACCCACCCAGGATTTTGTTGCCCGCTCGCGGGCATGGATTGCCCTCGTGCTGCTGGCTCCGGTAGCCATTGCCGCACTCTTTTCTCAGCCACATTTTGGCTATGAAGGTTTGCAGGAATACGCCGTGGAGGTGGCTGCCTGGATGATCTTCATCGCCGGCGCGAGTCTGCGCTGGTGGGCGACATTATTTATCGGCGGTCGCAAGATGGGCGAGCTGATCACGCAAGGTCCTTACTCGATGTGCCGCAATCCGCTCTATCTCGGCACCTTATTGATTGCGTTTTCAGTCGCGATCTTTTTGCAAAGCTTGACGCTGTTGCTGGCGATGTTCGTCGTGGGCGCGATCTATTTGTGGATTACGGTGCCGATCGAAGAACGCCGCCTGCTAGCGATCCATGGCGAACGATTCACCACCTATTGCCAGCAGGTGCCGCGGCTCCTGCCGAACTTCGCGCTCTACACCGCGCCACCGGAATTGAACGTTCGCCTTGTCGGCATTCGCGCGGAGTTTCTCCGCATGTTGCAATGGGCCGGGGTGCCGATTCTGTGCTACTTCATCGAGCATCTGCGGATGCTCCCGTGGTGGCCCACTCCCCTGCACCTGCCGTGATCGCCGCTACGGCAAGGATGTGATCTCGCCGCCGCCGCGACTGCCAGCCGCTCGCCAAGCCACAATATCAACCGCATCGGCCACGGTGCGGACCGAGGCATCGGCGAGTGCAACGTTCACGTGCTTGGGATGAAGACTACGCGCTGCGAAGTGGCCGCTGTCGAGACCTGTTTCGCGAATGCAATCGCGGCCGCGGTAGTTGGGACTCAGCGTGTGATTGTAAAAGCCGGTGAACATCGTGCTGCCGCGATAGAATTGCCCGCCGCGGTAGTTGAACGTCGTCATGCTCGGCGTACTACATTGCGACGGCAACGACTGATCGTGAGCCGCCGAACCATCCCAGATGCCGTAGGCAACCTGATTCGCGACATAAAAATCCTGCGCCGCCGTGGGTGTCCCGACGGGCCCGCGCACGCATTCCGAAAACATCGCCGTATTGCTGGTGCCATCGGTCACTTCGGCCATCCGAATTCGCGAGCGGCGAAAAAAGATGCCGGTGGCTGCCTTGCGATTGCCGCTATCGGTTTCGGCGTAGTTCGCACGATCGCCCACGTTGGGCATGTAGTTGTTTCGCCCGGCTGGGCCATTGCTGGTGTACCGCGTCGGCGCTCCGTCCGAAGGACAGAGAAAAATCTTGATGTCCTGAGCCCGCGCGGCTGCGTTCGCCGCGCCGTTGAAATCCTGCGTCCAGTCAAAGGTCGTCGCCCGATTCCCTTGTTCTAAAAACGGCAGCAAATAGCAGAGAACACTGGCGTTCGTCGGAGGCTGAAAACCCGAGGGGAAAAAGCCCATCGTGTCGTGATAGTTGTGCGCTGCAATCGACAGCTGCCGCAGATGATTGACGCACTGCGCCCGCCGCGCTGCTTCGCGGGCCGCTTGAATCGCCGGCAAGAGCAGAGCGACCAACACGCCGATAATGGCGATGACGACCAACAGTTCGACCAGCGTAAAACCCCGCGGCCAGCGTCTCGCCCGCCCGCCAATTCGCTGCGCAATCATGTTCGTGTCCTGCATAAACTTGGCTGAGAAAAATGGTGTGACAGGACCACCAAAAACCGTTGCTAACGCTTTACGGTACAAAATACTTTTATTTTTTCAAGATTTTTCTTGGCGGATTCTAAGAGACCGAAATAGATTTCTCGCGCCACGCGCCAAGTGTTGAAAAATTTGCGACAGCCTCACGCTCCCTCTATATTCCGATTACTTCGCCCACCTCTCCCCCACCTTCTAGATCCAACCAGCAGCGGAGAAAGTTATGCGCCTCCTCACCAGCTTCGTTGTTTTCTTGTCGCTACTCCCTTTTGGCGCCCACGCTCAATCGCCGGACGACATCACGCAACTCGTCAATCGCGTGATCGAGCTCGATTCGATCGACGTGGCCAAGGAAGTGAAGTTTCGCGCGGGGCTCGAACCGCCGCTGTATACGCTCGACGCCGATGAGTCGCAGATGACGGTGCAGAAGGATCCATATGAAGTAAAAGGCCGAGGCCAACCGGCCGCGGCGGGCTGGTATCGCGTCAGCTTTGTCGCGCCGGAAAAACTGGGCCGCTTCGCTATGCCGGCGCGGGAATATAACTGCGGCGTCGAGAGCAACTGCCTGGGCACTTGGGAGATTTATACCTACGTCAACGGCAAGCCCGCGGGCCTGTGGAGCAAAGACGGCATGCAGATGGCCGCCAATCGGCATCCGACTTTTTGGATGAGCACCGCGCCCATGCCGCTCAAGGCGGGCGACAAAGTTACCGTTGCCATTCTCGCCATGGCGTCGCCACTCGGCCGCGGCAGTGCCGAAGGCTACGCCCTGCGGCATTTGCGGCTGCGATTTGCTTTTTCGCACACCGGCGGAAGGCAGCCGTTGCTGGGCAGCGTGAATGCGCCCGGTTATGGCAACGGCTTGTGGGGCGTGCGGGAAAAGCTCGCAACACTGAAGGACGACGAGCTGAAAGCATTTCAAGAAAAGATTGCGCCGCCACTCGCCCGTGTGGACGAACTCTTCCAAGCCGCGGACACTGGCAAGCTAGAAGAGTTGACGAAGGCGATGTTGAGCGTCAGCAAGGATATCGATGCGGCCTTGAAGAAGTAGGTGCGGTCACCTCGGCTCTCCTCACGCTGCCGGTATGGGAACATTGAATTTCAGGCATTACAGGTAATCAATGACCAATCAATGGTATTGTTGCATCGCCTCGCAACAGTATGGGCCGTTGCCCTTCGAACAATTACAACAGTGGGCCGCTGAAGGGCGGCTGCAGCCTGACCATCATGTTTGCCTGGTGGGGCAGCAACAGTGGTCGCTGGCTGGGCAAGTGCCTGGCCTATTCGCGGCGGCGAATGCTCCGGCGGGCGATTTGTTTGCGGCCGTCGATCATCAATTGTCGCAGCCTGGCTATCCGCAGCAACACTATCAACAGCCGACAGCAGGCTCCGGCTTCGCTTTCCAATCGGGGGCCACGCGCAACCCAACTCGCTCGTCGAGCGTGCCGAAGAAGAAAGAGACGAAGTTCAATTGGACCGCCGGCCTGATCGCGGGCGGATTGGCGTTAATCGGCGGCATCAGTCAGTTGGCGGGCGTTTTCCAAAACGCCCAGGAAGCAGAACACAAAAAGCAGCAGGAAATTCGTCGCCAGCAGCAGGTCAACCGCGTCCCTAAACTGCCGCCGATCACCGCGCCCAAGGTCTATGTTGAAGAATACAACAACCCGAAGAAGAGAATGAAGCAGCCTTGGGAGAGGTGATCCCGCAACGAAATCGAATTTGCGTCAGCGAACACTCGCAATCGGTGTGTCGTAAAACATTAGAATGAGCCGCTTGTCATTCGAACTTACGAGCGGAGTGTCGCGGCATGAAATTCACCACCGAAGTCTTGGACCATTGCCGGCGGCAGTATCCTGCCCTCTCGCGCCGCATCGGCGACGCGCCGGCTGTTTATCTCGATGGCCCAGCTGGCACGCAGGTCCCGCAGCGCGTGATCGACGCTATCAGCAACTATCTGGCCCACACCAATGCCAATCACGCGGGGCTGTTTCCCACCGCCCGTGAGAGCGATTCGTTACTCGAAGAAGTCCACCGCGGCGCGGCCGATTTTTTGGGAACCGACGATCCGGATACCGTTTCGTTCGGCCAGAACATGACATCGTTGACGTTTGCTTTTTCACGGGCCCTCGCCAAAACCTGGCAGCCCGGCGACGAAGTGATTGTCACGCGACTCGATCACGATGCGAACGTCACCCCTTGGGTTCTGGCCGCGAAAGACGCCGGCGCCACGCTCAAGTTCATCGAGTTCAACCGCAGCGATTGCACGCTGAACCTCGATCAGTTCCGCGCGACGATCGGTCCTAAAACAAAGCTGGTCGCCGTGGGCTGCGCGAGCAACGCGACGGGCGGCGTGAATCCGGTGCGCGATATTGCCAGTTGGGCCCATCAGGCCGGCGCGCTGGTCTTTCTCGATGCGGTCCATTACGCGCCGCATCGGTTGATCGACGTACAAGCCTTTGGCTGCGACTTTCTCGCTTGCTCGGCGTACAAGTTCTTTGGTCCGCACACGGGCCTGTTGTGGGGCAAACGAGAGCTGATGGAAAAGTTGCCCGCGTACAAAGTGCGCCCCGCGCCCGATTCCTTGCCCGGCAAGTGGATGACCGGCACGCAGAGCCATGAAAGTCTTGCCGGTGTGCTGGCCGCGATTGAATATCTCGCCGACATCGGACGCATGGTGGCTGGAAACGATTCGCTCGACCGCCGCGCTGCCTTGCGTGAAGCATATGCCGCGATTGATGTCTACGAGCGGATGTTGTGCGAGCGATTGCTGCATGGCCTCGCGCAGATTTCGGAGATCAAAGTCTGGGGCCTGACGGACACATCGAAGCTCGATCAACGCGTGGCGACGATCTCGCTGACGCACGATCGTTACAGCAGTGCGGAACTCGCCGAGCGACTCGGCCGCCAAGGTATTTTTGCCTGGCATGGAAATTACTATGCATTGCAACTGAGCGAAACGCTGGGCCACGAACCGGCGGGCATGCTACGCGTCGGCCTTGTGCATTACAACACCGTCGGCGAAGTCGATCGCTTGCTGCGAGCACTGGAAGAAGTGTGAAACGACGATGCCTGCCAAACCATTCGATCGTCCGCCGGGTGAGGGAACACCTCACCTCGCATTCCGCCTCTCACTTCCCCGCGTACCTGCCTTCCCCATTGATCCGCGCAAACACGTCATTCAGCACCCAGTGAAACACGCAGAGGTGCAGGCTTTCGACCATGCCCATGTCGTTCAGGTCGACGTGGATGCCGTGCTGTTGCATCGCTTTCAGTTTGCCGCCGCCGTAGCCGGTGAGGCCGTACGTGATCAGGCCGTGGCGGTTGGCCCAGTCGACGGCGGCGAGAATGTTCGGGCTGTTGCCGCTGCCGCTAATCGCGAGCACCACGTCCCCCTCGCGGCCGTAGTTCATCAGCTGTTGCACAAAGATCTGGTCGTACGCCACATCATTGCCGACGGCCATGATCCAGCCGAGGTTGTCGGTTAGGCTCAGCACCTTCAGCCGCTTTTTTGATTCGTCCTTGAGGTCTTCGGACCGCAGCGTGCTCTTGCCCAGGTCCTCGGCCATGTGCGACGCCGTGGTGCCGCTGCCGCCGTTGCCGAAGATGTAGACGAAGCGATCGTTCTCCCAGGCCTGATAGATGAGGTCGCTCATCTTCCGCAGCGCGGCCTGATCGAGCCGGGCGGTTTCGGTTTGGAGACGTTCGAGATAAGCGGGAAGGTCGAGGGTGGCGCCGAGCATGAGAGTTGGTTGGTGAGAGATTTAAGTGGAAAGAGAGAATTATAGAACAAAGAGCCCCGCACGGAGTAAGCGACTCTGCTTACTTTGTCCGGGGCTCTTTTCGGAGCGATTCGCGGGGCCGCGGCAAGGGCGTTAGATCCGGTTCCACAAACTGCGCCTTGCAATCCTGCTCTGTCCAGATGCTGCGTGAATAGAAGAGTCGCAGCAACGTGCTGCAGAGCAAGTGAGGCTGCTTATCGACGAACTCGTCCGATGTCGCAGCCGGGCCCTGCTCGATGAATGTTGTCTGCACCAGCACAGCCCAAGCGACCGTCATGGTTTCGTTGTAGCCTGCCTGCGGACCTTCGGGGACCGTGTTGGCCGCGTTGAGAAGTTGAATGCCGCGGCGGATGCGGGCGAGCGCTGCTTCGAAGGGATGCTGCTGCAGATAGAGATATGCCATCCGCACGTGCAGGCGATGCGTCCACTCGCTGCGCGCAATGGACTGCGATTCGAAACGCGTCAGCAGCTCGGCATCGTTCATGCTGTCCCACCCTTAACCGCTGTTTTGCGGTGCCTGATTTCCATCGTGTTTGGTGAATTAATCACGGCCTTTCGCCGACGGAATCGCTGCAAAACCCGGAAAACACGCGAATCGGGCGAAGAATTATTCACCACGTAACCCATTTTGCTTTCCGGCGGAATCGACGCCCTTAGCAGATTGTCGGGAACAACTCCGCGATGTTCAATGTAAAGCACATGCGAAACTGCCAAAGATCTATCGCGTTTCTATTGTATCGTTATTCAATGACAACTTAGGTCAACCTCACCTTTTCCCATTGTTTCTCAAGTCGCGGGCCACTTACGGCCTGGCTGGTGCCGAGCTCTTGCGCGAACAGGCTGATGCGGAATTCTTCGAGCTGCCAACGGAAAGTCGTGAGCTCCGGATCAAACACTTGGTGCTTGCGATGGACTTCGCGGCGAGTGTGCCAGGCTTCGACTCGCGGCGTGACTTGCGCTAGCGCTTGCCGATCGCGGGGCAGGCCGGTGCTGGTGATCTTTTGCAGCCGCAGCGAAATCCCTTTGAGATAACGCGGAAAATGTTGCAGCCAGGTCCAAGGCGTTTCGGCGAGAAAGTTGGGCTGCAGCAGTTCGACAAACTGCTGCCGCATGTCGTCGACGGCCGGCCGCCAGGTTTCGGGCCGGGGGACTTCCAGCGCCAAGCGCGCCTGGTGATAGGCTTCGAACAGCGGCAGCGCGAAGCGGGTCACTTCCTGTACCGCAGGCAGCAACTGATCGGCGGAGAGCTTTAAGAGTTTGTTGAAATCATCCTGCGAGCGCGGGACAGCCTGTTTGAATTCCGGCGCTCGCGGCGAAGAGCGGGCGAGATCAATCGTTCGCTGCGCGAGCAGATCGATCAACTGCTGGATGAGCGTGCGATCTTTGCACAACGGCGCTGCGAGCACCTGCATCTGCGCGAGTTTCGGCAGGTGTTCGATTTGTTCGCGATAGCGGCGCGGCTTATCGAGCACGGTCAAGCGTCGAATGCCGCCCCAGGTCAATTGCTCCGCTTCGGCTAACGTTTCGCACAGTCGCAGCGTGACGGTTTCCTGCATGTCGACGACAGCGGGAAAACGTGTGAAGGTCAAACCACCGCGCGATAAATCGACCGACTCCGGCAGTACATCCCATTCCCAACTCTTCACCCCGTCGCGATGCCAGGGACTTTTCTCAGCTGCCCGCACGGCCGCGGCCGATTTCGTCGCGCCAACTTTTTCGCGTAGCACTTCCAGGTCACGCCCTTCGGCGAGCGTCTTGCCATGTTCGTCGAGCACGCGCACGTTGAGCACCAGATGCGTCGGCAGCCGCGACAGATCGAATTGCTCCGGAGAGAGCGGCTCTTCGGCTTCTTTCGAAAGGGCCCGCGCCACTTCGAGCAAGAACGACGACTTCGCAAAGTGCAGTTGCTTCGCGACCCGCCGGGCAACTTCCGGCGCGGGGATGAGATTACGGCGCTGTTGTTTGGGAAGCGATTTGATCAAGTGCTCGACTTTTTCCACCAGCAGGCCGGGAATCAGCCAGCCTAATCGTTCCGCCGAGAGCTGAAAGATCGCCTCGCGCGGCACGTTGACGGTGAGGCCGTCGTTCTCAGCGCCCGGTTCGAAGTGATAATCCAGAGGCAACTGCAGCCGATCGAGTTCCAGCTTCTCCGGGTATTCTTCCGCCCGCGGCGGATCGAGCGGCTGACCCAACAGGTCCACGGGCTCCATGTGCAGCACGCGAGGGTTTTCTTTTTCAATCGAGCGCAACCACTTTTCCAGTCGCGGCTGGTCGTAAGCATCAGGCGGGATGCGAGCTTCGTAAAAATCGGCGACGAGTTGGTCTTCCACGAGCAGATCGCGGCGACGTGCTTTCGCGGCGAGATGATCGAGCTCTTCGCGCACCTGTTGATTGTGCCGAAAGAACGGCGCCCGCGTTTCGAATTCGCCTTCGACCAGGCCGCTGCGGATCATCATCTCGCGCGAGGCCAGTGGATCGATCGGGCCGTAACGGACACGCCGCCGCGGGATGATGGTCAAGCCGAAGAGCGAAACGCGCTCGTTGGCCATCGTCGAACCGGCCCGCTTTTCCCAAGCGGGGTTGGTGTAGTGATAGTTGACCAGGTGTTGCGCGAGTGGTTCGATCCAGCCGGGATCGATACGGGCAATCGTGCGGGCATAGTTCTTCGTCGTCTCGACGAGGTCTGCAGCAACAATCCACTTCGGCCGATTCTGAAACACGCCGCTGCCCGGCCAGAGAAACAGCTTGTTGTTGCCGCCGCCCGTGTATTCAGTCGTCTCGCCTTTGAGCGCGATGTTCGACAGCAAGCCCGTTAGCAGCGCGCGGTGAATCGCATCATAAGCATCGCGATCCTTCGGCATCTCTTCACCGCCGGCGGTTTCCCAGCGCCGGCGACCGGCACGCAGGCCGAACTGCGTGACCATGTCGAGCAGTTGCCGATGGACATCGTGCCATTCGCGAATGCGTAGCTCCGAAAGAAAGTTCTGCGAGCAGGCTTTGCGCAGTTGATTGCGGGTCAGCTCTCCTTTCAGTCGATTGTAAAAATCCCAGAGCTTGATGTACGAGAGAAAGTCGCTCTCCCCGTTTTGGAACTGCCGATGCGCTTCGTCGGCGGCCTGGGCACGATCGGCCGGGCGTTCGCGCGGGTCCTGTGTTTCGAGCGCAGCGGCGATGATCAGCACGTCGGCGAGACAACCCTCGCGATCCGCGGCAAGCAAGATGCGGCCGATGCGTGGATCGGCCGGGAGTCGCGCGAGCTGTCGCCCGATCGGCGTGAGTTGTTTTTCGTGATCGATCGCACCGAGTTCAAAGAGCGTTTTGTAACCATCGCGAATCGATTCGGCCCGCGGTGGATCGAGAAACGGAAAGTCTTCGATCGGGCCGAGCTCGAGCGCCAGTGTTTGCAACACCACGGAAGCAAGATTGGTCCGCTGAATTTCCGGCGGAGTATAACGCTCGCGGCGTAAGTAATCTTCTTCGCTGTAGAGGCGAATGCAAACGCCGGGACCGACGCGGCCGCAGCGCCCTTTGCGTTGATCGGCCGAAGCTTGCGAAATGGCTTCGATGGGGAGCCGCTGCAGTTTGCTGCGGGCAGAATAGCGGCTGACGCGGGCCGTGCCGGTGTCGATGACATAGCGAATGCCGGGCACCGTGAGTGACGACTCGGCAACGTTCGTCGCGAGCACGATGCGTCGACCGCTGTGGCTCTTAAAAACTTTGTTCTGCTCCGCCGTGGAGAGGCGCGCATACAACGGCAGCACTTCGACGTTGCCGCTCGCCTGTTGCCGGCCGCGGAGTTTGTGACTCACTTCGAGAATGTCGCGCTCCGTGGGCAGGAACACGAGCACATCGCCACTGCCGCGGCGCATCAATTCATCGATGCCGCGAAGCACGCCTTGCACGGGATCGAGCTCGATATCGTCATCTTCAAGCACGAGCGGTCGGTACAGCGTTTCGACCGGATAGGTGCGGCCACTCACCTCGATGATCGGCGCGGGAATGACTTTGCCGTTTTCGCCCGCATGGCCGAAGTGCTCGGCAAAGCGCTGCGCATCGAGCGTGGCCGACGTGATGATCAGCCGGAACTCCGGCCGCTTGGCGATGAGGCGATGGAGATAGCCGAGCAGAAAATCGATGTTCAGCGACCGCTCGTGGGCTTCGTCGATGATCAGGGTGTCGTACTGTTCGAGATAGCGATCGCTTTGCGATTCGGCGAGGAGCACGCCGTCGGTCATTACCTTCAGCAGCGTGTCGGGGGATGTTTGATCGGCAAAGCGGATCTTATAGCCGACCAGTTTATTGCCGCTGGCGCCGAGTTCTTCGGCGACGCGGGCAGCAATCGAACGGGCCGCGATCCGCCGGGGCTGAGTGTGGCCAATCAGCCCGCGCACGCCGCGGCCAATCTCCAGACAGATCTTCGGCAGCTGCGTACTTTTGCCGCTGCCTGTTTCGCCGCAGACAACGACGACCGGATTTTCTTGAATGGCTTTGGCGATGATGTCGCGCTGCCCGACGACCGGCAAGGCATCGTCGTATTCAATTTTGGGCACGAGCGCTTTGCGCCGCTCCGCTTCCTGGATTGACTGGTCGAGTTCTCCCTGCAACTTCGCCAGGTTGCGATCGAAGGGCCGTCCCTGCTGTTCGGCCTGGCGGACGGCGCGGAGCTGATTGCGCAGGCGGTGCACGTCGCGCTGCATGGCGGCCGCGAGTTGCGTTTCGAGCTGGGTGTAATACGACATCGCGGAACATTGGCAAGTTGCGGCAGGGCAACTAGTTAAGGAGGGAGTCGGAAGAACGAACGGGCGAATTCGGCCCTTCTGCGGGGCATTTCGCATTCTATCAGGTCCGTTTCTCAGCGCCGGAGGTTCACGCCGGTCGCCGCCAACCGGCCCACAAAACTGGCACATTCGGCAAAAGCTGCCGGCTCTACCCGCCCGATAGAAATAGGAAGTCACCCTCAATCTGCTGGAGAACCGCTCATGTCGACGACGATGGTGGAATCGAATGCCGCCGAGGTGGTGTCGTATCGCGTTCCGTATTGGCAGCAGATTCCAGTGCCGATTCTGGCCGGACGTCTGCTCGGCTCGCGGTGGTTGCCAGCCAGCGGCGGCAAAATCGTGCGGCTGATTTGCGGCACGTATGAAAAGGCGCAAACCGAACTGTTTCAGCAGCACGTACAGGCGGATTCGATCGTCTTCGATCTCGGCGCCAATGTTGGCTACTACACATTGCTCGCCGCGAAACTAGCGCGCCAGGGCCAGGTCGTGGCCTTTGAGCCAGAGCCGCGCAATGCAGCCTTCTTGCGGTCGAACATCGCGGCCAATGGTTGCCAGAATGTTGCCATTCACGAGTTGGCGGTGGCTGCAACTGCAGGCATTTCGTATTTCAAAATGGGTCGCGGCACCGGCACGGGCGCCTTGGCGACGGAAGGGACGTTGCAAGTCAAAACCGTCAAGCTGGACGAGTTTGTGGCTGACTGCGGCTTGCAACCGACGCATTTGAAGATTGACGTCGAAGGGGCCGAGATCGATGTGTTCCGTGGCGGCATGGAGACACTGAAAGCGTGTCGGCCGATCCTCTTTTTGTCGACGCATGGTCCCGCGGTACATGCTGCTTGCTGTGAAGTGCTGCAGGATTTGAAATATGACGTGCAGGCGATTGAAGGGGACAGTGTGGAGACAGCTACCGAGCTGTTGTGCCTCGGTTAACGCAAACGTGCACCTGCCGAACAGGAAGTCTGCGGCGTGAGCCAAGGGAGTTCCAGAGCACGTGTGGAACTCGCGGGGAGACCAAAACTTCCGCGCGCCTTTTGCCAGGTGAGCTTACTCGCAAACTATTTGCTGTCGTCCTTGGCCGAAACTTTCTTCGGTGGTTGCAACTGCTCCACCAACCATGCTGCATAGTCGGCGGTGATGGCCACGACGGGCGTGGCGAGAATTTCCGGCGAGTCGTAGGGATGAAACTCGAGGATGGTTTTTTCGACCTGCGGAAACTTCTCCCGCAGCGTTTTGATGATGCAAGTATATTCGCGCGCCGTTTCGATGCGGCCGTTCCACCAATAGCTGCTCTCGATCGGGCCGCCGATCTGCACGCAGGCGCCATGGCGACGGTTGAGAATGTTCGTCGCAATCTTGTCGGCCGATTCCTTGTCGGCGGTCGTCGTCACGACTTGGATGAACTCTTTGGCCATCGGCGGATTACTCCATTCTGAAGACACGGAAGCACGCCGTTGCTCCGCCAAACGACGCGTGAATTGCCGGGAATACCCGGTGATGCAGCTAGTTTAGCCGAAGCAGCCAGCTCGCATAACCGGGCCGCGTTCGCCAGTCAGAACGGGTGCCTGGCCAAACAGCCCTTCACAGGCCGCGACAAGTCCCGGCATCCGCAGTTCTAGCGGCGAACAAAAATGCGGACACAGGGACAATTACCCTTGCACGAATCCCGACGACGCAGCGCGAGGACTTGAGTTCCGATAACACATAAATATTTTTACTATCAATGCATCTGCCAAGGTGGAATGAAATTTATGTTTGACATTCACAAGCAGGATGTTACTCTCACGCCTGTTTGCTCAACAATCCTAATTTCCGATGATGGCTCTCTATGGCCGATCCCACCAACCTCGGTAACCTGACATGGGGCGAAGGAATATTCGTCTCGCTAAAGACGCAAACCGCAACTTGGGTAGTCACGTTTTTGATCGCAATACTGACCGCCTTCTCGGGCCGCATCACCGATGCGGTAAAGTCTGCATTAAATCGCGCCGACGCTCGCACAAAACAGCAAGAGGAACTTGCCACGGATTTTAGCCAATACATTTTTGAAGCCGATTTATGCACCGAGTTCATTGAAAACAATTGGACAACCAAGCAGATCCTGACAGAGCGAATCAATGACTATAATGCAGCCATCACGACCGTACGAAAAAAGGAATACGTCTATCTGGCGTGGGTGAATCGCTATTGGTCAAAAGACCAAATCACAAAGTTAGAAGCGTTAATGTCGGCGGTGCGCGACTACGATAAAGCACTTCATCATTACAACGAAGAGATAGGGCTAGTGACTCTTGGCGAAAGCAAACAGGAGAAGCTGACCCCGGAACAGGCCAAGAGCAAGTTGGGTCCGCTCAAAGAATCGCTCGAGAAGCTGCAGACTTCTGGAAGTGCATTCCTGAAATCGCTCTAGAAGTTGAGGTTTTTCATTAGGTAAGCGACTTTCACCTCTCACGTTCGTTCACTGATTCACCCACCGCGCTGTCAGCGGGCCGATTCTTCCCTTCCAGTTGTTTTGAAATCCCGAGCGATACGTATATTCAACCTGGAACGCGCCCTGGTTCGCTAGCTCCGGAAAATCTTTCACGTTCAACTGCGCGGAGAACGTCGCCAGTTCGCCAGGTTGCAGGGGCACCGGTCGTGGTAACGCCGGATTCGGCACGGGGCCGCGGTAGCGAATGCGCTGGCCATCCTGACTCAGGTCGATGTCCCAGGGATCGAGCGTCGGCGCGTCGATCGTGATCGCCTGGCTGTGATTGTTCTTGGCGACCAAGAGCAAGTTCATCGGTTGCCCAGGCCGACTCAGATCGCGCTCGGCAGTGAACTTCACGTGCAACTGCCCGTCGTCACTGATCGCCCAGGGCAAATTGCTGGTGGTGGATACACTCCGCGGTTCGGATGTCGAATCAACTTGATCATTCGGCGCCGAATTGTTTTGCAGCTGGTTCACCAGGTCCGTCAACTTCCGCACCGATTCTTCGGCATGCTTGCTGCGGGTCTGGGCTGCTGCCAGCTCTAGCTCGAGCTGCCTCGATTGCAGGTAACTAGAAATTGCGGCGCCGACGCTGATGAGCAACACCACCATGAGAATGATCCAGGCAATGAGCTGTTTCATTGGTCACCGCTTCTTTGTCGGTTGCAAATTGCTTACGCAAGTTTACCCGCAGCCTGCCACTTTCGAGAACTTGCCAGGCTGCTAAAATCTCGGCTCGTCCGGCTGGTTTTGGCCACGAAGTTGCACCACTTATTCCCATGGTCGAAATCAGCGAAGTAACAACGTCGCGAGCGCTGCGGGACTTCGTGCAGTTTCCGTTTCAGCTCTATCGGGGCAATCCTTACTGGGTGCCGCCGCTGCTTCGGGACGAACTCTTGACGCTGGATCAGAACCCGGCGTTCGCCCATTGCCTGAGAAAATATTGGTTGGCGAAACGTGACGGCCAAATCGTCGGCCGCATCGCCGGCATCATCAATCACGCCGAAAACAACAAGCTCGGCACCAGTACCGCCCGCTTCGGCTGGATCGACTTCGTCGACGATCGCCAAGTCTCGGCTCGGCTGCTGCAAACCGTCGAACACTGGGCCCGCGAGCACGCCGCGCAACACATTCACGGCCCCCTCGGCTTTTCGGATTTCGATAAGGAAGGGTTGCTGATCGAGGGTTTCAACGAACTCGGCACCATCGCCACGATTTACAACCATCCTTATTACGCGGACCACCTGGCGGCCTGCGGTTACCAGAAGAGCGTCGATTGGCTGGAATACGAAATTCATTCGACCGCCATGCCGCCGCGCGTCGCGGAGTTCTCGAAAAAGGTCCAAGAGCGCTACGGCCTGCGACAGCTGGAAGTGAAGAGCGCCAACGAGTTGAAGCCTTACGCTCCGCAGATTTTTCAACTCGTCAACGAGTCGTACCGCCACCTCTACGGCTTTGTCGAACTGACGCCGAAGCAAGTTGAGTTCTACACCGATCAGTACTTCAGCTACGTCAATCCCGACTTTGTGTCGACAATTCTTAACCAGCAGAACCAAGTGGTCGCGTTTGGCTTGACCATGCCTTCGCTGTCGCGCGCGCTGCAAAAGGCCGGCGGCAAACTTTGGCCGTTGGGTTGGTGGCATTTGTCGCGGGCGCTGCGCAAGAACGACCGGGCTGACTTTTACATCATCGCCATTCGTCAAGATTTGCGCAGCAAGGGCGTGCATGTGATGATCCTGGAAAAGATCCAAGCCACCTGTTTGAAATATGGCATTCCGGTGGCGGAAACCAATCCCGAACTCGAAACGAACCTCCAAGTCCAATTGATTTGGAAAACGTTTGAACGCCGCCAACACAAACGGCGCCGTTGTTATTGCAAAGACCTCGTCACGTCGAAATAAGCATCGCGTGAGCAGCGAGTGTCAGTGCGCTTCGCCACCAGGCAGCTACATCAACCGCCGCTGTTCGGCCTGCAAACGTTCGACGAGGAAGTCGATGGCACGCGGCGCCTGGCGATTGTAATAGTCAAAGCCATGGCCGCCGCCGCTGGTTTCCAGATCGCACTCGTGCGGCACCCCCAGCGAGTACAACTTCATCCGCAAGCGATCGGCGCTGTTCCACCAGCGAAAATCTTCCGGATCGCAGCAGAAGAATTGATGCCGCGGCCAATTGAGCGGGTGAATGTGCAGCAGCGCGGTGTCTTGCCGCGCGGCTTCCGGATCGCTGTACATCTGCGGGATCGTTTCGTCCCCTTCGTTGTAGCGCAAGTAATAGTCGATCGCCGGCGAAATGGCGGCGACGACCGGAAATAGATTCGGAAACTTATAAGACAGCCGCAACGCGCCTTGTCCGCCCATGCTGGTTCCGAGCAAAGCCACTTTCGTCGGCCGCGGTGGCGACAATTGCCCGACGGGTGCGTTGTAGCGTTCGGCGATCCACGGGAGCACATTTTGCAACAGATGTTGCTGGGCGGTGATCTGTGGATCGAACTCGCGGCAGATGATGTCGGTCCACCAACTCCGCTGCGTAAACGGCGAAACGACGGTCAAGCCATGCTTTTCGAACTGCTCGATAAACGGCTGCTTGTCGACCAGCCGGTTGAGGTGCACGCCGTGCAAATAGAGGACGACAAATCCTTGCGGATTTCGCTGCGCGGGTTCAAAGACATCGGCAGGATGATTGCCGATCGAAAGTTCATGCCACTTGCCGCTCAATGCAATTCTCATTTCTGGTCCACTCGCCCCAGAGTACCGGGGCGAGGGAGGTTTTCTTGGTAACCTTGTTCCAACCTACGAGGCTGAGTACCCTTCAGTATATGCCGCAGCCCCCCTCCAAAAACCCTCGCAAACGTTTCGATTCGCCTGAACAAGAAGCGTACCTCCATTTGTGGCGGACGTACGACCGGCTGAAGGCCATCGAAGAGCGGCTGTTTCAAAACTACGATCTGTCGCCGCAGCAATACAACGCCCTGCGGTTGCTGCGGGCTGCTCATCCCGAGACGATTCCGACGCTGGCCCTCGGCGCACGTTTGATTTCACGAGCGCCCGATATGACGCGGCTGCTCGATCGGCTGGAAGAACGCAATTTCGTCAAGCGCGAACGCCGCCCGGAAAATCGCCGCGTGGTTGAAGTCGGGATCACCGCAGTGGGCCTGGAATTGCTCGACAAGCTCGACGAGCAGGTGCGCCAATGCAACCACGAGCAACTGGGTCATCTCGACCCCAAGTCACTTGCTCAATTAGTCGCGCTGCTCGAAGAAGCCCGCGCACCGCACGAAACGCCCGATCAGCCCTGGCCGTGATCGCTTAAACCCCCGTTTTTGTCTGCTGACTCGCCAGCAAATCTCGAATCTCAGTCAGCAGCTTGATATCCGCCGGCGCTTCCGCGGGCGATTCCAGCTTCTTCTCTTCGAACCGCTTCTTAGCGATGTTCACCGCTTTAATGATCATGAACAAACAAAATGCCACAATCAGAAAGTCGACGATCGCGCCCGCGAACGCCACGTAGTCCATTTTGCCGACGAATTCATTCCAGCTGAACTTGGGCACCTTCAGTGGGTCGCTCCCCACTGCTTTCGCGGTGGTGGTGAGGTAGTTGATGGGCGGCGTCATGACTTTTTCGACCAGCGAGGTGATCACCTTGCCGAACGACGCTCCGATGATCACGCCCACGGCCATGTCGATGACATTTCCCCGCATCGCGAAATCGCGAAACTCTTTGATCAGACCCATGATGTTCTCCTCGGTTGAAAGACAAGTAAGCGTTCAGCTGGCATGATACTCCGAACCGCAAATCGACCGCTATTTCACTTTTTCAACCCGCGAGCTCGAATCGAATTTCCAGCTCAGCCATTGACACCGGCCCACCGATCAACCGAAATAGCAGATACTGCTGACTGTCCGCCCGCCGCACATATCCTTCCTCGCATAGGTCTTGAGCCCATGTCGCTACGCCTCTGTCCGTTGGTTTCGCTGGCCTGCTTGTTTGTGGTCTCGTTGCTTTCTAGCGCACAAGCGGAGAATTGGCCGCAGTGGCGAGGTGCGAAGCTCGACGGCCTCAGTTCCGAAAAGAACCTGCCGGTCACGTTCAGCCCGACCGCAGGCGTGGCTTGGAAACTCGACATGCCGGGCCCGGCTGGCTCCACGCCCGCAGTGTTTGACGACCGCATTTATGTAACGAGCGTCGACGGCGACAAGCTGGTGCTGATCTGCGTGAGCACGGCTGGCAAGGAACTGTGGAAGCAAACGCTGGCGACCGGCAACAAGGACGTTCGCGGTGACGAAGGAAACAGCGCTTCGCCTTCGCCCTGCACCGACGGCAAGCACGTGTGGGCGTTTTTTGCCAACGGCGTGCTGGGCTGCTTCACCAAAGACGGTAAGGAAGCTTGGAAACTCGACGTCCAAGATCGCTACGGCAAACTGAAGATCGCTTTCGGCATGACCAGCACGCCGGTGCTCGACGGCGGCAAGCTCTATCTGCAATTGATCCACGGCGAAGGAAACCCTAAGACGCGCGAAGCCGTGCTCGTCTGCCTCGATGCGGCAACCGGCAACGAAGTTTGGAAGCACGACCGCGCCAGCGACGGCAAGGACGAATGCGAACATTCCTACGCTTCGCCGATTCTGTATCGCGACAGCAAACAGAGTTATCTCGTCTCGCACGGCGCTGATTATGTGACCGCTCACAGCTTGGACGATGGCCACGAACTGTGGCGCTGCGGCGATCTGAATCCCAAGGGCAATTACAACCCAACGCTGCGGTTCGTGGCTTCGCCCGTTGCGGCGGAAGGGATCATCGTCGTTCCCTCGGCCAAGAATGGCCCCGTGTATGCCTTGAAGTCGGATGGCAAAGGGGACGTGACCGAAACGGAATCGGCCTATCTCTGGAAGCGGTCGAAAGAAACACCCGATGTGCCGTCGCCGCTGATCGTCGATGGTTTGGTGTATCTCTGCCGCGAGAACGGCAATTTGATTTGCATGGACGCGAAGACGGGCGAAGAGTACTACAACGAACGGACGACCGCCGACCGCCATCGCGCGTCGCCCGTTTATGCCGACGGCAAGATTTATCTCTGTGCCCGCAAAGGCGTGGTCACTGTGGTGAAGGCCGGCAAGCAGTTCGAAATTCTTGCGAAGAATGACATGGTCGACTCGATCGCTTCGTCGCCCGCCATTTCGAACGGCCGCATTTACTTGCGGACGTATAAGGCGTTGTATGCGATTGGGAAGTAGGAATTTGCTCGTTGAGGCATTGGGCGCACCGACGAACTCCCTCGCCCCGAAACCACGGGGAGAGGTGACCCGATTGCGCGGGTGCCGCGCATGAAACGCCTCCAAATAGGCCTGATCGCGTTGGTCCTGCTCGTTAGCGCTGCAGTTCTTTACAGCATGGGTGCTGTCGCCAATGCGATGGCCGGCACTGTCGGTGGCCTGTTGCGCGTCGGCCTCGTGATGGGTGCGCTGTGGCTCGCGATGCCACAGCTCTCGGCATTTTTTTCCAAGACTCCCAAGTGGTTGCTGATCGCGCTGCTCGCCGCGGTGGTGGTCTTTGCGTTGCAGCCGAAGTTGCTCTGGTGGATTCCGTTGCTGATGCTCGGCGTGTGGCTGATGTATTCGCGTTTTGGATTGGGACAAAACTTGACCAACAACGGCCCACCCCGAATTCCGCGGCGGCCAAAACGGAAAGCGTGAATCCGTCTCCAACAGAGCCCGCACAGAATAATGTGAAGCCCGCATTCCCGTAACTTCGTGCGAGGCTTTGGGCGGCGCTGCTGGAAATCATCTGAAAAAGTTCCGTTCGCTAGCGATGTCTAGTAAGATTAGGTCGCGCCTTGCCCACCCACCTTTCCTTCCTTGGGTCTTCTGCGATGTCGATTCGCTGGCTGCTGCTCGCTTGCCTGATGGTCTCAGCTTTACCTGTTCTCGCGCAGGAAAAGCTCACCAAGAACTGGACAACTTCGAAAATCACCGGCAGCCCGCAGCCGCCGTCGCCGTTTGTCACCGAGCGAGTGTTTCCTTCACTGTCGTTCGCGGAGCCTTGCGAGCTGGTTGCGGTGCCGGGCACCAATCGGCTGCTCGTCATCGAAGTAAAGGGAAAGCTCTACACGTTTGAGAACAAACCGAACGACGAACATCTGCAGCCAGAGTTGTTCGCCGACGTCACGCAGCTCGATCCCGCTTTCTTCCGCGTGTATGGAATTGCCTTTCATCCGAAGTTTGGCAATCCGAAATTTCCTGATTCGCGTTACTGTTACATCTCGTATGTGCTCAACGGTCGCACGCCGCAAGGGACGCGGATCTCGCGGTTCAAAGTCACCGATACGGATCCGCCGACGGTGGACCTGGCGAGCGAGCAGATTGTGATCACCTGGCTGGGCGGCGGACACAACGGCTGCCATCTGCAGTTTGGGCCGGATGGCATGCTCTACATTTCGAGCGGCGACGGCGGCGATAGCTTTCCTGCTGACGGTCATAATACGGGGCAGGACATCGGCGATCTGCTCGCGTCGGTGCTGCGGATCGATGTCGATCATACCGACGGCAACAAGCTCTATCGCATCCCGGCCGACAATCCCTTCGTCGGTCAGCCGAAGGCTCGCGGCGAGGTGTGGGCTTATGGTTTGCGAAATCCGTGGAAGATGTGTTTCAACCCGGCCGACGGTTCGCTCTGGGTCGGAGATGTGGGCTGGGAATTGTGGGAGATGATTTATCGCATCGAGCGCGGCGGCAACTATGGCTGGAGCCTGATGGAAGGGAAGCAGCCTGTGCATCGCGAGCGCGTCCGCGGCCCCTCGCCGATCCTGCCACCGACGGTGGAGCATGATCACACCGAAGCGCGGAGCATCACCGGCGGCTACTTTTCACAGACCGATCGGCTGCCAGAACTGCGTGATACTTATGTCTACGGCGATTACGTCACGGGGAAAATCTGGGGCGTGAAGTGGGCTGGCGGTGGTGTGACGAAGAAAGAAGAGCTGGTCGATACGACAATTGCGATTGTCAGCTTTGGCCTCGATCAAAATGGCGAGGTGCTCATCGTCGATTATGGCGGCACGTTGCATCGACTGAAAGAAAATCCGCGGCGGAATCAGAATGCCAACTTTCCGACGAAGCTGAGCGAGACGGGTTTGTTCGCTGATTTGAAAAACGATGTGCCGGCCGCGGGCGTCATTCCTTATCAGATCAATGCAGAACCTTGGGCCGATGGGACTACCGCGAAACGTTATGTCGCGCTGCCGGGCGGCGCGCGCTTAACCACGTATGAGAAAACCGATGTGCAAGTTGGTTTGATCAAAGGCGAGTTTCAGTTTCCCACCGATGGCGTATTAGCGAAGACCATCTACCTGGAAATGGAAGCCGGCAAACCGGCATCGCGGCGACGGGTCGAAACGCAGGTGCTGCATTACGATGTCGATACGTGGAAGGCTTACAACTATATCTGGAACGACGAGCAGACCGAAGCGACGCTCGCGCCGGATGTGAGCACTGATCGCGCGTTTGTCATCAAGGATGAAAAAGCAACTGGCGGGCAGCGGCAACAAACCTGGCATCACGCGAGTCGCACCGAGTGCATCTTGTGCCACACGACGCGGGCCGCATCGATTCATGGGTTTCGGTATCCGCAACTGCGGAATCTTTCGCAGCTCGCGAGTTTAGAAATCTTCGGTGAGCCACTGCCAGAGACGATCAATGCGTATCCAGTGATTAGCGATGCGTCAAAAACACTCGACGAACGAGTGCGGGCTTATCTACATATCAACTGCGCCCACTGTCATCGCCGCGGCGGCGGTGGTTCAGCGTCGTTCGATGTGCAGTATGAAATTCCGTTCGATAAGACACGGCTCGACACCCGGCCGACGCAAGGCACCTTTAATTTGCCCGGCGCGCACGTAGTGACTGCGGGCGATCCTTATCGCAGCGTGCTGTATTACCGGATGGCAAAGCTGGGACACGGCCGGATGCCGCAATTTGGGTCGAATGTGGTGGATGAAGCAGGCTTAAAGCTTGTTCACGATTGGATTGCTTCGCTCCCGTCGAAGGATGAATCGAAAACGCCGCTGCCTGAAGTGCCGGCTTTGGGCACACCTGGCTTGGCATTGCGGGCGATTTCACAACCGTCGGTGGCAAAGTCGTTGATCGACGCCGGCAACGCTCATCCGGACCCACTCATCCGCGATCTGTTCGAACGTTTCCTACCCGAAGAGCAGCGCGAAAAACGACTCGGCACCGCGATTCACGCGGCCGATATCCTCGCGCTGAAAGGGGATGTCGCGCGTGGTCGCGAGCTCTTTGCCAAGGCGAGTGGCGTGCAGTGTCGCAACTGCCATCGCATCGGCGACGAAGGAAAATCGTTTGGCCCCGACCTGACGCAGATCGGCAAGAAGCTCGACCGGGCGAAGTTGCTCGAGAGCATCCTCGAACCCTCGAAGACCATCGATCCGCAGTACGTCACGCAGTTGATCGAAACAATCGACGGTCGGGTGATTTCTGGTTTGCTCGTCAAGCGCACCGTTCTCGCGACGACATTGAAAACCGCCGATGGCAAAGAAGTGACGGTGCCGAACCGCGAAATCGAACAAGCGGTCACGCAGCAGCAATCGCTCATGCCGGATCTGCTGCTGCGCGAAATGACGGCGGCGCAGGTGGCGGATTTGCTTGAGTATTTGTCGTCGCTCAAGTGAAAAACTGCCGCGTCAGCTCCCCAGCAGTGGGAGTCGCCAGCCGCGAATGATGGCGACGCCGAGCACGAGCAGGCCGATGCCGACGATCGCAACAAACACCCGCGCGCCGGTTCGGCCCCACAGGTTCATCACCCAGCGGGTTTTGTGCAGATCGAGCAAGAACTGATTGTTCGTCGCGGCGCCGTACAGAAACACGAGCCCCGCGATGCAAGTGATTACGCCAACGACAAGGTCTTGCATGAGAGAGGACTAATTCACTTCGCTGGCGGAAAGGTGCGGGAGCAAGTGCGGCAGAAAGGTTCGCCAGGAAGCATACTTCGGATTCGTCAGTTTTTGCAGCAGCAGCGGATTGGCTTTCGGCTCGATCGGCGCCGTCTTGAGGTGCATGTTGGCTTCCTGCGGCGTGCGACTTCCCTTCTTCGTATTGCAGCCCACGCACGAGCACACGACGTTTTGCCAACTAGTCTCACCGCCGCGGCTGCGGGGCATCACATGATCGAGGCTCAACTGGTGCGAGGGGAACGATCGGCCACAGTATTGGCAGCGATGGCCGTCGCGGGCGAACAGGTTGCGGCGATTGAACCGCAAGGCACTTCGTTGTGGGCGGTCATACTGCAGCAGTCGCACGACGCGGGGCACTTGTACTTCGAATCGCACGCTTTGGATCCAATCTTCGTGCGGTTGTTTCTCGTGTGCGCGAAAAGAACTGAGCGAGACCCATTCGGCAAAGTCATAATTGCTGAACTGGCCATCCTCGAGATGAATAATCTCGGCGCACTCGCGATACAAGAGAATGAAGGCCCGCCGCACAGAAACCACATGCACCGGCGAATAAAAACGATTCAGCACCAAAACGCTGGAACTCAAGATTCGGTCTGAGTCCGCTTCGATCACGCAGTTGTCCTCCGCATGGTTCTGCCTCTGCAGGTGCATCGGTTGCCTTCCGGCTGTCGAACGCATTTCATTCTAATCAAGCTGTCAAGTCAGCGAAAAGAGGGAACGCGTGGGAGCGAGCAGTGCTCCTTCTTCGCGGCGGGCATCAACTTAGAACTCAGTTTTGGCGCGAGTTCTGGACGGAGCAGTGCTCCATCCTACGCGGAGACTGCTATCAGAATATTTTCCGCAAGCCGCACGATGTGTCAAAGTTGCGCGCGCGAAATGCTCGCGAAATGGGACTTTCTGGTAGAATCATCTTGTCGGAATTCAACGCGTCGCGTTAGGATGAAGATCGTCGTGAGCCGAGCACGTCCGGGTGTCTCAGCAACTCGCACGACGTAGGTTGGTGTCTTTCAGGGGTGGTTCGTATGCGTCACTACTCGTGTGATCGGTGCAAACGCGTGCTCGATCCGCAGGAGGATCTGCGGTATGTCGTGCGACTGGAAGTGCAAGCAGTGATGGAGCCGATCAACGACTGCGAACTGACCGACGACCGCGATCATCTGCTCGAAATCGAAGAGATTCTCGAACGAGCTGACGACGAAATCTGCGAAGCGGTTGGCAGCGACGTCTATCAGAAGAAGACGTTCGACCTCTGCTGCGATTGCCATCGCAAGTTCATTCAGAACCCGCTGGGCCGCGAAACGAAGGTCTCGCTCAACTTCAGCCAGAATTAAAGTCACGCAGCGATGCGTACGGAAATTCGGCGGTCGTCCGTCCAGCGAATCTGGGGCAGGTATCGCCGCTGGCCGCGGATTCGTTTGCTTGTTTTTGCCACCCTGGTAATTGCGCTGAGTGGCTGGCTCTATTTGCGCGCGGCGAACGATCGAGCGTTGCGGCTGGGTGCTTTTTCAGAACCAATTGCTGTCGCGCGTGTCGGTCCCTGCGAAGTGCTCGCCGTGATTGATGGCGATACGCTGTTGGTGCGACAGGCAGCGCATGCCCAGGCCCAAGAATTTGTCGGCAAGGTTCGCCTGTTGGGTGTGAACACTCCGGAAACCGTAAAGCGCGACGTCGCGCCGCAACCCTGGGGTCACGAAGCAACCGATTTTCTCCGCGGCAAAGTCGCTGCCGGCAACGTGCGGCTGGAACTCGACAAACGGCGCATCGATGCTTATGGCCGCTGTTTGGCGTATGTCTATGTGGGAAATGAGCATCTGAGCGAATCGCTCGTCGCGGCAGGTTTGGCGCGAGTGCACACGTATCCCGGCGATTCTTCGACGATCAACCGCCAACTGCTGCGAGCACAAGACGAAGCCAAGCGGCGGCAATTAGGAATGTGGTCGCCATAGTCGTTTTTCGCGGCGCGAAAGTCGACTTTACAACAATCCGCCCGATTGCGGATCAAGTGCCACGCCGTGGCAGAGCTTGGCGAGACGAGCGAGGACCAGAAGCAACGTGCCAGGGTCCAGCGGTCCTTCGTCCTCCTCCAACGAGTCGCCCATTTCCTCGAAATGAAAGACATCGAAGCGAGCATTGCTCAGCATCATCCGGTCGTACTTGGCTTTTTCCTCGGCTGTCAGTTGTTGGCCGCGAAACTCTTTCTTGAGCTCGGCCAGTTGCTCTTTGACCTCGTCACCATCGATGTAGGTAATGTCGATGCCTGATGAATCCATGTGCGACAGCACGGTCATGCCTTCCAAAAAGCCGTCTTCACTATCGACCGACTCGGTGATATTCAGCCCCGCTTTGAGTTCGGCGAGCGCGCGCTTTACAGCGGCTGGCGTGGGCCGCTGCTGGGAGTCGAACAGCACGAAATAAGTTTCGCGCCATTGAAATCGCGAGTCTTCGAAGAGTGACATGGTGCACTTCCCTGTTGTGGAATCAAGTTAAACCCAGAAGCCAGGTTATTCAAAATCTTGACCGCCGCCGCCACCGCGCTCGAAGCCATCGGCCCACTGTTCGAGCGCTTTCAGGACTTTGTCGCGTTCTGGCCGGGACGCAAATACGGATTCGTCTCCTTCCAGGCGAACTTCGTAATCACCCTCATACGAGCAGTCGTCGTTGCCGCAAAAGTGCGGCACATCAGCCACCCAGACAATGCGATACAACGGGACGTGCTTGTCGTCGATGAGTGCAAAAATCGAACTCACAACCAAACTCCTCACAAACGGCCGGGGCGCGGCGATCGGCATCGCCTGCAAACCCTACTGCCCTCAGCCTGACTGACTTCACCTTGCGATTGTATCCCATCGCCCCGGTCAGGTCGAATGCCCCATCGTCGGGTCGGCATTTCAATCCCGCCTCATTCCATAAAAAAGGGCTGGCCTTGATTGGCCAGCCCAGCTTGAAAAGGCAGCGAAATCCGAGATCTATTCGGGCTTAAGACTTGAACTCATAGGGGTACTTCTTGCCATCGCCTTTCAATTCGATCCGGACGTCTTTCTTGGGTTCCTTGACATCAATCTTCAGGTCGGTCGTGATACCCGACTCATACTTGGCAGGTGCGTAGCGCCTCTGCTCCGTTTCCGAAATTGCCTTGGTGGAGCCCACCTCCACGATGTGACTGCCGACAGGGCAACCTTCCGCGTCGTCGGTCATGAGCTTAAAGCGGCCCTGTTCGTCGATCTCTCCAAAGGCTGGGCGTCCTGCGTTGGGAATCACGCGGACGTAGCCATACGCCAGTGGTTCGCCGTCCAGCGTCACTTGTCCTTCAATGGGAACCAACTTGGGACCTAGGTCGCATCCCGTCGTCAGGGCCACTGCGGCCAACACAAATACGGTGGCGCATGTTTTCAGTGCTGTGTAATTCATGATTAGTAATCTCCTACCACTTCCCCATCAGCCCGGCTCGAAAGCCGCTGATAAGTTACGAAGTTGATTTGATTCATGATCATGCTCACGTGGCCATCGACGAAGGCGAACTGGGCGCCGCCCGGATGCAAACTGCCGAATGCGGCGTTGGTCTTTTGCCCGGTCGAATCGGTATTACCTTGATGGGGATGCGTATTGATGGGGTTGTTCGTCGTTCGCAGGGTGAGAAAACGCGAACCAGTCGTCCACATGTTTGGGACCGTGGCATTCGCGACGCCGGCCACAGCACCATCGCTCGACTTTGTCTCGCCGATGATAAATTGGCTGCTGGTACCGTCGGTAATATCTGCCAGCCGGAAGCACGCCCGATATACAAACACGCCGTTGTTCGTGTGCTTGATATTGTTGCCGTTCGGCGGACCACTCGTCCCGCCCACCATTCCGTACGTGCCAATGGCCGCCTTCTTCCCCGTGCTCGGCTGTCCATCGATGAACGGCTTGGCGATTTCGCTAGGACAGACGATGAACTTTGGACGAGCGCTGACCACTTCCATATTTGCCGCGTTATCCCAACCAGCAGTCACGCCCCAAGGAACTGGCGCGTAGTCAATTTTATTGGCGAGCGCCGATTGTTCGAGAAACGGCAGCGTGCTCACAAACGCACTCCAGCCCAGCGTACCCGCGCCCGAGGTATAGCCGGTGCATTGATTGCCGCTGGCGCCGTCGCAGCCCGTGCGTCCCGGCGGCAGACATTTGTAGGTGTCTTCGTAATTCAGCATGGCCAAGGCCATTTGCTTGAGATTGTTGGAACATTGCGAGCGGCGGGCAGCTTCGCGAGCTGCTTGAACAGCAGGCAACAGCAGCGCGACCAACACCCCGATAATGGCAATGACAACCAACAACTCCACCAGCGTGAACGCGCGTTTACCCGCTCGCGTCTTGCCCAACGGCAACTTCCAAGAACGAACCATGGCGACGACCTCAATAGAAAAGGATCCTGTGCGAAGTTGCGAAGGCAACTTTCACGATGCGCCAGAAGAGCCGAAGAATGGGAGAGGCCAATCGGGCGATTCGTTTCATGCTTTTTGAAACTGTGGTTGCATTTTTAGCGCCATTACGAAATTGTTAAGTGGCATTTGGTAGCGAGTTACCGCAAAACCGTTGACCTCGCACCTATTACAGGGGGTCTGGCGACTTCGCAGGCGCACGGCTGCGGCAGTGCGCATTGGGGAGCGACGCTCAGGCTGATCGATTCGCTGGCATGATGGCGTTCGACAAGACATCTTCGCCCGCGGATTCATGTGAACAGTTGTCTCGGCGATCACATCCCTGGCGCGAGAATTCGTTGCGTTTTCGGATTCCCCGATTACCATGGATAGGAGCAACGGCGATGCCCATTAGGGGCGGGCAGAAGACCTTGCAAAGTCTCATCGTATAGGGCATTTAAAAATGCGCAAGTTTCTGTTCTGCCTTTTCGGCTTGCTGGCCATTGGACCAGCTTTTATCAACTCCGCTGTCGCACAAAACGGCAATGCCAACGGCAATGGCAACGCCAACGGCGGTAATGCGAACAACGGCAACAACAACAACGGCGGTGGCGGCGGTTTCGGCGCAGCGGGTGTGATCGTTGATCCCAACGGTGTGCTGAAGTTCCGGGTCTACGATGATCCGAACGGCCAGTTGGCTGCCCGCCGCAAGGCCGAAGCCCTCGGGCGTTTGAACGGCAATTTGGCCCAGCAAGCGCCGCTGCGCAAGATCTCGCTCAACAAGCTCGAAGCCGCCATCGCCGCTCGCGCGGCCAATGGTCAACAGCCGACCGATGAAATGAAGTACCTCGCCGGTTTGACCCGCGCGCAGTACGTCTTCTTCTATCCCGACACCAAAGACATCGTCATCGCTGGTCCTGCTGAAGGCTTCATGCCCGACGCTGCGGGCCGCGTGGTGGGCATGAACAGCGGCCGCGCGATCCTCGAACTGCAAGATCTGGTCGTGGCGCTGCGTGCTTATCCGCCGAGCGGCCGACCGACGCAAATCATCGGTTGCTCGATCGATGCCACTCAGGAAGGCCTGGCCAGTTTGCAAAAGTACTTCGCTGGTTTCCGGGGTCGCCTGCCGCAAGGTCCAGGCGTGGAACAGCGGATCGCTACCGAAGCGGCCCAAGCCCTCGGATTGCAGAACGTGACGATCCGCGGCTTGTCGCCCAAGACTCACTTCGCGCAAGTCCTCGTCGAAGCTGATTACCGCATGAAGCTGATCGGCATCGGTTTGGAACAACCGCCGGTCCGCATTCAAAGCTTTGCGTCGCTCGCCACCGGTCAATCGGCCAGTTCGATGCAACGCTGGTTCTTCGTGCCGAACTACGAATGCGTGAAGGTGACCGAAGACGAGCTGGCTTTGGAACTCGTCGGCGAAGGCGTGGAACTCGTCGGTGAAGACGAAGTCGTACAAGCCGACGGCACGCGCGTCGCTGGCGGTGGTCAGAACAAGGGGAGCAAGATGTTCTGCGAACAGTTCACCAAGAACTATCCGCAGCTCGCGCAACGGAGCCCGGTGTATGCTCAATTGCGAAATCTGATCGACATGTCGGTCCTCGCCGCCTTCATCCAGAAGCAGAATTACTACCAGCAATGCGGCTGGAAGATGGAACACTTCGGCGATGAAAAGAAGTTCGCCGTCGAAACGCACGAGACGCCGAAGCAAGTTGAAACCGCTTGCAATGTCTACAAGAAGGGGAACAAGACCAGCTGGCCCATCGGCGGCGGTGTGGTGGTTGAAGCCCAGAAAGCACTCGCCCCCGAAAATCGCATCGCCGATGAAGGTGGCAAGCTGCAAGCCCTCCGTGGTAAGGTGACTACTGACAAGCTGGCCGAAAACCAGTGGTGGTGGGATTAAGTTCTTTCGTTTCGAATTCAACAAAAGTTGCAGCCCTCTTCCGGCAGACCTGCAATCGCGGTACCGGAAGAAGGTTTGCCAATGCGCGTTTTACGCGACTTTTCTCTTCTTTTCCTCGGACTTTCGTTAGTCCTGATCAGTTCGGCTTCGGCACAAAACAACAACAATGGCAATGCGAACGGCAATGCCAATGGGAACAACAACGGTGGCGGTGGTGGCGCCGGGCTCGGCGCAGCGGGTGTGATCGTTGATCCCAACGGTGTGCTGAAGTTCCGGGTCTACGATGATCCGAACGGCCAGTTGGCTGCCCGCCGCAAGGCCGAAGCCCTCGGGCGTTTGAACGGCAATTTGGCCCAGCAAGCGCCGCTGCGCAAGATCTCGCTCAACAAGCTCGAAGCCGCCATCGCCGCTCGCGCGGCCAATGGTCAACAGCCGACCGATGAAATGAAGTACCTCGCCGGTTTGACCCGCGCGCAGTACGTCTTCTTCTATCCCGACACCAAAGACATCGTCATCGCTGGTCCTGCTGAAGGCTTCATGCCCGACGCTGCGGGCCGCGTGGTGGGCATGAACAGCGGCCGCGCGATCCTCGAACTGCAAGATCTGGTCGTGGCGCTGCGTGCTTATCCGCCGAGCGGCCGACCGACGCAAATCATCGGTTGCTCGATCGATGCCACTCAGGAAGGCCTGGCCAGTTTGCAAAAGTACTTCGCTGGTTTCCGGGGTCGCCTGCCGCAAGGTCCAGGCGTGGAACAGCGGATCGCTACCGAAGCGGCCCAAGCCCTCGGATTGCAGAACGTGACGATCCGCGGCTTGTCGCCCAAGACTCACTTCGCGCAAGTCCTCGTCGAAGCTGATTACCGCATGAAGCTGATCGGCATCGGTTTGGAACAACCGCCGGTCCGCATTCAAAGCTTTGCGTCGCTCGCCACCGGTCAATCGGCCAGTTCGATGCAACGCTGGTTCTTCGTGCCGAACTACGAATGCGTGAAGGTGACCGAAGACGAGCTGGCTTTGGAACTCGTCGGCGAAGGCGTGGAACTCGTCGGTGAAGACGAAGTCGTACAAGCCGACGGCACGCGCGTCGCTGGCGGTGGTCAGAACAAGGGGAGCAAGATGTTCTGCGAACAGTTCACCAAGAACTATCCGCAGCTCGCGCAACGGAGCCCGGTGTATGCTCAATTGCGAAATCTGATCGACATGTCGGTCCTCGCCGCCTTCATCCAGAAGCAGAATTACTACCAGCAATGCGGCTGGAAGATGGAACACTTCGGCGATGAAAAGAAGTTCGCCGTCGAAACGCACGAGACGCCGAAGCAAGTTGAAACCGCTTGCAATGTCTACAAGAAGGGGAACAAGACCAGCTGGCCCATCGGCGGCGGTGTGGTGGTTGAAGCCCAGAAAGCACTCGCCCCCGAAAATCGCATCGCCGATGAAGGTGGCAAGCTGCAAGCCCTCCGTGGTAAGGTGACTACTGACAAGCTGGCCGAAAACCAGTGGTGGTGGGATTAAGGATTTTTTTGATTAGCAATGCTTTCCTCAGCACATCTATAACGTGCTGATGCATCCAGCCACCCTCTCCCAATTAGAGCCCCAGCCGATGAAGCCAATCGGCCTGGGGCTTTTGTGTTTCGTCGGCCTGGCATTGCTGTTTGCAGGTGGCTGCTCCCAGGTCCCACCGGCAAAACCGTCCTACCCGACGTCTTTCCAAGTCGGTTACCAGCTGATTCGCGAACGCGAAGGCTGGCGCTCAGACGACTTCTTCTCAAATCCCAGATATCTGGAGATCTGCGACGCGATATCTCGACGCGATGACGCCAGGCTGACGGAACTGATCGCGAACAATATCGATCTCAATGTGCAAGGCGTGAATGGCTTCACACTGCTGTACTGGGCCTTTGTCGAGCACAATTTAAGCGCGTTCAACATCTTGCTGAAACAGGGAGCGAATCCTCACCTGGCCCTCAGCAATACGCTTCAAGGAAAACCTACTACTTCATCGCCAACGACAACATTCTATTTACTAGTTTGCATTGCATGCGGCCTCAGTTCTGCGAGGCTGCCTTGCCCTATTCAAAAGATGTGAATCGCCTGCGCGGCGGCAAGGATAACTTGCTGCATGCGCACTTTCAGACGCAGCTGCCCTATGAACCGACGGTGCGTGCCCTGATCAAAGCAGGCGTCGACGTGAATGCGATCGGCAGCTATGGCTACACGCCTTGCCACTATGCAACGAGCGAGAAGCCCGAAATCTGCATCCCGCTGATTGAAGCCGGCTCAAATCCCAATATTCGCAATGAGGAAGGGCGAAATGTGCTGGAGATGCTGGAGATGCTGGAGCGTGCCAGAGCAGCGTAGCCGCAGGACAATCCTGATTACGCACCCCGCATCGCCGCCTACGACAAAACCATCGCCTGGTTAAAAGAACGTCAATACAGCAGCGCAGCCTCCCACCGGTACTGCCTACGATCCGATTCCTGTGCGTCAGGCCGCGACTTTGCTCCACGCTTCCTTCAGACCCCGCGTCACCGCGACGCCCTTGCGCTTCGCTAATCCTTCACCTCCATCAGGTTGAATAAGGGACTTCCACCCTCGAATCGGCAAACATGCCTGGCAAACACATAAAAGGCCGGAGAGCAATCGCTCTCCTGCCCCGATGATTTCGTGATCGTTGTCCCTACCCGGCAGGTTGTTCTGAAAACTACTTGCAGGTGTTGCAGCCGTTCGGATAGACCTGATAAGTGACGGTTTTTGGCACCAAGATGCACTTGGCAACCTTTACTTCGCGTTGCACGGTTTCAGCGACACATTCGGTGTAGCTGATTTCCTTCTGCTCGGCGACCCGTTCGCAGTAGGTTTCGGTGAACGTCTTTTCGACTTGCTGAGCTTCGCACACCGTGTAGTTCACGTCGCGGCTCTTGGTTTCGCGGACCATTTCGCAAACCTTGAAGGTCTTCGTCTGCGTCACCGGCTTGCACACGGTCACGTTGTAGCTGTAGGGCTCTTCGACGATCTCGTGCTTGCAAACTTGAACTTCGACGTCTTGCTTCACGACGTTCGGCACCCACACCTGGCAGGTGCGTGTGCAACCGCAACAATCGACATACGAGCGGCATTCATAGGCGCCCATGTCTTTGCACACGGTGCGAACTTCCGTCACGACAACCGGCTTGCAGACGCGGCGAACACCGTTCTTGGTCACGGTTTCAGGAACGTTCACCACGACGTCCTTCGTCACTTCCTTCCACGTCGGCGTGCAGACGACGTAGTTTTCGGAGCGCGTCTTGGGCACGTGCACGTATTGCGTGACCATCCGCTTCACTTCGCGCGTCTGGGGCACGTTGCGATAGACGGTGACCATCTTCGTTTTGGTGACCGGCTTGTAAACCGTCACGGGAACCGTCATCGTTTCATAGACGGTCTCAGGAACCATGATCGTCTTGGTGACAGTCACCGGTTCCGGCGCCGGAGCGGGCGCGGCGCACTCAGCCGCGGCATATACCGGCACAGCGCAAGTGTCGCAGGCTCGGTGCCGGCGACCGGCTTGGGCTGAGTCTGCAACGAGCAGAGCAGCCAACATACTGGCCCCCATAAGAGCCATTCCACGAGAAAACTTCATTCCACTTCCCTCCACGCATTGCCATTGAGCCAGGCCGACAAGGTGACTCCTCATCCGAAGAAGCCCGACCACGAACATCATGCTTGCGATCGCAGACCCTGCACCGACTTTGCGGGTTGCGCAGCGCAAGCAATATAGTCACGCCTTGGTAAAATGCGAAGCATGTGGAAGCGGTTATTTACAATTTTAACCCCCTATTTAACAAATCTCCTCCTCACTCCAGGTAGGGACATGCTCATGACTCAAGACCTGAGAATTCGTCGCGGAACGTGTCTGTTGGCAACTGCAATCGGACTCTTGATCGCGGGAATTTGGTTTGCGCGAGCCGGCGCCCAATCGAAAAGCGATGACACAGCGAAGCACCCTGCGCCTTCGAAGCCACGCGGCTTGGCCGGCGATGGCGTGACCGACGATGCCCCTGCCTTGCAGAAAGCCATTGATGGTTCCGCCGGCGCCATCGTGCTGCCGACCGGAACTTACCTGCTGAAGCAAACCGTGGTCATCGATCTGGCCAAAGTCGGCTTTACCTCGCTCGATGGCCGCGGCACTGCGACTTTGAAAATGATCGGCGATGGCCCGGCGCTCCGGTTCATCGGCACACACGGCGGCACAGCTGATCCAGAATCCGTGAAGCCCGGCGTATGGCAAAAGGAACGCGCGCCGCTGGTGCGCGACCTGGAACTTATTGGCGAGAAAATCGCGGGTAAGGAAAACACCTCTGACGGCATCGAGGCCGATGGCACGATGATGATCACGCTTCGCGGGCTGGTCATGCGCCACCTGCGGCATGGGGTCCACCTGGTCAATCGCAACCGCAACGTGCTCATCGAAGGTTGTCACATTTACGAGAACAGCGGCATCGGTGTGTACTACGACAACGTGAATCTGCATCAGTCGAACATCAACGGCTGCCATATCAGCTACTGCCGACAAGGCGGCATCGTCAATCGCGGCGGCGATGTGCGGAACATCCATATCAGCGGCTGCGACATCGAAGCCAACATGGGCGGAGCCGATTCGGCGGCCGCGGCGAATATCTTTCTCGATTGCACCGGCGGCAGCGTGGCCGAAGTCGCCATCGTCGGTTGCACGATTCAACACGGCTCGAAATGCCCAGACGGCGCCAACATCCGTATTTGGGGCGAGGGCATCGTCACCCGCAGAGGTGAGCAACTGAAGTTTCAATGCGGTCACGTCACGATCGCCGATAATGTGCTCAGCGATGTGCAAACCAACATCGAACTGAAACAAGCCCGCGGCGTGACGATCACCGGCAACACCTTCTGGCAGGGATACAAATACAACTTGATCGCCGAAAACTGCACGCAACTCGTGATCGGCAACAACGCGATGGAACGCAACCCGCTGTATGGCTACACCAGCGAAGCGAACAACAATGTGGTCTTCAAGAACTGCACTGACTCGACGCTCAGCGGTTTACATTTGCATCACAGCATTGGCGGCGAAGCGGGGCTGCTGCTCGAGAATTGCCGGCGGTTCAACATCACCAACTGTTCGCTCCTCGATTGCCAATCGATTGCGATTTTGCTCAAGCAAGTCACCGATAGCCGCATTTCCGATTGCCTGGTCCGCGACGATCTCGATGCCAACCAGCGGCACCCGGCGCTTGTCGAACAAGCCAGCAGCGGGAACATGATTGTCGACAATCGCCTCGTCGGCGAAGTTCGCGTCGACGCCACAAAAAACCATGTCGCCAACAACTATCAATAAATGATCGCCCTCATCGCTCACGATCAGCTCAAGCCCACGCTCCTCGACTTCGTCCGGCAGCATCGAGAAGTGTTCGCCGCGCACTCGTTGGTGGCGACTGGCAGCACCGGCCGGTTGATCGCCGATGAAATCGAACTCACCGTCGAGTGCGTCGCGCACGGGCCGTCGGGGGGCGACTTAATCATCGGCGGCCGAGTGGCCGAAGGAAAAATCGTCGCGGTTTTTTTCTTTCGCGATCCCCTCACCGCGCAGCCCCATGAACCGGATGTCTCGGCGCTGATGCGAGTTTGCGACGTTCACAACGTCCCGCTCGCCACCAACTCCGCAACGGCGCTCGCGGTGGTAGAATGGATGAAACGACGGAACCATTCGTAATTGGCAATTCGAAATTCGTAAGCTGAAATGAGCAAGGACTACTACAAAACCCTCGGCGTGAGCAGAAGCGCGAGCGCCGAGGAGATTCAAAAGGCCTACCGCAGCCTCGCGCGCAAGTATCACCCCGATCTCAATCCGGACGATAAGACCGCTAAGCAAAAGTTTCAGGACGTACAGCAAGCCTACGAAACGCTGAACGATCCGAAAAAGAAACAGCTGTACGATCAGTTCGGCAGCGACTACGAACAAATGGGTGGCGGTGGACCGAATCCGTTCGCGGGGGGCAATCCTTTTGGCGGTAGCGGAGGCGGTGGACAAGTCCCGCCTGGCTTTGAACACATGTTTGGCGGCGGAGGTGGCGCAGGCGGGATCACGCTCGAAGAACTGATGAAGCAATTCGGCATGGGTGGCGGCGGCGATTTTGAAGGTGGCGGAGGCGGTCGCAAACGTACTCGCCGTCAGCAGCAAGTGCCGGGCGAAGACGTCCGCCACGAACTCGAAATCCCCTTTCGCACCGCGGTCCTCGGCGGCAAGGTGAGCCTCACGCTCCGCCGGCCCCATGGCAAACAAGAGTCGATCGATGTTTCGATTCCTGCCGGCATTGAGTCGGGCAAGACCATTCGTCTCCGCGGCCAGGGCGAGCCTTCGCCCAACGGCGGACCGCCGGGTGATTTGTTGATCACGGTCCGCGTCGCAGGACACGAAGCGTTCTCGCGGCAAGGCCTCGACCTGACAGTGAAAGTGCCGATCACCATTGCCGAAGCATGTCTGGGCGGTAAGATCGAAGTGCCGTCGCCGCATGGCACGATCACGCTCACCATTCCGGCCGGCACTTCCAGCGGCAAGCGGATCCGCGCGAAAGGCCAAGGCATTCACGCGAAGGACGGCACGCACGGAGACCTATACGCCGAAGTGATGATCGTGGTGCCGAAGAAGCTTGACAGCAAAGCGACCGAGCTAATTAAGGAAATCGCTGATCAGCTGGCTGAATCGCCGCGGGCAGAACTGCGATTTTAGACACGCATTGAAGGTAGGCCGAGGCGTGAGACGTGGCTCATTGCTGGCGTTCAGCCAGCAATGACCGCCTCACAGAACGCACGCAACATCCTCGCCTGACATCGCGGGCCTCCCTAAGTCAGCGCTCCCAAAGCTCACGCGTAAGTTTGAAGTTGAACCAACCCGTGCGGGCCACCGCGCCGGCGGGAAGTTGCAGACGCAGTTCTTCGTCGCCCGAGCCCTTCGCTGCCGGCAACGCAAAGATCAATACGTCGCCGATTGATTCGCCGGGCTCGAGCGTGGCCTCTTCAACGTGCGAGGCAATCGACTTCACCCCGCTGAAGCGCTGCGGCGGATATTCGCGCCCCGCAGTATCGACAAGCTTCGCGGCGACTGGTTCTCCGTCATCGGCAAATTGATGGCCGTACCAACTGATGTACCGCGCCTTCGATTTCAGCCGGTTGGTGACGCGCAAATGAATCTGCAAGAACTCGCCGGGGCCCGCGGTGATGGGCTGATTGTTCGCATCGCGAGCCAGCACTTCGCCGTACTCGCAGCGCGTGATGCGAACATGCATGCCGGTGCGCAGGCCTGCACCGCGCGTCGCATCGATCCATGGAATGGGAGCACCGTCCTTGGGGCGCAGGTCGACAATCTCCACCACTTCCGGCGGCGACAGCTGGGCTTGCTTCAACTTTTGCTCGGCCCGCGCCTTTTGCCAGATGCGGACCGCCTGCGGAATGAGCATCACCAGCACAATCAAACTCGCAGCGATCACGAGCAGTGAAACGCGCATCACCAAGCCAATCCAGCGCGCGGGTTTCGGCTCCGCGTTTTCCGCAGTGGCTGGTGAGGGAACGACAGGTGGCGGCGCTGGCGAAAGTCCGTGCAGATGCGGCGGCAACGGACCCGGCCGTGGCGGCTGGTTGGCTGCTGCGTGAACCGGCGGCACGGTGAAAATCAAGCGGCAATGGCTACATGTCTGCGCCGAACCGGCCAATTGTGGCGGCAAAACGACGATGCCCTGGCAGCGTGGGCAGCGGACCTGCATCACTTCTTGGGCACCGCCGGATTCGGGTTCGGCACTTCTTCCAGCATCTTCGGTCCCGCTGGTTTTTTCTCAGGCTCATCCGTCAAGCCAGGAATCGGAATGCGCTCCTTGGGCTCCGGCTTTTTCATTTCGGGTTCCGCTGGCGCCGGTTGCACAGGCACGGGTGGCGGCATCGGCGGTGGTTCTTGCAAGCCAGGAATCGGAATCGGTTGGCGTCCGATTGGCCCCGTTGGTTGGCCGGGTGCGGTTGGATCACCGCCCGCCATGGCAGTACTCGCGAGCGCCACGCCACCAATTTCATAACCCCACGCGCCGCTCAGCTTCGCCGAAAACGCAGGCCGCGGCAGCACCAGACGGAACAACAATTCCGCATTTGCCGGCACGGCAAACACGAGCGTGTCTTGAATTGCTTCGCCGGGCTTCACTTCCTTGGCCCCCGCGTGACGCATCACGTTCGGCGTGCCGCTGACTGGTACCAGCGAAAATGGTTTGCCCGCTCCATCCACCAGCAGCGCCGCCGTTTCGCCGTTGTTCCAGCCGGCGTACGTCAGCGGTTTCGTATCGCGATTGGTGATGGTCACTTCCACGAACAAAAACGGAGCCGCTTCGGCGGAAACATATTTCACCGGCCCCGTAGCCGCGGCTGGAGCAGGTGCTACGGCGGGCGCTGCGATCGGTGGAGTGTCGGTCGCATTGGCCTCCGTTGCCGGATTCACGGAGGCAGCAGCGCCGACTGCCTCTGCCGCGGGTGCGTTCGGCGCAACAGCGCCACCCGTTGTGCGCACGGAAACGCGCCGGCCTGTCGCATCGGCGGCCAGATAGGAACTCATCTTCGTGCATGTGAGCCCTGATTTAGCTCCGACGGAGCCAAACTTTTCAATCGGCTTCCAAGACGCAATACTCTTCACCAGCGGATTCGTCGTGGCGACAGTTGTGTCATTCTTCTTCGCGATCGTTTCGGTTTTGGTTCCAGGCTTCGTATCCGACTTCACGGCTGGCCTGATAGATTCGACATCGGTCGGATTTGCTTCTTCGCCGGTCGCCTCTTCGGCAATGAGGTTCGGGTCTGATTCCTCTTGGGGGACGATTACCGCCGCCGCAACTTCCTTCGGCGCTTCCGGCGGTCGCGTGAATTTCCAGATCAAAGCCACGCCGCCGAGCAACGCCACGCCGGCAATCGCTCCACCTAAATACAACACCAGTTGTTTCGAGCTGTCTTTTCGTTTGCCAGGCAGCGGCTCGTCGCCATCGGCAGTCGTGGCCGACGCGGCGTAGGCACCAGGCGCAGCAGTATTCGCCGCCGCGGGATTCACCACAATCGGAGCAATGCGATTCGGCTTGGTATCGGCGACGGGCGCAATTGCCGTCGGTGCTGCCGACACTACGCGCCCTTTCGGCACCGCGGGCTGCTGTTGCGGGTACACGGGTTGCGCGGCCGCGACTTGCGGCGCGGGCGTGTGCGCTGCAGCAGTCACCGGCCGGGCTTTGGCGACTCCGCTGGCCACTGCCGGTCGCGCGGCTGCGGTAGGGTGAGCAGCCGCTTGGGGAGTTACACCGGCCGCCGGAGCCGCAAAGAGGCCCGGCACATGCTCGGCCAAGTACCATTGGCTGTCGAAATTTCGCCGCACGTGCGTCGCGGGGGTGACGTTCCCCGCCGCCGCCATTTGCACCAGTTGCGGCCAGGTATACGGGCCATATTCCTGCCCGTTCACGTAACAGAGCCATTCCGGATTCATGCCAGTCCACTCCCGATTTTGGTCGCCACTCAATCTACTCGCCTACGAACCAAAACGCCAGCAAAAGTCCTCCCTTCGCTGCCAGACACATCGACCCCAATCCGTCCTTCGCAGCTGCAAGATTACTCTCATAAACTCTTACAAGTTTCAGAGTTTTTGCCTTCTTGCGAACCTCCCCTTACGATTCGTTCAGGCCCCGTTACGAAGGGAAAAAGATCGCCCACGATCTTTTTCAATTGATCGATGTCGTTTCCCGCAAGCCCATTGCCAGCGTCGAGCAACAAGGCGATAAGTGGCATTGGCTCCGCAACACCGTGGTGCGGTTGCAAGGTGCGCCGCCTGCCAAAGGGTTTGCGGAATCACTGGCAGCGGCTTCAGGTCGCGGTGATCGATGGGCTGCCGAACGAACGCTGAGGAGCTCATGGATACCACCCAAGTCGTACAAGTTCTCGAGGCCCACCGCGCCGCTCCGCTGCACATCATGTTGCCCGGTGGCGCCTTCGTTCCGGCTCATTTTCACGTCACGGAAATTGGCGTCGTTCGCAAAGATTTCATCGACTGCGGTGGTGTCCGTCGTGAAACGGCAACCTGCGTGCTGCAGGTCTGGACTGCCCACGACACCGATCATCGGCTGAACGCTGGTCGCCTCGCGCAAATCTTCGCCATCGCCAAACCGGTACTCGGCGACCAAATTCTGTCCGTTGGCGTTGAGTATGGTCCGGAAGTGGCGTCGCAGTATTTCTTATCAGACATCGAAGTGACGCCGCGGGGCTTGCTGTTTGTGTTGGTCGGCAAGCAAACCGATTGCCTGGCAAAAGAGCGCTGCGGGGTCAGCGGCTGCTGCGAAAATTAGGCCTGAAAAGATAGTCCGGGGCGTTACGCGTGGGGATACCTTTTCGGTACGACGCTACGAGTGAAATTAGTCTGGATTCGCCGCCAAGAAGTGTTCGATTTCAGCCACTTCCGTTTCTGACAACCGCCAGTCCGCAGCGCCGGTCAATTCGCGTAGTTGCCCCGGTTTTCGCGCTCCGACAATCGCGGCCGTTACGGCAGGCTGCCGCAACGTCCACGCAATCGCCACTTCGCCGGGCGACTTGCTGTGGCGCTGGCCGATGTGACGCAGCACTTCGACCAACCGCAGATTGCGCGAAAAGAGCGGCTCTTGAAATTGCTTGTTCTTTTCGCGCCGCCAATCGTCGGCGGGGAGTGCATCGTGTCGTTCCTTGGTCCAAGCGCCGGTGAGCAAGCCGGACTGCATCGGCGAATAAACAATCACACCGATGTTGTGCGTGGCGCAATAGGGCAACGTTTCGGGTTCGATGTCGCGCCGCAACATCGAGTACGGCGGTTGCAGCGAAGTGATTGGACCGAAGGCAGAGACTTGCTTCATTTGCGCGGCGCTGAAGTTCGACACGCCGCACCAGCGGATCTTTCCTTCTTGCTGGAGTTTTTGCACCGCTTGCCAGCCTTCGTCGATGTCTTCCGGCGGCTCCGGCCAGTGAACCTGATACAAGTCGATGACATCGACCTGCAAGCGTCGCAGGCTCGCATCGCATTCGCGGCGGATGCTGTCGGCATGCAGACATTTGCCGATCTGGCGATTCTCGTCCCAGACGCGGGCGCACTTGGTGAAGACATAGGGTCGCCGTGCCGCAGGCATTCCCGCGAGTGCTTTTGCCACGACTTCTTCGGAATGACCGAGACCGTAAACGGCCGCCGTGTCGATCCAATTCATGCCGCAGTCGATCGCTTCATGAATTGCCGCGATCGAATCGGCGTCATCCTGCGGCCCCCAGCCAAACGCCCACCCGCCGCCACCAATGGCCCAGGCACCAAAGCCCATCGGCGTGATCATGAGGTCCGAATTTCCGAGCTTCCGCGTTTGCATCAGTCGCTTTCCCGAAGATAGGTCACGTTACCCGCAGCCATCTGCTGCGGGCGAGTGAAATTGAAATAGTTTGGCAGTACGCCGCTGGCCCGAAGCAATGGCCGCGAACTTCGGCGGCTGGAATGCGAAGTTTTATCGAAGCTATTCGAAGCACTCCTGATTCGCAAGGTTCACCAGCCTGAAGCGCTAGCGAAGGAACCGCGCGAATTCCTTGGCCGGCGCTTCAGGCTGCTGAGATATCACCGCAAGTGGCTTCGCCCCGCCGCTCGTCGTACAATATCCCGCGTGGGTGCTCTTCTCTTCTCGGAGGTGCTGCAGTGAATGCTGCTCTGATGCTTGTCGGTCTCCTCGCATTCGGCCAGGCCGAAAGCACGCCTGTAAAAAAGGGCCCCCCAGCGGCTGCTGAAATAGAAGCAGCCGCTGCCAAGACCGAGGAACTTAACACCAAGGTTCGCGCGCTCGTCAAACAACTTGACGCCAATCAAGCGGCTCAGCGCGACGCCGCCGAAAAAGAGCTCGTCGCCCTGGGTTCGGATGTGTTGCCGCTGCTTCCCGCCGTCAACAATCGCACACCGGCCGAAGTTCGCAACCGCCTGGCTCGCGTTCGCGCAGCGCTGCTGAAGATCGCCGTCGAAGCAGCCACCAAACCCGCGACGGTCACGCTCGAAGGGGAAATGCTCACCTCCGAGGCCTTTGCCAAGATCACTGAGCAAACCGGCAACAGGTTCATCGACTACCGCGCGCGGTTCAATCAAGACGAAGACGATCCCAAACTGAGCGATCCGAAGATCAAAGTCAGCCTCGACAAAGTGCCATTCTGGAAAGCGGTCGACACCGTGCTCGATGAAGCCAAATTCTCGCTCTACGACTACGACGATGAATCCGAAGCGCTCGCTTACACCGCCCGCGATGCTGGCTCCATCAAACGGACCGGCCATGCGTTTTATGCAGGTCTCTTCCGCTTGGAACCGAGTCGCATCGAAGCCGTTCGCAATTTGAAGAATCCAAGCAGTCGTTCGCTGCGGCTGACCGTCGATGTCGCCTGGGAACCGCGGGTGCGGCCGATCGTGCTGCAGCAGCCGCTGGCCGATGTCGAAGCGAAAGACGAAAACGGCGACAAGTTGAGCTTCGACGGCGAACAAGGTGAACCCGAAGTTTCGGTCGAAGGGACGAACGCAGGGGTGGAGCTCGACTTTCAATTGAACTCGCCCGAGCGAAGTGTCAAGAAGATCGCCTCGCTGAAAGGCAAACTGCTGGCCACGGTGCTCGGTCGTGTCGAAACGTTTGAGTTCCCCGATCTCGACAAGATCAAGCAAGCCGAACAAGAACGCGGCGGCGTGACGGTGGCTGTGGAAGAATGCCGCAAGAATGGCGAGATTTACGACGTGATCATGCGCGTGCAATTCGACAAAGCAGCGAATGCCCTCGAATCGCACCGCGGCTGGATCTTCACCAACGAATGCTACTTGCAAGACGCCAAAGGGAACCGCATCGACCAGGCCGGCGTCGAAGCCGAGTTGCAAGATGTGAATGAAGTGGGTCTGGGCTACAAGTTTGATCTGGGCGATGCGAAATCCGCCGCGGGTTATAAGTTCGTCTACAAAACCCCCGCTGCCATCATCCGCATTCCGGTCGAGTTCGAACTGACGGACGTCGACCTGCCATGAGCAACTGCTGCCAACAAGGAAGCCCGAGCCGTGAGGCGAGGGAGCGCCGCGAAGCGAGTCTCCACTGGCAACCGTGCAATAGCGCACATCGACTTACACTCATGCTCAGCCTTATCTTCGTGATCGGGTTCGCGTGCCCGATGCGACGCGCGGTTGCCGAAATTACCGCCACCGCTGCCACCGTCAACGGTCGCCCCATCAACTTTTCCCAACTCAGCCGCGAATTGGCGATCGTCGTCAAAGATCGCAAATTGCCACCCGCGGAGTTGGAGTACCTCAAAAAGCAAGTCCTGCAGCACGCCGTCGACCGGCAATTGGTCCTGCACTATCTCATCACCACTAACCAGGCCGCCAGTTCGCAAGACGTCGATCACGTCATCGCGCGGCTGCAGAAGAAGCTCGACAACGAAGGGGTGAAGCAGGCTGATTTTTTGCAGCAGCTCGGACAAACGCTCGCGGAGTTTAGAGACCAGCAGCTGTGGGAGTTGTCGTGGCAAAGCTACACCGACAAACATCTGACGGCGGCCACGCTGCAGAAATACTTTGACAAAAACCGCCGCGAATTCGACGGCAGCGAACTGCACGTCGCGCACATCTTGCTCCCGGCGGCGAAGGATGCAACCGCGGCCGATCGCGAGCAGCTAAAAACGCAGGCGGCTGCGATTCGGCAGAATATCGTTGATAAGAAAACGACCTTCGCCGACGCTGCGAAAAAATATTCGAAATCGCCGACCGCGGCAGCCGGTGGCGACATCGGCTGGATCAAGCGTCACGAACCGATGCCGGAAAGTTTCAGCACTGCTGCCTTTCCACTACAAGTCGGCGAAGTCAGTCAGCCGACTGAAACTTCCTTCGGCGTGCATCTGATTACCTGCCTGGAAGTGAAACCGGGCACTCGCACCTGGCAAGACGCTGCCGACGAACTTCGCCCCGCCATCGTCCGCTATCTCTTCCGCTGGATCGCCGACAAAGAACGGGCCGCGGCGAAGATTGAATACAGCGAGCATTGGCCACATTAGATAGTCAAAGTGAAGTGCATACTCTTACTCGCTCGCCCCGGTACTCGGGGGAAGGTTGGGGCGAGGCCGGCCCCGCGAATCGACTCACCACTTCCGACCCCTGAAAACATACATGTCCAATTCATACGAGCAACAATACTCAGGCTTCGGCTGGATCAAAGTTGGCAGGCATCGCGATAACCCGGCACTCTCTTGGGAAGAGCGGTATAAAATCTTGGAGCGACATCACCTTCAAGAAACTCAATTCCTGATCGACGAGATTCGCCGCTTAGCAAAAGAATGCGACCGGCGGTCGGAAACCGCAGTCTGTTCGACCGTATCGCCCATCGAGACATCCAAGTAAAACGCATCAGGAATTCATGGACGATTCTCAGCCTTTTTCGCCACGGACCGCGCCTGCCCAACGGCGGCAATTTGCCAAACGGCTGTTGGCGTGGTTCGCCACCCACGCCCGCGATCTCCCTTGGCGCCGCACGCGCGATCTCTATCGCATCTGGATCAGCGAGATCATGCTGCAACAGACGCAAGTCGCGACGGTTATCGGCTACTACGAACGTTTCCTCGCAGCGTTTCCTGATGTCAAAACATTAGCTGACGCGGATGAAACCAAAGTCCTCCGCCTTTGGGAAGGCCTCGGTTATTATCGCCGCGCGCGACGACTGCACGCTGCTGCGAAAAAGATTGTTGCTGAGCATCAGGGCAAATTCCCGCGCGCCTACGAAGCGGTCCGCGCGCTGCCGGGCATTGGTCGTTACACAGCCGGCGCCATACTTTCGATCGGCCTCGATCAGTGGCTGCCGATTCTCGAAGCAAACACGATTCGCGTGCTGAGTCGCCTGATCGCGCTCCGCGATGATCCGCGAACGACGCGCTCGCAAGCTCGCCTCTGGCAAGTCGCCGAGGAGATTCTGCCGGCGGAGGCCTGCGGCGCGTTCAATCAAGCGCTCATGGAACTGGGCAGCGAGATTTGCACGCCCAGATCGCCGAACTGCGCGGCTTGTCCGGTGAACTCCTTTTGTGAAGCGCGCAAGCAAGATCTCGCCGCCGCCATTCCGCTCGCGGCAAAGAAGATGCAATATGAGGACGTCACCGAAACCGCCGTCGTCATCCGCCGCGGCAGCAAGTTTCTCGTCCGCGAATGCCAACCCGGCGAACGCTGGACCGGCCTGTGGGACTTTCCCCGTTTTGCCTCGCATGCCGCTGCCCATGAAAGCTGGATTCCGGCAGCAGCCGAACAGCTGCTGAACTGGCTCGGCGTGGAAATCGAACCCGCCGAACACCTGGCTACGACCAAACACGGCGTCACGCGCTTCCGCATCACGTTGCACGTGCTCGATGCCCGCTGGATTGCCGGCGGCAAAGTGAATGACAAACTCCGCTGGGTCACGCGCGAGGAATTAACGCATTTGCCCTTGAGCGTGACGGGGCGCAAGATTGCGACCTTTTTAAGCAAGAAAACGATGCAGCGTCGACCGGCACGGCGAACTTAGTTGGACTCAACGAACCAAGTGCCCACAGATCGATTCTACCGCCGCCAGGATGACAGGCCCTTCTAGTTGAGTAGGCCGTGGGATCTGCTTGTCAAAAATTCTATTTTGAGTTCCAAGAAAGCCAGATATGGAGCGATATACTCTTCTGGCAAATCACTTTTACAATGACCGGGAATTATAAGTTGAATGAAGAATACCAGGTTTCTCAGTACGAGGTTGTCGCGAATCGGAGAGTTGCCGGTGATTCGCTACTTTGGCAAGCACCAGTCTTGAGCTTAACTGCGCAAGCTTTCTTGCTAACAATCGCGCTCGGGAACTCGGACCCGCAATCGGTTTTCATTTCCTCGCTCTTAGGTGCAATTACGGCGCTCGCATCTATTCACCTGATGTGGAAGCACCGATATTTCGAGCTACGCGATTCTATGTGGCTAGAGCGAGTTGAAATCAAGCTGCAGATTGCGCAGGTTCACCGGCGTCCCAAAATTCAGGGTGCATTCACTAGTTCATACAACTATTGGATTCTGATGCTGGCCGCCTTCGGGACAGCTGCATCATGGGCAATGAAAGCTGGTATTGAATCACTGTGGCCAGGTACAAAATCTAACTATGGATCCGTCGGCGCATTCTGCGTCCCGACACTTCTGATTTTTGTCGCTGTACTTTTCGCTCTCTTTCATCCTCGAAAATCAAGAACTATCCGAAATTGAGAAGTCAGGAGTGCCGTAACATTACACATCCAGATTCCGCACCTCGAGCGCATGCCGCTCGATGAACTCCCGCCGCGGTTCGACTTTTTCGCCCATCAGCACGCGGAACATTTCGTCGGCGCTGCCGGCGTCACGCATGCTCACTTGCAGCAGCGTGCGGTTGTTGGGATCGAGCGTCGTTTCGCGGAGTTCTTCCGCGTTCATTTCGCCCAGACCTTTGAACCGCGTGACGCTGAGACCCTTTTGGCCCAAATCGCGGACGGCGCCGACCAGCGTCCGCAGGTCCTGCAGACCCGTTTCGTTTTCGCCGCGGCGAAGTGCATAGCGAGCTTCGTCGCTGCCGGTGCGTTCTTGTGGAATGAGGACTTCGATGTCGAAGTTGAAGTTCTTCTTCAGATCGGCCAGTCCGCTGTTGATGGTCTTCACTTCGTGCAGCTCGGTCGTGTGGATGTGTGAAGCCGGTTTGCCGTCGCCGTTTTCCGCTGTCTTGCCTTCGGTGGGCGTCTCGTCGACCGTCAGCGTTTTGCCGGCCGCTTTTTCTTGCTCTTCCACAAATTGCAGATACTCCGCGCGATTCGTGAACCAGCGATCTTGCGATCCCAGAAAGACGTGATACTCGGGCAACTTGCCGGCCGCGTCTTTTCGCAGCGCGTGCTCCCGCAAACTGATGCCGCGCCGCTCGAGGGCGATGACCGCGTCTTCCATGTCGGCGAGAATGTTGCAGAGCCTGGTCATCTCGGCCCCGGTGATCACCTTGCCATCACGCAGATTGAGTTCACAGTCGGCGAGACCTTTTTCGAGCAGCTGCGACTTCATCTTCTCTTCGGTCTGAACGTAGTACGTTTCCTTTTTGCTCTTCACGCGGAACAGCGGCGGCTGCGCGACATAAACATGGCCGCCGGTGATCAGCGAATACATCTGCCGATAAAAGAAGCACAGCAGCAGCGTGCGAATGTGCGAACCGTCGACGTCGGCGTCGGTCATGATGATAACCTTGTTGTATCGCCGTTTGCTCAGGTCCTGCTCCATGCCGATCCCCGCGCCGATGGCTTGGATCATGCTCTGCACTTCTTCGTTGGCGAGCACCTTGTCTTCGCGCGATTTGTAAGCGTTGATGATCTTACCTCGCAGCGGCAAGATGGCCTGAAAATCACGCAGCCGGCCACCTTCGGCCGACCCACCGGCCGAGTCACCTTCGACCAGGTACAGCTCGCACTCTTCCATCTTTTTGCTGAGACAGTCACGCAACTTGCCGGGCAAACCGCCGCCGGAAAGTGCGTTTTTCCGCACGCGAATCGCTTCTTTCGCCTTGCGTGCCGCTTCGCGAGCTTCGGCCGCGAGAATGCCTTTCTTCAAAACCGCCTTGGCCGTTTTGGGATTCAGTTCGAAGTACTTCGTAAGAAATTCGCCAACCGTAGCATTCACAATCCCTTCGACTTCCGGATTGTTGAGCTTGTTCTTGGTTTGCGCTTGGAACTGCGGCTCGGCGACCCGAACGGCAATCACAGCGGTCAAACCTTCGCGAAAATCTTCCCCAGTGGGGATGATGTCGCCGAACATGTTTTCTTTTTTGCCGTAGCTATTCAGCGTGCGGGTGAGTGCGGTCCGCAGGCCAACCACGTGCGTGCCGCCGTCAGGCGTATGAATGCTATTCACATAGGAGTGAATGTTCTCAGTGTATTCATTCGAGTATTGAAACGCGACTTCCATCTGCACGCCGTCAACTTCGGTGGCCAGGTGAATGATTTCGTTATGAATCGCTTCGCTGGTGCGATTCAAATGTTCGACGAATTCGATAATGCCGCGCTGGAAGCAAAACTCTTCCGTGACGTTGGTCCGCTCGTCGGTGATGCGAATCCGCACCCCTTTATTCAAAAACGCGAGTTCACGCAGCCGGCGTTGCAGCACGTCGAACTGAAACTTGGTCGACGTCACAAAGATTTCGGCATCGGGCTTGAAGGTGATCTTCGTGCCGCGTTTGGTCGTGCTGCCGATCCGTTTGAGTTCGCCCATCGGCACGCCCAACTCGAACTCCTGCTGATACATGGCCCCGCCGCGGCAGATGGTCGCTTCGCACCAGCGCGACAGAAAGTTCACGGCCTTCAAACCAATACCGTGCAAACCGCCGGAGGTCTTGTAGCTGTTCTTGTCGAACTTGGCCCCCATGTTCAGGTTGGTCATCACCGCTTCAATAGTGCTGACATCGCGGCCCTTCATTTCCGACGTTTGCTCGTGCTTCTCGACCGGAATGCCGCGGCCATCGTCCTCGACGCTCACGCTGCCGTCGCCGTTAATCACCACAACCACAAGTGTGGCATGTCCGGCCATCACTTCGTCGATGCTGTTGTTGACGAGCTCGTACACCAAGTGATGCAAGCCGCCGGCCGCACTGTCGCCGATGTACATGCCGTAACGTTCACGCACGTGCTCACGGTCGGAGAGCTTTTTGAAGTTCCCTTGGCCATAAGAATTTTCGGCGGCGTTGTCGGCGTTTGGATTTGTTTCATCAGCCATAGCGTTCTCGTTCTAAAGTTTTGCCAGTCCGAGTTATCAGGACTGGGCAAGTTGTAGTTGGACTATTTGAGGCAGTGTTGGTTTGAAATTCTTGATATGGTTGACGTTGTACCCGCTTCTCCTTCTTTTACGCGTCGGGCTAGGACATCATCCCACCGTCCCGACGCGGAACTTGATATTCCGAATCTTGTGATCGGGGGCTGAGGCTGCCAGCAGCTTGATGAGCTTCGCTTTGATAAACGTCAGCTCCTGCGTCACGGCCGAGTTGGCAACGAACACTTCGAGCGTGCCGGCTCTCACCTGGCCCGCTTTCGATTGTTTCACAAAGCGTTCACCGACGGCAGCGTTCCAGACGGCGTCAAGCGAGGCCGCTTGTTGCACGTTGACGTAACCACGCTTGACCAGCAGTTGGCTGACGACATCCCCCATCTTCTTCGCCGGCGGCACAGGGACGCGGCGACGGCGATAGTCGTCTTCCAGGTAGCGCTCTTCTTCGGACTTATGCGGCACTCATTCCTCCTTGAATGCTGGGACTAGCGATCACGCGACAGCGGCATGACGACGTAACCATACTTGTCGTCGTCGGCCGAGAAGACCGCGGCAGTTTCGCCGTTTTCGATCTCGAGCGTGATGTTCGTTTCGGGGCTGAGGACCTTCAAAAAGTCCGACACAAAGCGATGATCGAGCGTTACAACAACCGATGGACCTTCATAGGCAATCGGCAGTTCCACTTGAGCCTGACCGATGTCAGCCGTTGCTGACAACAGCGTGAGCGTGCCGGGCGAGAAGCTGAAATCGATGCCGCGGCTGTCGTTGTTGGTCACGACGGCTGCTTGACGCAAGCAAGCGTGCAACGGGCCGACGGTGAGCGGAATCTTCTGCATATCGCGACGATTCGGAAACACATCGCGCCACCGCGGAAAGCGACCTTCCACGAGCCGCGAATAAAACGTCGCCCGCGGCGTACGAAGCAACACATCATTGCCACGCGCAGCCAAGTGAACTTCGCCATCGGAATCTTGCACCGAGCGATTGAACAGCCGCATCGACTGCGTGCGGATGATCGTCATCGTGTCGCCCGTCTTGTGGCCACCTACGGAAGACGCTGGCCCTTCCATTTTGGAAAGGCGGCGACCATCGGTGCCGACGGCGGTGATCTTGTTTTCGTCGAGCTCGACCAGCACGCCGCCCAGAGCATACCGGCTGCTTTCCAGATCGGTAGCGAATTCGGTGCGACTGACAATCTGCCGAAACAGCGGCGCCGCGATGACGTGATATTTCTCTTCGGCAAACTTCGCCACTTCGGGAAACTCTTCCGGATCGGCGCTGGGAAGTTTGAACTCGCTCCGATCACCTTTGACGATCGTGCCTTTGGCCGTCGATTCGATCGCTAGGAACTCATCGCTGCTTTCGCGGAGGATGGCGCCAACGTGGCTGACGGGCAGCACAATGCTACCTCCCTTGTCGACTTCCACACCCTCGACGTTGACCCGCACGCCCACTTCCATATCGGTGGCTGAGAACGTGGCGCCGTCCTTCTCCACGTCGAGCTTCACGTTTTGCAGAATTTCCTTCGGGCTGCGCGCGGGTGCAAAGAGGGCCGCAGTCTGAAACGAGTTCAAGAGCTTCTCACGATGACAACGAATCTTCACTTCGATATTCCTTCCGAGATGTCCGTCGAGTGAACGCGAGCACTTCGCTTCGCGTTCCTTCTTCCCTTAGAGTTTTAAAGATTTAGCAGTAGTAGAAAAGCGAGCCGCAGGGCTGTCGATGGCGTGAGCGATAGGCGGCGTAACTGGCGAATAAGCCACGGGTTCCGAGCAAATCGGCAGCAAGTTCAACCCGTGGAGAACCTGTGAATCGGCTGTTTCTGACTTGTGCACAAACGTCGCTGCCTGTGGATAGCGACGAATTGTCGAAAAACAGGATGTCACCGCTGCAGATTCTGACAGGCCGGGATCGACATCGATCGACAGGTTTTCCACTGTTTTAAAGGTTTTGAAAAGTTGAATCTCGTAATTCATCCGCGCACCTCGCTGACGGAGAGTTCACGGCGGAGCTCTTCGACATGTTGCCGCAGCAAACCGTCTTGATCGATATGCTCGGCGATTTTGCGGGCGGAATGCAGGATGGTGGTGTGATCGCGTTTGCCCAACAATTCGCCGATCGTAGCGAAGCTGGCCGAGGTGAGTTGACGCGACAAATGCACGGCCACGCCGCGGGCGAGGACTAGGTTCCGCTGCCGACAGTCCCCTTTGAGGGCCGACAGGCTGATTTCGAAATGCTTGGCGACAGCTGCAGCGATGCGACGAAGCGTAGCTTTTTCATCGGGAAGATGTTCGGCCAGCAACTCATCGACCAGGCCCACATCGATGGGGCATTTGTTGGTCGTCGATAAGTGGGCCAGTTGCAGCAGTGCATGACGCAGCGAAGCCGCCGTCAAAAACGCCGGCGTCGCAGCAGTCCGCTGCGTGAGTCGTTCGCGAGCCTCGTGCGGCAATTCCAACTGTTCCCGCTGAGCATAATGGGCGAGCAACGCTGATCGCGTCGCATCTTCCGGCGGCAACAACGGCACACATAGACCGCTCGACAAACGACTGATAACCCCCGCCGACAAGCCCATCGTTTCAGCGGGCAAATCCTTGAGAGTGACGACTACTAGCGAACCGCGTCGCAGCCAACCATCAAGGCGGTTCTGCAGTTCTTCGAGAGCCGTTGCACGACCAGCGAGTTTTTGCAGATCATCGAGCAGCACTACGTCGGCACGACCCATACGGCTGCGGTACTCCGCGACGGAATCAGTATCGTGAGCATGACTGGCAGCGCGAGCGAAGTCGGCGCCGGTCGTGCGAAAAACTTGATTCGTCCCTATATGCTGAGCTCGCAGATCGACGAGCAACATGGCCAGGCTGGTTTTGCCGGTGCCGCTCGCTCCGCAAAAGACCAGCGGATTGCCGGCTGGCTGCGTTTCGCGGACGAGACTCTCGAGCCGCCGCACGAGGATGTTTTCGGGACCGAACAGCAGTGGTTCGGCAGCACCGTTGGCGCGCGAATGGACCACTGTGCGCGTTGCCGCAGGACTGGCCATGGTAAAAGTACCGCTGCTCACCGAACCGTCCAAACAGGCCAAAAGCGGCCTGAAAAAGAAGCCGTTATCAGGCTCGAAATCGTTCCCCGAATTGTAGCGGATTTGCGGGCCTAATACGAGCCACTTCGAGGCGATTTTCGCGATTATCTGGTTCGTTGTAACTGCTTTACAGTGTTGATGATGCGTTCAGCGGCCGAATGTATTTCCGCGGCGGTCGTCAACGCTCCCAAGCTGAACCGAATCGCACTGCCGATCACCTCGGTTGGCAACCCCATCGCCACTAACGTTGGCGATGGTTCGCTCGACCCACTCGCGCACGCAGAACCGGTCGAACAAGCGACGCCGGCGAGATCGAGAGCCATGACTAAAGCTTGGCGATCGAGCGGGGGAAAACTAACGCACAAGGTGTTTGGAGTTCGCGAAACGGAGTCACCAATAACGACAGAGGTCGCAAGATTCTCTTTCAGTAACGTTTGCAGTTCATTGCGCAATTTCTCCATCAACTTCCAACGTGTTGCTGAGTCAGCGTGGCAGAGTTTTAGCGCTTCCCAGAAGCCAACCGCCAGAGCTGCGTTTTCGGTTCCAGGCCGCAACGAACCCTGTTGAAACCCGCCGAACATCTGCGGTTGCAGCTGCACATCGTGTCGCAGCAACAAGCCCCCAATGCCAATCGGGCCATGAAACTTGTGCGGCGCGACCGTCATCGCCGCGACACCCAGCTCGCGAAAATGAACCGGTATTTTGCCCACCGCTTGAACCGCATCGCTGTGCACGAGAGTGCGAGTCGCAGCAGCCAGGCGACAGACATCCTGCACAGGTTGCAGCACGCCCGTCTCATTGCTGGCGAGCATCAGGCTGATGAGTTGCGGCCGCTGCGATTCATCGTTTTGCAATAACGATTGCACGGCAGCGATATCCATGACCCCGCTCCCTAGCATCGGCAGGCGATGCACCGAGATGCCGTTTTGCCGTAGAAAATCCGCAGTCCCTCGAATACTCGGATGCTCCAGAGCAGAGATCGCCAGGCCGCGATTTCGATGCTCAGCGTTCAATAATCCATGTAGCGCGAGATGATTCGCTTCGGTGCCGCCGCTGGTAAAGATCAATCGATCGGCTGACATGCCGCTGATGCGGCCACCAAGCAGCGCGATGATCCCTTCACGTGATTCTTCGACCAATCGCCGAGCAGTTCGACCGGCTGCATGTTGGCTGGCAGGGTTCGCCCCACAATCGCGCCATACTCGCGTCATCGCTTCCAGGACGCGCGGATCAAGCAGCGTGGTGGAGTTGTTGTCTAAATAGATCGGCCCGCTCACCCCTTGTGACATATCAAACAACTCTGCTGCAGCGTCGCGACTTGTGTCAGCGTCGGGGAATGCGTTTTATCCAGCGGTGTTTTCGCCGCTGTATGACAGCGCGTGCAGCAAACAATCTCTTCCTTTTCCAGCGCGAGCGCTAGTTGCTGCGCGACGGGTAGATGGTCGTTCACCCGCGGAAAATGCTGATCAAGCCAGCAGGCGGCTGGCAACTTCAAACTGAGCAACTGCCGCGCGGCTTCGGGATAGGAGTTGGCTGTGGCGACTGGTGGATGGGTGGGAATCGTCGCCTCGGGTTTAAGCCCGCGCAAACTGCTGCCGAAGCTGACGACCAACATCACGATCGCCGCGGTGAGGGCCGTCGCGACAAATCCTTGCAGCAACATGGTCCAGCGCTGCGCAACGACATGATCATGCCGCGGCATGTTTTCAGGCGGCAATTGCACTTCGTCGATCGATCGAGGCAAGCGGCGCAGGAAAGATTGCGGCAACGGCGCCACGTCTCCGTGAAAATCGGGGCCGTGATACTCGGGCAACTCCGTCGCTTCGGCTGCCGACATGCATTCGTGAAACATCTCGACCGCAGGGCGGAGTGCTTCGGCCAACTGTCGACAATCGTGACAGCAGCGCAAATGGTGCTCCACGGCGGGATCGCTCTCGTGCCCGGACGGGAAGCGTCCGCGGGTGAGAACGTCAAAAACTTCATCGCAGTCAACAAGGAGTTTCATCGAGAATCTCCAGCCGGGTGTGCTGTTCGCGGGCCCGCGCCCGCACGTTCATGGGTGTTGAGCCAGGCCGCCATTTGTGTCAGCCCCAGCCGCACTCGATTCTTCGCCCCGCTCACGCTGCATTCCATCGCTTGGGCAATCTCTTCAAACTTGAGGCCGCCGAAAAACCGCAGCCGCAAGGCATCGGCCTGTGTTTCGGGCAAGCGGGCTAACAGTTCGTGCAGCCGCGTCGAATTTTCCTTGGCCAGTAGTTGCTCGATTGGTGAGGCCGCAGCATGCGGTTCCTGCGAGGTCGAATTTTCGTCACCAGTGACGGCCAACTTGGTTCGCCGCTGCGCGATCCGCGTGCACTGATTCAACAGAATCGTCCAGAGCCAGGTCCGAAAGCTGTAGCGCGAATCGTAGGTATGCAACCAACGAAAGGCACACAGCAGCGCTTCCTGCACGGCATCTTCTGCCAATTGCCGATCGGTCAACCGGCTCCGCGCGGCATGCAGTAGCGGCCCTTGATAACGCTGAGCCAACTGCGCAAACGCACCTTCCTCGCCCATTAAAGCACCGGCGATCAGCGAGCCGTCGGGAATGGAAGATTGGTCCGTCATTGCCAGTCATTGTAACTTACGTGAGGCTGTCGCTGCCAGCATCTGCCTGCATCCTGCCACCATAAAACACCGCCAGCCAAATCGTCTCTTCCACGGCCGCGGTCCATTCCACGCGATGCCGCTGATGCGCAGCGAGGTGCAGATAGTCCCCTGCTTTCATTTCGACGGTTTGCACTTGACCCATTTGGTCACAAACCGACAACCGCGCGGCGCCTTGCACGAGCAACACCCATTCGTTCTCGGCCTGGTCGTACCAAAAGTCAGGCGGCGATGCGTGACCGCGTGATACGATCCGCTCGATCCGCAGGTGTGCCGCGCGGAGCAGATTCTCGCTGAGTTCCACTGGTAGCGACGCGGGGATGTTTGTGAACAGATTGTGCGACATGGCAACAGGCTAGTAATCTGAAGAAGGAATCACGCCACAGAAGGGTTTTCGCGATGCAACGGTTTGATCGGTTTCTCGTCGGCAGTTTACTTTGCTTGTTCCTTCCCTGCGCAATTGCGGCCGAAGAAGCCCAGCCCGCCGTGGCAGCGAAGGAATTTCGCGTAGGTACCAAAGTGGCGATCGCCGGCGACGCGAAGCAGACAAGCGTGGAGGTCCGCTGCGAACGTGGCATCGATACGTGCGTGCTGCAGAGAATCGGTGAACATTGGCCGGCGAAGTTCGAGTTCAAACTTCACTTGCGCGGCCTGGAATCGTTCCAAGTAACCAGCGGCAACACGACGCTCGCATGGACCGTGCCCAGCAGCGGCGAAGGCGCCGCCAGCGTCAACCTGCGCAGCGGCAAGCGGGAAGTGACGCTAACTGCCAACGATCCGCTCTTCACACTCGCGAAGAAAGTGAAAGAGAAAGAGGCTGGCTATTTTCTAGTGCCAATTCCCGCGAAGCTGCTCGCAGATAATCCCGAGCAGGTGAAGGTGCAATGGATTGATTTTTATCGGTAGATGCTACGGCAACGCCAACCGTTGATTCGCCGCCACATCCTTCTTCGTCAACTTCCCTTGCCCATGCGGCAGCGTGACTTCGATGTCAATCTTCTCGGTCTTGCCGAGACCAAAGTGCACCGCTGCCTCGCCGCCGGATGCATAGCCGCGCCCCACGCTGATCTCTTGCAGGCCGAGCAGCGCATCGGCCTGGCCCAATTTGCCGGCGGGATAGATCCGCACGACCGAGCCGATCCCTTGGCGATTCGTCTTGCCGCTGCCGGTGACCGTCACATCGACCCAGTTGCCGCTGGGCGTTTCGTTCTTCAGCAGCAGCGATCGCAGACCGACCCACCAGTTGGGCAGGAACATATCGATGTCGCCATCGCGGTCATAATCGCAACACGGACCCGGCGCGGAATAGACGATCTTCTTTTCCGCTTCCATCTTGTCGAAGAATTTGCCGGAGCCCGTGATGGCTTTGTCTTCTGCCGTGGGGAAGTCATTCGCGGCGAGGGCATCGCAGCTGAACTGCGGCAGGCCGTTCTTTACGCCGCTGTTTTTGAAGATCACCGGATAAGGCCGCCCCTCGGCGAATTTCACAATGCTCGTATAAATCTCCGGCCAGCCGTCGTTGTCGAAATCCTGCACTTCCACGTGCGGGCTCTTGAGCGGCAGCGGCACCAGGCCCACTTGCTCGCTTACATTTTCAAACTTCGGCAGCCCATCCTTCAAGCCCCGATTGAGATACAGCCGCACGCCGATCCCTTCGCCGCGCCACGGCGTGCTGAAGTGCGAGCCATGAATGATGTCGACCAGTCCGTCGCGATTCACATCGCCAAACGTCACGCCGCAGGTCGTGTCGTCGCCGTCCTTGTAACTCGTCCAATCAAAATCGCCGTTCTCCTTCGGCAACTCCGTGAACTCGTGATCCTTTGTGCCGAGGAACAAACGATTGCCATGCTTCCGCCCGCTGACGAACACGTCAGGCAAGCCATCACCATTCAAATCGCCGGCCGCGACGCCAAAGCCAGTGTTCTCCTCAGGCAGCCCCGCTTCCTTCGTCACGTCCTTGAACTTCAACGCACCTTCGTTGTGATACAACCGCGTCCGGCTCTTGCCACCTTGAAAGAAACATTCGCCGACGAGCAGATCGAGCAAGCCATCGGCGTCGTAGTCGAGCGCACATGCGCTGCGGCAGGCCATCCCTTCGGGACAAGCGCCGCACTCCTTCGAGATATCGGTGAACTTTCCTTTTTCGTCATTGCGAAAGAGCGCGTTCGGCGTCATGAAGTGCGCGGTCTCGGGCTTGCCGCTCTTGATCGCATGGTTCGTCGTATACAGATCGAGATCGCCGTCATTATCGAAGTCGATAAAGATGGCGCCGTTGCTCCGGCCGGTGATCTGCGGCGCGGCCTGCTTATCCTTCACAAACTTGCCGTTGCGATTGAGGAACAGCTGATTGCTTTTGCTCTTGTAAGGCAAGCCGCCGAACGTGCCGACATACAAATCGGGCCAGCCATCGCCGTTCAAGTCGCCCCAGCCACAACCATGGCCGGCGATTTCGGCAACGGCCGGATAGAGGCCCGCTTCATCACCGCCGTCTTTGAATTTGAAAACCGAAGCCGGTTCAGCAGACATCGCCAATGAACTGCTGAAGAGCAAACCGGCAGACAGGAGCACAGTGCGCGGCGAGAACATAAGTCACCTCAGGGAGGAAGGGGCGGGACCGTCACGATACCCGCCGCAAACGCGCGATTCAAGATTTTCCTGGTGCGAGCAGCCGAGCGCAGGTGCCTCGAAGACACTTCGTTTTCATCGTAAACGTTCAAAAAGTGGTGCCGGCGAAGTTGCCGAAGTGAGCGTATCTCACTGCCATCCCTTCACCCCTATCCTCTCCCCGGAGTACCAGGGCGAGGGAGTAAGCAATTGGAAAACTATTCCACCGTCACACTCTTCGCCAGGTTCCTCGGCTTATCCACATCGCAACCACGCAACACCGCGATGTGATACGCGAGCAACTGCAGCGGCACGATGTTGATCAGCGGCGAGAGGAACTCTTCGCACTCCGGCACATAGATCACATCGTCGGCGAGCCGCGAAATCTCTTTGTCACCTTGCGCGGCGATGGCGATGACCGGGCCGCCGCGGGCTTTGATTTCTTCCAGGTTCGACATCACCTTTTCATACACGCCGCCCTGCGGCAAGACGAAGACGCTGGGCGTGTGTTCGTCGACGAGCGCGATGGGCCCGTGCTTCATCTCCGCGGCGGGATAACCCTCGGCGTGGATGTAGCTGATTTCTTTTAACTTCAGCGCACCTTCGAGTCCTGTCGGGAAATTGAACTGCCGGCCGAGATACAGGAAGTTGTCGGCGTGACAATACTTCGCGGCGATGCGGCGGACTTCGTTGTTCACTTCGAGCGTCTGCCGCACCAGATCAGGCAGCTTGCGCAGCTGCTTGATGATTCGCTGTCCTGCTTCAAAACTGAGATGGCGCAACCGACCGAAATACAGCGCGAGCATCGTGAGCGTCACAACCTGGGATGTGTACGCCTTCGTCGACGCCACGCCAATCTCGGGTCCCGCATGCAGATAAATGCCGCCGTCCGATTCCTGTGCAATCGTGCTGCCGACGACATTGCAAATCGCCAGCGACGGATGTCCCTTCCGTTTCATTTCGCGAAGAGCAGCGAGCGTATCGGCTGTTTCACCGCTCTGCGTGATTGCAAACAGCAGCGTCCCTTGGTCGACGGGCGGATTGCGATAACGGAGCTCACTCGCGTATTCCACTTCCACCGGAATGCGAGCCAGCTCTTCTATCAGATATTCACCGACGAGCGCTGCGTGCCAGCTGGTGCCACACGCGGTGAGCACGATGCGATTGACCGAGCGGAGCTGCTGCGGCGTGAGATTCAAACCACCGAACACCGCCGTTGCATCGACGTCGCTCAAGCGGCCACGCATCGCTGCGGTGAGTGAATCGGGCTGCTCATAGATTTCCTTGAGCATGTAATGCGGAAAGCCTTCGAGGCCGACGTCTTCTGCCTCTAGTTGGAGCGCTTCGACCGAGTGACCGACAGGGCCCACTTCGCGCTCCATCATCTGCAGCGTGTCGGCTGTGATGACCGCCAACTGCCGATCGGCGAGATAGACAATCTTGTCGGTGCGGCCCGCGAGCGGCGAAGCATCGCTGGCCACCCAATGTTCGCCATGACCAACACCCACCACCAACGGGCTCCCTTGCCGCGCGGCAAAGATCACGCCCGGATAGTCACGCAGCAAAATGGCCAGTCCATAAGTGCCCCGCAACTTCGCCGTCGCTTCGTTGATCGCCGCGATCGGCAACGCGTACGGGTCGCGAATACACGACTCGTCGCTCGGATCCTGATCCTGCTGCGTCTTCTGTTTTTCGAGGCAGCTCGCAATCAAATGCGCGACCACTTCGGTATCGGTTGCACTGACGAACTTGTAGCCATCTTCTTCCAGCCGATCTTTCAGCTGGCGATAGTTTTCGATCACGCCGTTGTGCGCGAGCACAACGCAGTCATCACCGCCGCGATGCGGGTGAGCGTTGACTTCGGTCGGTGCACCATGGGTCGCCCAGCGAGTGTGACCAACGCCGATCGAACCTGGCGCCCAATGCCGCTTCAACTTCTCGGCGAGCTGGTCAACCTTGCCGACGGCCTTCAGCACGTGCAGCCGGCGATCGCTGGAAACGGTGGCGAGACCGGCGGAGTCATAGCCGCGATATTCGAGCCGACGCAGGCCGTCGATCAAAAACTCCGCCGCCTGCCGATGCCCCACATAAGCCACAATGCCGCACATGCGTTCGCTCCTGAATCAGCCCCATCCTGTTAAAGCTTGTCCCTGGACAAGCTTAGGTCGCTCCGGCCGGGAATCCTGCGAAGACTATCAAATCCGCCGCAGCCGATGCAGAGCGGTTTGGCTGCTCGAAACCAAACTCGTGAACAGACCCCTTGCGGGTGGTTTTAATAACAGGCGATCGCAACTAGAGTGTTACGTAAAATATTTCAGTTTAACCACTTATGACATTTTTTCTAATAAAGCGATAACAGCTGAGTTGGGCCTCTGAACAGTCGAATTTACGAAGGATTTCGGACTCAATTTCCAGTGTCCGTCTTGCTATTCATCGCTGATTTCTCCGGATCCGCCGCAAGAAATAAGCAATCAGGCCACGTAGCACGAACCCCTTGGTTCGTGCGAGTCGCCTGTTGGGAAACAGTCGTTTGTTAGCAAAATTGTATACAAAAGTACACAAATCGTCAACGGCTGCTGCTGAGTCGGCTGCGACCGTGAGATACGATGTCGTACTGCACTCCAACAAAAAATACTACAAGCTCACTGCCGCGCGCCTTACGCTGACCGTGATCGTTTCGGTCGCGTTGCTCGCCGCCTGCGCGGAAAACACCTAGTTCTTCTTGTCCTGCAGCGCCGTGTAATCGAAGAAATAGTCGAGCAGCGCGTAGTCGATCATCCAATCGCGGCCGGCGTTGCCGTAGGCGTAGTCGGCGACGCCGTCGTTGATCACCGTGCTCGAGTTGAGATAAGCCGACGCACTGGCCGTGCGCGATTCGAACGTGCCGGGGCCTTTCCAGATGATGGCAATCGCTTGCAGCGCGGCGAAGTTGTTGTCGTGGGTAGTACTGCCGCCGATAAGCAGGTCGTCCCCTTCGTTGCCGCTCAGCCAATCGATGCCGCCGCCACCGATCAACACATCGTTGCCGAGATTGCCGTACAGATAGTCGATGCCATCGCCACCGAGAATCACATCGTTGCCCGCGTTGCCGCTGATCGTGTCGATGTCGGCATCGCCGTAGATCACATCGTCCCCCGAGCCGCCCGAGATGCTGTCGTAACCCGCGCCGCCGTGGATTGTCGCAGGCTGCGTGATCGCCGCGTCGACGGCAACCGAGTCGTTGCCCGCCAGCGCGAAGATCTCGATGCGATCGAAGGCCGTTGCGGCGTAAGGACCGAGAAGCAAACCAGGGAACACCACACGGACTTGTTCCGGCTGACCCGGCACTGGTTGCACAATGATCGCATCGCTGTTGGCCGTCCCATTGATCAGCAGCAGCGTGTCACCCGGGTTTTGCGGATCTTCGACGAGTTGCGATGACGATGCGGATGGCGTGAAGATTGTGAGCCGATAGTCTTCGACTTCGCCGTCGTTGGCAACACCGGTTGGCAGCAAGCCACCCGTCGTACTCAAGCGGAAACGGGCATAAGTCTCGCCAGCGACCGAAGCGCCCGGCACCGTAAAGCTGATGTTGTTATTGCCTGCCACCACGTTCACGCTGTTCGCAATTTGTTCGCTCGCATCGAAGACGTTGTTGCGATTGAAGTCGACCCAAGCGTCGAGCTTGCCGGCAGCGGAGGCATTGACGATGGCAGTTGCGCCGGCATTCGGGATCAAGGTGGAAGACAAGTTCACTCCCGCTTCGTCATCGCCCCAGACATCGGTGTCGTCGCCATCGGCCAGCGCGGTGGGAACGCCATCGGCTTCTGGATCGGCCGACGCGCCGAGTGTGAGCCCCGAACCAAGGCGATGATACGGACCGCTGCTGGCGAGCAACGTGCCGTATAAATCGGGAGCATCGCCGAAGTCGAGCGCTTGCACAGTGGTGGTCTCGCTCGTCGCGTCGTCCTCGGTGTTGACCAACACTTCGCCAGCAGCGGTCGCCGTCGCGATGTTGCCGACAACGGCGCCATCGGCCGTCGTCGGACCAACGGTGAGCACCACGGTCAACGTCGCCGTGGCGTCGACAAGCAAGCTCGGCAAGTTCCAAGTGCCCGTCGTCGCTGTGCTCGGTGTGTAGCTTCCAACCGAGGGTGTGATCGAATCCACCATAGCGCCGGCAGGGAGCATGATGACTTCGCTGATGTCAACATTCGTTGCGTCGGTCAAGCCGATGTTTTCGACGGTGACCACATACGTGAGATTGCCAACGCCAGAGCCCGCCAGCACCGGATCGATGCTTTCGGTTTGCGTGAGCAACAGATCGATGTCGTTGTCAATGATTGTGCCCGTTGCCGTATCGGTGGCCACAACGCTGCGTCCATTCAAGCTCGAAACCGTTGCCGCGGTGAACGCCATGCCCGCCAGGAACGTTTCGGTTCCTTCCGTGAGCAAATCGTTCGTGATGGCCACCGTCACTGGCTGTGGATCGGTGCTGAGCGCGGGGAAGGTCGCAGTATCGATTGCATGATCGAAATCGTCTGTCAACGTACCCAAGTCGCCATAGCCCACCTCAATGCTGATGGGGATGTCGACCGGGTTGCTCGTCGCTACCTGGAACGTCAACGTGCCGTCGGCTTCGTTCACCGTTACATCTTCGATGGTGTACGTCGCCGTGTCGTTGTCGGTAATCGTGCCGATGCCTGTGCTATCGACGATCACGGCATTGACGGCCGATGTCAGCGCGATCTGAAATTGTTCAGTGGCTTCAACGATGTTGTCCCCGTTAATGGTGACGTTGAACGTCGCGGTGCTCGGACCGTTCGCGGTGAAATTCACAAGCCCGCTAGTCGCCCCAAAATCGCCTGTGAGCGCCGATGCGCTGCCATTGACCGTGCCGAAATTGACGCTGCTGGCCGTGTTCGTTTGGCTGCGGGTGATGGTGAATTGCAGGTTCGAGCTGCCGCCGGTCCCTTCGGTGATCGCGGCATCGCTGATGGTCAATTCGGGAAGCAGACTCACCAGATGATCTTCGACTTCGCCATCCGGCGCACTGCCGCCTGGTCCGGCGACGCCGGCGGTGCTCACGCGGAAACGCGAGAACGTAAAGCCCGCCAGGGCGCCGGCCGGTGCGGTGAAGTTCACCACGTTGTACCCTGCGAACACAGTCAAGCCATTGGCAATGCGTTCGCCCGAATCATCCCAGTCGCCGTCCTGATTGAAGTCGATCCAGGCATCGAGCTTGGCGGTGCCGGAAGCATAGACATACAAGCTGTTGTTGCGCGCTGCGGCGGCAGCAACGGTCAAGTTCGAAAAGACGTACACGCCATCTTCGTCGCTTCCATCGCCGTTGGCAGTCGCGCTCGGCTGTCCGTTGGCTTCGCCATCGCGCGCGGTGCCCAAATACGGACCGGTGGCGATGTGGCTGGGGCCGCCGTTCGCCGCTAGCGTTTGATAGTTGCCCGGACCGGTTCCCGCAGAAGTATCGGGCGCGTCGCCATAGTCAACCTCAAAGCCGGTTCCTTGCAAGTCGAAGGTATACGGCCATTCGTCGTAATCGTTGGAGTAGATATAGATCGTGGCGTAATCAAGGCCGGCATAGACGGGATCAAACGTCACTTGAAACGTGGTGCTGCCGCCTGGTGCGACGGATGCGGCAGGTTGCGCGGTGACCGTAAAGCTGCCATACCAACTATAGATTTGCACGCGTGGCGTATCTTCGAGCAGCAATGGCAAGTCGCCGGCGCCAACGGTGTTTTGAATGGTGAACGTTCGAGTCACCGTTCCGCCATTCACATCTGCGCTGCCGAAATCGGTGTGATTCGTGAGTGACGGTGTTGTGTCGCCCGTGGCGATGTTCTGACCATTGCCGCGGACGTTGATGTTGGGATCGTGCGCCTGGTTGATATTCACCGCAGAATGCAGCCCGGCTTCCTTGGCTCGGGGTGTGCTCATTAACCAACTCATCGTGACACTGGAGGTCGCCGCATACTCGAACGAGACGGCGTTGTTCACATATTCGCCGTTGGTTGCTCCCACGCCGCCGTTGGCCGACTCGAATTGATCGGCGCCCGCCGTTTTGCTGGAAAAACCGCCATCAGTGCGAAAAATCAAGACATCGACTGCCGCATCTCCATACTCGCTATCAAGCACGCGACTCGAAGTCGCAGCTCCCACACCCACATCCCCCGTATGCGAATCGTCAATCGGGTCCGATTGGTTGACCCCGGAGAGCGAAATCGCATGTAAGACACCGGTCACATCGGCACTGGTGTTGAAAACAATATCGCCCGTTGTGGCGCTACCGCTGCCCAGTTTGTACCACCAGAATTGAGTTAATACTCCACTGCCATTCGTATCCGCAAACTCCAGAGTCATCGCATTGCCGCGATAAGTCACGCTCGAAACTGCTGCTGTACCTGAATCGACGCTCAAGCCGACGGTGACGAGCAGCAGCCGATTATCGCCGGCCGCGATCGTAAAATCCTCCAGCGTATAATCGGTCACTCCGCCGTAGACCCAATCGTCATCGATCCACGATACAGCCAACACGCGGCGATCCTCGAGTGGCTCGAGAAACACTCGCCGATTACGGGCGGCGAACTCGGCGCGCTTTGGCTTGGAAAGTGAAGAATGTTGCGAACGACGCGAGCGAGCAGAGAACCAGTGGCGCAACATGAGAATCTCCTGGCGGCAAAGGAGTGATACGGTGGGAACAGACCAAGGATTGAACAGCAGTCGCTGTGACAATCCGTGTCAGCAGAGTTGGCGAGTCTAGTGACAAAAAAGAGATTGTCTAGCACTCAACTTCGCGATTCTCTTCGCCGATTTTGTGCGCCACACGTAAAGAGATTTTCAGCAAGAAGAACTGTTCAGCGGCGCAAACACAAGTCGACCAACAGCTTTGCAATCACCAGGTGGCTTGCCGCGAATGTTGCAGCTCACTTTGTCGACCAGTTGCGCATTTTTTTCGCCGGACATTTTGTCGCGGGTTTTTATCGGTGCGGATGCAGTGGGACGATCAAATTAGCGCTTCGGCGTCTTCGAGTTCGTCTTTGCGCCGCCAATAGCCATGCTTCTCGATGAGTGCCCGCGCCTTCGCAAGCTCTAACTTGTCGCGAAATAGCCGAGCACGATGCAGATAGACATCGGCCAGATACAGGGGCATCGGCCCACGCTCGGCGATTTGCTCGGCCTGGTCGAGATAGTGTCGGGCTTCGTCGTGGCTGTTGTCTAACGTCCCCGCGAAAAAAGCAGCGGTGAGGAGAGCCCTGGGAAGTTCATCAAGCATATTCGTCTGACGGAAGCGGGCGACGACCGAGCTCAATTCAGATTGCAGGGCTCGGCCATCGGGCCGACGTTCGGAGAGTAATGCCTGGTAAAGTTTTGCCCGGGCTATGTTGAGGTGGTCGAGTGCAATACATAACAGACTGAAATGGTGTCTGTGGGCCCAGTCGAGGGTTTGCGTCGCTCGTTGCATGGCCTTATCGCATAAGACAAAAGCTCTTTTCTGGATAGAAGGATGGCGATTAGACTTCTTTTGATCCAGCCATCCTTTCCATGCAGCGGTTTCTGTGGGTGCGATCAACAAGTCAATATGACGAAAACCTGCAAGTCCATAGAGTTGCGGTAACTGTGGCTGCTGATTCGCTTGCTTCCGTTCCGCTTCTTCGAACAAGCGAGTTGCCTCGGCGAGCTTTCCGGCTTGATGGAGAGCGTCACCCGCGATTGTTCGCGTATGCACTTTGTAATTCGGTTCGATACTGCGGTCAGCAGCATCAATAGCGCGATCGGCATCGGCCGCAGCGTCGTGCAATTGTCCCAGCTTCACTTCCAGTTGACTGAGGTTTCCAAAACTGATTGCCGCCCCTTCAAAAAGGGTCGCGGCCTTGCGCATCTGGCTGGCTGCTCGCATTGGTTCGAGGGCTTCTGCCAGGCGACCAAGTGCACGCAGACGTACCGCAGCATCATTCAATAGCCAGGCATGGGAATCTTTTTTCAGATTTGCCGAAGGACGGCTCCACGGCTCATCAAAGAATGCTACCAACGCCTCCAGATCTGCACCGATAGCGCCCAGGTGATCCATACTGTAGCCGCCACCACCCTTGCCGCGCTGAACGCGGTCGATGTAAACCTCGAGTGCTTGTTCCTGCCGCCCCGCCAGGCAGCCGTGCACGATTGCTGAATACAAAGGCTTTAGCCCAACCAGATCCGCGGGCCGCTGCGGTGTCGACGCACAAATGTAATTGAACAACAACGAGTGTGCCGCGCGAAATGCGTCGCGTTGATGGTGTTTGAGTTGGTTGCCAAAATATTCGCGAATCAACGGATGGCAATCCACAGAGCCGGCTTCGCTGACATCGATCAGGTTGATTTCCTGCAAGCGGGTCAGGGCTTTTCTCCATTCCTTTTCCGACGCGCCGACAAAGGCATCGTTGAGCCCGGCAATGGGCGTCTCGCGCAAGACTTTCAGCAGTTCCGCGGAGGCAGGGCGGTCGAAGAGGCCGAGCAATCGCAAGACCGCCAACTGCCGGTGCGCTTCCTCATCACCAGCGGCTAACCATTTCTCGTAGGCCTCGATCGACTTATAGGCATGCCCGTAGACGTCTTGCGGGTTACTCTTGTATTCAGCATCGGCCTCTGCGAGTTTCATCCGGTCGCGCCGCCGGATGTCGCCGTTCTCCGTAAGTCGCAAGTAATGTCCCATCAGGTTCAGCGTCAGCGCGTGGCCCTGAACTTCAACGCTGGCCTGCTGCAGTTCTGCGTCATCGGGTTGAATCTTGACGAAGCCGACGCGCTGAGCGCCGGCGTTGTACAACAGCGCCGCACCGGCGAGCGGAGACAAGTTGGCCAAGGAATGGTCGACCGCGGTCTTGCTATAGAATTGCCTGATCTCGGGAACTTGCAAGCGGGTAGTAATCACGCACAGGCCGGCGTTGTGACTGGCCAAACCCCGCAGCAAAGCGGCCAGGCCGGGGTGTTTGAGCTGACCATGCAGCGCCCCCGGCGGATACTGCAACCGCTCCAAACCGTCGAGCACCAACAACGAGCGCTGCGCGCCGACGAGCCGCGCCAACCGAGCGCCACGTTCGGCGGGGCTGCCGAGCGTGGGATCCGGATCTCCCCAAGCAGTGAGCGCCGTGTGCAGGAAAAGGTCCGCAGAAGTAGCACCCTGTTCGCCCGTTCCTTGGCTGTAAAACGACCAATCAAAGACGCGCTCCGCGCCGCGCCAATCTCTTAGCGCTAACTCCGTCATCCAACTCGCCACGAGCGACGTTTTTCCTTCGCCACCTTTGCCACGAACGACCACCACATTCTTCTTACGGTCGTTCCAAGCTTCATCGAGCATGCTCAAATCGGCCTCGCGGCCAAGCAACTGCTCAGCCGTATGCCGCAGCCTGGTGGGGGGCACTTCAATTCGCAGTTCGAGCGCGGGGAGAATGTCGGCCAGTTCGCGCAGCACGGCCGAGCAGAGCCGTTCAGGATTCAGGAACTGCCCGTAACTGTAGCCCAGTTCAGCAATGCGGCGGCAGTGAGCTGCTTGTGATTTCAACTGATCGGCGGTTTGTACCATCCGCGGATCACGCGGGCGGTGCTCAGCGGACTCATATTCGGCAGAGCGATAAACGACCAACCGCCGGCCGTGATAGCTGGCCAGATAAGTTTCCCATTGAGCATAGGAAAAGCCCGGATCGGGCTTCAGCAACGCTTCAGCGAGAGGACTCAGCCTGTTGGCAAAATCGGGATACTGCGCCAACAGCGCTTTGACCGCCGCCGCGTCGGGGCCAACGCCGGCCGCTTTGCCGATCAGGTGGATCACGCAGTCGCTGTTCTTGATGTAATCGTCCAGCTTCTGCAGCGTCGATCCTCCGGAAGCGATGAAGTCTTCCTGTACGAACACTTCGAGGTTGCGACGTTTCAGTTCAGTCGCCAACAGCTGGCGATACGCGACGAATTCGCTGCTGACGGCCGAGATATACAGCCGCATGCTGCCTTGCGGATTCTGGGAAACTTGCTGTGCGGTGGTGATCCGCTCCGCAATCTGCTGAGCACAGGATTCCGATTTTTCCCAGTCCATTTCGCTCAAAAGCGCGGCGAGTCTTACGAAGGACCGTCCCGGCAGGAACTGGTCCGTCACACTGTGCGTGACAACGGGCAGCTTTTCTCCAAAACTGAAATGCGCTACGTGCGGGACCCGCAACTCCTCCAGAATCACTTGCCGGGAAACGTTCGCAGATGACCACCGGCCAAAGTATTCGCCAACCGCTTCCTCGATGTGCTTTAACCAAATCGCAGCTTCGGTCGGTTCTTCGCCTCCATCCCAGCGGCCGATCAGCGGGATGATTGTCAGGTCCAGCTTGGTGTAAGGAAGTCGCTGGCGGTGCTTGCGCGCCCATTCGGCGATATCTTTGGCTCCATACAAACTCTGCTGATTCGCCGTGAAGACGAGTACCAGGATATCAGGCAGTTGGATTGTGCAGACTCCGCCTGAATCGGTTAAGCCTGTGCGACTATCCAGCAAGATGAAGTCAAACTCCTCGCGCCATTTCTCCGTCAATTCTTCGAGATAACCGCCACCGCCATTCTTATAAAACTCGCTCCAATCAAGTGACTGCAACTGCTTGGTGTAATCGGTGCTGGATTTCGTTCTGCCGGATGCGAGAACCGTAATCTCGCGGCCGAGGACATTGGCTTTGTAAGCAAAATCCTGCCAGTTGACCGCTTTGGTCTCCAGGATGCCCAACAGGCCGCCGGCAGCTTTCGGCTCGGCTTGTTGAAAGCGCTGAAAATAAAGATCGATGCCGGGAGCTTCCAGATCCCAGTCGACGATACAAACGCGGGCATTGTTGGCCGCCAGCGCGACGGCGGTATTGGCAACCGCCATGGAGCGGCCGACGCCACCCTTAAAAGAATAAAACGTGACGATTGTTCCTGTCGTCATGAATGCGTTTCCCTTCCAGGAACTTGGTCAGCGCTCCCTGTCTGTTGGCTGGTAAACAGATGATTGAATTGCTCGCAGGTAATTCCCTGCCATTCTGCGGAATATTTCGGCGCAATTGTGATCGCTCGCGCTACATCGACAGCAATTTTTCGAATCCGCAGTTCGAGCTGTCTGGCTTCTTCTCCCGTGTGCGACATGCAGTTGGAACACAGTGGACTGGGGCGAACCAGGTCGATTGGTTCAATCCCATCCAACAGTACTTTGTACTCGGGGTCCTCTCCATCATGGACAAAAACTGGAATGATCAGCGCGTGCCCGCTCGACCGACGAATTCCACATTCATCTTCCCGCGCTCGCATCATCGAGAACTCGAGTCGACACCAATCACTGTTGCGATAGGGTCGCGACAACAACGCCAGGAGCGTTTTCGAGCGCGCGTGATGTTCGCCTAACTGGTGATGCCAAATCATGCCAGCGGCCATTTGCTGCTTGGCAACATAGGGATCAATATCTTCTTCACGAAGACCAAGTTCCTCTGCCAAGAAGGGCTTGAACAACGGCAGGAACCGCTCATTCACCCAACGCACAATCTGGGAGTTGTGCGCCAAGCTGATAAATACATCGTGCTGATAATCGCTCATGAGGCAGTTAGAGCATTAAGTACAAGGCGTGTTGTGATACCTTCATTGCGTCTCCAGCTCACGCTGGGGTGCGCTATCGTACCAAGCTTGATTGTCGTAGTGAAACCGATTTCTTGATACAACCCAACTACACAGAATGCAGCTGACAGAAGAAGCAGCGCGATGCTCGCGCCGCGGCTTAAGAAGGTAGCGACCACTTTGCGGTACCCATCTCCAGAGAGCGATGAGTATCGAGTTGGCGAGGCGCATCGTCCTTACAGATTATTCCACTTGTCGCCGTTGGTCGCGTTGAAGTTCAGGTGGCGTGAAACAGCGATCGTTGGCTGATCGCACCAACCTGTCGCGGAAGCGTCATTCCCGCCACAGCCAACGGAGCGATTCCGGCAGAATGCTGCCGCCGTGTTTGCCGTTGTGGCCGCCGTCACTCCCCACGAACTTGTAGTCGTATTTCTTGTACTTGAGGGCCGACTCCATTTCGAGATTGGCCAGCCACCAGTTGCCGTGCTCGTTGTTCACGTCGTTCGAGCCGTCCTGCAAAAAGATCCGCAGCGGTTTGTTTTCAGTTTTGCGAATCAGCGCGGGATACACATGGCCACCGCGGATGTTCGTGAAGCTGCCCACGTGGCTCAGCACTTTGCGAAACGCATCGGGCCGCTCCCAAGCGACCGTGAACGCACAAATGCCCCCCGACGAAATGCCGCAGATCGCGCGCTGGTTCGGATCCTCCGTCAGCTTGTAACTCTTCCCCACCTCGGGCAGGATTTCGTCGAGCAGGAATTTGGCGTACTGATCGCTGAGCGTGTCATACTCGAAGCTGCGATTGTTCGCCTTCCACGGGCTGTCGATCTTGGAATCCCCCTTATGGCCAGGGTTGATGAAGATGCCAATCGTCACCGGCATCTCTTCCTTGGCGATCAGATTGTCCATCACAATCGTTGCGCGGAAGTCGCCCTTTTCGCCGACATAGGTATGGCCGTCTTGAAACACCATTACCGCCGCGGCCTGGTCGGGTTTGTACTGTGCGGGAACGTAGACGAAGTACTCGCGCTTGGTACCCTCAAACACTTTGCTCACGTGTTCATGCTTGGTCACTTTCCCCTGCGGCACATCGGGCTGACGTTCGCTGTCGGGACCAAGTTTGAAATGCTCGTCGACGGCGAAGCTGTTGGTGGTCAAACTCGCGATGAGCAGACAGAACGTAAGGGCGAAAGTTGCATGGCGAGACATCGAGTGTTTTCCTGAATCGTCTGAAATTTAGATCCCGTTGTTGATCATATCCATCGCATCCCGATAAGGCTGAAAGACGAACATCGCCAGCCGGAAGATAGCCAGAATCATCACCAGCGCGACCAGCACAAACGTCGCTGCGGTGCAGGCCATCGTTACGTAACGCATCGCTTCGTTGGCTTTTTCTTCGTACTGCTGTGCGAGCCGCAGGAGCGATTCATTCGTCGTGCCGGCGATTTCTGCGGTTTCTAGCGAGTTGAGAAAATCCTCAGGAAACGCGTTTGTCTGCGCGAAGGATTCATGAAACGTTTGCCCCCGCCCCACTCCTGTGGAGATCGCGGTGGCGTGTTGTTCGTAATGGGCATTCTGCGTGGCGGCAACCGCCAGTTCGACGACGCGCCGCGCATCCATGCCACTTTCGAGACCCAGCGCAAACGACCAGGTCAAGCGCGAGAGCGCAAACGCTTCCAAACAACTGCCGAGCACCGGCAGACGCATAGCGAGTTGCAGCGGTGCGGGCCCAAACCAGCCTCGCAGTAGCGCGTTGACGGCGAGGATCACGCCGCCCGCGACGGTGGCCACGGAAAGCAAAAACAAAATCGCGCCCCAACCGCCGGTCAAACCGAGGCCGAGAATATCGACGCCGCCTGCTCCAGGCGCTCCCATAAAGCTGCCGATCATCCCGCTGATCCAGATCACGCCGGCGATGACAAACGTCGCGGCCAGCAGCTGCAGCATGGGCCAGGCAATGCCCAGATAAAACGACTTCTTCAGGGTCTCTTGTTGTTCGTAATATTTTGCCAGCTTCAGCAGCACGCCATCGAGCTGGCCGGTCTTTTCGCCGATCTCGACCATCTGGCAAGTAAGCGGCGGAAAGTAGCCACCGCAGGCGCGCATCGCATCGGCCACCGTGCCGCCGGCAGACACATGCCGAAAGATCGCTTCCATGTGCTGCTTATGGCTCGCGCCGCCGCGATTGCTTTCCATCTGCCAAACGCGGCGGATTTCAACGCCCGCTCGGAGCGATTGACCGACACGCTGACACAGGCCGATCAATTCCTTAGAAGTGATCGCCCAACTCATGCCGCCGCCGGTGGAATGCTTACTCTGCGTACGGCGCGCATCAGGAACAGGCGCAGATTGCTCAAGCGATGTCATGACAATCTCCCCAACTCCCGAATCCCGCTTGGCGTTACTTCCCTCCGACTAATTGTACCTTGGCCGTCGTCGTTGCACCTTCGGGCAGCGACAACTTCACCGGCGTATTGCGAACGTTGCGATCGATGGCCAGCGTGACGACGTGCAGGCCCGTTTTCAGTTCGAGCGAAAACTTCCCTTCGGCTGCTGTCTGCGGTTTGCCATCGACCCAGAGTTGCATGCCGGTCATATCGTCGACGGCGAAGGCGACTTTGCCAGGCGTGCTCACTTCAAATGTCGCCCGCAGAAAGGTGGTCGGCGGCAGTTTCGATTGCGGATGCGCCCTCGGCGTCGGCAAGCCCTCGAGCGGCAAATCGCCAGCGACGCGACTGTAAGCACTGGTCCAAGTCGCGGCGTCCGAGTTGGTCACAGCTTCGAGACCGTGCGCAGAGTCTTCCAGCACTTGCCAGCGACGAACAACTCGCTGCTGACTGACCGTGTACTCCCCACCCACTTTGCCGAGCTCCGTAAAGAACCGCAGCAGATCGGCGAGTTCGTTCTTCGTCAGCGCGTCGACCGCGCCGTCGGGCATCAGCGACCGGCTGTCCTTGATTCCTTCGATATCACTCTTCGCGAGCGTAATCAACTTGTCCTCAGCCGTTCGCAGCACGAGTTCTTCCTTGCTGTCGCGCACGACCAGACCGGTATAAACCTGGCCACTCGCTTCGAGCACCAGCTTGGCGTGATAACCTTCCTTCACTTTGCTGGCCGGCGTGATGAGCGATTCGAGAATGTAATCAGGCTGTGCGCTCGCACCGATGCTGACGAGATCGGGACCAACCACGCCGCCGGCTCCGCCGATGGCATGACACTTCAGGCAGTTCAGTTGCGCCGAGCGAAAGATGGCTTCGCCCTTTTGCGGGTTGCCTTGTTCGCGGGCGAGCGCGACGAGTTCGGCGCTGAACTCCGGCGAGAGCTTCCAACCGGCTGCATCGAGACCACCGGCTTTTGCGGCGGCGGCGATCAATTCTTCGGATGGTTGCGGCGCACTGCGGGCGGCACGGATCACCAGTTTGGCGATATCGGCCGAAAGTTTCTTGTCAGCCAACGCAGCTGTGAGCGCACCAGCTCCGTTCTTGTGAGCAAGAATCGGTTGGAGCGCGACATCGGGAACGAGACCGGTCGGACCTTCGCCCAACAACATCGCCGTGCCATTGGCGGCAACTGCAATGTCGAGCGCAGCCAAACCAGCAAGTGCGACTTGACGATCGGCGACGGATTGACCCTTCTCGCTGCTCAGCGAAGCGAGATGGAGCGCATCTTTGTCGGTTCCCGAGAGCGCTAACGCTTCGATCGCAGCATGCCGTACGGATTCTGCAACTTGACCGTTCTTGCTGAGGACCAAAATCGGTTCTTTTGCATCCGCAACTTTCCACTGTCCCGCAGCGCGGATGGCCGCGCTGCTTAATTTCAGTTCGTTGGAATCAAACAGCGCGACGAGCCGACTGAGGTCACCCGCCGGTTGCACTTTGCGCAGCCGCGTCGATTCGCGCAGGGCATCGAGCAGCGCCGCTTTCTTCGCGGCAGCTAATGTTCCGTCGCCAGAAATCACCATCTCGAACACGGCGCCCAATTCCTTCGGCCCACCCATGCTCGCCACCAGTGAAAGCACGCTTTCTGTTCGATCGGCTGGTATTTTGTCTTGCTTGATGAGCGTCAGCAGCGGCGCGACGACTTCGGGCGAGTCGACGGCTTTGAGCGCGAACGTCAGTTGATTGACATCGCTGACGTTGAAACTTCCCTCCTTGAGCGCCGGCAGCCAACTTTTGCTCAGATCACGCATCGTGGTCCAGAGGGCGAAGTCGAGCCAACGATCCATGGGCCGGTTGAGCGCGGTGAGCGCTACTTCGGCCGCGCGAGCATCGGGAAAGACGGCCGCAGCCCGCACGCCTTCGAGTCGCACGCGCGGGTTCTCATCCGTCGCTGCCTGCGCTGCAATTTGCAATAGTTCACCGGCTGGCAGCTTCTTTTGCCAGTGCACTGCAGTGCGGACCGCGGCAGCGCGAATGCGATGATCGTTCGAGTGTATCAGCTCGGCGAGCAGCTTAGGTTCCGGTTTATCAAAGGCTTCGTAGAGCCAGAGCGCTTCGAGCCGGAGCGTATCGCGATTCGTCGCCGTGGGCGGAATCGCAGCAATCCATTTCTCGAGCAGAAGAAGTGGATTGCGTGCGCCACTTCCCCAATAGCGGTTCTTCAAGATGTTTTTTGCATGTTGGCGAACCCATTCTTCAGGCTCCTTCAGCATGTCAAGGAGCTTCTCATCTTCGATTCGCTCCACATCGGCGATCTCGGTCCGCAGCAACTGCCGGTTCTTTGCCTTCACCCGCCAGATGCGGCCGTGCGTGTGATCGCGGCGTTCATCGCGGAAATCGACTTCGCCGTGCTGAATGATGGGGTTGTACCAATCGGCGATGTAGATGCAGCCGTCGGGCCCCATCTTCACGTCGATGGGCCTGAAGGCAACGTGCGACGTTTTGATCAATTCCGTTTCTTGTTTCGAGGCATAGCCGCTGCCGTCCTCAGTGATGGTGAAACGACAAACGCGATGCGCGCGAAAGTCATTCGTGATCATCGAACCGGTCCATTCCGGCGGCAGATGGCGTCCGCTGAGAATCTCCAGGCCGCAATGTTTTGGGTTGCCGGGATTCAAGCCGGCGACGATCCGCTTAGCGCCTGGCGCCGAAACAAACACTGAGCCTGGGAAGACGTAGTTGATCCCTTCGCCATACGCGCCGTCGGTCGCAAACGACTGGCCCCAGCGATCGTGATGATGGCCCCACGTGTTGACGAAACCATACGCGAGAACTTCGAGTTCCATTGTCTCCGGCCGGAACCGCCAGATGCCGCCGCCGTTCAACCGCTTCACGCCGTGGGGCGTTTCGATGTGAGAATGAATGTAGATCGACTGGTTCATGTAGAGGCAACCATCGGGACCCCAGCGGAGCGTGTGGAGCAGATGGTGCGTGTCTTCGGTGCCAAAGCCGCTGAGGATGACCGTTCTTTCGTCTTGCTTCAAATCACCGTCGCGATCAGCAAAGTAAATCAACTCAGTGCTGTTGGCGACGTAGCAGCCACCTTTGTCATCGGGAATCACACCCGTCGGAATCAGCAAACCATCGGCAAAAACACTCGTCGTTTCGGCGACGCCGTTCTTGTCCTTGTCTTCGATGACGAGAATTTTGTCGGTCGCCTTCTGCCCTGGCTTGATCTGCGGATAGACCTCGCTCGAAGCGATCCACAGACGGCCTTGCGCATCGAAGTTCATCTGAATTGGCTTGGCCAGCAGCGGATCGGCTGCGTAGAGGCTGACTTCAAACCCTTCTGGCACGATGAAGGTCTTGCGTTCTTCCTCGGGATCGGGGTTGGGAATGTTTTTGAGGTCGCGTTGGGCGAAGGCGGGCGCGATGACGGTAAAGGTAAGCAGTGTTAAGTAGAAAAAAGGTTTCATATGTCTGATTCCCTCTCCTCGGTATTCCTGGGAGAGGGCTAGGGTAAGGGGTTCGAGCAGCGAGAGGACTTGGCGATATCGTTGGATCGTTGGATTGTGGGAGTTGGGAGTTGAAGCGAGTAGCTGATTCAATCTTCGCATCAGCCTCTCACCCCGGCCTTCTTCCTGGAGTACCGGGGCGAGGTATTTTCATTTGTTTAATCCGCGCTACTCCAACAATTTCAACTCAAACTTATGCACCACCGGTTTCCGTAACTCGGCGATTTCCTTTTCCTTCTCAACAATCAGCGGATCGAACTGCGGGATTTCCACCGCGTTGTTCCCCTGTTCGTGTTTGCGGAAGAGAAAGAGATAAGTTTCGTTTTGCGGCCGGTAGCGATTGAAAAAGAGCGAGTTCTTTTCGGCGATCAGCGCCGTCAGTTTTTGCCGGGTCTCGCCGTTGAGTCCCAAGTTGATGGAGGCCAGTGTTCTGCCATTCCCATCGACCTGTGCCACGTCATCCAGCAAGAACTGATACTTCTTCTCCTCGGGCAGGCCTTTGAACAGCAACTTGCACGAGACCTGATCGATGTTTCGCCACGTCGCACGGAAGCTGATGTTGTTCTCTTCGGTCTTGAGGTCGAAGACCTGGCCCCCTTCGACGTTGAGCGAGGGCGATTTGACATCGATCTCGATTCGCAAGTCGTTGCGTGGAACGCCTAAGGTCGGCAGCAACTGGTGAGCCACAAGACGTTCGCCATTAGGCGTCAGGTGCAAGCCGTTCTGCGTTAAAGGAAACTGCTTTCCCTGAGAATAGAAAGTTGCGAAATCATACATGTCGATAAATGGATGCTCGCGCGTCGTCGCCGTTTCCGCAATCACATCGCGATAGAGCTTCAAACTCGCGTTGTATTCCTTCGCATCGGGCAGCGGATAACCGAGCGACTCATGCTGCCGCGGGCTCAGTAACAACAGTCGCGCGCCGGTCGCTTCGAGCGCCTCGAGCAGTTTGTTCAATCCGTCGCGAAAAGCATCGAGGCCGTTTTCGCCGTCGTACGCTTCGTTCTCGCCGTAGCAAACGATGATCACGGTTGGATTGCACAGATTCACATCGCTGAGGAGCCGTTTAAAACCTTCCGCGCGGCCGCCGAAGGCGCCGCGGGCGTCGCCCCAGACGTTGTCGCCGCTCCAGCCCAGATTGCGAAACGTAATGTTCCGATCGGGCAGACCCGCGGTGATCATGGATTCTAGATAATTGTGCTTTTGCATCCGCTCGATGAAAGCGCTGCCGAGCAAAACAACGCGGTCGCCGTCGCGAAAATCGAAGAAACCCTTCTCGCGAGCGCGCGGTTTGTTGGCGAGCACCGCAGCTGGCGGCGTTTGCACAGCACCTGCCGCTCCCCACGGCGCGAGCTTGCCATACGCGCCGAGCACCGTCGCGGCTTCCCACTTGCTGTCATCGAAATCGGTGCGCGCCCAGTTGCCCCGTTGCTGCGTCGTGAAAGTCCATTCAGCATCGGTGACAACTTCCAACGCTGGTTTGTCTTTTTGCTCGACACTGATTCGCGCGACGAGCCCGGCGGGATCCTGGCCGTCGTTCGTTGCCCGCACCGCAAAGAGGTTGCGACCGGGAACCAGCAACGGGCCGATCTCGTACTTCGTCCGCTTCTGCCACTCCGCGCCATTGCCCACGTGGCGGCCATTGACGAACAAGTCGTAGCGATTGTCCGCCGTGATTTCGATCGAGCCCTTGCTCGGCGCATCGACGTTGAACGTGCGGCGGAAATAGACATCGCCGGCTGCGGCGCTTTGGTTAGCGTCCTTGGTGGACCAGATCCAGTTCGGCTCAGCAGCGGAGGTGATTGAGCTGAGGTAAAGAAGAAATAAGGGGAAGTAGCGATTCATGAGTTGGCGGTTGGATTGGAGCGATCTGGTCCCCTCGCCTCGGTACGCCGGGAGAGGGTTAGGGAGCGGGGTTGAAGCGGAGTGATTCGTGCCTTTTTCAACACAGCCCCACTCCGGCGCCCTCCCCTGAGTACAGCGACGAGGGAGAAACGGTGAGACGACTTCTCGATTCTATTCCAACCGTCGCACGGTTGTGTAATAGGCGCCGCGGCTTTTGCCGTCGGTTTGGGTCAGCCAGGTTTGCAACTGCACGTGACCGGTGGGTTCCAGATCGAGTTCGATCGTCGCAACTTCGGCCCCTTCGGCGATTTTGGCAGCCCTTTCTTTGTCGCCGATTTTCACCCGCGCTTCGCCAGCGGGAATCTGGTACGCCGTTCCGGCTGGCCGCATCCGCAATTCAAAACGATATCGCCCCGCGCGCACAATATTCACGGCCCACCAGCCATTCACTAGCGGGTTCGCCGTGACTCCCGCTTGGCCACTTTGATTCCAAGGTGATGCCGGGCTCCCTGGATGCCAATCGTGGCAGCAAAGTTCCTGCGCGGGTGCCTCAGCAGCACCCAGCGGCACGTCGCTGTAGAGATCGAATTTCGGTGAAACGTGCTTCCACCACTTCTCATACTCGTCGCGCAGCTTTGCCACGACGGCTTCATTGGCAGCGGCGATGTCGTTTTTCTGCGCGGCATCTGCAGTGATGTCATACAACTCCTTGCCATCCACGAGTCGATACTGATCGGTCATGATCGAGCACTTGTGAAACTTCTGCGGATGTTCCATCCGCTGCGAGTGCACCACCAGTGTCCGCTTCGGCCAGGGTTCGGAAGTTTCGCCGCTCAGCAGTGGCAACAGCGAGATGCCGTCGAGCGGTTCCGTCTCGCGCGACTGCGGCGGCTGTGGCAAGTTGCAAAGCTCTTGCAACGTCGGCAGCAGATCGAAGTGAGCGGTCAGTTGTTTCACTTCACGATTCGCCGCCAATGATTTGTGGAACGGCGCGAGAATGAAACAAGGCACACGATGGCCTCCGTCGTATTGAGAGCCTTTTTGCGCGCGCATGCCCGCGGAAAAGCCCTTCCATTTCGCCTCTTCGGCCGCGGCCATCTTCTTGCCACCCATACCGCCGCCAGCGACACCGGCAGCTGTGCCGTTGTCAGTCATGTAAATGACTACTGTGTTCTCGGCGAGTTGCCAATCGGTCAGCTTTTGCATTAGTGAGCCAATGTTCTCGTCGATGTTTTCGATCATGCCGTAAAAATTCGCCATCGGTTGCGGCACGCCGTTGTCGAGATAATGCCTGGCATATTTTGGATCGACGTTGTACGGCGAATGCGGCGCGTTCGTCGCGATGTAACAGAAGAAGGGCTGTTCCTTGTTCTTCTCAATGAACTTCGCAGCATTGGCGAACCAGACATCGGTGCAATAGCCCGTTTGTTTTTCCGGCTGGCCGTTGCGCGAGTAGGTGTCGTCGAAGTAGTCGTTTCCCCAATGATCGGGTGATTGGCCCACGCCGCCGCCGCCGCTAAAGAGCGCTTCGTGAAAGCCGCGCTCGTGTGGGCGATAAGGATAGTTGTCGCCGAGATGCCATTTGCCGAACTGCCCGCACCGATAACCGGCTTCGGCGAAGTACTGCGGCATCGTCTTTTCGCCGAGTCGCAGAATCGACCGCCCCATGATCGTGTGCCACACACCGACGCGGCAGCTGTATTTGCCGGTCATCAGCGCTGAGCGTGTCTCGGCGCAGGTCGGATCGACATGAAAGTTCGTCAGCCGCACGCTCTCTTTGGCGAGCGTATTCAAATGCGGCGTGCGGATCATCTTGTTGCCATGCGCGCCGAGATCGCCGTAGCCTTGATCGTCGGCGAGTATTAGCACTATATTAGGTATACGGCCGTTCGATGCATTTTTCTGCGAAAATGCCGATTGAAATGGCCAAAATAGGAAAGCAGCGGCGAAGATTAGTGTAACTGATGAGTGTAGTAATTGGCGAGAATATCCATGCCGAGTTGCGGGCAAGTTGGAAAGCATTTGGCACCAAGACGATTTGCGTGAGGGTGATCTAGCTAGGGCCGGCTCAGTATCGATCCACTGTGGGGCCGGGTCAACAAGTCGAATCCAAGGGAGTAAAGCATGGGCAGAAAGCGAATCGTCCGCAGGCAGTAACGTGGTTCGGCGTGGCACTGGGAGACAACAGACGTCTGGTACTACACGCTGCCGGGGACAAAGAAGCGAATTCCGCTGTTCGATGAGAATGGCGAGCGGATTCGGGGACGGCAAAACCAGTCAGCCGCCCTTCAGTCGCTGGCTAAGGTCAAGGTCACATTGGCTGACGAAGGGCCGGCGGGTGTCTTTCCAGGCGAATGGATCGTGGCACGGGTCTGCTCTGATTATCTCGAGTATTGCGAGCAAGGGGCAAACAAGGGAACAGTGTCTGCCACGCATTGGAAGGCCGCTCAAGCGTGGCTCAACGACTTCTGTGCCTTTTGCGGTGCGCTGCCGGTTGCGCAGCTCAAGAAAGGCCACGTGACGTCCTGGATCGACAAACACTCGACATGGCGCAGCTCCGGAACGCATCGAAGCGTGATCAGCGTCGCACTTGCCGCTTTCAATCGGGCTGAAGAGATGTTCGGCATGACGATTCCACTTAAGGCGGACTGCCTGGTCGTGCCGGACTGTGATCGGATTGCCCCCAATGGTGGGCGTTGAATTGGTGACATCGATCGTGACCGTACCGGAGGCCGAATCGATGCCGTCCGACACCCAGAAATCGAAGGAAGCAGGACCGGTGGTGACGAGCATTGAAAAGGGGGCCAGGGCGAGACAGAAATCGGCATTGAA
>CAYMWL010000018.1:0-116628 GCA_964394305.1 uncultured Pirellulaceae bacterium
CGCCTGCGCCTTCATCTGCTACGCCGCCGCAGGGGTTTTGGGATAGGCTCTTAGTCCCAAGGGTTGCCGTTCACGCCAGCGGCGGGTGTTCCCGGCTGTTGGGTGGTTTTTCAGGTAGGTAGAAGGGCCGGAGGCAGGGTGTCGGTGAGATTCGCCAGGAGCGATTTCTCGAGAAACGAGAGCAAGTCCTTGCCGTGTTGGCGGCAAGTGGCGATCACGCTCCAGATCCGTTCGCACCACGTGCGGCCCCGAGCGCTGCGCGTGCCTTGCGTCACGTGACGATCGATGACGAGGTGGCGAATCGCTTGCTCGGCGACGTTGTTCGTCGGTTCAAGACCAGCCACGTGCGTGAATCGTAAGTATTGATCGCCGTACTGGCGAAAGCGACGAGCCAGCGTGCGCGAGGCCTTCGTGGTGGGAGCTTGCTCGAGCGCCACGGCTTCCAGCTTTTGGCCTTGAGCGATCAGTGCTTGGCGAAATGCTTTTTCGTCGGTCACCTCTTCGCGCGCATGCCACAGCCGAAACAGCTCTTTCAACTCCACGATGAGTTTGGCTGCGAATTCACGATCGGCTTCGTCGGGTAGCGTCGCCAGGAACTTCACGTCGCGCACCAGATGCGCGGGGCAGAACTGGGCGTTCGCAAGCGGATGCGTCGCCAGATAACGTCGATACGCACCGTAAAAATCGGCTTGCAGCGTGCCGCGAAATTGGTTCCCTAAGAGATAGTCCAAGACCACGGAGCTGCGCGTGTGATCGATGTGAAACAGTGTGAAGCTCGGCGCGCGAAAGACCCAGGCCCAATACCAATCGCCGTTGTCGCGATGGCTTGTCTCGTCGATGTGCACCTTGGTTTGAGCGGGAATTTGCCGACGCAACTCGTCATAGGCCGGCTGCAGGCTGCGCGCCATGCGTTGACAGATCTTGGCTAACGTGCCCGTCGAAATCTGCAGGCCACACGTCTCCTGCAACCACTGCTGAATCGTGCGAAAGCTCGCGTGACACGCACCCTTGAGATAAGCGATGTGCGCCATCAAACGCGGGCCAAACGTGCCGGTCGTGGCAATCGATGGCGGAATCGCGTGCGTGAAATTCCGCGCGCACACGCGGCAACGACACGTGTAACTTTGATGCTCGGTGATGAGCAGTGGCCGCTCGACAAGTTCGGCTTGCTGAATTACTTCCGCTGGTGTGGAGAGTTGATCAACGGGCCCACCGCATTGCGGACACGACTCATACTCGTGACGCTGTACCTGCTCAATCTCTTCCGGCCGAAACGCCGCCCGCTGTTGTGGTGCGTGCCCTGGCTGCCCGCCACGCTGCCGAGATCCGCTGACCGTCTTCTTCGGCGGCTTCACGATGTCGGACGACGGCGGCTTCGAGGAGTTCGTCGAATCCTTATTCGACCCAGCCAACGCCTCTTGCAACTGCCGCACCCGCGTCTCTGACTTATACAGCTTCTCGAAGGCCAGGCTCAGTTTATTCTCGAGCACCTCTATGCGTCTCAGCATCTCCGAGCAGTTTGGACATTCCCTTGACTCATCCATGCCCGCAACTTAACCAATCCCACTGCAAATAACAAATTTCCGCTAGCGTGCCAGCGTGAACGGTTACGTCCCAAGGTATGACTGGTGAGCCCGCAACGAGGCCGCTGAGGTAAGCGGATGATTTGGTAGCGTGAACACTGCAAAATGGATCGCTGCGGTCAGGAAGTATGCTGACAAGTAGCCTGAAAACGACCCAATCATTTGCCTGTGTCCCAACCAACTATCGCGCATTGGTGCGCTTGGCCATCTGATCGCGGATCTCCGCCGCTAATTCATACTTCTCCGAAGCGACCGCCTCTTCCAGTCGCTCTTGCAATGTCTGGCCGACGCCAAAATGTTGTCGCAGCGATTCGCGAAGCTCGATCAGCCGATTAACAAGTTCGTCCTCGTCGTATTCCTCTTCGGCCTCATAGTCGGCAAAGACTTTCTTAATCCGCTCGAGGCCTTGATTCAATTGTTCGACAGCGGCCTCGGCACCTGCTTCTCCCAGTTCACTCAAGGCTGCAGCCTGGGTGCGATGAAAGAGCACGAACGGACGATATTGTTCGTGCGACAGCGTCCATTGATCGTCGGGCGAGAACTCTTTGCAAAAGTCCATCAGGGCCAGTGTGTGATCGGCATCGGCGACTGCCTTGTCGAACTCACGGAGCGCCAGCCAGCAGACGCGGCGATGATAATATTGCACGAATTCGCGATCAGCTTCCTCGCACTCGTCTTCGCTCATTTGGAAGGTCGGGCCTTCGGCTTCGGCCTTCTTCTGTAAATGGGCGAAGTAAGTTTCCTGACCTTCGGGTTTCACGCCGTCGGGACGGCCGGTGACTTCCAACTGCAACAGCCCCAGATCCAACCGCATTTGCAGCACTTCGCGACCGTCGTCACCCTTTTTTTTGCGGACGCTGATCCCCTGCGGATCATAGGGCCACTCGCGAAGGAGGCGATCAATATTCTCTTTACGTGCCATAGCTGAACCGATTGTTCTGGCGGAGGCCGCGACCGGACTCCCCGGCCGCTTCCGTTCCCCGACACCCGTAAATTATACCAGCGAAGGGGCGTTTAGGGCAGCGTCAGCAACGGCGGCGAAAGGCCACTTTGCGCCTAGCATGGCCGAGAGAAGTGGTTACACGACGGGTAACGACGGCAAAGTCGGGCAGCGAAGGTAGACAGTTGAATACCGCTACGAAAAGTAGGACGGAACACTGTTCCGTCCTGCGGCGCGAACTACGCATGGCCAGCAGATGTACGCTTCTTGAACGGAGGAGTGCTCCGTCCTACACGAATCAATAAGTCTCGCGGTAGCACTCCCGCTCGGGTACACATTGATTGCGGGTCACATGCTGGCTATCGGGCCCCAGCACGTGCTGCGTCATGTTGCACCAGCAATAGCCGGCGCCGGTTTCGTCGGGATAGTTTTCCGCATCGCCGACCGTGCCGCGCACGTACATTGCTTTATTGCGTAAATAGACGCAGGGAGGGGTCGATACTTTCGGTTCGCCTTCGTAAGTTTTTTCAAAGGGCATGTTCAGTCCCCGTTAGAAGTGAAGTTGAGTTGCGTCGGACGAAACACCGCTCCGTCCAGCTTTGCGAAGTGAAATTAAAGGCCGCCGGTTTCCAAACCAGCTGCTCGCAGGATCGCGCGCTTGACCGACACTTGCGCGAGTTGCACTTTGTAATCATTGTTCGACAGCGGCGATGCGCTGACAACCGCCGCAGCGCCGGCAGCAGTGGCAGTTTCCTCGTTCACCGGCCGGCCGATGAGCTCAGCCGCCGCTTCGTGTGACAGCCACGGCGTGGGAGCGACGTGGCCGAGGACGATGCGAGCGCCGCGGACGATGCCCCCTTCGATCTCGAGCGAAGCAGCTGCAGCGGCCAAGGGATAATCGGGCCCAGCGCCGTGACGAACTTCGTACGTTGCATTGAAACCCGTCGAAGCCGGAATCAGCAGATGCGTGAGCAACTGATTCGGCAACAACGCGTGTTCGCGTTCTGCTTCATGCCGTGGTGTGCGAAAGAGCGATTCCAAGGCAACAAATTTTTCTTCGTCGGTTGCGGGGCCAATCACGCGGACTTGGGCGCTTAGCGCGACGAGCGCCGGCGCGAGCCGTGAGTTGCTCACGAACTTGGCCGCTCCCTGATTGCCAAAAATCGCATGAAAGCGATTGTCACCTTCCGCAGACAACTTGCCGCCGCCGGCGAGCAGGCCGCGGCCACTGCGGAAGAACCAACATTGGGGCCGCTGTAGCACTTCGCCGCCGAGCGTTCCCTGACATTGCAACTGCATGCTGGCGATTCCCTCGATCGCTTGTTGCAGTGCAGGATAGGGCGTGAGGTAGGGATGGTCGAGCAACGCATCGAGCGTAACGACTGAGCCGATCGCCAGCACGCCGTTGTCGAGTTGCTCGATCGACTTGAGCGAGGGAACTTCCAGGATGTTGACGACCCGCTCGGGCCGTACGATGTTCGCCTGCATCAGGCCGATGAGATCCGTGCCGCCGGCGAGAATTTCCGTATGGCCTGGCTGCAAACTGAGGAGCGTGAGCACCTCGGCTTCGCTGCGGGGCGCTGCGTATTCAAAATTTTTCATAGGAATGACTCGTTTAAAAGTTAGTTGGATGCGAAGTATTGCAAAAGCCGGTGATTACAGGATCAGGCTTTGGCTTTTAACGCGGCCAATACTCGTTGCGGAGTGATAGGCAACACGGGCACGCGTACGCCCAGCGCATTGCACACCGCATTGCTGATGGCTGCCCCGGGTGAGATGACCGGCGGTTCGCCGATGCCGATGACGCCGCGGCTCCGTTCCGATTCCGGTTCATAAAATTCGCAAATGACTTCGCCGATATCTCCGATCCTCGGCAGCTTGTACTTATCCAGTTCCGCGTTGACAAAAGCTCCCGTCTTCGAATCGGTAATCCGCTGTTCGAACAACGCAGTGGCGATGCCCATGACGACGGAACCAAATACCTGGCTTTCCGCTTGGGTGCGGCAAACCACGAGACCAACGTCCTGCACGGCGACGAATTTCTTCATCTTCACGATGCCCGTGTCGCGATCGACGGCGACATGGGCCATCTGCACACCACCGACTTGCTTATTGCTCAGCGGGCTGGCAGTACCGCTCTTGTAAGAGCCGGTAACTTCCAGCGGCCGCATGCCGATGAGCGTGCAGGCTTCTTTCCACGAGACACTCTTGCTCGCATCGCCAGCCACTTGGACGCGGCCGCCGATTGCTTCAAGCTTCGCGGGATCGACACCGAGCTTCTTGCCGACGAGTTCGGCTATCTGCGCAAAGGCATCCTGACCGGCGCGACGATGCGATTCGCAAACGCCGCCGACCGTGGTGCTGCCCCCCGAAGGTCCGCTGACCGGCATCTTCGAAGAGCCAATGTTGACCTTGATCTTGTCGGGCGTGAGACCGAAAGTTTCGGCAAGCACGACAGCCAGCACGGTTCGCGTACCGACGCCGAGGTCCTGCGTGCCGCAGGTCGTCTCGACGCCGCCGTCGGGATAGACCTTCAGCAAGCAGTTCGAGTTATTCGCACCACCGCCCCATGTGTGAATCGCGAGCCCCAGCCCTTCGACGACGGAGCCTTTTTTCTCACCCTTGCCGTGCGGATGCCACTTGGCATTCCAATCCATCAGCTTCGCAGCGAGTTCCATCTCGGCCTTATAAACCGAAGGTTTCGCGCCACTGACGAGTGGCTTCTCGTCGGTGCCGAGGTTCTTCATGAAAATGTCGAGGCTGTTGGCCCCCATCTTCGCGGCGAGATCGTCGATGGCGGTCTGCGTCATCGCGCACGATTGCGGGTGATTCGGTGCCCGCCAGGCTCGCGATTGGGCCGTGTTGGTCTTCAGATTGGTCTGCAGCCGGCGATAATTCGGCGGCGTGTAGACATAAGGAACCACGGTGTGACTGACGCCGCCGGGAATTGCGCCGGCGCTGCCCCAATGCTCCGAATCCCAGACGGTAATCAAACCGTCCTTATCGGCGCCAAGTTTCACCTTCAAGTAGCCGCTGGGGCGATTGCCGCCAAGTTGCTGTTCTTGCGCACGGGTGAGCATGAACTTCACGGGCCGGCCGGTCGCTTTGCTGATGCGAGCGGCCGCGATGCCCCAATAATCCGGAGCAAACTTGCTGCCGAATCCACCGCCGATGTAATCGCAGTGGACTTCAACATCGTCGGAAGTGATGTTGAGGTCCTTCGCAAAACCCTCATCGGTGCCGCTGACGTTTTGCGTCGACAGATGGACCATCAACTTGTTGCCTTGCCATTCGACGGTCGAGCCATGGGGTTCGAGGCAACAGTGCGTGATGGCGTCAATGCCATAATAGCCTTCGACGGTATAGGCCGACGCTTTCAACAGGCGTTCGATTTCCTTGGCGACGAATTCATCTTCATCGTCGTCGTCACCGGGCTCTTTCACCGTGACTGCTTTACCGCCGCCTTTGACGGTGCGTTTCAGCTCGACAGCCTTCGCGAGGTCGTCTTCGCTGGTGAACGAAGGGAGCAGCTCGTATTCGATCTTGATTTTCTCACAACCTTCGGCCGCGGCCGCTTCGCTTTCGGCGGCGACGACAACGAGCATTTCGCCTTGCCATTCGATTTCATCACCCACTTTGCGCAGCGGTTCGATGTGCACGACGCCCTTCACGGCTTTGGCGGCATCGGTATCAATCGACTTGATCGTGCAGTGAGCATGCGGACAGCCGAGGGCTCGCGCGATCAACTGATTCTTCAGATTGATATCGTAGGTGTACTTGGCAGCACCGGTCGACTTGTCCAGGCCGTCGAGCCGCTTGTGCCGCTTGCCGATTTGTTGGGCTTTTTCTCTGCTCGGCCAGAAATATTCAACAGCCATGGTTATGCGTCTCCCTTCACAAGTTTGACCGCGGCTTGCACCACGTTGACGTAGGTGCCACAGCGGCAGATGTTGCCGTTGAGGCCCGCGCGAATTTCGTCCTCCGTCGCTTTCGGCTTCTTATCGAGGAACGCTTTGACCGCGACCACAAAACCCGGCGTGCAGAAACCACATTGCTGAGCATCGCAAGCGGTGAACGCAGCGGGAACTTTGTCTTTGGCCAGGCTCTCAACCGTTTCGATCTTTTTGCCAACCGCTTGCAGCGCGAGCATGATATTGGCTTGCATCGGCTTGCCATCGACGAGGATCGTCGAACCGCCGCTGCTGCCGTCGATGCAGATCGGCTTGGCGCCGGTCAAATCGAGTTGATAGCGGAGCACTTCAAGCAGCGTCGTTCTCGGCTCGACTTTCACTTTGTGCGTCTTGCCGTTGACCGACAGTTCGATCGTGGTTTCGCCGGCGACAACATTCGCGCCGGTTGCCTGCTGAGCAAACGCGGTAGCCGAAGTTTGCAACGTCGCTGCGGCCGCGACCGCGCCGCTGCCGCCCAGAAACGCTCGGCGGCTGAACCCGCCAGCCTTTTCTGGAGTGTTGGTGCTGGGTGTCATGCAGAGATTCCTTGCTGTTGCGATGTGCTGCGGATGCAGACTGTGGAACTGCAAGGGAAAGTCACTCGCCGCTGCATCCACAGCGCGGGTGATTATTACGGCTGCGGGCGCGCGATGCAACAAAGGGGGCTGATAGATTCTGCGAATAATTCGCGACGACCTTGCAGCACGAGTAACGCTGAAGCTATTTCTTCCGGCGCAGCGCCAGCACGGTGAGATCATCCGGCGGACTATCGCCCACGTAATGCAACTCCACTTCGCGGCCGATGCTGCGAACCAGTTCCGGCAGCGGCGCGTTGGCCAAGCGAGCGATGATTTGCTGCAACCGCTCGACACCAAACTGCGTGCCGCGCTGATCCATCGACTCGACGATGCCGTCCGTGCCAAGAACGATCAGATCGTCGGGCTCCAATTGCAAGGTGGGCCCCAGCGGACAATCGGAATCTTCAAGCACCCCCAGCGGCAGCCCCGTGCTTTCGAGGTGTGCGAAAGTTCCAGATTCTGCGCGATAGTGCAATGCGGGTGCATGGCCAGCGTTCGCGAATTCCAATTGATGCGTTGCCGGATTCAGCAGCGCAAGGACCATCGTCACGAACATACCGTTCTGAAAATCAGTCTCGAGCGCCTTCCCGATCGCTTGCATCATCTGCGGCGTGGGCTGCGGATTGAGTAACAACGTGCGCAGCGCTGCCCGCACACTGGCCATCAACAGGCTCGGCCCCAAGCCATGGCCGCTGACGTCCGCGATGCAGAGAGCGGCTTGGCCATTGTGCACCGGCACGACGTCGCAATAGTCTCCGCCGACCGCTTCGTTGGGAAACCACCAGGTGGCCACTTCATATCCGGGAATCGGCGGCATCGCGCTCGGCATGAATCGCCGCTGGACTTCGCGCGCGACATTGAGTGACGCATCAAGTTCACGGCGGCGCTGAATTTCGTCGATTAACCTGGCGCGATCGAGTGCCGCCGCTGCATGCTGGCCCAGCGCGAGAGCCAGGCTTTCATCATCCAGGTCAAAGGGCCCGCCGCGATTGTTTAGCATTTCCAAAACGCCGAGCAATCGGCCATCGCGCGCGGCAACGAGCGGCACGGCCAGCGAAGTATTTGTTTCATAACCGGCCACGCGATCGTACGTGGCATCGAACCGCGGATCGGTTGCGGTGTTCTTCACATTCAGCATTTCACGCATACGCGCAGCATGTCCCGCCACACCACGATCGAGTGGCAACATGAGTGGCTCCGAGCTACCGGCCGACATGATGAGGGCGTTGCGTTTCGTATCGAACTGATACAAAAGGGCTCGATCACAGGCGAGCGCGTGCGTCGCTTCTAACACAATGGTGTCGAGAATCGATGCCGTTTCGATTTCACTGGCGAGCACGTGGGTCACTGCCAACAGTCGATTGAGGCCCGGCAAACTTTGGCAGTATCGCAAGTCTCCGGGCAGCGGCGGTTGATGCTCATTCATGGTGCGCTTTCTGTCAGCAGCCGAACTTACGAGGTTGATTCTATCTCAGCGCCCAACCGATGCGCGATCCATTTTTTCGAAACAAAGCGCCGGAGCGCCCCTTGCAAACAGTTCCGCAATGGCGCCTCGACTTCGGGAGACAGGCCGTTGAGAGGACCGAAATCGCTCTTCGTGCGAAAACCACTCCAGCCCAAATCAAAGTCCCAGTTAGCCTGTTTCGCTGCATCGTTGACGCGTTCGATCAAGCGCAATGACCAGAACAGGCCGAATGAGTCGCGGAAGTCGTACCACAGTGCATCGAAGGCATTTGCCGATCGCGTTTTAAGTAAGGAGATCAGCCAGGCCGAAATCACCGCCGCCGATACGAACAGTTGCCCAACCACTTCATGATCAAGCCCCTGCGGCGCAAACCGCCAGGGAAGCCAAGATCCCAACCAGATGAACTGCGCCACTGCGAGCAACAGCGAACTAATGCCATATCGTGTCAGCAAAAAGTTGCACAACTGCGCCACAATCAGGAAGAGCAAGAACCAACTGCGAATCGAGTTGATTTCCAGATCTTGGCCGGGATGCAACAACAGCACCTCCACGGCAGGCAGCGAAATCATGCACCAAAAGGCCAGCACAACAAAACTCCAGGCTGAATATTGCGGCCGCTTTGCGCCAATCAAAGCGATGAACGGGCACAAGGTTCCGCAGGCGGCGAAAAAGTGGATCGCGCTATAACTTCCGCCAAACTGCCCCAAACGATTCTGCTGTGCCAGAATGCCACACCAGTTTGCCGCGCAGATACATAGAAATGCGGCAACAGCCCAGGCCCACGGAATGAGCAACATGGTGTCAGCAGCGAGTCGGAACCGGAAAGCCAGAATCGCCGCCGCGAGCAAAGTCGCCGCGATCGTCAGAGTCAAGGTCACCGGGTACCCCCGGCTACACATCGGTTCTGCGTAGAACGCACTCATCGCCAATCCTGCAAAGTTCATCCTACCGATTATAGAAGATGTGCGGGCAAGTTCACGAGCCGGCTTGACGCGCGTAGCACTTCAGAAAAAAAGCAGCCGCTCACAAATCTTACGCCCTCCGCACGTCAGCAACTGCAGCCGAGAATTCTTGCAAGAAACTGGCCGAGTTGGTTTGCAGCGCGGTCAAATGCCGCGCACTGTTGCTGTGTGGAGTCTTCCTGTCGTCGTGCCTGCCGCGTTTGCCCACCTGAGAAACGCTCACATCCCACCCGCAGCACCTTCGGCAGATCCCCAGTTTGTAGGAGGAATGGATATGAAAGATTGGATTCTGGCTTCCGCGACTGCGTTGGTTGCAGTCACGGGCCTGGCAGGCGCGGCGAGCGCTGCCGAGCCCTACAGTTCACCGCCGTTACGCGGCAGTACCCCGCGAGCTCAAATCTTCCCCGCCGCGCATGCTTGGGTAAACAGCATGCGCCAAGAGACCGCGGCGGCTGCTCCCGCGCGCCCCGCCATTGTTGGCCATGCCAACATCGGCCAAGGGTCAAATGAGCAAGCCGTCGCCGGCGATCACAGCGCAACGATCGCCGCGACTGCGTGGAATGGTGAGCACCAATACACGGGCTATGTTTACAGTCCCGGTGCTTGCGATCACACCGCTCCTTGCGTCGACAACTTGTGGAACGGCTACTGCCAACGACCCCATCGCTGCCACCTTGGTCATGGTCATCACTTTCATCGGTGCTGCGGCTTGGCGACGAGTGGCTGTTCGACTTGTGGCGGCGGCGACACTGGCTGCGGCTGTAACTTCGGCCACTTCGGTGGCTGTCATGGTTGCCGATTGCACGGACTGAAGCACTTTGGCGGCGGATGTTCCACTTGTGCACCAGGTTGCAATACCTGCGGCGGCGGTTGTCATTTTGGCCACTTCGGTCACAAGTGTCGCGGCTGGTTCCACAGCTTGTGCAATGCTTGCGACGGCGGAATGTCGTGTGGTTGCGAGGACGGCGTCGAAAGCTACGGTGCTCCGTCCAGCAATGGCAAGAGTCCCGAAGTCGTCCCGACACCAGCTGCCGATGCGCCCATGGCTCCGCCTGAAGCGGACGATGCCAAGAGTGCCCGGCGCAACGCGATCAACCGTTACTTGCCTTGGAGCATCAAGTAAAACGGCTGCGGCCTAACGTCACAAACTGCAGCGGTGACTTGCTTCTCTTGATGAATGAAGTTTGTGGGACGGGCCTTCGGGTCCGTCCCTTTTTCGTTTGTTCTCCACCCGGCAACGGCGCATTGCCCAAACAATTGTAAATCGCACAAAAGTTGAACTCGCATTCACTGCTGGACTAAAATTGCCCGCGGGAAGGATTTGGTTCTCAAACGCAGGGTTCATTCATGAGCACCAAGGCAGACATCGCAAAGTACTGCACCGCTTGCGCGGTGATCTTGCTGCTTTTGCAATGCCTGGACACGGGGTTTGCCGCCGAGGCCTTCGAGAAAACTGCTCGCGAGATTGACGAGCGTTTAGCGTCCCACTGGCAAGCCAAGAGCATCACTCCAGCCGCGATTGCACCCGATAGCACGCTCCTCCGCCGCGTGACGCTCGACTTGATTGGTCGCACTCCAACGCAGGCTGAGTTGGATGCTCGACTGAAAGGCAGCACGCCATTATCGGATCGTTATCCAGCAATCGTCGCCGAACTGCTCGAGAGCCCCGAATTCTCGTTGCACATGGGGGCGATGCTCGACGAAATGCTGCAAGGCTCCGCGGCTGGCAACGCAGAGTTCAGCGACTATCTGCGGCGTGGTCTGCGGGAAGGAAAGCCATGGGACAAACTATTCCGTGAACTGCTCGTCGGTCCATGGGACGTTCCTGAGCGAAAACCCGCCATAAAGTTTTTGGAACTTCGAGCCAAGGATCTAGATAAGCTGACGACCGACACGACGCGAATTTTCTTCGGCGTCGATGTTTCCTGTGCCCGCTGCCACGACCACCCGCTCGTCGACGACTGGAAGCAAGGCCACTACTACGGCATGGCGTCGTTTTTTCATCGCACCACCGGCGGCAAAGGTTCTATCGGCGAAAAGAACGAAGGGGATATCACCTTCAAAGCGGCCGATGGTTCGCAGCAAACGGCCCGAGTGATGTTCCTCTCTGGGCAAGTTGCCACCGACCCAGTCAATGTCGAGGGCAAGAAGCCTAAAGTAAGTCGCCGCGAACAACTCGTGGAGATTGCTCTCAGCGAGCAAAAGTTTCTCAGTCGAGCTCTCGTCAATCGCCTCTGGGAACAGTTTTTTGGACGTGGTCTGGTACATCCGGTCGACCAGATTCATTCCGGCAATCCGCCGTCGGTGCCTGGCTTGTTGGAGTGGCTCGCCGAGGACTTTGTTGCGTCAAGCTACAACTTCAAGCGACTTGTGGGTGCCATCGTTTGCAGCCGCGCGTATCAACTTTCCAGTTGCTGGGAACATTCAGCGAGCGTGCCGAATGACGGCGATTTTGCGGTGATGCGGCTACAACTCCTCACGCCGCGGCAGTATGCATTTTCGATTTTGGTGGCGACAGGTCGCGCCGATTTGTCCGCCCTCACTCCATTGGAAGAACGGGCGGAACGGCTCACGGGCAGTGTCGGAACGAAACGAACCATGCAATACCTCGCCATCGAGCAACAAGCGAAGGAACTGCTCGCGAATCTCGATCCGAAGCGAGATGGTCAAACGAGCGCGGCAGAGGCTTTGTTCCTTTCGAATAATCCCGCCGTTCAGAAATTGTTTGTTGCAGATGAAACGACGCTGGCTGCGAAACTGGCAGCAAGTGAAGATGCAAAACAACTTGTCGAAGCCGCGATTCGCAGGGTATTCGGTCGGGCAGCGACGACGGATGAAGTCGGGCGTTTGACTTCTTGGATCAATTCGCAGTCTTCGCCGCGGCAGCAAACATGCGAACAGTTGGTTTGGGTGCTCGCCACGTCCGCCGAGTTCCGCTTCAAACACTGAATGGATCTACCTCGATGAAAAACCTTTGCGTCCCTGCCGAGCACGCACTCCATCGCCGCCTGTTTTTGGGCGGCTTGCTTACTGGTGGTGCCGCAGCAGTGATATTACCCGGAGTGTCCGTCGCTGCTGAGCTGCCCGCCGCAGAGCCACTGCGCAAGGATCAAAAGCGAGTGCTGTTCCTTTGGCTGGCGGGCGGTTCAAGCCAGTTTGAAATGTGGGACCCCAAACCAGGTCACGAAACCGGCGGGCCCTTCCGCGCGATCCAAACTGCGGTTTCCGGCTATCAAGTTTGCGAACTGATGCCAAAACTCGCGACTCGAATGAACAAGATTGCCGTCGTCCGTTCGCTCAACACTAAAATCTCCGAACACTTCCAAGCCGCCGACTTAATCAGTAGCGGATGGCCCAAAGAGCCCGCTCTCGAGCATCCCGAAATCGGCGTCGTGCTGGCGAAAGAGCTAGCCATCAGGGACAGCAAGCTTCCTGATTACGTTTCACTCTTTACCACCTCGGAAGGTCGTCGCCGTCCGAGTCCTGGCTTTCTCAGCCGGCGTCATGCGCCTCTGCTGCTCGAGGGTACGCTCCGCCCCAGCAACATGGAACTCCCCGCGGGGCTCAGCGATGCGCAGCATTTGGAGCGCGACCGCTTGCGAGCAGCACTCAGTTTAGATTTCGCAAAAGAGCGGGCAGGTAATGATCTGATTCAGGGATACAACGAAGCGTATGCGCGCGTCCGCGGTTTGATGAGTTCCGATGAACTGTTTGACCTGGAGAAAGAACCCTCGGCGATGCGTGAGCGTTACGGCAGCACGCCGTTTGGTCGCCATTGTCTGCTTGCTCGACGCTTGCTCGAAGCAGGAGTACCAGTGGTGAAAGTTGCTCGTGGATTTTGGGACAGCCATCACGACAACTTCGAAAGTCATCGCGAACTCGTTCCTGATTTTGACAACGTGTTAAGTGTGCTACTCGACGATCTGGACGATCGCGGGCTGTTGTCATCGACGCTGGTCATTGTCCTGTCGGAGTTTGGCCGAACTCCCAAAATCAACCAGGACGTCGGGCGCGATCACTTCGCCGATGCCTGGTCCTTCGCACTTGCAGGCTGCGGCATCCGCGGCGGCGCCATCCATGGCGAGACTAACGAAGATGGCACGGCGGTGAAATCGGGGGAAGCATCCGCCGCCGACATTGCAGCCACCATCTTTCAGGCGGCGGGAATCGATCCGCAAAAGCATTACCAGGTCGGCCAACGCCCCGTGCCGCTGGCCAAGGAAGATTCGCAGCCGATTAAAACGGTGCTGTCATGACTGCTGCCGAAAGCCAACTCGATGTGAAGCTCGCCCGTTTGCTTCACACGGCCGAAGTGCCGGGCATTTTGTACGGCAGCTGCTTCGATCCTGTCGCAGGCAACTATTTTGGCGGCGGCGCCGATGGCTTTGTTTATGTGCTGAATGTGCGACCCGCGGAACCCTTCGCCGAAAAGGGAAAAGCCGAGCAAAAATGGCGGCATCATGACAACTACATCGCTGCGCTTGCCTGGCACGATGGGCTCGTCGTCTCCGGAGGTTACGATCGGCGAATCATTTGGACGCGTGCGGATTGTGGCGAAAAGCTGCGCGAAGTAAATGCGCATGACGGTTGGATTCGTGATGTAGGGCTCATTCCCAACCAACCGTTAATCGCCTCCATCGGCGACGACATGTTGCTCAAGGTGTGGGACAGCTCCACGGGGGAACTGGTTCATCGGTGCGAAAAGCACGCCTTACATACCCCCGAAGGTTTTTCGAACGCACTGTATGCCCTTGCTGCGAGCATCGACGGCAAGTTCATCGCCACCGCTGATCGCAGCGGCCAGGTTTGCGTCTGGGATGCCGCGACCGGTCGACTACAACAGCAGTTCCGCGCCGAAGCGTTCTACACCTACGATTCTGAAAAACGGGCCCGCTCGATCGGCGGCATTCGCGCGCTTTGTTTTCTGCCTGGTGGCCAACTCGTCCTCGGCGGCATCGGTCAGGTGAGCAACGTCGATGGTTTCGTCGGCCCCTGTCGCGTCGAGATTTGGAACTGGCAAGAGCTGAAACGGATTGCCATCGGCACCGATAAGCATCAGGCCATTTTCAATCACTTCGATTATCTGCCCGCAGAGAAACTTCTCATCGGCGGCGGAGGAGGCGACGGCGGCCCTTTAGTGGCGTTCTGGAATGAAAATCTATGGGAGAACAAGACCGAAGCGCCGCTAAGCAAAGCTAAACCTAAAAGCCACATCCAGCACTTCGCGTTCGATGCGAAAGACCAGCAACTCCTCGCCGTTGGTCATAACGGAATGCAAGTTTGGTCGTTTACTGCAGCGACAAAAGCAGCAGAGAAGAAATAGAACGGAAGATGCCTCAAGCCAAATCGACGAGTTTGTCTGCGTTAGGTAACTTTGCGCTGAGTTTGGCGGGAGTCGAAGCAAGCACTGCCTGTGTGCTGGAACGGGACTCGAGAAAAAGGCGTATAAGGTTCGAACAAAGACGTTTCTGTTTCTCGATGATTTTGAACTAATGCTGAAACTGGCAGCATCGTTGCCCGCCGCAAATCAACTTGCGGCGGCAGAACCAGAACACTATCAGATTGGCGCTCATGGCTGGACCACGATCAAGGTCGGCAATGGGGAAGCTTTGCTCGGCGATTTGATCCAGTGCTGGATCAAGGAGAGCTATAGCCTATTTGCGCCAAAGCCGAAAAAAGACAAATGACTATCCGCGGCCTTGCTGCTTGGGACTACCGAGCCGCCACGCTTCGCCGCGCTGATAGCACCTGGCTCGCTCACGCAGTTGTTCCTGTAACGCGGCTGATCGATTTTGCTCTGCGGCCCGCCGACAAGCAATTCCGATCATTTCCAGTGCCGCCGAATAGTTGCCCGTTTCCGCACACGCTGCAGCGAGGACATCAAGCCGCCACACGTCTTGCTGTTGCGGATCGGATGGCAACTGCTGCAGCAGTTGTAACGCGCGCGGGCCATCACGCAGTTCATGTTCGTTCGCTGTGCTCAAGAGCCAGCCCAAAGCGCGCAGTGCGACGCTGTTGCTCGGCTCGATTTGCAATCCTGTTTCGAGAAGCGGCATCGCTGCCGCGGCATCGCCAAGTTCCAGCAACGCACGCCCACGTTGCACATAGCCTGCCGGATTACTTGGCTCAACTTCCAGCGCGCGGCCGAAGCAGTCCGCTGCTAGCGAAAACTCCCCTTGGCGAAAATGCCAGCCACCAAGATTCAACAGACCTTTAAAGTAACTTGGTTTGACGGCGACCGCAGCGTGATACTCGACACCAGCTTCGGCCGTCCGCCCGGCGCGATCGTAAAGCATCGCCAACAGCAGATGTGGCCGGGCATGAGCCGGCCGCGCGGCAACATTTTTTTCCCATAACCGAATCGGGTCTGCATAGTCCGCATTTCGGTGCATGGTCCGATAGCCAAGCGCCGCAACGATTAGCAGCAGGCAGCCAGTAGCTACCGTCGCACGATGTGTTCGCTCGACTCGCGCAGCAATCAGTCGATCGACAGCCAGTACGGTGAGCGCGATGACGCTCATCAGCGGCAAATAGAATCGGTGTTCAAAACACAAGTCGGCGATCGGCATGATGCTCGAACTAGGCCCCAGTACGAGAAATGCTGACAGCGCCACGCAACCGATGGGCGGCCACCTCCAAAGCGCAAACAGCGACAAGCCGACCAGCCCGACAATCACCAGCCCTGGCAAATAAATGCTCCGTGGATCATTCACCACGGACCAGCCGTAGTCGAGCAACAGTTCGTCGGGCCAGAAGGAAAGTCGCAGGTAATGCAGCAGCACCTGCGGCTGCGAACGAAGATATTCCCAAGGGGTAACGCCGCGAAAACCAAATCCCGCGGCGTATTCCTCGGCGTTGGTCACTCGCATGGTGAAGAACGTCCAGGCCAGCGGCAGCGTGAGACAACAATAGAATCCACATCGTTCGCGCACGCCTTGCCATGAGCGAGCCACGAACGCCCGATCAAATAAGATCGCGACCGGCAAGCAAGTGATCATTACTTCCTTGGTGAGCACTCCCAGTAACATCGCAGCGACGGCGGCTACCTGCCACCGTCGTGGTTGCGGACTATCGGCGCTGCGCAACAACGCATAGAGGCAAATCAGAAAGCAGAGGGCCATCAGCGATTCGAGTCGCTGCACCGTGTAAGTCACCGCAGTTGTCGTCAGCGGATGTACTAGCCACATCAGCGCAACGGCAAAAGCGAGATAATTCGAGCGTGCTCGTAATCGTTCGTCGACTGCCACTCGCTGAATGCAACGTCGCGTCAGATCGAATAGCAATAGCCCGTTCACCAGGTGAATGAGCAGATTCAGCAGGTGATAGCCCCACGGCTGCAAGCCGCTGAAGGCATAATTCACTTGGAACGTAAAATACCCGAGCGGTCGCTGCCAATCGGCGAGCGGCCAAAGTTGGCGAATGTTGGGATTGTCGGTGATCTGCAGAATGTCGTCAAAAACAAACTGACCGGCAAAGCTGTTCCAATAAACAACGGCGGTCACGGCGATGAGCGTGATGCACAGATCTCGGACGCTGAACGACACAAATGGTGGCAGCGATTGCGTTGGCAACGGTTCAGCTGGAAGTTCCTCACGTGCCGGCATTTCGAGCAGCATCGTCATGCCGTCACTCCCGCCGGCTGCGCCGAGGCGATCATCGTGAGCAATCCGCCGTATCCGGCGGCGGCATCAACAGCGTTAATTCCTGCGACGGCGAGCGCCACACAACGATCCTTCAGCGACACGCGGTCCTGTGTGTAGGCCACGCGATCGAGTGCATTCTGCGGATTGCCGATCGGCGTGCGAAAGGTCCGCAGCACGTGCAAGCCGGCCGCATTCAGCGCGATTCGCAGCGTCTTTTCCGTAAAGTAAAAGCGATGTGGAAAATCAAAGCCCACAAGCCACAACCGCCGCAACGCAAATGACGAACGGCCGTGCGTCATACGGCACATGGCTTCTGCCAATTGATAGAGTAGGCACGCCTGATCGGGAACCTGCACGACGACAATGCCGCTGGGTGCAAGCTTCTGCTTGGCAGCATGCAACGCCGCGACTGGGTCGGGCAAATGTTCGAGCACATCCATGAAGCTGACCACTGCGGGTTTCAGATCGCGAGGCACGTCGTCCGGGAAGATTCCTTCCACAACGTTCAGTCCGTTTGATCCTGCCTCCGTTACTGCTGCCGATGATGGCTCAAGTCCAACAGCTTCAAAGCCAATTTCCTGCACTCGTTCAAGCAGCCAACCATACGAGCAACCAACGTCCAGCCAGGTCCCTGCGGGAGCGAACGGACTGACCTCCTTCAGCAGACGGTCATACGAACGCTTCCGCGTGGCACCGACGGAACGCAGATAGCGATCCAGATCCAGTCCACGGAAATGATCTGCAACCTCGGCGGAATAAGTTCGATGCACGCCAGTGGCCAGGCCACAGATACGACAGCGGGCGACGGCAACATCACTACCGAGTTGCGCAACGGCTTGCATCGTGTCTGCGAGACACAAGGGGCATTCGATCGCAAGTTTTGGCGGTGCGGAGATCATGAGCGAGATGCGGCGAGTTGCTCGTCGTCCACAGGTAGCGGTCCACCACACAACGGACGCGTGGGCACGTTCCGGACATCTTCGCCGAGTGCGGAGAGAATGAGCTGAAAACCGAGAATGATCATCATGGCTGGAATGACCACGGTGCCTGTCGGTGCGCCGATTCCAAGCCACGCGTACCGAGCCCAGTTGATACCGCCGTATACTCCACCACCCACCAAAAGCGGTAGCGCGGCGAGCAGGTAGAGGCTCTCCATCGAAAAGTCGTAGACGAAGTTTTTCAGCAGCAACCGGCGAAAAAGGCAGCCAAGTAACTTCGGCGGAAACTCCAGCAACACGCGTGAGATGCGCAGCTTCGATTGCTCTTGGCCGTAACGCGCGGGCATCGGCACATCGCGAATGACGGCGCCGAGCAGAAACAATTGGCCCAAGAGCGACGTTTCGAAGAAGAAACTCCGCTGTAGCGCATGCAACGACAATGCTTGCAACACCTCGCCGCGAAGCGCGATGTAGCCGTTGCACGGATCGGCAATATTCCAATAGCCGACAGCCGCTTTGGTTAGAAAACTCAACCCCATATTCCCCGCGCGGCGCAGCGGCGGCATGCTCGCGAGTGCTAGAAAATCGTGAAAGCGATTTCCTTTTGCAAAGTCGGCCTGGCCACCCACGAGCGGACGCAATAGCGCCGGCAAATCGGTTGACGACATTTGACCGTCTGCATCCATTTTGACAATTAACTGCGCACGCAATTCTCGAGCGCGTGCCAGGCCTGTGATCATGGCGCCGCCGACACCCTGATTCTTCTCGTGCCGAATCAACTCGATCCGTGGATCACTCTCGGCAAGCTGAAGCACGAAGTCACTAGTCGTATCCCGACTACAGTCGTCAACGACAATAATGTGTCGCACATACTCGGGCAGGCCAAGTAATGTCGAAGTGATGCGAGCCGCTTCGTTGTACGCGGGCAGCACGACGGCAATGCGATAACTGGCCAGCGGATGTGGCTGGCGAACCGGTTCGCGCTCGAGGGTGTGCGGTGTGGCGATCATGCTGCGTGAAATTCGTACGACAATTGGGACCTTAATTCAGGCTACTTACACACCCTCTCAATTCAATGATGTGAGCAACGAAGCGATTCATTCCTGGGAAAGCCGGCGGCATAACCCACATGACCGTTACAACTGGTCGACGCGTTTCGCATCTGCTTGAGAAACGTCGGCAGGCAGAGTAGCCTGCTCCAGAGCACTTCTTGGCAGCTTTTTGGTGAGACAGCGATGCTTCAGAGCGGTTGGCGAATCGCTTGCACACTGGGTTTGGCAATGTTGGGTTGCCAGCTCTTGTCGGGCGTTGCAGAGACACATGCGGCCGAAAAACGCTGGGTGGTGATTCTCGTCGGCCTCGGCGGCGATGCGGAGTACGAACTGAAATACCGCAATGTTGCAGACTCCTGGCAAAAATGGTTTCAAGATGAATTGCAGACTCCTGCTGAGCAAATCATTCGCCCAGTTGCGCCATTAACTGCTGCCGTGATCGAGCAAACGCTTGCCGATGTCGCAAAGAGTGCCAGTCCTGATGATTCCTTTTGGTTACTCACGCTCGGGCATGGCGATTATGATGGCCGTCATGCGCGGTTTCATGTCAGCGGCCGCGACCCCAGCGAGGCCGAATGGCCACGCTGGCTCATTGACTTGAAATGCCGAGAGCAAGTCTTCTGGCTAACGCACTCTTCTTCCGGCTGGATGGTGAAGCCTTTATCGAAGCCGGGACGCGTTGTGATCGCAGCCACGGAAGCCGCCGATGAAGTGAACGAAACAGAGTTTCCGTACGCACTTGCCAAGGTCTGGCAACAGCCAGCGAAGAACTGCGATGCAAATGGCGACGGTCGGGTTTCGCTCGCAGAGCTGTTTCCGCAAATCGTCGCGGCCACGAACGAACGCTTCGCCGCGGATAAACGCCTCCCTACGGAACATGCTCAGCTTGACGACGACGGCGATGGCCGCGGTAGCGAAGAACTCGTGCCGGCGGAAGGTGCTGACGCAAAAGCCAAGGACGGCGCTCTATCACGCACGATTTTTCTGCCTTGGTCTGTGAAATAGAAAAAAGATCATCCATGACTACACCGGCCAAGCCCAATGCTGCTGTCCCCGAATCCGACGAACAATCCGTCGCGCGTTTGAAAGAGGCCAGGCTGAAGCTAAAAGCCGAGCTAGCTAAAGTCGTCATCGGACAAGACACCGTGATCGACAGTCTGCTAGTTGCAATGCTGTGCCGAGGCCATGCACTGATGGTGGGCGTGCCGGGCTTGGGCAAGACACTGATGGCGAAAACGCTCGCGCGGTCGCTCGACATGGAGTATCGGCGCATTCAATTCACGCCGGATTTGATGCCTTCGGACATAACCGGCACCGACATCATCATGGAGGACCACGAATCAGGCCGCCGCAAGTTGGAGTTTGTTCGCGGCCCGCTATTCGCAAACTTTCTGCTGGCCGACGAAATCAACCGAGCGCCGCCCAAGACGCAAGCCGCACTGCTGCAAGCCATGCAGGAATTGGAAGTTTCCGTCGGCCGCAATACCTACACATTGCCGCCGCCGTTCTTTGTAGTCGCTACGCAAAATCCGGTTGAACAAGAAGGAACCTATCCGCTACCGGAAGCGCAGCTCGATCGGTTTATGTTCAACATTCCGGTTCCATATCCCACGCCGCAGGAAGAAGCGCAGATTGTCAAAAACACGACGTCCAATGCGACGACGATCACGCAGCCGATTTTGACGGCGGTCGAAGTCCTTCGTCTGCAGGCACTGGTTCGCGGTGTGCCTGTTGCTAACGATGTGGTCGATTATGCGGTAGCGCTCACTGGATTTTCGCGACCTGAAATGGCGAATCCCAAGCGTGACGATATTCATCGCCTGATCCGGTACGGCGGCAGTCCACGGGCTTCGCAGTATCTGGTGCTTGGAGCGAAAGCGCGTGCACTGCTGCTGGGGCGATTTCATGTCGACTTTGATGATGTGAAAGCGATGGCCGTGCCCGTGCTGCGGCATCGGCTGATTCTGAACTTTCATGCTCGAGCCGAAAATGTGGATGTCGACGAGGTGATCCACCGCATCGTGGCGCAGGTGCGCTATCGATGAGCACTGCTGCACCACTTTCCGCATTCGGCAACCCATTCCGCGATCCGTGGCCTGTGACACTGCGGGATCTGGCCGATCCCGCACTGCCGGCCAGCGTCGAAGACTTGCAATTTATCTCGCAGTGGGTCGTTGAAGGCTTTTTGCACGGTTTGCATCGCAGTCCGTATGTCGGTTTCTCGGTCGATTTCGCCTCACATCGCGAATACATGCCGGGTGATGATCTGCGGCATTTAAACTGGAAGTTGTTCGGCCGGCACGATCGTCTTTACATCAAGCAGTACGATGCTGAGACCAACGTCGATCTGCACATTGTGCTCGACGTCAGCGCTTCGATGACCGTCGGCGAAACTGCGCAGAACAAGCTTCGCTATGCGTCGATCCTCACCGCAAGTCTGGCGTATCTGGCTCAGCGACAGCGTGATGCCATCGGATTGACACTCGTCGCCGATCGCGTGCTCGAGCATTTCCAGGCCCGCAGCAACAGCGATCACATTCTGTCTCTCTTTACCGCCCTTGCGCAGCCGCGCAAGCATGCGCGTGTTGATTCACCGCAAGCGCTCCACGAGGCGGCCGAGTTGATGCCGCGACGCGGCCTGGTCGTCGTCATCAGTGATTTGTATTACGAAGAGGGGGCATTGCTCGGCGCGCTGGATCATTTTCGACACTTTGGCCACGACGTGCTCGTGCTCCAAGTGCTCGCGCCGGTCGAGCGACGTCTGCCTATTGATGGCGCCATTCGCCTGGTCGATGCGGAGACCGGTGAAATGTTGGAGACTATCGCTCACGAGATCCGCCGCAGCTTCACCGCTGCTGTCGATGTCTGGCTGGAGAATATTCACACCGCTTGTTTGGCGCGCGACATCGATCATACGGTGCTCACGACTGACGAACCGCTAGAGCGCGGGCTGCTCGACTATTTCTTCAAACGGGCCGCGAGGTAAGCATGAACTTCATCCATGCTTCTTTTCTCGCAGCGGGCTTGGCAGTCGCGCTGCCGATCGTCATTCATCTGCTCTTTCGGCAGCGGGCGCGCGATGTATCAATCGGCTCGATTCGCTTTCTGCACCAGGTCGTCAAAGAACATCGTCGCAGCAAACGCGTGCGGCAGTGGCTGTTGCTCGCGCTGCGAATGCTGGCGGTGCTGTTACTTGCGGCGCTTTTTGCTCGGCCGTATTGGGATCAAACCGAGAAGCAAGCACTTGAGCGTGAAGTGGTGTTGCTCGTCGATCGCAGCGCGAGCATGGCCGCGATCGGCAGCAGCGGGAAGTCGGCTTTGGCAACCGCCATCGAGCAGATCCGGGACGAATTAACGCAACTTCCCGAGCAAGTGATTGTGCATGTCGCCGTTTGTGATGCGGGCGGCGTGAAAGAAATTGCCATTGATCAATTGCCAAGCGTCACTGCCGGCGATGCAGCAACCGACTATTTGCTCGCCGTCGAATGGGGTCGCGATGTTTTGCAACAGTCGAAACGCTCGCAGCGAGAAATTATTCTCTATACCGATTTGCAGCGCAGCGGAATTACCACCACGCCCCAGTCGTTGCCGGCAAACATCAAGTTCGCTGTGCGGGACATCGGCAATTCGCATCCCAGCAACCTGGCCATCCTCGCTGCCGAAGCCAGCCAAACCGAAATCCGTCCTGACGCAACTGTCATGGTGCGCGCCACGGTTCGGAACTTTTCCGCACTGCCAGCGCGTGGAGTTGAGCTGCAGGCTGATTTCCAAGGTCCCACAGGAGAGTTGACTGCCAAGAGAGAAGTCGACCTTGCTGCGCACGCAACCGCAACGGTTGAACTTCCCATCGCTGCCAAAAGCGATGGTATTTACCGCGGTAAGCTGGAATTGCTCACGAGCAACACCGGCCGGCACGATTCGCTGGCAGTTGACAATCTCCGTTGGATCGCCTTTGAAGCCAGGCAGCCAGAGCGTGTGCTGCTCGTTGATGGCGAAGAAGGTCGCGCTGTTTTTCAAAATGAAACCTACTATCTCGAAACCGCACTGCGCATTCGGAGCGAGGAAGCGGGAGGACGCTTGCGCGCTTTTGAGCCGGACCGAATCGTTTGGGAGAACGGCAACGGATTTCCACGGCTCGATGGCTATCGGGCGGTGGTGCTTGCCAATGCCCGTCGCCTCACCGACGACGATGCCGCGAGGTTAGAAGCTTACGTACAGGGCGGCGGCAATTTGCTAATCTTTATCGGCGACCAGGTTTCGCCGGCAACGTTGCTGCCGTTGCAACAGGCCGAGCTGTTGCCTGGTGAAGTAGCAAGCACCGCTACCGAGAAGTCGCTACGGGTCTCGGAGTGGGCCAAAGCGCACGCCGCGCTTGCCTGTTTTAATGATCCGCAGTTCGGCGATTTGCGAAGAATTCAGCTGCAGAAGTCTCTGCCGCTTCGCAAACTAGCGAGCAACTCGGTTGCGTTGCTCATGGCTGATGAGCAGATTATCGCTGCCGAGCGAACAGTCGAGAAAGGACGCGTTGTATATCTCGGGTTTACTGCGGATCGCGATTGGACAGAACTACCACAATCGCGGCTCTACGTACCCTTCGTGCGCCAATTGCTGGCACATCTGACCAATCAACTGGCTGATCGCAGCTTGATCAAGGAGCGCATCGTAAAGAAGAGTGATGAACGCACCGGCCTGTCTCAGTTGGACGATAAATGGCAAGTGATGAATTTAGATTCGCGCGAATCAGCACCAGAACGTTTGGCGGCCGATGAGTTGCGAACTCTGTTTGGTGGCATAGGATCAACAGAAAAGTCGCCCGCAGAGAACAAAGCCTTGGCGCTACTGCTGCCGCCTGATTCAATTCGACCGGATGAGATGTGGACAGTGATTGCCTGGCTGCTGCTCTTCATTCTGGCTGCCGAAACGTTACTCGCTGGCCGCGTTCACGCTTGATACTCGCGAGGCTTCGATGGGCGGCAGTGCTTTCAAGAATTCACCGAGCACTTCGCGGTATTCCTTTGGATCTCCGTCGTTATGGCCGAGACCTTTGCTGACATAAAAGTGCTTGGGCCCAATCGCCGCAGCATGCAATTGTTTTCCCATGGCAAAAGGAACGACGTAATCTCGGTCGCCATGACTTTGCAGCAACGGTCCTGAATAACTTGCAATTCGCTCCAGTGAGTTGTAGCGATTTCTCATCAGCCAGCGCACTGGCACCCAAGGATAATGAAAAGCCGCAGCGTCGGGCAGCGACGTGAACGTATTTTGAATGATGAGCCCACGAGCGCCGTTTCGCGCTGCGAGATCAATCGCAACAGCACCTCCCAGAGAACGTCCCATGAGGACGACATCTTGCGGACGGACTTTCGCTCTGGCAGCAAGCCATTTTTGCGCGGCATCGCCATCGGCGAGAATTCCAGCTTCGTGTGGAGAGCCGTGGCTGCGACCGTATCCTCGATAGTCGAAGACGAACAAATTCACCTGATAGCGATCGGAAAGTCTGGCTAGATACTCACCCAAGTACGAAACATTTTCGCCGTTGCCGTGGCAGTATAAAACGACGGATTGTGGCTCTGCGATTGCTCCCCGGTACCAGCCATGTAACGGTGTGCCGTCGGCTGATTTGAAATGAACATCTTCCCAGCTGAAATCGCTCGCAGTGTTCCAGTCGCCAACCGGATACTTCGGCGCGGGATAAATCAGCTGCGTTTCCATCCAGAGCAACATCAAGATCACCGCCAGATACGCGACCACAGCGAAGCGCACAACGCGCCACACGCCTTGAAAGATTTTGTTCTTTGCCACCGGCATCTCCTGTTCGCATCATGCACGAACCGCCTTGATTCAGCAACGCCACCGCCCCGCCGTCGACATTACCGGACATTACCGGCTCTGACGTTGCCGCTACGATGCGCAGCAAGTTAGACTAAATCATCTCCCGCCGCCGCATCCTCCCGGTTCGAGGTCTCTCGATGATTCGTCTGCATTCTTTCAATCTATTGCTTGGCGTCTTCGCTGTACTTCCCGCCCTCGCTTTCGCGGCGGATAAGCCTGTTCAACCTGAATTCGATCCGGCTCATGCAGAGAAAATGCAAGACGGGCTATCGCTCTTTAAGCAAGCGGTGCGGCCGGTGCTAATCAAGCATTGCATCGATTGTCACGGCGGCGACGAAGTGCAGTCGGGATTCGATCTGGCCACGCGCAAGGGTTTGCTCCGCGGCGGTTCGAAGGGGGCAGCGGTCACCATCGGCAAAGCGACGGACAGTAATTTAGTCCGGTTTATCAGCCGAAAAGAGAAACCCTTCATGCCGGAGGGGGGCGACCAACTCTCTGCAGCCGAAATCGACGCGATTGCGAAGTGGATCGATCTGGGTGCTCCCTACGATAAACCGCTGGTCGAAAATCCGCGCGATCCGGATTCTTGGACGACGACCGTAGTACCCGACAAGGCCCGCGATTTCTGGTCGTTTCAACCGCTGCAGCGTGTCGATGCGCCGGCGGTGAGGAATCAGGCCTGGGCTCGGAACACGATTGACCAATTCGTCCTGGCGAAGGCAGAAGAGAAAGGCCTGCAGCCGAATGCTCCTGCCAGGAAGCAACTGCTGCTGCGTCGCGCCTACTTTGATCTGATCGGCTTGCCGCCAACGCCGGATGAAGTTGCTGCTTTTGTCAAAGATGAAAGTCCGCAGGCCTTCGAAAAAGTGATCGATCGCTTGCTGGAGAGTCCGCACTATGGCGAACGCTGGGGCCGCCATTGGCTCGATGCGGCTCGGTTCGCGGAGAGTCATGGTTTCGAACAGGATTACGATCGGCCTTTCGCCTTTCACTTCCGCGACTTCGTGATCAAGGCTCTGAATCAGGATATGCCGTACGACCAATTTGTTCGCTGGCAATTGGCAGGCGATGAACTCGCTCCGCAGGAGCCGCTGGCCCAAATGGCAACTGGCTTTTTGGGCGCGGGAGTGTTCCCTACGCAGATCACGGCCAACGAAGTGGAGAAGTCGCGTTACGACGCGCTCGACGACATGGCCGCGACTACTGGAAGTGCGCTGCTCGGTTTATCGATCGGCTGCGCCCGCTGCCACGATCACAAGTTTGATCCCATTCCCGCGGCTGACTATTACCGCTTTATCGCGACGTTCGCGACAACCGTTCGCAGCAACGTCGACATCAACCTCAAACCCGCAGAGTACGAAGCAGCCAAAAAGATCTTCGATCGTGAGCACTTGCCCTATGTTGCTGCGCGTGAAAAGTATGAACGGGAAATGCTCCCAGCACGCTTGGAACAATGGGAACAGTCTGCTGGCAAAGGGGCCATCGTGACTGCCAAATGGCAAGTCCTATCGGTAAAAAAAGCAAAGTCGAAAGGTAATGCCATGCTCACGCCGCAAGCCGATGGCTCGGTGCTGGCCAGTGGTGCGAATCCGGATTTCGATGTTTACACCATTGAAGTGGATCTACCGGCAGGAAGCTACGTTGGCCTGCGAGTCGAAGGTCTGTCGGACTCGTCGTTGAAAAAAGGTGGTCCTGGTCGCGCAGACAATGGCAACTTTGCACTCACCGATTTGCGCGTTGCGCTAAAGACAAACGGCGACAAAGATCAGCCGCTAACGCTGAAAAACCCGCAAGCCACCTTTGAACAAAAACCCAGCCTGCTCGTTCAACACACGATTGATGGCGACAAGAAGTCGGCTTGGGCGGTCGATCCACAATTCGGCAAAGATCATGCTGCTGTCTACGAGTTACGCGAACCACTAGTGACCGACAAATCAGCAACGCTCACGTTCACGCTCGAATTCAATAATAACAACAAGCACAGCCTGGGACGCCCTCGTTTCTCGGCCACTTCATTACCAACGCCGCTGGCGGTGGAGGTGGGCGGCATGCCTGCTGGAATTGCCTCGGCACTGGCAACCCCAGCGAAGGACCGCGCGGCGGATCAACAACAGCGATTGCTCACGTGGTATCGCACGCAAGATGCGGAATGGCTCAAGTTGAATACTGCAGAGCAGGAGCATCTGAAGAGGGCTCCGCAACCGGCAGTGACAAAGGTGATGGTTTGCAGCGAAGGCGTTACGCCGATCCGGCATCACACTCAGGGTGCCGACTTTTTCAACGACACCTATTTCCTGAAACGTGGCGACAACGAACAAAAGATGGGCCTGGCGTCGCAGGGCTTTTTGCAGGTGCTGATGAAGTCGCCCGAGCAGGAGAAGCATTGGCAAGTGACGCCGCCGGCCGGTTCTAAAACATCATATCGTCGCACGGCGCTCGCAAATTGGATCACCGATACTGAGCGAGGTGCTGGTCACCTGCTCGCCCGTGTGATGGCAAATCGTTTGTGGCATCACCATTTTGGCCGCGGCCTGGTTTCCACTCCCAACGACTTCGGCACGCAGGGGCAACGCCCAACACATCCGGAACTGCTCGACTGGCTTGCCGGTGAACTCATCGCCCGCGAGTGGAAACTAAAGTCGATGCATAAACTGATCATGACCTCCGCTGCCTATCAGCAGGCCAGTACGTTCGATGCAGCCGATGCGAAGTCCGATCCCGAAAACCAATTCCTCTGGCGGTTTTCGCCTCGCCGCCTGGAAGCCGAAATTGTGCGCGACAATCTGCTGGCTGTCAGCGGCAAGCTCGACCGCACACAATTCGGCGCGGGCACGCTCGACGAATCGCATCTCCGGCGGAGCATCTATTTTATGATTAAGCGGAGCAAACTCGTGCCGATGATGCAGCTCTTTGATCAGCCTGAGCCGCTCGTCAGCGTTGGTGGCCGACCGAGCACTACCATCGCTCCGCAAGCTTTGATGTTCATCAACAATCCGCAGGTTCGCAGCTATGCGCATGCCTTTGCTAAACAACTTCGAACCACTCCCGACAAATCCAACGAAGCTCTGGTTCGCCAAGCCTATCTGCAGGCGATTGCCCGCGATCCGGTGGTCGATGAACTGGCCGACGCGGTGACATTTCTGGCGGAACAAACCAAGTCATATCAAGCTGATGGCAAAGCCAACGCCGATGAGCTCGCACTTGCCGACTTTTGCCAGGTATTGTTTGGGTTGAACGAGTTTGTGTATGTAGAGTAAGCAAGCAATTCGCGAAACTGATTTGGGAAGCCGTTATGAATTCGAATTCTAAATTTTCTCGTCGCCACTTCCTCGCCCAAACCGGCGGCGGCGCTGGCATGCTCGCCTTGGCTTCATTGCTCGCTGACGAAGGTTTCCTGAACAGCTCGCGCGCAGCAGAATCCACCGGGCCAGCTGGCAACCTGAATCCGCTCGCCGCGCATCCAGGTCACTTTGCCGCCAAGGCCAAGAGCGTAATTTGGCTCTTCATGAATGGCGGGCCGAGCCAGGTCGATACTTGGGATCACAAGCCGGAGCTTGCCAAACGTGACGGGCAGGAATTGAAAGGCTTCGACAAGAACACCGGCTTTTTCACAGGGCAGGTGGGCCCGGTGATGAAGTCGCCATTCAAGTTTGCCCAGTACGGCAAAAGTGGTGCGTGGGTCAGTGAAATCTTTCCCGGCATGGCCCAGCATGTCGATGACATGGCCTTCATCCACTCGTGCTACACCGGTTCGAACAACCACAGCCCTGCGTTGTTCATGATCAATACCGGTTTGGCCAAGATGGGATATCCGTGCGTGGGTTCGTGGGCCACTTATGGCCTCGGCAGCGAAAGCCAAAGCTTGCCTGCGTTTGTCGCGATGACCGATCCCCTTGGCCGCGGGTTGCCGAAGGGATATTCGCAGAACTGGGGCGCGGGATTCCTGCCGAGCGTGTTTCAAGGAACGTGGCTCAAGCCTAGCGGCGAAGCGATCGACAACCTCAATCGACCCGCGGACCAAGGCGACAAACAACAACGGGCCGCGCTCGATCTGCTCGCCAAGCTCAATCGCAAAGCACTCGCGGAAAAGCCGCACGAAGCCGAACTCGCGGCACGGATCGAGAGTTTCGAACTTGCGTATCGCATGCAACTCGCCGCTCCCGAAGCCATCGACGTGAATCAGGAAACTGCCGATATGCAAAAGATGTACGGAATTGGCGATAAGCGTTGCGACCATTTCGCAAAACAATGCCTGATGGCCCGGCGCCTGGTCGAACGAGGCGTGCGGTTCGTGCAGATTTATTCAGGCGGCATGGAGAACGAACGAAGTTGGGACGGTCATCAGAACATCAAGGACAACCACGCTCAGTTCGCTGGTGAAACTGACACGCCGATCTCGGCCTTGCTCGCCGATCTCAAACAACGGGGCCTGCTCGACAGCACGCTCGTCATCTGGGGGGGCGAGTTTGGCCGTTTGCCGATCGTGCAAACCGGCGGCACCGGTCGGGATCACAACCCGCACGCCTTCACCTATTGGATGGCCGGTGGCGGAGTGAAAGGCGGCGTGCATCACGGCGCTACGGACGAAATCGGCCACAAGGCCGTCGAAAACCGCGTGCATGTCAACGATCTGCACGCCACGATCTTACACCTGCTCGGCCTCGATCACACGCGATTGACCTTCCGCCTTAACGGCCGCGACTTCCGCCTGACGGATGTCGCGGGGCATGTGGTGAAAGAGATCTTGGCGTAAACATTTCGTCCCGAAGCTGCCAGCAACGATTTATGACGCTGGCAGCCTCGGGTACGTAATCACTTCACTGGCCAAACTCTCGCTGAGCCATCGCGACCACCAGAAATTAGCATTGTTCCATCTGCATTAAACGCCACGGTATGCACCGTTGCTTCGTGCCCCAGGTACGTTGCGATCAACTTGCCGCTGTTCGCATCCCACAGTTTTACGCTGCTGTCTTGACCTGCAGTCGCGAGCTTCGAACCGTCCGGCGAAAACACGATTGCCCACAGGTCGCCACTTTCGCCAGGCCAACTCTGAATCAGTTGGCCACTGTTAGCATCCCAGATGCGAATTGTTTTATCCCAGCCGGCCGAGGCCAACTTCCGGCCGTCGTTGTTAAACGACAATCCATACACGGGCCCCGCATGACCTTCGAGCGGCAGCTTTTCTTTCAGAGAGTTCGCGTCCCACAGTCTGATCGTCCGGTCGCTTCCCGCGGTTGCCAATGACTGGCCATCGGGCGAGAGCGCGGCGGTGAAGATCGACTTGGTGTTGTGTGCCGCAACCATTGGCTCCGGTGAACTCGGCGCGAACTTGTTCAAGCTGCCGTCGCGACCGCCGGCGTAAAGGAACTCGCCATTATGGGAAATGGCGAGGCCGCGGATCGCGTTCGCGTTCTTATACGTCTGCAGTGGTTTTGATTCGCCGGGTTTCCAGATCTTCAGCATGCTGTCGTCGCCAGTCGTGGCGAGAAACTTGCCGTCGTCGGAAAACTGGGCGTGCCAGACGAGGCCCGTATGGGCTTCCAGCGTCGACTTCACGCTCTTTTTCGTCAGATCCCACAAGCGCACGCTGCCATCTTCCGTGGCCATCGCGACCGTATCGCTTTTTGGATCGAATGACACGGACCAGACCGAACCGGCATTCGCGGTGAGCACCGCAATCGGTTCAGCGGCCGATTTCGCTACTGGAACAGCCATGGGATTACCAAGGCCACCGAACAGGCCGCCGTTGAACAGCGAGCCAAGCAGCAAACCGACAGTCAACAAACTCACGCCCACGCCGGCAATCAGCCACGTGTTACGAATCCGCCGCCGACGCATTTCAATCTGGCATACGCCCGGCAACTCGTCAGACGAAGTCTTTAAGTGGGCCCAATGATACTCCAAAACTTCGGCCAAATCCGTCGCCGAGTCGTAACGATCAGCGGGCTTCTTCGCCAGCAGATCATCGACGATCTCCGCAAACCACTCCGGCACGTTGGGATTCACTTCCCTCAGCGGCCGATGCTTCACTTCGGTGATCTGTTTCAAAATCGCCAGCGCGCTGCTGCCGGTGAACGGCGGTTGCCCCGCGGCCATTTCGTACATGATGGCGCCTAGGCTGAATAAGTCGGACCGCGGATCAGGCTCGGCGCCGAGCGCCTGTTCGGGCGCCATGTAGAGCGGCGTGCCACTGACAAAACCAGTACGCGTCAACTTCACATCGTCAACGATTCGCGCCAGGCCGAAGTCGGTCAGCTTTACTCGCTGCGAAGGTGGTTCGAGCAGAATGTTGCCGGGTTTGATGTCGCGGTGAATGAGCCCTTGTGAATGCGCCGCGGCCAAACCGCGGGCTGCCTCCATGCTGATCCGTACGATCTCCGACAATGGCAACTTGGTTTCGCGCTGCAGACGCTGTTCAAGCGTTTCGCCGCTGATGAGTTGCATCACCAGAAACGCGATTCCCTTCTCAGGAACTTTTTCGACTTGATGTACGGCCACGACGTTTTCGTGCGTAACCGATGCAGCCGAACGAGCTTCGCGGCAGAACCGCTGCTTACTCAGTTCTTCTTCGGCCAGTTCTGGATCGAGCACTTTGATGGCGACATGCCGTTGCAGTTTCGAATCAAACGCTTCGAGCACCACACCCATGCCGCCGCGGCCGAGAATCCGCATCACATCGAAATGGGCCAGGCGCCCGAGATACGACGGGTCCGTGGGGGGATCCAAAAAGTCGAGCGTGGCGTCTTTCCTCTTGGGTTTACGTTCAACAGGCGGCGGAGTGACGACCGCATTATTCTTCATCCCCGCTTGATTGCCGGCCGCCTGGGCAATCGCCGCGTCGATCTCGCGCAGCGAGGGCCAATAGGCCGAAGTCGCCATCGGCTCGGACTCTTGCAATTGCTCGATCACGCTCGACAGGTTCGTCCCTTCCGTGGCAAGCTCTTCCAGTTTGTTCTGGCAGCAGGGACAGCGATCGAGGTGATTCGTGTATTCCTGTTGACGTTCGCCGCTGAGTTGCGAGCCGAGCAGCTGCCGCAGTTCTTCGGTCGGCGGGCAAGCAGTGGTGTCTTTGATCGGATTGCTCACCTTACTCATCCTCCAACTTGCGGAGGGCGTCGACTTCCTCTTTCAACCGAGATAGCACTCGACTCTTGGCGACGTAAATTGCTCCGGCAGACATGCTGAGCGACTTGGACACTTCCGCAACTCCCACTCCTTCGACGGCCGTCCGCCAAAAAGCCTGCCAGCTCTTCTCTTGAAATTCCCCTTTGATTTTTTCCATCGCGATGGCCGCGAGCCGCCGCTGATACTCGAGTTCCCAAGTATCGGCGCCGTCGTTTTCTTCCTGTGGATGCTGATCAAGCAGTTTGTTCGTCGTGCTGTCGCCAGAACCTTGGGGGCGGATCTTACGGGCAGAAAGAAAATTGAAGATCTTGTTCCGCGTGATCGTGAATAACCAGCCCCGAAAAGAGCCTCGCTTCCGATCGTAGTCGAGCGTGCCGATGGCCCCGCTCACACTTCGCAGCACGTCTTGCATCATGTCGGCCGCGTCGGCGTCTTGCAGGCCGCGTTTGCGGGCAAACCCATAAATAACAGGCCCATAAAGTTTGGAAAATTCCTGCCAAGCCAGGTGATTGCCCGGCTCCCGCAGTTGCAGCACCAAACTGGTGCGAGTCAGTGGTGAGTCGTCGACAGCCATACTCGTTCCTGAATGCCCCGCCGCTTGTCCGCGTCCGCTGCAGTTGCGTTTGCTCAGACAAGTGGGCGTCGTCGCTCCATATGAGGGCGTGGTCGCCCGCAACAACGGCTGCGGCGTCGACCCATATGATACGCCCGGGCCGCCAATCGGACGATGGCTGGCTCGCAATTGATAAGCGTTGTGAGTAGTCAGTACGGTCATCGGCTTACTCCCCGTCGCTGCATGCATGACACAAGGTCTACCGTGCTGGGGAGCGGACCTTACAAGCGGCGTCGTACATTTACACCGAAATCATTCCCCGGCAGCGAAGTATGCCCTCGTTTGGCCATCTCGCTGCACAAAATGTTCTGGATTTAGGACTTAGCGAAACTTCGCCGAGTTTTGGTGCTGCGTTCAACACGCAAATGAATGAAATACATCTGGAGCGTCACCCTGGCTGGCGCTTCAGTATTTGGGGAAAACGGCTGGATTCGGAAAGCGATCTTCCGGGCTGTTGCCGTCGTTCAGATATTCGTCCCGAGGCACCATGAGTTCGGGCCAGCTCCCAGGCCGGACGCGCACAACTCGGCCGGGCCGGATCCCTTCAATTATGAGGTCCGTTTCCAAGCGAATCTGGATTCCGCTGCTCCCCAGCGGAATCCCGCCGGTCGTTTTTGTAACTTCGAGAATCGAGCCACGAGATGCCATATGCGCAGGTCCGTAAGCACCACCGGCGTGCTTCAAGGTATTCTCCGCGGCGTTCATCACGCCTTGGCTCCCCTTTTTGAAATCGGCGTACAAAGATTCATCCATGCCGCCGAACAATGTTGCGATGATAGTCGCGCGGCCGAACTTGCCGTACTCGACGGCTTCGACGAAGGCGGGCATCCAGCGACTACGTATCAGCGACTTATGCTTCTCGATTTGATTTTGCGCGGCGCGCTGTAGCGCGATCTCGTCTAGCCAAATATCTGAAACGTGGTAGCGCAGGAACACGCCGCCCGGAGTGGGCTGCCAGGTGAGCCCGAGTTGCACGGTCTGGCCACCCAAGGATTTCTTCCCCTCCCCAGGCCAAGCGCCCTCGGCGATCAAGTCGGCAAGACCGAGACATTCGCGGCCGCGCCAGAAACGCGTCGCGGCATCGAAGGTTAACTTCTCTTCCGCTGCGTTGGTCTCTCCACCTTCCTTCGGTTCACGGCTTGCGACGATCGTCCCTTGGTTGTTCCGCAACTCGACTTCCATCAATTTCCAAACTTTGCCTTCCCGCAAGCAGAAGCTGGACTCATCTTCGAGAAGCAGAACATGGTTCTCGGCAGGCCGTTCGGGAGGGCCTTTTTGCGCAACGGGCACGGCGGAAGTCTTGGGATCCGGCGGAAGATAGGCACGGACATGTAAGAAGGTTCCCAGCGGAATGTCGCGCAAATCGGCCGGCGCACCGTAACGACGGACCAGACCATACGGGAGCATCGCGAAGGGATGCGGCGGATTACGGAAGAACTCACCTGTGGTTTCCACGCGCAAACTACCACGCCGATTCGCATGGTCGACAAACGCGAGGACACCGCGGTACGCCCGCGATTTCTCCAGAGGCGGAAACTTCCCCGCTTCGGGCCGGAAGATTTCTTCCGGCTGCTTAGCACCCTGTTCTTGACTGAAAGCCGTCAATAAAACGAACGGACAACCGAGCAGCACTAACAACAACCAACGATGCACCTGGCACGACGAACCAAGCACTGACAACTTCTTCATAGTTCGATCGCCTTGTTGCTGTCGCCGAATTTGTCGGTTTCCACGCCCATGCGCTGAGCCATTAACAGCAGTAGGCTGCTCATGTAGGCATTCGGGTTCGCGGGCCGGCTGCAGAGCGAATAGTGCTCACCAGGTTTATCGAGTTGATAACCTTTGAAGTGCCCCTGATTGAAGTCGAGGTGCGTGCCATGCTTCAAGCCCAGATCAGAACCACCAGCGAGCACTAAGGGCAGATTTGCATTGCCGTGGCTGTGTCCGTAAGACATGCCGCTGCCGAACAGAGACATCGTCGAACCCAAGAGCGGTCTGCCATTCAAATCTTTCGTTTCTGCCAGTTTCGTGAGGAAGTAGCTGTATTGCTCGATCGCAAACGTGTCGTAGTTCGTCAGTTTCTCCATGTAACCTGGATCGCCGCCGTGATGGCTGAGTTGATGACGCGACTCCGTGATGCCGATCTCCGGAATCGCGATGGCATCTCCCTCGCCGCCAAGACTGAAGGTAGCTACGCGCGTCACATCGGTTTGGAAGGCCAGCACAATCAGGTCATAGACCGTGCGAAAATAGTCGCCTGCCATCGTATGAGCAATATCGCGATTGGTCCGCTGACGGTCTGTCTGCGAAATAGCTGGAAGCGGAGTGTCGAGCCAGGCATCCGCCCGGCGCGTTCGAATCTCGGCCTCACGAATAGAACTCAGATACTGTTCCATCCGCCCTTTATCCGCGGAGCCCATCTTCTCCTCGAGCTTGCGAACTTCGGCCAGGTTGGCATCGAGGACACTTCCTTTGCGCCGTAAGGCCCTCCGCTGAGCCCCCTTGCCCCCTTTGGGTTCCTCGAACAGCGAAGCGAAGATCTCGCTGCAACGCCGCATCGCAGGCAGCCGAATCCCATCGGCAGTCCAAGCCAGCGAGTCTTGCGTGATGGCGATTTCCAGCGAAGGGTATCTAGTATGCTTCGCAGTCACTTCCGCCATTTTCTGATCGACGGAAATGGTGTTGCGATCCGACGGGCCGAGTTTGCCACCCGTCAGCCAGACCGAAATGCAATTGTGATGATGGCTGAGCGCGCCTGGATGATGCAGACCACTGATCGGTGTGATCGCGTCGCGATGCTTTTCAAGTGGCTTGAGCGATCGGGAAAACTCGTAATCTTTGCCGGGAGTAGTGATCTGATAATTCAGCGAGTGAACGCCGTTGGCCAGGTAAATGAAGGCACTGCGCCGCGGAGTGGCACTCTTTTCCTCGGCTGCGCGCAGCGGGACCATGCACTCCAGGAACGGCAGGGCGATGCAAGTCCCGAGAGCCCGCAAGGCATGACGCCGGTCGATTAACCAGGACTGCGATAGATAGTTCATCGTTCTCGGTTCCTTGGGTTTGTGTAGTAGATGGCTGTTATGAGCGTTTATCGTTTGCGGAGCAAGTCGGAAAGCGCCACAGCGCGAATAATGTCTTTCACGCGATAGTTGTTCTTCTTCGCTTCGGCCGCGATTGCCTGAATGCTGTCCTGATCATCGACCGTGAGGACTCGCCGCAGCGCGTAGGTGCAAAGGTGTTCGATAAATGCCCGTGCGATTTGATCGCGGTCGGCAAGTAACAGTTGTTTGAATTCAACGGAGTCCTTGAACGGCCTGCCGTCGGGCATCACTCCCGAAGCATCGATCGGTGGATCCTCGCCGGTCCCCTTGGCAACGATTTCGCGCGTGCGCCATTGCCCGATGGCATCGTAGTTGTCCCAGGCAATGCCATAATGGTCGATCTTGGCATGACAGGCCGCGCAGCTCGCATTGTTGCGATGGGCTTCGATCTTTTGGCGAATGGTGGCCTTCGGACTGTTCGGCGGGTTCGGTTCGATTGCGCTCACATTGGCAGGCGGTGGTGGCGGCGTCCTGGCGAAGATGGCTTCGCTGACCCATACGCCGCGATGTACGGGCCGATGACGCGTGCCGTCCGAGGTCAGCCCCAATACCGCGCCCATCGTAAGCAAACCGCCGCGATGATTTTCGGGCTTGAGCGAAACTCGCTGGAAGCCGCCTGACGTCGGCTCCGGCAGTCCATAAAAATCGCACAGCCGGGCATTGGCCATCGTCCAATCAGAATTGATGAAACTGTCGATGGGCAAATTCTTCGCGACGGTCTCGCGGAAGAACTCAACCGGCTCCGCACGCAGGCTCGTTTCCAGCCAGGGATCGTAGTTCGGGTAAAGCTTCTTGTCCGGCGGGAACATGCCGACGCGATGAAGCTGCAGCCACTGGCGCGCGAAGTCATCGATCAAGCGTTTGGACTTGCTGTCGGCCAGGAGTCGATCGACCTCCTTCGTTAGATTTTCCCCGCCTAATTTGCCCGCTTGGGCTGCGGCAAAGAGCGCGTCATCCGGCATCGAACTCCAAAGGAAATACGACAGCCGCGTGGCGAGTTCCGAATCGCTCAAACGTTCGCGGGGCACTGCGTCCCCTTCGACGATATAGATAAAATGTCGTGACGTCAGGACGCCTGCCAACGCCACGCGATACGCAGCGTCGATCTTCTCTCCTGCCTCACGTTCGAGCCGATAGGCATTCAAATATTCGGCCAGTTCTTCTTTCTTGACGGGTCGGCGCCAGGCTCTTTCGGCGAAGCGCTGCAGGTGCTCAGCAACTACCTCGGGCGTCGCCTCATCGGGAGGCACCAGCCCGTTGCGCCGTGATTTTTCCGCCTCCGTGAGCAGGGGCCCTTCCCATTCAATCCAATCGACCAGCACCGTCGAGAACAGACCGTTCCCCTTGTCATCGAACATCTGTGGTGCATTCGGATTCAGCAGCAGCGTTTCGCTGCTGTGCGTAAACATATAGTTTGGGCTCGTGAGTGAATTACGAAACGCCGCCCCGGCCCGCCGGTCAACAACATCGGCAGCCACGACCGCAAAGTGCAAGACCGTTGGCATCTCCAGAAACACTTCGAACTCGTGTACCGCCGGCTTGTCTTCCGGCGCTGTAATGTCAAATTCAATCAGGCCGGCGACCGTTTCCTCACCTGTTTCCTTGCCGATGCTGAGGTGGGCCGGTTGGCCCCCGCGCGGGCGAATGCCGCTCGCTTGAATGCGGAGTTTGTATAGTCCACTGTGTTCCGGCCCCGTCTTCCCAAACCAATTGGGCGAGAGCGCATTTTCGACTCGCCCGGGAAAAAGCAAATAACGCAATGGGCGCTTGATGCCGAATCGGTCCAACGCTTCCTGCTGAGTCTTGCCCCCTTGGTAACGTAGCTCAACTGCGGTCTTGCGAACCTTGCGGGCTTCGCTCGTTGTGGCAGGAAAGGCGCGATCGAGCACGATCTCGGCGGCGCGGTAATACCGGTCTACATGCGAAGGGGACAGCGAGAGTTCCGAGCCAATCCGCTCAAAGCCATGCCACAGTGTGTCCTCATTCAACTCCCCGGGCTTGGCGGGATCATAGCGCACGCCGAGCAGATCATAGACCGTGTTCTGGTACTCTTTCCGACTAAGTCGGTAATGCGTCACAGCGGCGCGGGCCGCCATGCGGGCCGCGCGCCCTTCCTTAAGTCGCGCGTCGAGAGTTGTTACGAATGCCGCGATCTCCGCCTGAGTCGGCTTGGGCTCTTCCTTGGGCGGCATCTGGCCCGAGTTGATCCGATCGAGAACCTCGCCCCAGTGATGCGTGTCCGCACCCGATTTGAAGTCGCGTGAAAACTTGTCGATCCGCACATCCCCTTCGTTCTTCGTCGGGCCATGACAGCGGCTGCAATGCTTCTCCAAGAATCCCTCCAAGGAGTCCGCCCCAAGTCCAGTGCCAGCCCAGCCTGCGATAGCAAGGAAAAGGCACGTCAGTCGCAACGGAGCGAATTGATTTCTCGCAGATTTCATGAGTCGCTTTTTATCTCTCTCAAATTCGGCTGCTGGGCGGAATCGGCAATGCCAGAAACCTAGCCGTGCAAACCTTCCTTCACTTAAGACCGTTTTGTCCAGGCCCAAACTAATATCATATCTTACTTTGCAGCAATCGAGTTATCAGACGGATTCGTAGGAGGCACCGAATTCTAACGCCTCTTCGACAGGTGCTGTGCAAAAACCCAGAAAGTGGTCTTGTGTCCATTTTGGACGCCTGTACATTGTTGCTGAATGCATCGCAGGCAGACATTTGTCGGCCTAGTCTAAGCACTGCAGTCTGGCGAATGGCAATTTGCGGATCCAATCTGCACGGCAGTCTCACGCGCATTCGCAGCAGTCACCTATGAACGCAATTCGCTCGAACACAACCCAGAGACCGACGCAACTTCTAGCCGAACTTACCTCGCAGGCGCCACCGATGCCCAAGCAATGGAAGATCCTGGCCTTGGATCCCAAGGGAGCGTTGTGTGCCGCCATTGCTGCCGATGAGCAATCGCCGATGTATGATCCTCCTGCAGGCTCAAGTTTGGAGCAGCCATCGAAGTGATTGAGCATTCTGATTGCAGCGCGATCGCAGCATGGATCCACGACCTGAATTGATTCTCTTCGATGCAGTTGGCACGTTGATTGAGCCAATGCCATCCGCGGGCGAAATATACCGCGATTTCGGGCGGAGATACGATTGCGCGCGTAGCGACTTCAACCACGACGCGCGTTTGCTCCTGGCGATGCGCCAGGTCGCCATCAGCATGAGGCAACAGCGCGATCTCCAAACTGACGAAGCCTTTGAATACGAATGTTGGCGGCAGGTCGTGCGCGAGGTGTTTGAAGAGCGCTCGCACTCCGAAGCCGATCAGCTGTTTGCGGATTTGTGGGAGCATTTTTCTCTGCCGCAGCATTGGCGACTCTTTCCAGATGTTGAGCCGACATTTGCAGCGCTGCGGCACCGCGGGTATCGCCTCGGCATCGCTTCCAATTTCGATGGCCGGTTGCGTGGCGTCTGTCTCGCACTGCCACCGCTGCATCAGGTCGATCACTTGTTCATCAGTTCGCAGGTTGGCTGGTCGAAACCGGCGGCTGGCTTTTATCAAGCGATCGAGCACATCAGCCAGGTTGCGCCACAGAGAATTCTGCTAGTGGGTGATGATTGCGACAGCGATCATCTTGCGCCGCGCGGCCATGGTTGGCAAACGCGCTGGCTGAGGCGTAACTCGGAAAAGTCCGCGACCGGCGATTGGATCCTCTCGCTTGAAGAATTGTTAGCGTTTCTTTAGGGCGAGACTCTTGCCACCCTACGACTTGGTTGCGGGCTCGCGCAAGCTTGCATCTTCTCCTCAGCAAACTTAAGATAATAAATTCGTTAGGGCGCTTACCATTCGTACGGAAACCATTCCCGTGCTTGAATACGATTTTGAGAATAGCGTCGGCTGCTGGATCATCATGACCGCGCACGAATATCAGCGCGCGGTTAACGAAGAGCTCGCGCCGACCGGCATCACTTATCGCCAATGCCAGGTGCTTGGTTTTCTCGCCATGGAAGGGCCGCTCGCGCAGGCTGAACTGGCCGACCGGATGCACTTGGAGCCAGCGACGCTCGTCGGCATTCTCGATCGCATGGAACGGGACGGCTGGATCAAACGGCTGGCGTGCAGCAACGATCGCCGCCGCAAATTGATTCATGTGCAGCCCTCGGCCAAGCCGGTGTGGAACAAAATCGTCGCCTGCGTCAAACGAGTTCGTGCCAAAGCGACGCAAGGAATGAAGGCCAGTGAGCTCGCCACGCTCAAACGTTTGCTGGCCCGCGTCCGCAAGAATCTCAATCAAAAAATCTCCGCCTTAGAGGCTGGCTAAATGTCAAGAACCATTTCCCACACAATCGCCTTGCTGTTCGTCATTACTGCTGCCGCGTGCGCACAAGCTCCCAAAGGTGCACCGCCGCCTGCTCCACCGCCGCCGCGGGTGTTTGTGGCAACAACGCGGATTGAAACAATCGATGAACCGAAGAGCTTTGTCGGCACCGTGATGCCGCTGCGTAAAAGCGTGGTCGGCAGCGCAGCGCCGGGCCGCGTCGAAGAGTACCTCGTCAACGAAGGCGACTTCGTAAAGAAGGGTTCGCCGATCGCGCATCTCCGCCGCGGCATCATCGGAGCCGAGAAGCGGGCCGCTGAAGCCGAGCTCGAGGTTCGGAAAGCGGCCCTGGCTGAAATGGAACATTCACATCAGGACGAAATCGATCAGTTCAAAGCGCAACTCGCCGTCGCCGAAGCAAATTTGCATTTTCAAACGGCCAAGGCCGAACGGGCCAAAAGCTTGCTCAATGCCATCACCAAGGAAGCCCTCGAAGAAGCGCTGAGCCTCGAGCAGCAAGCGGCTGCCACGCGGAACAACGCCCAGGCCGCGGTGCGACTGATCACTGGAAATGCATGGGAACAAAAGCATGAGCAAGCTCGGGCCAAAGTTGCCGTGCAGCAAGCGGAAGTCGAACGCCTCAGCGAACAATTCGATCGGCATACGATGTTTGCGCCATTCGATGGTTGGGTCACCGCTGAGTTCACCGAAGTGGGGCAATGGTTGATGCAAGGCGATCAAGCTGCCGAGATCGCAGAACTCGGCAGCGTCGATATCGAAATTGCCGTGCTGGAAGACTACGTCTCAAAACTGGTTCCCGGCGTCGTCGGGAATGTTGAGGTCAACGCCCTGAAGGGCCAACGTTTCGTGGGCAAAGTGGCGATCATCAATCCCCAAGCCGACGCCCGCGCTCGCACGTTTCCGGTCAAGGTCCGCGTCGAGAATATCGTCGACGAAAGGGGCCCGCTACTGAAAGCAGGTATGTTTGCCCGCGTCACGCTTCCCGTCGGCGAAGCCAAATCGCTGCCACTCGTTCCCAAAGATGCCATCTCGATCGGCGGTCGAACGCCGGTCGTCTATGTCGTCGATAACGCCGGCGGCAAAAGCGCCGTGCGGCCGGTTCCGGTAACGCTGGGCGTTGCCCAAGGCCAATGGGTGAGTGTTGGCGCTAGCGAACTCAAGCCCGGCGATATTGTCGTTGTTGAAGGAAACGAACGTCTTCGCCCCGGTCAAGAAGTTCGCGCTGAACCGATTCAAATCAGTTTTCCGTAGCGATCTGGAAAACGCCCGCCAAATAGCCTGCCTGCCGAAATTCGCAACCTCGTTTTACATCATTCACTATCGTCGCCTGCCAATTGATTTGCTGCGAATATGCAGTGACGAGAACCGATCATGAACTTGATTTCGACCTTTGTTCACAACCCGGTGAAAGTCTCTGTGGGCGTGATCCTGCTCTTGATGTTCGGCATTCTGTCGATCTTCACGATGCCGATGGCACTCACGCCCGAAGTTGAAGTGCCGACGCTTACCATCGAAACGATGTGGCCCGGCGCCAGCCCGGAAGAAGTCGAGAAGCAAATCATCCACGAACAGGAAGAACAGCTGAAGAGTGTCGAAGGCGTGCGGAAGATGACTTCCGAAAGCATGGATTCGATGGGGCGCATCACGCTGGAATTTCCCGTCGGCATCGACGTCAGTGAAGCGCTTCTCAAGGTCAATACGAAACTCGCACAAGTCGCCAGCTATCCCGAAGACGTCGACGAGCCAGTCATCAACACGTCGAATGCGGCGAATCGCCCCATTGCCTGGTTGATTCTCGGCGAACGCGTGCCGAGTCGCGGCGAGATGGAAGCGTTCGTTGCGAAAAACCCCGACTTGAAGCCTGGCCTCGATCGTGCGTATTCGACGAACAACGAAGGCCTGACGATGCATCGGCTAAAGGAACTGGCCGAGAAAGATCCTCGCGTGCAGACCTTTTTGCCCAAAGAACGCGACGTCACAACGCTGCGTAAGTTTGCCGAGGATTACATTGAGTCGGCGCTCGAACGTGTCGAAGGTGTTTCGAATGCCAACGTGCTCGGCGGTCGCGAAGAAGAGCTGCAAGTCGTTGTCAATCCGGAGCATCTTGCCGCGCGCGGTCTGACGATCAACGACATTCGCCTTGCTTTGCGTGGACAAAACGAAGATACGTCCGGCGGCGATTATTGGGAGGGGAAACGTCGCTATGTGGTTCGGACGCTCGGCCAATTCCGCTCGCCGGAACAAGTCGAAAACGCCATCGTCGCGCGCCGGGACGGAGTGCCGGTGTACGTGCGCGATATTGCCGAAGTGGTCGAAGGCTACAAAAAGCCCGACGGCATCGTAAAACGCTTCGGCACCACCAGCATCGCCATCAACGTGCAGCGCGGCGTCGGGGAAAACGTGCTCGATGTGATGAAGGGAGTTCGCGCCACCACCAAGGATTTGAATGAAGACATTTTGCGCAATAGCGAACTGCAGTTGGTGCAAGTTTATGACGAGACCGAATACATCTATTCGGCGATGAATCTCGTTAGCGACAACTTGTTCTGGGGTAGTATTTTCACGTTTGTCACGCTGCTGGTTTTCCTCCGCAACGGGTGGCCGACGGTCATCATTTTCGCACACATCATCATCAGCACGGTGGGCGCTTTTCTGGTAATGGCAGCGCTGGGCCGCTCGTTGAACGTTCCCGCGCTCGGCGGTTTGGCGTTCGCGGTGGGCATGTTGGTCGACAATGCCATCGTGATGCTCGAAAACATTTTCCGCCGCCATCAACGGGGCGAAGATCCAGAAACAGCAGCGGTCAACGGAGCTGGCGAAGTGTGGGGGGCATTGCTCAACGCCACGCTTGCGAACCTGGCAGTGTTCATCCCGGTGCTCTTCATTCGCGAAGAGGCCGGGCAGTTGTTTCGTGATATTGCAATTTCCATTTCGGCCGCCGTGGCTCTTTCGATGCTCGTCGCCGTAGCGGTGGTCCCCACCGCGGCCATGCGAATCTTGAAAAAGCATAAGAAGGATCGTGATGGGAATGTCATTCCGACGGAGGCGCACCCGCAACATCAACGGCGAACCGGCATTTGGGCTTTTGTCGATTTGCTGATGATTCCGATTCGTCTGGTGCTGAGCGTGGCCGACCGCATCGCGGATTTCATGGTTTCGCTGCTAATCGGGTTCAATCGCCGGCTGCAGATCCGTTTGTTGCCGCGGATCATCGTTGTGTTTGCTGTGATCGCTGGTTCGTGCGTGCTGACCTGGTTGCTCTTGCCGAAGGTGGAGTATCTGCCAAGCGGTGACCGCAACCTGGTCTTTGGCATCGTCATACCGCCGCCTGGTTACAACCTCGACCACTTGCTCAAGATGGGCGATCTTGTGGAGGAGGAATTGTGGCCCCTGTGGGACGTTGAAGCGGACGATCCAGACGTGATCAGCGGCAAGAAACTGGTGATCAATGACTTCTTCTTCGTGGCCCGTAACCGGCAAGTCTTCATCGGCGCGCGGGCACTTGATCCCAGGCGAGCCAAGGACCTCGTCGGTGAGATTCAGAAGATCGGCGACAAGATTCCCGGCACTTTCCTGATTGCCAAACAAGCCAGTTTGTTCGAACAAGGTCTCACTGGCGGCCGCACGGTCGATATTGAAATTACGGGGCCGGATATCAATCAGCTCGTGGGATTCGGCGGGCAGATCTTTGGGCAAGTGAAGGGGATGATCCCGGCCGCACAGATTCGGCCTACACCGAGTTTGGATCTGGCGAATCCGGAAATGCGGATCTATCCGAAGTTTGAACAAGCGGCAGATTTGCGGATGTCGGCCCAGGAACTGGGTTACGCGATCGATGCTCTCGTCGATGGCGCCTATGCGACCGATTATTACAAAGGCGGCGACAAGATCGACCTGCGGATTATCGGTGAAGACAAATACGCCAACAGCGAACAGAGCCTGCAAACCGTGCCGATCGCGACGCCCACAGGCCAGCTCGTGCCACTCGAGGCGCTGGCCGATATCCGTTTGGAACCGGGCCCGGAACAGGTGAATCATCGTACGCGGCAACGGGCCATTACGCTCGAAGTCAGCCCGCCGCCTGATATGCCTTTGGAACTGGCAATGGACATGATCACCAAGGAAGTGATCCAGCCGTTGCAAGCCAGCGGCCAGCTCAAGGGAGGATACCGCATCAGCCTGGAGGGAACCGCCGATAAACTTCGCAACACCTGGCAATCACTTCGCTGGAACCTGGCACTCGCTGTGGTGATTACCTACTTGCTGATGGCCGCCACGTTTGAATCGTGGGTGTATCCGTTCGTCGTCATCATGACGGTGCCTCTCGGCGCGGTTGGTGGTTTCGCCGGCTTGTGGCTACTCAATCTATGGGTGCTGCAGCCGCTCGACGTGCTTACGATGCTCGGCTTTATCATGCTCGTCGGCACGGTGGTGAATAATCCGATTCTGATCGTTGAGCAATCGCTGATTCACTTCAAAGAAGACGGCATGAGCATCGGTGAGGCGGTGATTGAAAGCGTGCGGACGCGTATTCGGCCGATCTTTATGACAACCATCGGTGGCCTCGTTGGTTTGTTGCCACTGGTCCTCGCGCCCGGTGCCGGTAGCGAACTGTATCGCGGCATCGGCGCGGTGTTACTCGGCGGTTTGATCATTTCGACCGTGGTAACACTGGTGTTCGTTCCTGCTTTGCTGAGCGTGATGATCGAGCTGCAGCAGTTGATCTTTGGTAAGATGACAGACGACAATGATGAGGAAGACCGCGACGGCAACTTGCCGCTGCAGCATGTGACCGAACCTGTCGCCAATCAGGAACGGCTGCCGGCTTCGCTCGCTTCATGATCGCCTTGCAGGGCTAATTCATGCCGAACCTGCCCCACATCGCACCGCCTCTTCGCCGCCGCGATTTTGTTCGCGCCGGCGCGGCGGGACTGTTGGGATTGTCGCTACCTCAGCTGCTCGCGGCGAAAGAGTTGGCAGCGGGTCAGTTAGTCGCGCCGCCTGTCAAAGCCAAAGCCGTGATTCTGTTGTTCATGTGGGGCGGACCGGCTCAGCAGGAAACTTGGGATTTGAAGCCGAATGCACCCGCGGAGATTCGCGGCGAGTTCAAGCCGATCAGTACGAACGTGCCAGGCATTCAGATCAGCGAGCACTTTCCGCTGCTCGCTCAGCGGTGCGACAGACTGGCAATCATCCGCTCGATGACGCACGGCGATGTAAATCACACGACGGCCACGCATCATCTGCTCACTGGCTTGGCGTATCGTCCAGGTGCCGATCTTCGTGGCGACTGGCCACACATGGGCGCGGTCCTGGCGAAACTGGGCCGCGGCAAAGACCCGTTGCCGCCCTTTGTGCAAATGCGTCCCAAAATGCCCGGCGATGTGCCGCGGTTCGTCGAAGAGAGTCACGGGCAACTCGCGGGTTGGCTCGGACCATCCTGGGATCCGCTGACCATTGATGCGCGGCCTGATCTGCCCGACTATCGCGTCGGTGATTTTCAACTGCAGGAAGGTCTATCCGCTGAACGCTTGCAGGGCCGGAGGTCGTTGCTCGGCAGTTTGGAAGATCGACTAATTGAGTTAGAAGGGAATGACGCACTCGGAGCTCGCGCGCGGCATTACAGCCGCGCATTCGATTTGCTGGCGAGCGGCGTCGGGCAGAATGCCTTTGATCTGACGCAGGAGCCTGACAAGATCCGCGATCAATATGGCCGCAATCCGCACGGCCAATCGGTGCTGCAGGCGCGGCGACTCGTTGAACGGGGCGTGCCACTTGTGACTGTCTTTTGGCCCAACGATGGCATCAAGAACGTCAGCGTCTATTGGGATACGCACAGTCGGAATTTCATCGATCACAAAGAACGCCTCATGCCGCCTGCCGATCGGGCGTTCGCCGCACTGCTTGATGATTTGAAAGACCGCGGCTTACTCGATGAAACGCTCATCGTCTGGACGGGCGAATTCGGCCGTACGCCCAAGATCGGCCAGCGCAACAGCGATGCTGGCGCTGGCGCCGACGGCCGCGATCATTGGCCCAATTGCTTTACCAGCGTGCTGGCCGGCGGCGGAGTTCGGGGCGGGCAAGTGTATGGCGCCTCCGATCGCCACGCAGCCTATCCGGTCGACAATCCGGTCAGCCCGGTCGATCTGGTCGCCACGCTCTATCATCAACTGGGCGTGCCCGAAGGACTCGAGTTGCACGATACGTTGGGTCGGCCGCTGGTCATTTGTCCGGGACGACCGATTCAGTCGCTGATTTCATGACTCGCTTAGTCAAACATCCCATACCGCACGATGCACCACAGGGCGTTGAACAGATCCTTCACGCCGATCTTCTTCCCTTCGGCGTAGCTGCGGGCGTTGTAGCTGATCGGCACTTCTTTGACGCGAACTTTACGACGGCCGAGCTTGGCGGTCACTTCGGGCTCAAAGCCAAAGCGGTTCTGCTGGATTTCGAATTTCGTCAGCACTTCGCGCTTGAAGGCCTTGTAGCATGTCTCCATGTCGGTCAACTTCAGGCCGGTCGTGACGTTCGATGCAAACGTCAGCGCCCAGTTGCCGAAGCGATGGATGAGCGACTTGTCGTGCGGCTTCTCATGCAGAAAACGCGAGCCGTACACGACGTCCGCTTCACCCGCCAGAATCGGCTTGAGCAGCGGCAGTAGGTCGCGCGGATCGTATTCGAGATCGGCGTCTTGAATCACCACGATGTCGCCGGTGGCTTGCTTGAATCCAGTTCGCAGGGCAGCGCCTTTCCCTTCGTTCTGCGTTTTGAAGATCGCATGCAAGTCGCCAGCGTCGGCTAGTTCTTGTAGAATCGCCCGCGTTTGATCGCGGCTGCAATCGTCGACGACGATGATTTCCTTTGGCACAGGCAAGGCCGCGACGCGGGCGAGAATTTCGCGAATCGTCCGCTCTTCGTTGTATGCGGGAATCACCACCGACAGCTTAAAGCCCGCTGGCAGCGCGTAGTCGAGCGAGGGGATGTCGTAATTGGTCGGCTTGGGCAGCATGTCGCTCAGTTGTTTGCTTGAGGGGCCCCGATTGTCGCCACTCGGGCGTGATTCGTCCACGCCACTAACGGCGGAAGGTGCAGGTTCCGCAGGCGTGCGAATCGGGTGCCCGCCGATCGATAACGGCGTGACCGTGGTGAAAACCGTTTCGGAGATTTCAGTCATGACAGGGTTCACTTCGCAGCAGTTTGCCGGGTTGTTGTGGAGTTTGTTCGATAATTCGGCAGCGCGGGCCAGGCGACGTATCCGGTTTGCGGTTCGCTGCCGATCACGCGGCGGGATTCAGGGATGTAATCGGGATTCGCCGAGTCGTCGTAGCGACTGCGGCGGCCCCAGACTTGGGCCAGTTCATCTTGATAGAGCAAGCACCAGTCGTGCTGATTGCAAACCATCACTTCGCAGCCAGGCTGCTGCGAGCGCGAGATCAGCACCAGGTCAGGCCGGTGATTTTTCAGTGCTTTTTCGGGATCGACAGGCCCACTCTTCGGATCGCGGTAGCGATCGGTCGCCGGCTGTTCGCCCATGATGAAATCAAAATGCTCGTCAAGCATCGCTTGCGAATAGCTTGTCCGGCAGCGGCCATCGACATGCACCCGCAGGCCTAGTTCGCTGGGTTCTGTTGGTTTGAAGGCTGCTAGAGCGTATTGCGCCCAATTAAACGTCACGATGATTTTGCCGTTCAGCTTTTCGCGCGCGATGAACTCGGCGGCAGCGACGGGGAAGTTTTCTCGCTCCACTTTTACGTCGTTCAAGCGAGCCGCTAATCTGCCGCCGGTAAGCAGACAGGCAACGAAAACAAAACCCGCCAAGAGCGGAACCAACCGCGGCGATAGTCCGCTGGCCAGCGAATTGTCATTCGATGTCGCTCCCATTCGTTCCAGCACCGATTGCCAATGCCGCGGCAACCAGAAGCCGCAGGCGATTGCAAAAAACGCGATGTGCCGCAGATGCGTCATTGATTGCCAGCAGAGCAAAGCGAGAATCACCTGCTGCGTGAAGTCGTGACGCTTCTTGCTGAAGAGCAACGCGGCAATCCAGGCGGCGAGCATGATTACAAAAGGGAGCGTTTCAAGGCTGAAAAAGTCCGGAGCCCGCCATTCGACAATCTCGGGCCGCGGCACTTTTAGATCATCATACAGCCAGGTGAGAAACTCGCTGCCATACGGATTGATCAATGTTGCCGCAGCGGCCACGACAATCATCAGGCCAAACCGCCGCAACATGCCCCAGCTTGCGCCGCCGCGATGAGCGACAAACTCCACGCCGCGCAAACAGAGGTAGGCAATAAATACGCAGAGCCCGGCGAGAAATCCGCCGTGAGCGTTCGTCCAGAGCACCATCAGCGGCACGATCAGCCACAAGGCTTTCATTCGACCGCGACCGTAGTTCAATTCGTTTTCGCAGCCGGTTTGTTCGCAATAGGTCAGCCAATTCAGTGTCGCAGTCAGGCCAAATCGCTCGCAAAGATTTCGCAGCCAAGGCCCATTGAGGCGGTTGTCGCCTTCCCAGCCACGGAAGGCAAAACCGAGTAACGCCACCTCGAGCGCGAAGCATGTGTACGAAGCCAATTGCGGCCGCAAACTCCAGTGGTTGCCGAGTGTAACGGCCACGAGCAACGCGGTTCCGCCGATTGTGATCAGGCTGGCGCCTTGCTTCTTTGCGGAATAGGCGATCAAGCCGATCACGAGCCAGCCAAAGAGTGCTTTCATCACGAGCAAACCGCGGCCGCCGAAAGTGTCGTTGACGGCAAACAGAACGAACTCGGCGACGAGTTCGTGGTTGATCCAGCGATAACCCTCGGCGATGTACGAATAAGTGGTCGTCGCGGGCAAGCCGTTCTGCCAGCAATCGCGGCCGTACTGAATGTGGCCCCACAAGTCTGGATCGGCGACATTCAGCGACAGCGAGCAACCGCACGCGAGCAGCACAGCCAGCAAAATGCCACGGTCGATCCACGTCGCCGTGTGGAAACGGTTTCGAATTGCCGGCAGCATGAAGGTCGTCCCGTCGTCAAAAGGAAATCAGGCTGCCAGTCCGCAGCCCGGCAAATATAGAACGCTCTGCAAGGTCGCTTCCTGGTGATTCTTTTGCTCAGACTGCGGACCGCAGCAGACCGCGGCCGGTCCTACCGCTTGGAGCGATTGTGCGGGGCGGCTAAGTTGAGCGTTCCTCTGTTGGCCCGTTTCAGGAAGAACCCATGCAGCGCGAAGTAGCGATCGACAACATCCATTTGCACCTCAGCCATCCGCACGATGCCACCGGCGAGTGGATCGGCCAGCGCGAGATCCTGCAACAACTGATGGCCTGCTGGCTCGTCGTCGACGAGCGCGATCTGCCCCTCACGCCGCGGCTTGTCGGGCCGCCCGGCATCGGCAAGACTGCGCTCGGCATGGCCGGTGCGCAGCTGCGCAAGCAGGAACTCTACATCTATCAATGCACGGCCGATACGCGACCGGAAGACTTGCTCGTCACGCCAGTGCTCGCCGAGAGCGGCAAGATCGCATATCACGCGTCGCCACTGGTCACCGCCGTCATCCGTGGCGGCATTTGCATTCTTGACGAAGGGAACCGGATGAACGAAAAGTCGTGGGCCAGCCTGGCTCCGCTTTTCGATCAACGCCGTTACGTCGAGTCGATCGTGGCAGGTATCACGATCAACGCTCATCCGAATTTCCGCTGCTGTGTGACGATGAATCAGGATGAATCGACGTTCGAGATCCCCGATTACATACTCAGCCGACTGCAACCGACGCTGCAACTCGGCTTTCCACAGCGGCAGGACGAGCTGGCGATTCTGCAGTATCACCTGCCGTTCGCTGCGGCAGAGATGCTGGCGTTGACGGTCGATTTTTTGCAAAGTGCCCATGAGTTGAAACTCGACTATTCGCCGCGCGATGGGATCAACATGCTGCGGTATGCGATGAAGCGGCTCGCGCAAGATTCGAAGCATCCGCTGTCCAAAGACACTGCCTGGCGCGAAGCACTCGAAAAGTGCTTGGGTGATGAAGCCCTCGATTTGCATTCGTTGGCGCAGCGCAAACGGCGGTCGCTCGGTGACGCGAACGTACCATTGGGTCTCGGCGACTTCTTCTTTTCCCCCGATGATCCGCTCCATCCCGATCGAGAAGATGACGAGGATGAAGACGATGAACTATAATCGCGGGGCATATCCTTCCTGCGGCTTAGCCGCAGGAAGTCCCGAACGTTAGTGAGGGTATCCCAGTGGAACGGCAGCACAACTCCGTGAGGAAGCGACACACCCTTGCTCACGCGACGGGCTTTCTTTGATTCGGCATGTTCGTCGCGATTTGCTCATACACATATGCCGGCGAAGTTCTGCCACCTGCATCGCAACGATTCGCGAAAGTTGACGGCGAAGAAGAGCCCAGTCTGCGTCGACATGTGCTGCCATTGCTCGTTCCGCAGGAGCATCGCCCTCCCTGCCGCGTCACAAATAGGGCGTCGCCAAGCGGGCAATGCCATCTCGCACGCGGATTAGTAATGGCCGTGAATCGACTTCTTGCAGCGTAATCTTCTTAGCGGTGCCCAGCTTCGCGCGGATCAAATGATTGAGCTCACGCGCGAGATCGAGATCATAGCACTCGACGTTGAACTCAAAGTTGAGTCGCAAGCTGCGGGCGTCCCAGTTCGCCGAACCGACGAACGACCAGGCATCGTCGACCAGCACAATCTTCGTGTGATCGAATGGCGGCTGACTGAGATAGACTTCGCAGCCCCGCTCGAGCACTTGCCACAACTGCGCCGTCGACGCCCATTGCACGAGCGCCAGATTATTCTTCTCGGGCAACACAATCCGCACGTGCACGCCACGCATTGCGGCGAAGTTCAGCGCAGTGATGAGAGTCGTGTCGGGCAGAAAATAGGGTGTGACAATCGTCAGCGAACGCTGCGCAGCATTAATCGCGGCTAGCAGCGTGAAACGGAGCAGATCGCGGCGCGAATCGGGACCGTCGGGAATGCCGCGACAAAGCGCGGGGCCCTGCGGATGCAACGGCGGAAACCAAAGTTTTCCTTCCAACACTTCACTGGTGGCAAATTCCCAATCGTTGACAAAACACTCCTGTAATTGGGCGACGACAGGCCCTTCGAATTCGAAATGCAGATCGCGCACCGGATGTTTGCTGGGCGGATCGAGCCGATGCCCAGCGCGAATGTTCATGCCGCCGGTAAAACCGAGTCGGCCGTCGACCACCAGAATCTTGCGGTGATTGCGCAAGTTGGTGTAATGCAATTGCCAGGGAACAAGCGTCGGCAGAAACGTATTGAACGGCACCGCTCCTTTGCGCAGTTCGCGCTTGATCGAGGGCCAGGAATACCGCGTGCCCACGTCGTCGATCAACACGCGCACCTGCACGCCACGTGCGACGGCTTTTGCTAAGGCCGAAGAAAACTGCCGTCCGGCAGCGTCGTTGTCGAAAATATAGGTGCAGAGCGTGATCGAATGTTTGGCGCCTTCGATCGCAGCGAGCATTTGCACATACGCTTCGTCACCGCAATGCAGGGGCGTGATTTTGTTGCCCGTGAGCAGCGGCGAGTTACTCAAGCCACTGACGAATTCGCTGAGCGAAGTCAGATGCAACGCGTCTTCTTCAAGCACGCGCTGCAGTTCATGCGCAGCGGCTTGTTCCATTTGCAGCCGTTTGAGCTTGGACTCTTTTTTTCGCAGCTTGCGGGCCTTACGGCGAATGCGATTCACGCCAAACAAGTAATACAGAATCGAACCAATGATCGGGGCGAGCCAGATGACGCCGATCCAGCCGAGCGCCGCCCGGTTGTCGCGTTTGGTAAGAACCACATGGGCCGACGCCAGCAGTGCGATGGCCAGATCCAGGGCCGCGACGAAGAACGGCCAGGCCCAATCCAAGACTTTGAGAAACTCATCGAACATGCGAAAGGCTGCAGCAGAACTGATCACGGAGAAGCGCGAAGTGCAACCTAAGTATAGCCTGCAGGCGGGCCGACGCAGTTCGCATCGGCCGTTCTCGTTTACCTTTCACTGAAAGTTCTACTTTACCGCGTCTTCTGCTGCGGCTCGTAATTCAGCATTTGAGTCTTCGAGCGCGTGCTTAATGAGAAAGTCGCTGCCTTCACCACCCAACTCTTTTGCAGCACGCACGACAGCGCTGCGGCAGTCTTTGTCTTCCTTCTTGTAGGCAGCTGCAATCACGGGCCACGCCTCGGCCTTGCGCTTGACCGCGTGCTTCACCGCTGCGGTTGCGTTCCTGGCGGAAGACGTTTTGGCGATGGCGTAGAGCACCAGCAGTCCGTCGTCGCCAGCCGTTTTATCGCCGAGGTCGAGGATTTGGCCTGCGAACTTTTCATCTTCCTGGCGGGATTCGGCTAAGGAGCCGGCGAGCATCAAACGTTGCGTGATTGGCAGATCGAGGCCGAGCAACGTCGTGGCCAGTTCATCGTCGGCATTCTTGGCCATCGCCATCAGCAGGATCAGCTTGTCATCGCTCGCCAACTTGTTCAATTCGAGCGCAAGAAAGGCTCGGTCCTTCGCACTCAGGGATTCGAACGACAGTGCGATCGCAGGATAACCCGCGTCCTTCTTCGCGAGGATGCTCTGCAAAGCCAGCCGCCGAACGGCTTCGTGGGGCGAGTCCTTAACAACGCGGCCGAGCGCCAGCACTTGTTCGTCCTGGCTTGTGAGGTTGGCGATGTCTTTCACCACCTCGAGCTGTGTTTTTTCGTCGCCAACCATGAACGTCTTCGCTTTTTCGCGGAGTTCGTTGCTGAGCGTGTTGGGATCTTCGGCCAATTTCGTCAAGGCTTCGATTTTGGGTTCGACCGCAGCTTTGAGTTCAGCGCCGCGAGTCTTGAGTTCCTCGACCGCTTCTTTCACCTTGGCGAGTTTGCCATCGAACTCGGTCATGCGATCTTTCACGGCCTGCAGTCCAGCGGGTGGATCGGCGGCCCGCGCGACGAGTTCAATGCGAATGAGTGGCAGCAGCGCGATACCGAGCACCGCTGCCGAAAACAGGAGCTTGTTCATAAACGAATCCTGACGGGGAGTAGTGGAGACCAATCGACGCACGCGAACAAGCAGTGGATGGGCGTGCGCGCATTGCCCCGCCACTGTGTTGCTTAAAATTGACGAGGGTTGTAATTCAACGAGTCGGAGCAAGGCCTGGAGATAGTCCGAGCGCTGCGGCAAGGCCGCGGCAGCATCGGCATCGCAGAGCCATTCGCCGGCCTGCTGAAAATTGCGAATCGCCCACCAGGCCGCCGGATTGAACCACTGTGGCAGGGCGAGCACATACATCAGCCAATTTTTCCAGATATCGCCACGGCGATAGTGGGACAACTCGTGGCGGATGATGGCTTCACGTTCAAGAGTTGTGCAGGCCTGCCAGTATCGGCGTGGAATCCATACCTCGTAGCCGCGCGGCAGCAAGCAAAGCATCGGCCCGATGGCCGTTGTGAGTCGCAACGGCAAATGCAAGGGTCCCTTCGTCACCCGCAGCAACTCTTGCCACTGCAACTGGTCATCCGCTGCGAGCTGATGATGAGTTGCGGTGGTTGCACAAAAGCGGCGATAGTTTATGACAACCGCCACAAAAGCGGCAATCATCCCGAGACACCAACTGAATTGGACTAGCGACCAGAAAGGCGCGCGGAGCTTTTGGAATGTGACTACAAATGGAGTCGCGCGAGTGGTGGAATCGCGTCGCGGATCGCAAGTCTCCTGAGGGGTTTCATGATTCCAATCAGCGCCCATCCATTCTGACAGCTCAACTTCTACTGCACTTTGCGAGACAGGAACTCGCTGCTTCACTTCGGGCGGATCGTACCAAGGAATCGCAATGACGAGCGGCGCGATAATCCAGCCTTGCGCGAGCACCAGCACACTCGACCACCGATGTATCGCGGGCGAACGAATGTCGCAGAGCCAAAGTAATCCGCGAACCACGAGCATCGTGACAAACATGACGATCGCGGAGCGGGCGACGAGCGGCAAAAGTTCCGGCAGCAGGCTCATGACTTGTTCTCCGGATTGCGTTTGCTGTTTTTCTCGCGAGGCTGTTTATCCGCTGCGTTCTTCTCGGCCTCGGCAATTAGGCGTTTCATCTCTGCTAGATCAGCGCGGGTGAGTGTCGGATCTTGAATCAGTTGCGCAAAGAGTGGCACGGCGCCACTGACACGTTCCAGGAGCAAATCGAGCAGCGGCCCGCTGACTTCCTCGGGTTGTATGGCAGCCTGATACTTCGCCGGTCGATCGCTGGTCTTGGACACCACATTTTTCGCCACGAGTCGCTCGAGCCGCGTCTGCACGGTGGTGTAACCGATCTGTTCGCCACGGCGGACAATCTCAGCGTGGGCCTCGGAAAGCGTGCTGGCTCCGAGATCCCATAAGAGACGAAGGATGCTCATCTCGCCGGGGGCAAAACGTTCGGTGGGTTTTTGCTTGGCCATTCTTTATTCGTCTTCGTTCGGCGTCGAGAAACCGCTGTTATGACTTTTGTCGTAAATGATATTACGACTGCTGTCGTAAACAGTCAAGAGCCAGCGGAAAAATCTCGTAAGTCGCCGCTGCATCCTTTCAGGGGGCGTTCAAAAAGTCGGCGACTTTTTGAACGCGCGGTAGCGCCGTTCCCGAGATTCCCGCACCCGAATGTTCAAAAAGTCGGGCACTTCTTGAACAAAGAGGATGCAAGAGGCACTCTTCGCTGCGCGACTTACGTCGACTTATCTCAGCTTGACAACGTGCGCACGCCGCCGGTAACCTGCACGCAATTCAACCAGCTGACCGGAAGCCAGCGAAGCCGATGTCGGCCGCTGGTTTTTTCTATTTAGGCGGCTGCACCGTTTTCCAAAACATTGCAGCGGGAAAAAGGAGTCTCTCATGTCGCATTGGCATTCCGATAATTCGCAGTCGATCGGCCGCACACCTCTCGTGAAGCTCAACCGCGTGACGGACGGCGCGGGCGCTACCGTGCTCGCGAAGATCGAAGGCCGCAACCCGGCTTACTCGGTGAAGTGCCGCATCGGTGCTGCGATGATTTGGGACGCTGAAAAACGCGGCCTCCTGGGTCCAGGCAAAGAGTTGGTCGAACCAACAAGCGGCAACACAGGTATCGCGTTAGCATTCGTGGCCGCAGCGCGCAACATACCGCTCACCCTCACGATGCCCGAAACGATGAGCCTGGAGCGCCGAAAGCTGCTGGTGGCGTTTGGCGCCAAACTGGTGCTAACGGAAGGCGCCCGCGGCATGACCGGGGCCATTAACAAGGCTGAAGAGATTGTCGCCAGCGAACCTGGCAAGTATGTGCTGCTACAGCAGTTCAAGAATCCGGCGAATCCTGCAATTCACGAACAAACAACGGGCCCCGAGATTTGGCAAGACACCGATGGCGCCATCGACATCTTTGTCTCCGGTGTCGGCACCGGCGGCACGATCACGGGTGTGACGCGCTACATCAAGAAGACCAAGAATAAGGCCATTAAGTCGATCGCTGTCGAACCGACGGCCAGCCCGGTCCTCACGCAGAAGCGGGCTGGGGAACCGCTCAAGCCGGGGCCGCACAAAATTCAAGGGATCGGCGCCGGCTTTGTGCCGGACATTCTCGACATGACGCTCGTCGACGAAGTGGAGCAAGTCAGCAATGAGGAGGCGGTTGAATTTGCCCGCCGCTTGACTCGCGAAGAAGGCATCCTCGCCGGCATCAGCTGCGGCGCGGCGGCCGCTGCTGCAGTGCGAGTCGCGAAGAAACCAGAAAACGCCGGTAAGACCATCGTCGTCATCCTGCCCGACTCCGGCGAACGCTACCTCAGCTCGATTCTGTTCGAAGGCGTGTTCGATGCGGAGGGGAAGGCACGCTAGGTCGCATCGTAGAAATGAAGGTATGACCGTTTCCTCGGCTGCGACTAATCTCGCAGCCTTTCTTTGGGGCCGGTCGGCGGCGGCGTTGCTCCGTGGGCGCCAGGGCCGTATAGTTTCTGCATGTCTACACCTGTACTGACAGTCGATGATCTGCACGTTTCGTTTCGCACCGATGATGGTGAAGTGCGGGCCGTAAATGGCGTTTCGTTTGACCTGCAACCAGGTGAAACGCTCGGCATCGTCGGCGAATCGGGTTCCGGCAAGAGTGTGACCAATTTGGCTTTGCTCGGCCTCATTCCCAAGCCGCCGGGTGTGATCAAGCAAGGTCGGGCCATTTTCGATAAGCAGGATTTGCTCAAGCTCAGCCTGCGCGAAATGTCGGCGATTCGCGGCAAGCGGATCGCAATGATCTTTCAAGATCCGATGACTGCGCTCAATCCGTTTTTGTCGGTCGCGGAACAACTGACCGAGGTCACCGAATTGCACCTCAAGCACACGCCCGCACAGGCGCGCAAGCACGCGATCGACATGCTCGAGCGTGTAGGTATTCCGGCCGCAGCAGAACGGGTTGACGACTTTCCACATCAGTTTTCCGGTGGCATGCGGCAGCGGGTGATGATTGCCATGGCGCTCGCTTGCCAACCCGAGATTTTGATTGCCGATGAGCCGACAACCGCGCTGGATGTGACCATTCAAGCGCAGATGCTGGAGCTGATCGCGGAGTTGCAAAAGAAGAACGGCACGGCGGTAATTTTGATCACGCATGCGCTCGGGGTGATTGCCAGTGTGTGTCACCGCGTGCTGGTGATGTATGCCGGCCAGATTGTGGAGCAGGCTGGCGTCTATGAGCTGTTCGAGCGGCCCCAACATCCCTACACACTCGGGTTGCTGAAGTCGATTCCGCGTTGGGACGAAGCCCGCGCAGAAAAACTGGCAGCCATTGACGGCCAGCCGCCCGACATGATGCGGCCACCGCCGGGCTGTCCGTTTCATCCGCGCTGCGAATTTGCGCTCGACCGCTGCAAGACCGAAATGCCGCCACTCGAACCCGCTATCCATGGTGGCTTGAAGGCTTGCTGGGCCGATCTCACCAAAGTTCCGTCGCCGACTCAAGCAGCCCGCGCGGCAGGAGGTCAGCCATGACCGCCACCGCAAGTGTTGTGCAGCAGGCGCCAGTAAAGTCGAAAATCGGCGAGCCTTTGCTTGAAGTAAGAAATCTGAAAGTTCATTTCCCTATTCGCAAGGGTGGTTGGCTGTTCGGCGCAGCCAATGTGCTGCGCGCGGTCGATGGAGTTTCGTTCACGATTCACGAAGGTGAAACGCTCGGCCTGGTGGGCGAATCGGGCTGCGGAAAAACAACAACCGCCCGCGCGGCGATTCGTCTGCAGAAACCAACCAGCGGCGAAATCTGGCTCGGCGCACAGCGAATCGACAACCTCACGCCGGGTGCGATGCAGCCGCATCGTAAGCAGATTCAGATGATCTTTCAGGATCCATTTGCCTCGCTCAACCCGCGCATGACGGTCGGCCGGATCATTCAAGAGCCGATGGAGATTTTCGGCCTGCATGGCAGCAATCGCAAACTCGAAGCAATGCGATTGATGGACCTGGTCGGCTTGAATCCACGATTTCTGAATCGCTATCCGCACGAGTTTTCGGGCGGTCAACGGCAACGCATCGGCATCGCGCGCGCCCTCGCCGTTCAGCCCAAAATCATTGTCTGCGATGAGCCAGTCTCAGCGCTCGATGTTTCGATTCAAGCACAGGTCATCAACCTGTTGATGGACTTGCAGCGACAATTGGGGCTCGCGTATTTGTTTATTTCGCATGACCTCTCCGTCGTGCGGCACATTTCGCATCGCATTGGCGTGATGTACCTCGGAAGAATCGTGGAACTGGCCGCGGCCGATGCGTTGCATGCCAACCCGCGGCATCCTTATACGCAAGCGTTGCTTTCTGCCGCGCCGATTCCGGATCCTGTTCTACAACGAGAACGGCAACGGATCATTTTGAGTGGCGAGGTTCCTGCGGCCGACCGTATTTATCCGGGCTGTCCCTTCGCCGATCGCTGCCCCATCGCCGAAGCTCGCTGTCGCGAGGTGGTGCCGCGCCTGGAAGGCCAGCAGCATCTGGTTGCTTGTATCAAAGCGCCGCCGGAATAAATTGATTTCATTCATTGTTTGGAAAAGGAAACACGGATGCCCACTGTGGCCATTCTCGGCGCCAGCACCGATCGAAGTAAGTTTGGCAACAAGTCGGTCCGAGCTCACCTCGCCAAAGGTTTCACCGTCTACCCGATTAATCCCAAGGCTGATGAAATCGAAGGGATCCAAGCATTTGCTTCGCTCGCCGATATTCCGCCCGGCAAGCTCGATCGCATCAGCGTCTATTTACCTCCCGCAGTCGGGATCAAAGTGCTGCCGGATATTGCCGCCCGCGGTTGCGACGAATTGTGGTTAAATCCGGGCACCGAAAGTGATGAGTTGGTTGCCGAGGCCGAGCGCCTGGGGCTGAATGTTGTTCAAGCTTGCAGTATTGTAGATGTCGGCGTGTCTCCGCACGACCTGCACTAACCTCTCCCCGCGAGTTTGCGATGGACATCGTCAATATTGGCGAGGCGCCGCCGTTCATCACCAAGGATGGCTCAGAAATTCGCGAGCTGCTCGCGCATCGTAACTCGTGCATCACCAAACAAAGCCTGGCCGAGGCGCGGGTGGCGCCGGGACAAACAACGCAACCACATTATCATCCGCAAACCGAAGAGATTTATTACATCCTGCAAGGCTGCGGGCGAATGTGGATCGACAAGCAATGCCGCGACGTTGGCCCGGGGGATGCAATTGCCATTCCGCCCGGCGCTGCTCATCAGATTAAAAATACCGGCGAGGTGACGTTATTGTTCCTCTGCTGTTGCGCACCCGGTTATGAACACACCGACACAGTCCTATTAGAATCGATGCCATGACCACGATCGCGAGCAAGTATTTCGTCACCAAGCCAGAATGTTCCCGGCATCAGATTTTCCCTGGTGTGTTCATCAACACCGTCGCTGGTGAGAATACGATGATCTCGGTCGTCGAACTCGAGCCGCGTGCGGAAGTGCTGCCGCACAAGCATCCGCACGAACAAATGGGGATGCTGATCAGCGGCGAGTTGACCTTCACCATCGGCGACGAAACCCGCGTGATCAAACCGGGCGAAATGTGGCGCATTCCGGGCGGCATCGTGCATGGCTGCGTGGCGGGTGATGAACCGACCGTTGCTTTGGATGTGTTCAATCCGATTCGCGAAGACTATCGCTAAACTGCGGGTAGGTAATCATGAACGCGAGGTTACTTTTTAGCACTTTGTTCGTAAGCGTCATTCTGCAAGTTGGAGTCACGGCGCAAGATCACAAACCCAAAAAGGTTTTGGAATGGCGCAGCGAATTGATTCGCGCGCTGACCTTTACCAGCGACGGCAAGTACCTGGTGGTTTCGCCGAAGGAAAATGACTGCTGGGTGTTCGATGCCGCGACCGGTGAAAAGCAACCGACCGACCTGAAAGGAGTCCGCGGTCCGACGAAATTGCTGGCTGCGGGGCCGCGACCGGATACCGTTTATTGCATCGAGAAAATCGTCAATCGTCTGGTCGACATCAAGACCGGCAAAGACATCGCCATGGATGGTACGGCCGTCGACAACACGGTGATGGTGGGGCTCACGCCAAAGAAAGATCTGCTCGCGCTGGGGACGTATGCCGGCGGGGTCATTGTCTTGAAACCAGAAATCGGCACCTGGTCGTCAGGAACAATGATCGATGAACCGCCGCCGCAAGTCGCCTCACATTGGCCAGCTTCGGCTGCGGCTTGGGCTGCCGATAATTCTCTGGCAGCAACTGGGCGAGCGAACGGACGACTTTATCTCTTTAAGCTCAAAGAACTGCGCGATGAATCCGAAACGGCAGTGGCCGCGCACAGCGGTGGCATTGATGCCCTCGCCTTCACTTCCGCCGGCTTGTGGTCGCTGGGACTCGACGGCAACTTGAAGCTCTGGAGCACGCCGGACGCCAAACCACTTGCTGCGCATTCCTTCAGTGCGCAACTCGAACGAGGTTGGCTCTTGTGCGACGGCCAGATCGCCGCGATCTGCCGCAAGCCCGTCGTCGGCGAAATCGAGTTCCATCGTGTGCCGCAGAATGCCACCGACAAACCGGAGTTGCTCGGTACGATACCCATCGTCGGACTCTTCGACGGATTTCCTACAGTACATCGTGAGTTCACGGTGCCAGTCGTCGCCGTCTCTCCCGACTGGCAGCAAATCGCGCTGGTGGCCAAATCAGGCTCGAACGATCTCGCCATCAATCAAATCGCGATTTTCGACGTTTCCAAGCTGTTTCCGAAAGCACCGAAGTCAACAGAGATCGCTGGCAACACCGTCCGCACTCCGTCAACACCCGCCAAGACCAAGCCGCCAGTTGTTGCACCGATGCCGACCGAACGTGAGTTCCGCATTTGGAAAACTGCCGACGGCGCCTTCAGCGTCGAAGCGCAGTTCGTCGGCAAGATCGGCGAATTGGTCCGGTTAAAGCGCAAGGACAATGACAAAGTGATCGGTGTGCCGCTCGATAAATTGAGTCATGGGGATCAGACGTATGTAAAGGGACTGAGATGAGACCATTGCCGTGACAAAAGCTATGAGCGCGCTGTAACTGGAGGTGTCAGCGTTACCATAAAGCGTTCTAACTCCGCAACGATTTCCTGCCGATTGCGAGTCTCGAAAGTTCCAAGCAGCACGGCACCGTTGGCCTTCTCATAACGTGCGTACTTGACGTACGCCACGACGAACCGTCCCTCTTCCACGTTTTTCGGCGACCACTCCAGGTCAATGGCAACCTTCGCACCTCGATGTTCAGCGGCGAAGAGCGTTCCGCTAAACGCTAGGACGTTTGCTTCGGTTGGCTCTTCCTCGTGAAATGCATTCCATGACACAGACCAACCCGCAGGGATTCTCAACGGTTGCAGATTCGGTTCGTACATTTCAGTCCCTAATTTTGGCTAGAATCCCCGCGCACTGCACACATCATCAAAATCGCGCAGGTGATAGTCGATGCCGACGTAATCGAGCACCTTGCATAAGCCACGCAGCGCGACACCGAGTCCGTCGGGTCCGCTGAAGCCGCCGAACTGACCGCCACCCTTGAGGTGCGGTTCCAGATCGAGGATCACGCCGGGAATTCCGCGGGCGGTGAGCTTCTTTTCGATGGCAGGAATCAGTTCCTTGAAGTCACGCAAGATCGCTTCGTGGGCGCTATCACCGAGATTCGCCGGCACGAAGTGCTTGAGGGCTTCTTCGTCGACGTGCGTGGTCCGCTGCATCCGCTGCGGATGGCGATAGTCCTTGATGTGCATCCAGCCGAGGCCCTTCTTCATCTTTTCGTACTGGTCGAAGGTCTCGGTGGGGCTGAAGCCTTGCGTGGCGATGTTGGCGCCATCAAAGATCAGCACCATTGCCGGATGATCGACCTGACGATGAATTTCCGCGAGCAGATCGCCAGTCTGGCCAACGAGATTGGCTTCGACTTCCAGCCCGAAGGTCAGATCGCTGCGGTGACAGAGTTCTGCGATTTGGCCGAGTTGATCGATGGTCTGCGGCAAATAGTCGGCTGGGTTCGACCCTTTCGGATGATAGAACGAAAAGCCGCGGATCAACTTCGTTTCGAACGCGTGCGCTAGATCGCAGGCTTTCTTGACGTCCTCATTGAGATATTTGTCAAACGGAACGAACCGGTTCTTCGTACCATCTTCCTGATCAAGCAGTTTCACTTTGCCGATCGGCGAGCCCAGGGTGGCGACGTTCAATCCATATTCATCTTCCAGGTGGCGGATCTTGGCGATCTCGGCCATCGTCAGTTGCATCACGTTCTTGATGCCATTGCCCGCGTCGATGAAGCGGATGGAGTAATACTGCAAACCGAGCGCAGCGAACGCGGCGAACTGCTGCTCGGCGGTCTTTTGATTGGCCGCTTCGTCGCCAAATCCGGAGAGGATGACGGTCGGACGTTCAGTGGTTGCGGAGGACATGAGAGTTCCTTGAAGGCAGAAGATTGAAGGCAGAAGGCAGAAGTAAAAGTGCTCACTTCGCCGTTAAGTACGATGCGGCCGGCGGGTCGAGGTAGATCGTGGCGCGTGGATGTTCTTGTAGAATCGAAGCCGGCACCTGGGGAGTGATGCTGCCTTCGATCGCATTTTTCACTGCCGCGGCTTTGCGTTCGTCGGGAACGCTGCAGATGATCGTGTTCGATTTCATGATCTGCCGTACGGACATCGAAATGGCCAGCGTGGGAACGGCTTCGAACGTGGGAAACCAACCTTCGCCGAACTGTTGACGGCGGCAAGCGTCGTCGAGTTTCACCACAATGTACGGTTCTTCCGTCGTGAAGTCCGCTGGAGGATCGTTGAAGGCCAGGTGGCCATTTTCACCAATGCCGATGAACGCGACATCGATTGGATGTTGTTTGATCAGTTCACCGAGGCGACGGCACTCCGCGGCAGGATCCCCTTCGGCGTTGAGGTAGTGGAACGCCCGTGGTTTTTGTGGCAAGCGATCGACGAGTCGCTCTTTGAGATACTTGCGAAACGACGCCGGATGCGTCATCGGCATGGCGACGTATTCGTCGAGATGAAAGAAGACCACTTTGGTCCAATCGATATTGGGCGTTTGCACCAATTCGCCGAGCATTTCAAATTGTGAGGCGCCGGTTGCTACAATCACATGAGCCACACCGCGATCTGCAATCGCTGCGTGGATCTGTTCGACCCCGGCGGCAGCTGCCCGCCGACCTAATTCGCTTTTATCTGCACAGATCTCAATTTTCATTGCTGGTCCTCGGCCATTTTGTAGAGCCAACCAGCATCCTTCGTTTCGCAGTGCGAAGCAAGGGGCGGGGCTAGTTCTTGCCGATGCAGAACAAATGCTTTTCGCCGCGGATGAAAAACTGGCCGTGAGCGATGGCTGGGGACGAATAACAACGCTCGCCGAGGGGATTGTCAGCAACCACATCCAGCTTTTCGCCAGGACGCACCACTTTCATGAGCCCATCATCAGCCAGCAAATAACAGAGACCGTTCGCGGTTACGAGAGAGTTGCTGAAATGATTCCCCAAGCGTTCCTGCCACAACCGGTCACCTGTCGCAGCGACAAAGCAGTTGGCCGTGCCGCGGTCATCGGCCACGAACAGATAATCGCCTACCACGACGGGCGAAGGGACGTAGCACTTCGCATTCGTCGCATGCCAGGCCACATGCGAATCAGTCACATCACCGCGGCCGTCAGGACGGATGCCCATCACGTGATATGTCGGGAAGCCCGCGGCCATGAAGAGTAACTTGCCGTCAAAAACCATCGAGGCGACGAACTGCTCCGTCGGACCTTCGATCTTCCAGTTCTGCGAACCATCGCGTGGGTTCAAACTGACAATGTGCTTGCTGCCGGAAAAGATCATCTGCGTCCGCCCGTCGATCTCGCGAATCAGCGGCGTGACGTAGCTGCGAATGCCGTATGCCCGTGGTAATTTCCACGCCACTGCACCGTTGTCGCGCTTCAGCGCCACAATGTACGACTTGCCGTCATGGTCACCGTTGACGATCACGGTGTCTTCGAAAATGATCGGACTCGAGCAATAGCCATGAGCGCTGATGAACTCGCCAGGCCGTACAATCCACTTTTGATTGCCGTCGAAATCATACGCAGCGACGACCATTTTTCCGGGCGTGATTGGCCGCGGTGCGCCGACGTTTGGCGCCGGGATCGTGCTGCCGTCGACTTCCAAGAACGATACGAATATGAGTTTGCCGTCCGTCACGGGAGTACTCGATGCGAAGCTGTTCAGTGAATGCTTCGTTTCGAGCGGTCCGGTAAAGACGGTCTTTTGCCAGAGAGTCTTGCCCGTGGTCCGCTCGAAGCAGAGGAGCACGCGTTCCTTGGAATCGTCCAGACAGGCCACCGCAAACACGCGGTCTTCCCAAATAATCGGGGAAGCGTGGCCGCTGCCAGGTACCGCGACTTTCCAGGCGATGTTTTCGCCTTTCACCGCGTCCCACTTCAATGGCACATTCGGTTCGAGACTCGTGCCATCACCCCGCGGACCACGCCAGCCTGGCCAATTCTCGCCGCCCAGCGTGAAACCCACAAGCAGAAATAGCAAACCAAGCGACAACGCAAACTTCCGCATGGCAATCATCTCCAACAAAAAAACCACGCCGATAATTGCCCCGGGCAATCGCATCAGCGTGGGTGAATGATAATTGTTGTGGGCGCGTTTGTCGCGGCTGTTGCACGAAAATTGCGGTTAGCGAGGTAGTGGCCGATCGTCGATTTCCGGCGAGTCGTCGCTCATCTTGGCGTGCATTTCGACGCTCTGGGCTTCCGTCGTATTCAGCGTTCCATAGGCCTTCGCCACTTCGGCTGCATCTCCTTGGACCACGACCAGGCAGCGACCTTGCTTGATCATCGCTTCATAGTTTTGTAGGTGATCCTCATGAATGCCCCAGCCCTGGAAAGCTCCCAGCAGGCCGCCGACGATTGCGCCGGTTATTCCCGCAGCCATCGCTCCCGCTGCAATGACAGGACCAATTCCAGTCACCGTGAGCGCCGTAGCACCAGCGAGAGCGCCGAGCGCACCACCGACTCCTGCACCATTCATCGCGCTTTTCTCGGTCTGATCGCCAGCCTCCGCCGCTTCCCGCAGTTCAGGGTGGGAAGCCGGATCGCGACCAATCAGCGAAATATGGAGATCGCTAAAGCCATCTTTGCGCAGCCGACGAATCCCTTCTTGCGCAGCGGCGAAGTCGTGGTAAATGGCGACCACCGAATCCTGAAACACTGTATTTTGAGTTTGCATGGGGCACCTCCTCGAGAATTCGCAAGTACTGGTACATTGCCATGCAAACTGCAAAACCCATGCCTTGCTTACAGCAAGAATCGATGCAAAAGAGACAGAGAAAAGTAACGACTTTTCACGCTGTGGTGATATGATGGAAACAGACTGATTCGGCTACGCTGCATTCCTGTCAAAGTGAGCGGCAGCGAAAAAGAAAGTGGGGGCTCTGGCGTCTCCAATGAACGTTTGGAAGACAAAAGCGACCAGGGGCTAACTGCCGCTTTTGTAAAATCCGTCAGAGCCCCCAACGGGCCACTTCTGCACAAAATCTCACCCACCGTGGATGATGTTTCAGTCTTTAAGCACGTAGTGTGCCATTTCGCGACAGCGCACCAGATTGAGCTGCAAACCTTTTTCGCAAAGCACCTTACGTAATCCGATCGCTGCTAGATTTTATTTTTTAGAACTTCTGCGAAAAATCCACTTCGCGCGGGTGTTCAAAAACGCAGCGTTTGGGGGTTTGGGACAGTATCGTTACAGCGCAGGTGTGCAATTTTGCGCATGGTCTATTTTGCTGAAACAGAATGAAGACCGGAACGCCGTAACTTCGAATCGCTGTGGGTGTAAGTTAGCGATCGACCCTCGCATGGTTTGCAAGAAGTGTTGTCGTGTTTATCCGCGATGATGAAGGAAGTTGCGGACAACGAAGTGGCATTCCGTTTGACGCTATCAGATCCACTGTTGATAATGGCCGCAATCTTGCGGGTGGCGCCAGAATCGCCTTTGCAAGTCAGCGGTCGCGATTAGGAGTCGGAATCCATGGGAATGTCGCGTGTTTCTCGCCGGCGGATCTTGGCTGGCGCGTCGGGCCTGGCAGGTCTGGCAGCGCTCACGTGGTCGCAGCGCAATTTCTTCGCACAAGAACCCACCAAACCAGCCGAAACGGACAAGCCCGCCGAAGGGGAGTTCAAACCCTTCAACGAGTTCACCCCGCAGAGCGAAAAAGCAGTTCGCAAGGGTGAAGAGTTCCTGATGAAGACCATGCACCGCGATGGCGGTTGCGGCGTCGATGTCGGTCAGCCGCAGGATATTGGATGCTCAGCCATGGTGGGCCTCGCGCTGATGGCTCAAGGGAACACGCCCGTCGAAGGCAATCGCAGCCGTGAAGTGCAACGGATCGTTTCCTACATACTCCGCGCTGCCGAAGTGATGCCGAACGAAGACATCACCAATCAAACCGGCACGCAGTTGCAAAACAAAATTGGTCGGCATGCGCACAGCTTTTTCGCTGCACTCTTTTTGGCGGAAGTGATCGGCGAAGGCTGGGATACGGAGCCGGTGCGCGATGGCTTGAAGAAAATCATCGGCGCGATTGTTCGCATGCAGACGCCCGAAGGGCATTGGGGCAATCAATCCTGGGCGCCGACGCTCGGCACCGTGATGGGTTGGGTTGCGCTGCGAGCTTCGCATTACGCCGGCATGAAGGTGGGCGGTTCGCCTGACTTGACTGCCAAGCACCTGGTGCAGCAAATGAGCACCTCGCTGAATCAGAACCAAGGGAGCTGGATGCACACGCTTTATAAGAATGCGACGGGCATTCGCGTCCTCTATGCGCTGGGCATGGAAAACGAAGCGGTCGCGAAGAAGGCTTTCAAGGACGTCGAGCAGCTTGTCAACAAAGACAACACCGCGTTCTCGCAAGCCGGCGGCGAGGAGTACCTCGCGTTTCATCTCATCACCGAAACTATGCTGCAAAAGGGTGGCAACGATTGGGCCACCTGGTTCCCGACCATCCGCGACAAGATTCTCGCCGTGCAAAATGCCGATGGCAGTTGGACCGGCCACCACTGCATTACGAGCCGTACGTTCTGCACGGCCGCGGCCATTCTGGTGCTGACGTCGCCAAATCGGTACTTGCCGATTTCGCAAGCGTGAGCGACTGTGATGCAAGCTACTTCGGCAAGCGATCAAGCGTCGGCGCTGGACCGCGGTGTGGCCTGGCTGCTGAAACAGCAAGCCGCAGATGGCGGTTGGCATTCGCAAGCCTATGGGCAACTCAAAGGGGGCGCGGCAGTTACTGCGCTCGTGCTTGATACGCTGAGTCAACTGCCGACCGATTCGATCCAAAAAAATGAAGTAGCGATCGATCGTGGGTTGAAGTTCTTTCGTGCTGGCTTTGAGAAACGCCACACGATTGCTGCGATCGATGGTTCGCTTGATTTTCCCACGTACGGCAGCGCACTTTTTCTTACTGCCATCACACGCCTCGCACGCAAATCAGACGAAATTCAGAAGCAGACAAAACTTGCTCGCGAATATTTATTCAGCGCGCAATTGCTTGAGGCGCGCGGCTTTGCGGCGGACCATCCGAGCTACGGCGGTTGGGATTTTCTCGGGGCCGACGATGCGCAAGGAATCACTACCGGGACGAATGTCTCTGTCGTCGCTCATATCCTCGAAGCAATCGCGAATGACCGAGCCCCTGCCGCCCAAAAAGCTCGCGCTGCTGCCAAGGGTTGGTTGCTCCGCTGCCAGCAAGCGGATGGCGGATTTGCTTTCACACCGGAGCCAATGTCGCTGAACAACAAGGCTGAGTTCGCTGATGAGGCCCGCACCAAACCGCGATCCTATGGCACGACCACTTGCGATGGCATCCGAGGTCTGTTGTCCCTGCATCTAACCACAGACGATGCGAACGTGAAGCGGGCGCTCACTTGGCTGAGCAAAAATCCTGCGATCGCGGTTGTACCGGGCTTTGAAGCGTTGCCGCCTGAAACGGAATGGAGGCGGGGCCTGCGGTTTTATTACTACTGCGGCCTGGCGCGAATTCTTCCCCGACTGCCGGCCGCTGATCGACCGGGCCGGCAGCAGGCAATCGAACGCATCCTGCTCAAAGAACAGCAGGCTGACGGGCGTTGGCAGAACGAATCAGACCGCATGCGAGAAAATGATCCGCTGATCGCAACTTCGTTTGCGATCAGTACGCTGGCACAATTCGCAGCGGCTTGATCTTACTTGTCCGGCTCGGCCGCAGCTCGCGGCTCACGCAACCATTCTGCCCGTAGCTTGTTGCCCGTTGACTGCGGCGAATCATCGGCAAGGTAAAGTTCTCGAGCTTGTTCCTTCTTACCGAGTGCTTCATAGCTACGAGCGGTGAGATAGCGCGCGCCGGCTTGCCATTCGCTTTCGCCGGTGGTGCCGCGGGCAATGGGTTCCAGCCATTGAATCGCGTTGTCGTAGTTGCCGGTTTCGAAATAAGTCAGGCCCAGCCAATAGGTCGAACTGTTCTTCGAAAGCCGCATGGCCTGACCGAGCCGGGCCATTTGTTGCGCGCGTTGTGCAGCCGTTTCACCGAGCCGCTTGGCATCTTCACCGAGCATTTCGCGCAAAAGCTTGGGCGATGATTCGACGAGATCGATATCTTGTTTTGAAGGGCGGAACGATAAAAACACCGACCGCGCACCCGGCAGCGAATCGAGATCTTCGAAACGGCCGCGGAGTGTGTAATCGCGGCCCTGATTGAGCGTCACTTTGCGCGGCTGCCGTTGTTTTTGCTGCTGACCTTCAACCAATGAGCGGTCAACGGTTTGCGACGCCCCCAGATAAACCATTTGTTCGTTGGTGAGCAGCACGTCGCGCAGGCCGAATTTCTCTTGCAGCTTCGAATCTTTGCTGATGACCTCCGGAAGCGCGAGCGCGTATAAGATCGATTCGAATGGCACGCGCCACAGGCCCACGCTGCTGATGTGTTTCACGCGACGGAATTTCTTCTCCCAGTCGCTCGGTTGTTGCGAAAGCACGATCACGAATCGTTCGGCGGTATCGTTTTCCTTGGGTTTAGGCTCGGTGCGCGACTGAGCGCGAGCGTTGTTGAGCGGTTGTTCGAGCAGCTTCATTCGTCGAGATAAGACTTCGGGCTGCGTTTCGATCAGCACCGCGATGTTTTTCAAATGCTCGGCGGTGATCGGATACGCTTCGCCGCCCGGAGGTTGGAGTGCGTTACGGATGGACTCATCGGCAATGAACTGCGCGAGTGTGGCAATCCCCTTCCGTTCAGGGCCAGGAATCGCCACTCCGAATTGTGGATCGAACAGATAGAACTCATCATTCACCAGTACGGCCGCTGCCCAGGCTTGCGGGCCGCCGAGTTCGTTTTCGTGAACGATGCCGAGCATCACTGCCGGCAAGGCGGCCTGGCGGCAAAGCTGCACGAAGATGCGGCCCCGCTCCCACGCGTCGCCTTGCGCATATTGCAATGTTTGCTTCGGCAACTGCTGATAACCGGGGCCGGGCACACCCCGTTCATAAGGTGGTCTTTGATCGTTGATCTTCCCTTCTTCTACTTTCAACTCGGGGCCTTTCGGCTGTGGCAACAATGGCTGCAGTTGAATATTGCGCACCGTCCAATCGAACAATCGCTCTGCCTGTCGCAACTGCCGGGCAGCATCGATCTGCCCATCGTTTTCCAGCCCCGCGAGCCAAGGAGTCAATTCCGGCGGCGACTTTTCCTGAGCCACGCGCTGCGCAATGTCGTTCAGCCACAAGCACTGTTGCAAATAGTCCAAATCGGGAAGCGAGAAATCCAGGTAGTCGATTCCGCGAAACGCTGCATGCTCACGTAACGCCCGCGGCAAGTTGCGAAACATGGGATCGAGTTCCCAGGGTAGGGAGTCGACTTCCTGCCGAGCCAACCATTGCTTGAGATAGAACAGCGAGTTGGTTGCCGAGCGATTTCCAATCACGCGCTGCAGCGGATCGCGCTCGAGCGCAGCAGGATTGTTGAGATTGCGGAGCGACTCGAATGCCAAGGTTAGCTCGTCGACTGGGGAAACAACGGGCGCGTTGTTGTCGACTTCCATCATTGTGCTGCCTCGCGGCACGCAACCGAGGAATGCCGATGCACCAGCCGTCAGCAGCCCACAATGAACTGCAAATTGTCGCCGTGTGAGTGATTTTGGGTGATTGTTCATGCGAAGTCCTCCACGGCGGCGCGTACTTTCAAGACGCGATCAAGCATGGCCGCAAATTGATCGAGAGGGATCATGTTGGGCCCATCGCTGGGCGATTGATCCGGATTGGGATGCGTTTCAAAAAAGAGGCCATCCACGCCGACTGCAACGGCGGCGCGAGCGAGTGGTTCAACCATGGCGCGATTGCCGCCGGTCGCATGACCAAGGCCGCCCGGCTCTTGCACGCTGTGCGTCGCGTCGAAAATTACCGGCGGGCCGAGGCCGCGCATCAACGGCAGCGAGCGCATATCGTTGACCAGCGTGCCGTATCCAAAGAACGTGCCGCGCTCGCAGAGCAGCACATTCGGGCAGCCCGCCGAGTTAAGTTTGGCGACAACGTGCTTCATATCCCACGGGGCCATGAATTGCCCTTTTTTTACGTTCACTGCGCGGCCTGTTTGGGCAGCAGCGATCAGCAAATCGGTTTGCCGAGCGAGAAAGGCCGGAATTTGCAAAATGTCGCAGACTTCAGCGGCCGCCGCAGCTTGCGACGATTCATGAATGTCGGTGGTGACGGGAATGCCGAGTCCCGCTTTAACTTTCGCCAGGATTTCCAAGCCGCGCTCGAGCCCAGCTCCGCGAAAGGCACCGCCGCTGGTGCGATTGGCTTTGTCGAACGAGGCTTTGAAGACCAGGTTGATGGGCCGAGTGCTCGCAATTTCGCGCAGCTGTGAGGCAATCAGCAGCGTCAACTCTTCCGATTCAATAACGCAGGGCCCGGCGATCAACAGCAAGCGTTCGCCGCGGCCGCACGCGTAGGGGCCGATGCGGGCTGGATTATTGGTGGTAGTAAGTCGTGTCATAGCAACTCGTTCCCTGATTTTCTCGCAGATTTGCACTGCGAATACGCGGGCCGCGACTCGTTCGCGGGCTGATTCTACTGTTTTTCTGCCTGCTGTTCGCGGAGCCGCCGCTGGGCCCATTCGTGCGAGACCAACATCGTCAACCTCCCGGGTCTCACGCAGATTTCGACCGGCAACAGTCCGCCCGGGTCGCCATCCAATTGAAATGGCGCTGCGGTGGTCGATTCGATCGAAAGCCTGCGAGTGCGAACATGTTTAAAATCCGTCATCGATTCCTGCTGCCCCAGCATGATGCCGCCGAGGTATAGCAAACCGCTCCAGAGCGAGCCTTCGCGAAAAGTGCAAACGTCGAGCAAGCCATCGTCACCATTGGCCCCCGGGGCGAGGTTCAGCCCGCCCGCATACCGCGGGACGTTGACGACAAACACCCACCGCGCAGTGAGTTCGGCCGTCAATTCGTCATCGGCAGCCTCGGCCGGCGCGTATTTCAAGCGCAGCTCGGGATATTCGTATGTACGGATCGCCTCGACGATTGGTTTGACATAAGAAAGGTGATGGATGTTTCCCTTTCGCTCGTTGTGCAAACGCCGGACGACTTCGGCATCGAAACCGCAGCCTACCATGAGCGAAAACAACCTGCCGCCGGCATCCCCCATATCGAATGAATGTGTAAAACCATCAGCGATCAATTGAGCTGCCGCGACCGGATCGGCGGCCAGGCCCAAATGTTTGGCGAGCAAATTTTCCGTGCCGAGGGGCAAAATCGCGAGCGGTGCACCCTGCGGCGTGTTATTGGCAAGAAGCGCAATCGTCCCATCTCCGCCAGCGGCGACAACCGCGCGGAGCTGTTCGGAAGCATGCAATTCCGCCGCGCGAAGTTGGAGCGCAGCGATGTCAGTGTACTGCTCGCTAGTGAAGCCCTGCCGGGCGAGCGCAGCGCGCAGTTCAGCGACGGCAGCACTGCGATCGCGATAACCGGCGCGCGGGTTCACCGAGATTAGAACGATCCGCCGACTTTCCGCCAAAGAATGCATCACCGCAACTTAGCAAAATGCCGGCAGGACTGCCGCGGGGTAACTCGAGTTTCAGTCCTTAAAGGCGGGATGCGTCGCCTGCAAGATCTCCAAAATCGCCTCGCGATCTGCCACCGACAGGTGTTGAAACTTTTCGCCTGTGTCCTTGGCCGTCAAAACTTCTTTCATTCGTCGTACGACGTAGTCTTTCGCCGGCCCGGGCAAGGCTGTGAAGCTCGATGAATAAATCAAGTAACTGCAAGGGTATTTGAACATCCGCTTGGTGAGATCGAAGTCCCGCAGCGACCGCCCTTGCTCATCACGCGGCCCCAACTTGCTGAACTCAGCAGCAAAAATGCTCGTGCCGCTGACTTTGGCGGTCAGGGGAGCCTCTTCGCAAAACAGCATTCCTTCGACCAACGGCTCTGCAACGCTCTTAATCCGGCTTAACGTGCTTGCTCGTAGTTCCGTGGAAACTTCGCCCAGATCGCGACTCAGCGCGCGATCGAAATGCAAAGCCTGTCGCGTCGAAAAATTGGCTTGCGTGATCAGATTGTGTACCAGCGTTTGATGCTCGAACACCATCAGCGCCACAATGTCGCTGTGCGGCGTCAGATAATCCGCGGGCTCGATCCACTTCTCCAACGTGGCAATGTTCTGGCCTTCGCTGTTGTCGGCGGCTTCCGGGCGATTCTGGCCGCGGACCACCAGATTGCCGAGATGCTTTTGATCACCGTGCGTTCCCGTCACGTACCAGCCGCCCCAGCGCTGCTCGAAGGGACTCGTGTGATCCGTGCGGTACGACCCCGATGCGAGAATCGGCAGCCCCTGTGGGTCGCTGTAAACCGAGCGGACCACATGCCCCGGAATGTTGCGAGTCGAAGACGAGCCATGACAGATCAAGCAGCTTTCCGCTTGCCGCTCGAAACGCGGCGCATCCGCAGTTTGATCTACGGTGTAAAACACGGCGCCGAGGTCATTGTCGGCAACAGAAATCTCCAGCACGTCGCCTTCGTGGCAATAGCCAACATACACCTCTTCGTTGAAATAGATCGCTCGTGGCGTGCGCGGCGCGATTCGACGACGCTGCAAACTTGTTTTAGAAAAAACAAGCATTTGCGACGACCGCGGCACTTGGAGCGCCTCGAGCACCGCGGGTAGATAGCCGAACTTCTCGTCCGCTTTGAGAGCTTGCTTGCCGGCCTTCAGTTCGGCATCGAAGGCGGAAACAGCATTGTTCGGCTGACGTTTGCTGTATTCGATCGGCTCGCGCTCGTATTCCTGCGCGAGCACCACAGTACCAGTCATTGCGATTACCAGGTTGGTGATCGCGAGATAGCAAATGAATTGCGCAGGCATGACATCCTCAGCGCCGCGAAAGGTGGGACGAACCACCTTCAAAGCTAACCGAGCACTAATTGGATGTCAAGGTCCTATTTAGGCATTAGCCGGCCTTGGTCTTCGATCCGGTCGAGGCAGCGACGGCGCTGGGATTGCGCAGGATGCGGGTCAGTTCGTCGACGCCGTCTTGCTCTTCCTTCAGAATATCTTCCAGGAAGACTACGAGCGCTCGATCACCTTCGGCGACGAGCAGCGCTTCGTTGTACATCTTCACGGCCTTCGATTCGAACTCGAGGGCGGCGTTGAGCAGTTCAAGCAGGTCGTCGCTCTGCTTGATATTGTTCCGTTCGACGGTCGGTACGCCCCCCAAAGCGACGATTTTTTCGCCGACCTTCTTCGCATGGCCGAACGACTCTTTAGCGCTGTCGTAAAACATCTCTGAATAGACATCGCGCCACAGGCCGGACACCACAAAACCAGCTTGGGCATATTGGGCGACTCCGGTCCACTCATGGCGGAGGCAGTCGTTCAACTTTTCGATTACTTGATTCTTATCCATGGCCGTAAACCCCTATTATTCGGAGACTGAAACCGCAACTTGTCGTCTTGAATCGGAAGCTTTGGCTGGCGGTCGATCGGAACCGTTTAGCTGGCGAAAGCCCTGCTCAAAAATCGTTGTATGTCGGAATCTTACAGACCATCGGCAGCCTGTCTAGTGTCGCAGTAACTCTTTTTGTGGAAATGTCTTACGATTTCCAGCTGTCGAGAACACATCTCAAGTTACGTGGTTTCAAAACGCGATACTGGATATCAGCAAACAGGCCCATCAACGCGGGCACCCGCAATCCATGCCGCAACCGGGGGAGAGGCCAACAGCGCTGCCATGGCCATTTGTCCGGTGAGAATACGCCGAATCTTAAAGCCGGGAACAGCAAGTGATTTGGTTGACAACAGGTTTGTTGCCGTTACACTTGGCTTCGCTCTGTGTATGATTCTGTTGACCAAACATTCAATTTGGTTAGCAAAGTGTTCAGATTATTGAACATGCAATGTGAATGATGGAGAGGATGTACTTCAGGCGGACTTGAAGTGCTCGCCGGTTTCAGACCTGTAGCCCTGCTCACAAGAGCACCTGCAGCCAAGATGGACTGCCCATGAAACTTTCACGCACCGTCGCCTATGCGGTTCGAGCCACCCTGCAACTCGCTCAGTTGCAGTCGGAAGGCCCCGTACCGTGCAGCCATTTGGCTTCGACCGGCAAGATGCCGGAGCGGTTCCTGCTGCAAATCTTGCGAAACCTGGTGACCCACGGCATTCTGCGTTCGACGCGTGGCGTTGACGGCGGCTATGCCTTGGTTCGCCCAGCCGATCAAATTTCGCTGCTCGAAGTCATCGAAGCGATCGAAGGTCCTTACGATTCCACCTTGGAATTGGGCGATGGCTTAACCGATGAATCGCAAAATCAACTGCGTGACGCTTTTCAGCAGGTGACCACCAATACCCGGCAGCAGTTGGAAGCGATCAAGCTATCGCAACTCCTCGCTCCGCCCCCGTCACCCGAATAGCGTTTCCTGAAGAACTTGCAGCCGCTCGGAGAGCAGGCTGTTTTCACATGAGCTGGTTTGACCAGACTCGATCTTTGTTCCTCCCGCAAGGACCACACGGATGGCAAATTCTCCCCTGCGCGTGACCATTTGGAATGAGTTCATTCACGAACAAACGGTCGACGTTGTTCGCAAACTTTATCCGAACGGTTTGCACGCAGTCATCGGCGCCGCGCTGGAAGAGAAACTGGGAACCGATGTGCGGGTGCGCGTCGCGACTCTCAACGAACCGGAACATGGGCTGAGCTATTCGGTGCTGTCAGAAACCGATGTGCTGTTGTGGTGGGGACACGCTGCTCACGAACGCGTTGACGATGCCATTGTGCAGCGCGTGCATGAACGGGTTTTGCACGGCATGGGTTTCATCGCGCTGCACTCGACTCATGCCTCCAAGATTTTTCGCCGCCTAATGGGAACCAGTTGCATGTTGCGCTGGCGCGAAGCAGCAGAAAAAGAGCGGGTTTGGGTGATCGATCCTGGTCATCCGATCGTGGCCGGTTTGCGTGACGAATGGTTTGAACTCCCCAACAGCGAAATGTACGGCGAACATTTCGATATCCCAGCGCCGGACGAGTTGTTTCTCGTCAGCTGGTTCGAAGGAGGCGAAGTCTTTCGCAGCGGTTGTGCCTGGCGGCGCGGCAAAGGGAAAGTCATTTATCTCAGCCCGGGGCACGAGACCTTTCCGATCTATCACAATCCCAATATGCAGCAGTTGCTGGCAAATGCAGTGCGGTATGCCGCGCCCAGTGGCGGTCTATATCTGGGCCAAGGCCGCAACATCGTGCCGTCGCTCAGCCCGATTCATGCGACACACATCGTGGACGAAGGTTTGCACAAGGCGAAGTGAGTCCATGTCAAAAGGAAAAATCCATCACAGCAATCTCGTACTTACGCCAGAGAATTCTTTCGCTCAAGCGCCAGCCCATTGCCGCATAGAACCTTTCCTGGTCGAGCGTAAAGAGATGCAGCCGCGGCACGCCGATGGCGTGGGCTTCGCTCATCACACGTTGCACCAGCAGCGTGCCAACTCCATGGTTGCGGGCAATCGGCGCAACGAAAACGCTCGCCAGCCAGGGGGTGAGTTCGGGGCGGATGTCTAAATCACTGACAACCAACGAGGCCGAGCCTAATAGCTCGTCGTCTTCGCACGCCAGGAACGTCGTCGGGACAGCGCGACGTTGCAGATGGGTTTGCAGCCGCGCGATCCGTGTCGCAAAATCATTGGCTGGATTTAGTTCGCCCCACTGCGCGAAGTGCCAGGCGGCCAATTGGGGAATGTGTTCCGGCCGATCGGCGAGGTAATGAAGTTCGGTCATACGCGTTTCTCGATAGACTCGTTGCCTGGATCGATTTTCGTGCTTACCCGCTGGCGATATGTTACGCTTTGGCGACATCCCTGGCCCCTGCCAGGCGATTCCTTTTCGCTTCGTCCCCGAACGCTGGTGCTGCATGAATTGGTTGTTGAAGTTCGTTGGTATCTTGACGGTCTGCGGTTTGATTTCCGCGGAAGCGCAGGAGAAGCCAAAAACTTCTGCTCCGCCGCCGGGAGTGTCCTACACTCCGGACATCGAATACGGCACGGGCGGCGGCGAAAAACTGCGACTCGATCTGGCCAAACCCGAAAAGATGGAACGCGCGGCTCCGTGCATCCTGGTGATCCACGGCGGCGGTTGGACCAACGGCGACAAGCGGCAGCATACCGATTTGATCTACAAGTTCGCGCAGCAGGGTTACGTCGCAGCAACGGTGCAGTATCGTTTCTGCCCCAAGCATCTCTTTCCTGCGCAAGTCGAGGACGTGAAGTGCGCAGTTCGCTATCTGCGAGCCCATGCCGAAGAACACAAGATCAATCCTGCTCTGTTCGGTGCCATCGGTTTTTCTGCTGGCGGGCACCTGTCGATGATGCTCGGTACGATGGGCAAAGACGACGGCCTGGAAGGAAAGGGCGGCCATGCCGACCAACCCAGCCAGGTGCAATGCGTTGTTGCCTTTTTTGGCCCGACCGATCTGACACGCACGGATTTCACGCCGCTGAGCGTGGGAATCGTCAGCAATTTCATGGGCACCACGCCGGAAGATGACAAGGGCGAACGCAAACGCGCATCGCCGCTGACCTATGTCGACCAAGGAGACGCACCGCTGCTGATTTTTCAAGGAACGAAGGATCCGCTCGTACCGCACACGCAAGCGCTCGTCATGACCGAAGCCCTGACCAAGGCCGGTGTGCCAGGCCGCGTAGAACTGCTGATCGGCGGAGATCACGGCGGCAACTGGGGCGGCGATGAATATGTGCGCAGCTGGGATGAGAGCCTGCGGTTTTTCAGCAAACATTTGAAGCCCAAGCCGGTGAAGTGAATGATGACTACGATGCAAAAGCAAACCTGTCTGTTGGCAGTAATCGGTGCTTTTCACTTGGCACTCGCAGCACACGCCGAGGTCGTGCGCTGGGAAATCGCGAAGCGTGAACCCTATCAAACCGGTAAGTCGTTTGGCGATCGCGGGCCGTACGAGCGGTTGCTGGGCAGAGTTCATTTCGCCATCGATCCGCAAAACGAGCACAACGCACAGATCGTCGATCTCAAACTCGCACCGCGAAATGAAACGGGCCGAGTCGAGTTCGCTGCCGATTTTGAAATGCTCGTGCCCGTGGATCGCACCCAGATGAACGGCGCGGTTTTTTATGAAGTGAATAACCGCGGCCGCAATACGGCGATGAACTTGATCGACGGCGGCGGCGAGGACTTTTTGTGCCGGCAGGGTTTTGTGGTGCTCTGGTCGGGCTGGATCGCCGAAGTGCAACCCGGCGCCGGACGTTGGCGCTTGCAGGCGCCGTTCGCGACCGAAGACGGCAAACCACTGCGTGGTTTGGTGCGGAATGAATTTGTCCTCGACAAGTCGGCAGCGAAAGCCTCGGTCGCCCATCGCGCGAATCTCGGCAGTTTCAAACCCGCCGACGATGCGGTCCGCAACGCAATCCTGTCATTCCGCGAGCGTGAAGCCGAACCGCGGCGGGTCGTGCCGCGGGCCGACTGGAAGTTTGTCGTGACGGATGTTGCCGGTGAAGGCTTCACCGGCGAAACCGAAACGGGCCAACTACCGCTGGTCGAGATCGAACTGAACGGTGGCCTGCAGCCCGGCTTGATTTATGAAGTCGTCTACGAAGCCGAAGGGGCGCCGGTCCAAGGCGTCGGCCTGGCTGGCATTCGCGATCTCCTCTCGGCGCTCAAGTTTGCAACGGCGAAAGAATTGAACCCGCTGCTCTCCGACTCGCGTAAACCACTCGTGAATCGCGTGCACGGCTTCGGCACTTCACAAAGCGGCCGGCTGCTGCGTCATTTTCTCTGGGAAGGTTTCAACGCCGACGAACAAGGGCGGCAGGTTTTTGATGGCGTGATTTCGCACGTCGCAGGCGGCGGACTCGGCTCGTTCAATCATCGCTTTGCTTCGCCCACTCGCACGAACGGGCAGCACGATGAGCACTTGTTCCCCGCCGATTACTTTCCCTTCGCTTATGGCGACCAGGAAGATCCGCATACCGGGCAAGTCGACGGCATTCTCCGCAAGAGTCGCGAATCGAAGACCACGCCTAAGGTTTTTCATACGCAGTCGTCGAGCGAGTATTGGCATCGCAGCGGTTCGCTGGTGCATACCGATCCGCTCGGCAAAGTAGATGCTGAAATCCCTCCTGAGGTTCGCATCTATTCCTTCGGCGGCACGAATCATGGTTCCGGCAGCGGTGTGCCGGGAACAAAAACCAACGGCCAGTTACCATCGAGCCCGGCGGATTATCGCCCGCTCATGCGGGCTCTTGTTATTGCGCTTGATGCGTGGGTCAAGGGCAACACCGCGCCGCCCGCGAGTGTTTATCCGCAACTCGCCGACAAGTCGCTCGTCGGCTGGCGTGAGCACGAAAGTGGTTGGCCCCAAGTTCCGGGAATTGCGTATCCGCAGGTCGTTCAACAGCCAGCACTGCTGTATCGCGGTCCTTGGTGGGATCGGCTAAAGATTGCCACGCTCGAGCCGCCCGAAGTACGCGAGAACTACGTCGTGCGCGTACCGGTGATAACCGCGAATGGCAACGAGCGCGGTACGCTCAATGTACCTGCGATCACGGTTCCCATCGGCACTTACACTAGTTGGAACATGCGCAACAAGTCCGTTGGCGCTGAGGGAGAATTACTCTCGCTGCAGGGCGGCTTTATTCCCTTCGCGAGAACTGCCGCGGAGCGGAATGATGCTAAAGATCCTCGCCCCTCGCTGGCCGAACTCTATGCGAGCTACGACGACTACGAAACCCGGTATCTCGCCGCGGCGGAGAAGTTAGTCAGCCAGCGTTATTTGCTCGCCGAAGACTTACCGCGGCTGAAGTCGCTGTGTCAGAAGCTGAAGCCACTCTTCGCCACGGACGCGGCAAGCAAGTAACTGGCTGGAGTGGGGCGTTTGGTGATTCTGCAGCGCAAAGTTAACGGCCGCTGCGAGTCCGCTCTAACTCTTGAATCCGCGCGTCCAGCCGCTTCGCAGCGTCAATAATCGTCCTCTTCTCCGAGTCGTCAAAGCCGCGCAAGCTCGGCAGGTTCATTAGTGCCTGGTCTTCCCGGCTCAGATTCGATCGCGCAGCCGATTGTTGCCCCCGCGCGTCCAACTGTTTCGCGGCGTAGATGATCTTTCGCTTCTCCGAATCGGAGAAGCCGTTCAGGCTGGGACGATTCATCCATGCTTCGTCTTCCGAAGAAACATACGACGCGCCGGAATAGGTGGCAGGTGTAAGCGATGGCGTCGAATATCTGGGGGACGATGACTTTGGCCCAATGAACGTCGTTGCCGCGATCACCACGACCAGTCCCGCAATGCACCAAGCGCCGAAGACCTGCTCTGCCGACCATTCGTCGGACGGAGTATGGACGCGCGATGTCCATGCGCAAATCTCCTCAGCCGTTGGTGGCGTCGGGACTTCGGCCGTCTGCTTCAATTCTTCCGACATCGCAATGCCTCTTTGGCAGGTTTCGGATACGACTGTCAAATCATAGGTTGCGGCCAGCCGTGTGCTGCGGATTTGGACAACCTGGCAGTTGATCGTTCACCATGTGAGAGGTTTGTAGGAGATATTGTTGATTTGCTGACTGGCATTTCGGCATTGGGTTTGCAATCACGGAGGGAAGGTGCAACGATGCGCACTACCAATCCCTTTGAGACTACACCCATGAATACTTCAACTTTCTCCGACCGTTTCTTCTCCGCCGAACGGCGAGCCTGGTTTTCGCAGCAGTCGCGCGAACGAAAATGGTGGCTGTTGATTGTGGGCGTGGTGCTGGGAACCATTTTGATTCTCGCTCTGATTCGCGCTATTTCGCGACCCGCTTACGTCGTTCCTGCGGCCCCCTTTTCCGCGTCGCACTATCCAATTCGGACCCCTGATCCGTTGCTGAACGGCAGAACGCTCAATTTTCCAGCAACGGCAATCGGCAACTTTCCCGTCTACCCCGTCGGCGCGGGCGGGCAAGTGATGCCGTATGTGAATCGAACCAAACGTGATCTGGTCGTCAAAGAAGCTCACTTCCTGGAGAAGAACGCCGGCCGGCCGTTGATTCCGGGAACGCTAATCGAGGCCTATGAAATTCGCTTTGAGCCCAAAGATTACGATGCCAGTCTGCGTCGCTGGGGCCGCGTGATTAACGACCTGACGCTACCCGCGAGTGCGGAGACGCGCGTCGTCGTGCGCGTGGTTGATCCGATTCGCGCTGGGCAACGCGTGTATGGCACATTGGTGCTGCGCGTGGATACCGGTGAGATCATCCAGTTCGAAGCGAGCCAGATTATTGTGCAGCCGGACTAGTTTTATCCCACATCCCCAAGCTCGAGCGCTTCGCCGTAACGGACAAGAACCATCCGCTTGAGCTTGGCATAGTTTGGATCTTTTAAGTCCGGATCGGTAGCGATCAGCGTTTGGGCATCGCTGCGGGCTTCTTCGACAATCACGGCATCGCGCGACAAATCGGCAATGCGCAGCGGCGGCAAGCCGTGCTGCCGCGTGCCGAACAAATCGCCGGGGCCACGCAGTTGAAAATCGAGTTCCGCTAATTCAAAGCCGTCGTTCGATTTGGTGAAAGCATCGAGCCGGCGTTGAGCTTCGTCGGTGGCGGGATTGGCAAACACACACAAGTAGCCCGGATGACTGCCGCGGCTGATACGACCGCGCAACTGGTGCAGCTGCGCGAGGCCGAATCGTTCGCCGCCTTCGATGGTCATCAGCGTGGCATTTGGCACATCAACGCCGACTTCCACCACGCTCGTGCTGACGAGGACTTGCACGCGGCCGCGGCGAAAAGCTTCCATCGCCGATTCCTTTTCAATCGGCGTCATCCGGCCATGCAAGGAAGCCAGCCGATGCCCGAGCAATTCGCCACGCTGCAGCACATCGAGCGTTTGTTGCACGCTGGCCGCCTCGACTGCTTCCGTTTCTTCCACCAACGGCACGATGACGTAACCCTGCCGCCCTTCGGCTAATTTCTGGCGAAAGAAATTCCACCAGCGACTGCGCTGGCCATCTTCGGCGAGATAGGTGTGAATCTTCTGCCGGCCGGGCGGCGCTGAGCGAATCGTTGACACATCGAGATCGCCAAACAGCGTCATCGTCACGGTGCGTGGGATCGGCGTCGCGGTCATCACCAGATAATGCGGATCGATGCCGGCCCGTTTCAAGGCAGCGCGCTGATTCACGCCGAACTTGTGTTGTTCGTCGATGACCACCAGGCCCAAGCGAGAAAAGCGGCCCCCTTCCAAGGCAGTGCTCAAGCCATCGAGCGACTTCTGGTCTTTGTTGACGCTGCCCGATTGATTCAGTGCATGGGTGACCGCTTGCGTGCCAACCAGAATATCCAGTTCGCCGGCCGCGAGTGCATCGAGCGTCTGTTTTCGCTCAGCGGGCGTGAGTGAGCCGACGAGCAAACCAATCCGCACCTGGCTGGCTTTCAGCGCATTGGTCAGCGTGTTGACATGCTGCCGCGCGAGCACTTCCGTCGGCGCCATCAGTGCGGCCTGCTTGCCATGTGCAACGGCAAGGAGCATCGCGTACATCGCAACCACGGTTTTGCCGCTGCCGACGTCACCTTGCAGCAGCCGGTTCATGGGCACTTCGCGCCCCATGTCGGCCGCAATTTGATCGATGGCGATTCGCTGTTCCGTGGTCAGCTCAAAAGGAAACAAGCGGGTGATCCGCGCATCGATCCGCGCCGAAGTCGGCAGCGCCGGCGCGCGACGATGATGCGTCAACCGCCATTTGCGAATCGCGAGAGCGAGCTGCAGGACAAACAGTTCCTGATAAATGAACCGCCGCCGCGCTTGTTCCAAACTATCTTGATCGCGAGGTTGGTGGATTTGCGGCAATGCCGCGCGGATCGGCCATAGCTGGTGCGTATCGAGAAAATCGTCGGGAAAGACATCTTCGACCATCGGGGAATAGGTCTCGACGATGCTCGCTTGAATCCGCCGCATTTGGGTTTGGTTCAGCCCCTCGGTCAGCGAGTAAACCGGCAAGATTCGCCCCGCGGGGACATCATCGTCATCGGCCAAAAACTCAAACTTCGGATGGACCATCTCCCAGCGAATGCCCTGCAATTTCGGCTCGCCAGAGAGGAGAATCCGCCGGCCGATTTGAAACTTTCCGCGCAGATAAGGCTGATTGAACCACAGCCCGCGCAAGTAGCTCGTTCCCTGTTTAACCAGCAATCCCAGCAGCGAGCGACCGGTTCCAGTGTTCCGCAGGTCCACCTCTTCGATCACGCCGGCGACGCTGGCCAGTTTGCCATCTTCGAGCTGCTCTACGCTTCGCAGCTCGCTCATGTCCTGATAAGTCCGCGGAAAGTTAAAGAGCAGGTCGCGGGCGTAATAAAGCTCCAGTTTTGCCAGCAATTCAGCCTTCGCCGGCCCCACACCCTTTAAAAACTGGGCCGGTGTCAACAAGGGGTCGGTGGCAACAGACGGACTGTTCATGCCGGCATTATACGAAAAAGTCGCATCCTCGCTTAATTCACCCCGCGTGTGACTTGCAATTTCAAATGCAACCGATTCCATTAGGTGTGGGGCAAACTGCCAAGGAAAATATCGCGAAGATTCCGGCCGGGAGAGGCTCGATGATCCCCAATCAAAACCACGTTCGCCGGTGCTCCGTTTTCCCGCAGCGCGGCTTCACGTTGGTTGAGTTGCTGGTGGTGATCGCGATTATCGGCACCTTGGTTTCGCTTCTCCTCCCCGCCGTGCAGGCCGCGCGCGAAGCTTCGCGGCGGATCAAGTGCCAGAACCAACTCAAACAATTGGCCCTGGGCATCGAGAATTACGAAAGCTCGTTCAAGCAATATCCTGCTTCGGGAATCGTCGATACTAGTTCGCTCACTTACAACCCGCGCAGCGGCCGCATGTTCAGCTGGATCGTGCTGACGCTGCCGTACATTGAACAAACGGCGCTGCACGCCGAGTTCGACTTCAATCAGACTGCGCTCGACCAACCGAGAGAGCCGCAGACAGCACAGCCGGCTGTCTTGCTCTGCCCCAGCGACCAAGCCAAAGGTCGAATGTTTCAACACTCGACGTTCACCAACAACAAGGTCTTCGGCAAGGGGAACTACGCCGCGTTTGTCGGGCCGATGCATCTGGAAGATCAATATCGCTATCGTGCGGTGCTCACCTCGCATCAGCCGCATCGCAATCGGGACATCGCCGTCGAAGGGACTTCGAACAGCGTGATGCTTTCCGAAGTGCGCACCCGGGCCAACTTGAGTGACCAGCGCGGCGCGTGGGTTTTGCCTTGGTCGGGGGCCTCGCAACTGTCGTTCGACATGCACGACACTTCGAACTCTTCGTCCGGCAATCCGCAGGGTTACACACCTTGGTCGGCCAGCTTGGGAGCCACCCAGCCTCCCAACAATTTGAAGACCACGAATCTCGACATGATCTATAGCTGCACCGATCCTGCCGATGCGCAAGTGCGACGCATGCCGTGTAACACGTACGGCCCCGGCTCGGCAGGATATTTATCGGCCCCGCCCCGCAGCTTGCATCCCGGCTGCGTTAATGTCGCCTATGCCGATGGGCATGTTTCGATCTTTACCGACAACATCGACGAATTTCTCATGGCCCGGCTCATCAGCATCGAAGACGGCGGCGCTGTTACACCTCCGTAGACGCAACCACTTATGAATCAATCCCCTGTCGCAGCCGCTGCCATGATCGTCGGGCTGCTGCTGATGTTTGCCGGCTATTGGTCGGAAGCTGCGCTACCCGCGTCTGCCACTTGGACGGACGAGCAAGCCGAGGCTTTTCAAAAAGCCTCGCAAGTCATGCACGGCGCGAGCTATGGAAAATCGCACGATCATTCCTCAGGCCATTCGCACGATGGTGGCCCCGAACCGGATCGCACTTCGGCGGAGTATCTCGCCGCCAAGGCTGCCTTCGACAAAACGCGGACCGACCGCGATCTTGCCGAGGCCCGCCGCGCTTGGATCAAGTACGGCATCATCTTTACCGGAGTGTTGTTTTCCGGTTACGGCATTGTCGTAGTCGCGATCGAAAAGATGAAAGCCGACGAAGGCAGCTGGCAGCGGCATAAACCTCGGAAGCACTAACTGGCGTCCAGCTTAAGTCTCCAGCACCGCTAAGCGGACTAGATTCAATGCCTGCTTGGCGGCGCGCGGTTTCAAAATATCCGGATGTCCCGTAAAGGGAATTTCCCGCGGCACGACGCCTGGCGGCCCGGCGATCGCAATCTGCAGATTCTGGCCGACGGCTGGCAGCGGACCAATTGCGAGTGCAAAATCCGCCGCAAAACGTTCCCGCGCCGCCTGCGCAACAATGCCCATCGCGGCGGCACTTCCCAGGCCCATCATGTTGGTCATTTCCGCAGCCAGACCCGATAAGATCTCGATCCCCGCCGCGTCGCGCAGCACCAGCCCACCCCGGAAGGTCGCGCCCGCCTCGGCGCATTCTCCCAACCAATGCTGCACCAGGCCGGCCGTGCCCCATTCGACAACCGCCAGCGTCTTTTGCCGCTCGCGCAGCACACGCAGCACGGCATGCTGCATCTCGTCATCTTCATAACCGAACACCAAATTCCCCAGACATTGATGAATGACATCAATCGTCGGCTGCATCGAATCGCGCGCCAGCGGAACCGTTTCTCCTTCGGCCGTGATCCGCAGCGTGATGGTCGCTTTGCTGACCGTGATACCCACGCTGGGTACGCGGCCGCGGCGGATAAGATCGGGCAACATCGCCTCCAAATCACTCTCGCCGACGCCGAAGCACTTCACGCGGTAATGATGGATGACCCGCGGCCGCCCGAGCATCGCCACCACGGCAGGTTGGACGGTCTTTTGCCACATCTCCTGCATTTCGGCCGGCACGCCAGGCAAACAAAACAGCCGCGCCGGTTCCTTCCCTGGCCGCGGCTGATCGAAATCAATTCCAGGCGCACTCCCATGCGGGTTGGGAACCACCCGGCTGCCGCGCGGAAACAACGCCTGCACCAGATTGTTCGGGGGCATCTCGCGTTTCCGCCGGGCGAACAACGCGCGGATGTGCTCGCGCGCTCCCGCGTCTTCGACCAGGTCAACGCCAGCCATTTCCGCAACGGCCTGCCGCGTGAGATCGTCGGCCGTTGGCCCCAGACCTCCGGTAGCAATCACCAGATCAGCCCGTTCGCATGCCATTTTGAAGGCCTGCACGTTGTCGGCCAGGTTGTCGGCAACCGTCGTATGAAAGGCAACCCCCACGCCAAGCTCGCCCAGCCGTTGTGACAGCCACGCGCTATTCGTATCGACCCGCTGGCCGCTGGTGAGTTCGTCGCCAATCGAAATAATCTCCGCACGCATATTCAAAGCTCCTGTTTCGACTCATCGTAGGTGATGAGGCAAGAGTGAAGTAGGGAGCAGAGCGCGGTTGGAGACCGGCCGATGACGGAACCATGTTGCGATCTCTAGGAAGCGCTCGCGGCGTAGAGTTGGTTCTCGGGATCCAACTCAGCTGCCCGACGGAGATGTGTTTGCGCTTCTTGTTCGCGGCCGGGGCCTTCGGTCAGTAACATGCCGAGCGTGTGATGGACTTCGGCGGAGTTCGGTGCATGGGTGAGGCATTCACGCAACTGAACCTCCGCGCCGGCAAAATCTTCCTGAGCGGTGAGAACCTCTGCCAATCGCAGCCGGGCATTGACGTTGCTCGGAACGCGGGTGATGACTGCCGTGAGCAGGGAAATGCTCTTTTGCGCATCGCCCCGTTGCCAGTGATTGATGGCCGCCTGCACTTGGGCCGCGTCGCGTTGGCGTTCGAAGGCGAGCAGGGCGTCTCGCTTTCGTTCGGCAAAAGTTTGCGGGGGCTCGGGCGTTTTCGCCTTCTTCGCAGTGTGACCTGCGGGCCAAGCGGCGCAACCGGTCAGCATTGTGATGGTGGTGCAGGCCAGCAGGCAGGCCGTGAACGATCGCATGTTGGTTCTCCAGCAAATGGAATCGTTAAGGCAGGCGGGTGGCTTGTTCGAGCGGATCGGCAATGATCACGTTCGGCGGCAAGCGTTCAAGTGTTTTCAAATTGCCCGGTTGGCCGGCATCCGGGATGGCTTGCCAACCCGTTTCGTCGCCAAAGCCTTCCGGCTTTTGCCACGGCGAACCTTGCCGCGAGTAATCGCCGTAGCGACGTTCCCACGGCCGCAAGCCGAACTTCAGATAATCGTGAATGCTCTCGTCCTGATAACCCCCCGCCGCGACCACTTCGTTCCGCAGGTTGATCGCATCGCGATTGAGCGGATCAAAGTGAATGGCCAAATTGACTTGCCGCAACGACAGGTCATAGTCCTGTGCGTTGTAAGCCGCCCGCGCTTTCCGCAGCCAGTGATTGCCGTAATTGCGGCGGCCGATGGGGCTCATCTTGTCGAAATACACGCTCTGCCGCTGCGTGAAATCGTTGCCGAGCTTCTGCCCCTCCTGGCCCATCATCGGATCGGAAATGATCTTCGGCGTGATCAGGACGATGATCTCGGTCCGATCGATGTCTTCGGTCTTTTGCCGAAACGCGGTACCGACATAAGGGAGGCTGCCGAGCAACGGAATTTGGTTAGTCGTGGTCTGCAGATCTTCGCGAATCAGCCCGCCGATGACGACGGTGCAACCGTCGGTGCACATCACGTTCGTGGTGACTTGCGTCAGCGACTTGTTCGGCAGCGTGAGGCCCTGCTGCACGGTGACAGAGCCCGTTGATAGTTCCGGATGCACTTCCATCCGGATCAAACCGTCGTGGCTGATGAACGGACGAATCCGCAGCAACGTGCCCACATCGAGAAAGTTGACTGTTTGCGTGGCAGAGTTTTCGGTCACGGTCGTACTGACATAACCAAGTTGTTCGCCGATCTGAATTTCAGCCCGCTGTTTGTTGAGGCACATCAAACGTGGCGAAGCGATGACGTTGGTATCGCCGATCGTTTCGAGCGCGTTAATGAACAGCGACAGGTTGTTGTCGAGATACCCGAACTTGAGTCCGCCCTCGGTGACATCAATGGCTGCCAGCGTCGCGAGCGGGCTGCCGCTGATCAGCGCGACATTGTCGTTGCCGCGCAGGGCGGCAAAGTTGACGCCCATTTTGTACTTGTCCGACAGCTTGACGCTGAGGATCATCGCTTCGATCGAAACTTGCGTGGGCCGGCAATCGACATCGATAAAAATCTGATCGAGTTGCTTGAGCACCGCTTCATAATCGCGAACGATCACCACATCGGTGCCGGCGAGATTATTGCCGCCGGTTTTGACTTGATCAGCGGGAATGTCGACTTCAGCCGGCGTCGAAACCGTTACTTTGCCAACCTCCGGAGAAAGGAGTGAAGTGAAGAGGGCCTGCAGATCAGCTGCCTTGATGTAGTTGGGGCGATACACGCGGGTGAGGATCCGATCTTCGGTTTGATCCATCGCCGCGAAATCCGCCGGCGTGCCGACGTAGATCACTTCCCCTTCGCGGCGAGCAATGTAGCCCGTCGATTTCAGAATCACGGAGAGCATCGTTTCCAAATCAAGCCCCGCGAGCGAAGCCGTAACGGTGCCGGTGACGCTCTTGCTGGCAATGATGTTCAAGCCCCCCTGCTCGCTGAGCATTTGCAACACGAGACGAATGTCTTCGTCTTTCGCATTCATCGAGAGCTTGGCGCCGTCGCGATTGTCGCGCGAAATTTGCGGCTGCGGTTTTGCCGGCACGGCCGGCAATGGTTCAACGGGCGGCAGTGGTTGCGGCGGCTGGATGGCTGGCGGCGGCGTGGGCAACGGCGGCGGATTCTGTCGCTGTTCTTCTTGTTGCTGCAAGTTCGACAGAATGTCGCTGAGAAAGCGCTGCTGCTTTTGCGCATTGCGATCGAGCACTTCGATGCTGTCTTGCAAATCACCGATTTGCCCGGTGACGGCGCGGCGATAGGCAGCGAGTTCCGGCAACTGCGGCGCTGGCTCAGGCGCCGGAGCTGGAGGCGCCGGCGGCTGCGGTGGAGCACCTGCAATCGCGGTGCTCGCGGGGGTTACCGGCAAGTCGGGTGCACGCTCCGGCGACGGCTGCTTCATGGCGAGCGCAACAGCCACTCCCAAGCCAACGGCGGCACAGGCCCCGAGAATCAAGATTCGTAGTGCGTTCGGCATGGTCGTCCCTGACCTGAATTGAACTTGGTCTGGCTAACGCTCTAATTGCGTTGCAACTCGCCGGTCGCGAGCGTGGTTTTGGGCCGTTCGAGTCGAAATGGTTTATTGTCGTACTTTAAATCGACGCCCTGCTCATCGATGGCAGTAATGCGAAACTCGACAGCGGGTGCACCATTGTCTCCGCCAAAGGATAAGACATCGCCGACGCGATACAGCTTGCCGCGGATCACGGCTGATACGCTCCGCTTGCCGACGAGCACGCTCGAGAGCGAAACGGTCGACAATTGTTGCTGAGCTATTTCCGCATCAATCGCAGGTGCTGCAGAGAGGGTTTTGAGATCAGGTTGGGGAATTTCCGTCGTGGGTTGCGACTTGGTTTTCGGTTCGTCGTCAGGCTGCAACGGCGTAAAGGGATTGTGCCAGCTGGGATGAGCATCCGTGGCGAGCATCAGCTGGTCCTTGGCCACGACATCGCGCACCTGGTCCCAATGCGTGCTATCGGTCGCCGGATGCACGACCGCTTTCACGAGGACCGGATCGTCACCCAGCAGCACCGGAACAGCCGCGGCAGCACCGGGCTTGGCCTTGCCTTTCGGCAGAAATTTCATAACGAGCGGCGCCCAGAAGTAGAGCGCAACCAGCACCATCAAGCCAAGCGCCCCCGCCTTTTGCGGGCTCGCGGCTGCGTCTCGCTTCAATCGCTTTAGCAGTTTATCTAGCTTCACAGTTTTGCCTGCTCTGTTCTTGCTGCGGTTACGCAGGGCTGTTGCTGGGGATTACACAACGGGTTGATCGGGCAGCGCCGCAGCGCTTAATTGGTTCATCGGTCAGGTTGACTTTGCCTGTGCGGAATTTTCGGCAAGGTCGGCGAAAATCGTCAAAGTCATTTCAGCCCGCAGGGTTTGCGCATCCTCAGACGACGGTGATAGCGTGAAGTTGGAGATCCAAACCCGGTGAGGCAATGTTTCTAAGCGGTGCAAAAAATCGAAAATTTCTTCAAAGTCCCCTTCGAGGGCAACGGTGATGGGCTGCTGGACGACCGTTTGCAAAGGGACTTGCGGCTCGGGGTCGAACTTCTGCAAGGTCACGCCGGCTTTGCGGGCATGCAATGTGATGCTCGAGAGGACGCGGCCCACTTCGCCGACATCGGGCGCATTTTTTTGCCAGGCGAGGCTGACTTGTTCAACTTGCGCTTGTCGCTGCCGCGCTTGCTCGATCTTCTCGTGCGTCTTCAGCCGATTGGCGACATATTGCATCAGTTCGTATTTCTTCGATTTGAGCGCAGCGGTTTTTCGCTGCGTCGGCAGAAATACCAACAGCGTGTAAAGCACTGCCATGGTGGCAACCACGCCGGTCACCAGCCAGGAAGGCAGGCTGCGGTTACTCGTGGTTTTTTTGGTCATGGCTCGGAGCTTTCCAGGGGCGGAGGACGTCTGGGAATTTCGCTTCAACCGGCGTCACGGCGTCAAGGGCGTGTTGTGCCTGGGCGACAAACACGCGGTACCGAGCACTCGTCAGCAACAAAATGAACGGAATCACGAAGGCCGCGAACATCGCAATGCCCTGCGACCACTGCGTCATGCGTGGCTCAGGCTGCGGCTCTTCAGGGACGATCGGGCAGTACTTGACGAAGTTCATCGCAGAGTCTCCTCTTCGAGTCCGGCAGTTTCGGCCGGCGTGACTTCCACGGATTGTGTTTCCACAGGCAATAACGGACCTGAGGGACCATCGCTCAAGCCGTGTCCCGACTTCACGGCGACATGCAATTGAAATACGACCAGCGAATGCGTTTCGAGCTTGCGCGATTCCATACTGTTGAGCCGCGCTTCGGCGATCAATGGATGATTGCCCAGCGCTTCCAAATACTGATGCAACGTTTCGGCTTCTTTCACGGAGCCCTCGATCAGCACGACGATTTTTTGTGCTTCATGCATGTCGTGCAGTTGCTGCAGGTCGGCGATCGCTGGGTGCGCAGGCCTGGCTTGTTCGGCAGTTGTCTCGGGCGAGGCCACCGGCGCATTCTTTTTGGCAATGAGCGATTCGGAGATGCGGATGCTCGTTAGCTGCACTTCCCGCGGCAGCGGATGAATCACGGCTGCGAGAATTTGCGTCCTGGGCCAAGGATGTTTCAGAAAAGTGTAAAGGTTGGCGTGGTGACTGAGCGCCGCGGCCTTAGCTTCGATTTCGAGCAATTGCTGATCGAGTTGCCGAAAGGCGACGCATTGCGATTCAAGTTCATTGAGTTCTCGCTTGACGCGCTGCACATTGAGCCACTGCAGACTCGCGGTTGTGAGCACTATGCCGCCGAACAAACAGACAATCAACGCCCACCACCAACGCACGCGGCGCTGCTTGCGCCGCTCGCGGTAATGTGCTGGCAGAAAGTCGATGGATTGCATGTTCATAGCACGAATCGTTCGTTCAATTCCCTAATTCATTTCTCGGAGTGCAAGGCCCGCAGCGACATCCCATTGACCTTTGCGGCCGAGGTTTGGCGCGCCGGCAAAGGCGCGAAATGGATCGCTGATCTCGCACTTCAAATCCAAGTGCCGGCCCAGGGCTTCGAGCAGTTGCGGAGTTGCTTCGCCGCCGCCGAGCACCATCCGCGTCAGCGATTGGCCACGGAATGTGACGCTGTGATAGCGGACGCACATCGCGAGTTCGCCCCCCAGCCGTTCAATCACAGGGCGGCTCGCTTCGGCTACGCTGCGGGCCACTTCCGGATCCTGCATATCGCTGCGGCGGTCGCCGTTGTGTTTGCGAAGGAGCGCCGCTTCGGCGGCATCCATTTTCAGATGGCGGGCGATCGAAGCATCGAGATGCGAGCCGCCGATATCGATGTATTTGACGAACAGCATCTCGCCCCCTTGGGCAATTACGGCGGCCGTGCGCGAAAAGCCAAAGTGCACAATCAGCGAGCGGTCGTTCTTGTCGTCTTCACGCCGAAACTGAGCCGCATAGCAGCGAGCTAACGCGGCTGGCTCCACATCGACGGCGACCGGATTCAGATTGGCGGCTTCGACGAGCTGCAACGTTTGCTGCAGCACCGTCCGCTGGCAGGCAAAGACAATCACTTCGCGCAGGGTGGCATCGCCTTGGCGCACGTCGGCTGCTTCGACAAAGCGCATTTCTGCTTCGTCGACAGCAAAGGGCAAGCGGCCAGCCGCTTCTTGCGCCACGAGCCGATGCATTTGAGCGCCCATCTCGCGCGGCACGCGGACGTTTTGCAGAAACAGCTGACGATCGCCGAGACAAACGACAACGTCTCGGCCACGGAACGAGTGGCCTTCGAGGGCTTTCGTCAAACCATCGGACCAGCGCTGCACGTGCTGATCAAAGGTGGTGTTCGGAGCGATCGGCGGTAGTTCCCAACGGCAAGCACCGATCAACTTCGTGCGATCGCTGGAAAACTGCACGAGCTTGATCGAGCGCGCGCCCAGGTCGACGCCGATTGGTCCGCAGCGATGTGTGCCAAGCCAGCTGATCATAAAAGGGATCTACAAGGGTTGGTTAGCGAAGCGAGGAAAGGGCAGCGAGGCCCGTGGGAGGAGTCGCAGTCAGCGGTTCGACCGTGGCCAGTCCAGTGACGGCCGAAACGCGCACGGCGAGGTAACGCCGAGCAGTACCGATCCCGGATGTGAGCCACACGAGCGTATCGTCGGTGATGCTGGTGCTGCCCAGCGGAGTAAACGTGACGTTCGTCAGTTCAGCGGTGCTGCCGGTCGCACGCAGAGCGCCGAGTAGCTTTAGTTCCCCAGTTCCAACCGACTGTTGATCGAGCCGCGTGGTTTGGGTCATCGCGGAGTCGGTTGCCAATTTAAATGGCGAACTCGGCAACGCGTGCAGCAAAGAATTGCTCCCGCTGTGCGTCAGTTGATAACGATTGTCGGCGGGCTGAAAAGTAAGACGGTAGTCGGAGCCGTTAGCGATCGCGAGGTTGCGCGCGTAATCGATATCGGCGACCAGAATCGTGGCGCCATTTTGCAACTGATCGACAGCCGAGGTTTCGAAATACGGAATTGTGATGGCCGCGAGAATGCCGAGAATGGTGAGGACCACCATCATTTCCGTCAAGGAGAAGCCGCGCGCAAGCGCAGCCACGATCCGCGATCGGCGGATGCAAGTCGGCTCAGCGTTTGGGCTTCTCGGAGGCATCGGTTTTGGCGTTGCTGCGGAGCAGGGCATTTTGCTCCTTCAGCAGTTCTTTAATTTCGCGCAGTTCACGAACCATTTCGCTGCGCTGTTCGACGGAGTTCTGAAACGGCGGCTGGCCACCTTGTGGCGCAGCGCCAGTCGTGCTGTAAAAACCTAGCACGCACAATCCGACGCCATTGAGGAGTACCAATACCGACCAGGCAGGAAGCTGAATTTTCATGGCAAAGTCCTCATGTTCCGCAAAGAACGAACAACCGGAAAACAATCAAAACCGGCACCAACGGTCTTTCGGAGGCCGTCGTCAGCCGTTGCTGCCAGTACGCAGGCTGCGAGCGCACCCCGGCAACCTTAGCATGGCCGCGAACTCTCCTCGTTTTCAGCGTGCAGGGGAAGAGCAATCGCCGCAGATCGCGCGATCTGCTCCGTCGCAATGCAGCCGAATTGCAAATCAGGGCTGGTACCGACTGTTTGGACAGAGCAGTGCTCAGTCCTAAGGCGATAGCGTGGCCAGTTGCTTGCGCTGGAATGCAAACCCCTTACTTGACGAGAGTGTACAATTGAATACAATGCAGATTGATTAACATTTGCTCCTTGGCAACTTGGTAGACGAAACGATTGGCGGATTCTGCCAAGCGTCGGTAAACCATTTCTTGTGCCCGGTTGCAGTTGCCGCGAGAGTTCAGCAGCTCGGTCGCGCTAGTTGCCGGTTAAGGGTTGAGATGCTGCCCAAAGCGAATTTGCCGATCGCCACAACAGAAGGCAACAGTTGCTGTTCAGCAGAGCAACAGGCGCTGTTGAGAACGCAACAGAATGCAACAGAAAGCAACACTTTTAGGCATTCTGTTGTTGGCTGGTTCGGCGTAAGTGGATGGCAAACAAGAGGTTGCCGATTTTGGGGGTGCAGTTCTTTTGAAGGCGGGGTTGAAGTGTTGCCTGGCAGGAAACGCAACAGGCCGGAAGGGCGGTGAATCGCACCTTCCGGCGGCATGGGTGACATCACGAACCTGAAGCGCAAGCGAATCGGCGTTGCTCCTTTGCTGGCGCTTCGGGCTCGTGAGAGGGAATTGAATCGCCCGGTTTTTTCCTCGATTTCCGTTGCGATTCCCACAGGCAGCCGATATATAAAGGAGGTTAGATATCACCCCGCCCTCGCTTATTTCCATCCCTCCTGGAGCGAGCCTGCCGATGCTGTCACACCGCGATTTGCAACAGATGAGTCTGGGCCGTGCTTGTTCGCAACTGCGCCAACAAGCCGGCAACGATCAAGGATCGATCACTCGCCGCGGCTTCGTGCATGCCGGTGTGTTGGGAACCGCAGGTCTGTCGCTCGCCAATTTGTTGCGCAGCGAAGCGACTGCCGCGGAACAAAAGGGAAATCATCAGGCTCACGCCAAGCAGAAGAACAACGTCATCATTCTCTGGATGCGGGGCGGGCCCAGTCATATCGACATGTGGGATCCCAAGCCGGATGCTCCCGAAGAGTTCCGCGGCGAATTCGGCACGGTCAACAGTTCAGTGCCGGGAATTCAATTGACCGACATGCTGCCGATGACCGGCAAGATCATGGATAAGTGGTCGATCGTGCGGAGCCTGAACCATCTCGACGCTGGCCATAGCACTGGCGACCAGATGTGCTTTACCGGTTATGGTCCCGGCTTGAATCCCGATGAAAACAAGCATCCCAGCTGCGGCGCGTACGTTGCCGATCAACTTGGTCCGCTCAATCCCAAGTTGCCGGCTTACGTGATGATTCCCAAGATGGTGCCAGGCACCGGTTCGGCCTATCTGGGCGTGGCGAATAAGCCGTTTGAAACCGGAGCTGATCCTGCTCAAACAGGTCCGTTCAAAGTGCAGAACTTTGCGTTGGCCGAGGGACTTTCGGTCGAGCGACTCGATTCGCGGCGGCAATTGCTGAGCGGTCTCGATAAGCTGAAGACTGCCGTTGACGTCAGCGGGCGCATGGAAGGGATGGACCGCTTCGGCCAAAAGGCGGTGGATATGCTGCTTTCGCCCGAAGCGCAGCGGGCCTTTGATCTCGACCAAGAGCCACAGGCATTGCGGGAAAAATATGGCTTCGCACCGGCCTTTGATCCGGGCGATCCGACGCGCTGCGGCGCTCCAGCGTGGAGTCAACGGATGTTGCTCGCGCGGCGTCTTGTGGAAGCGGGTGTGCGACTCGTGACGGTCGATCTCCGTTGGTGGGATACGCACGTGCAAGGCTTTGACTCGTTGCGCCGCGGCTTTTTGCCACGCTGGGACCAAGCTTATACGGCGCTGATCAACGACCTGCATGAACGTGGCTTGCTCGAAACAACGCTCGTCGTTGCGTGGGGTGAATTTGGCCGCACACCACGGGTGAACAATAACGCCGGCCGCGATCACTATCCGAATGTCTTCAGTGCTGCTCTCGCCGGCGGCAAAGTGAAAGGTGGACGCGTCGTTGGTTCTTCGGATGCAAAGGGCGCGTTCCCCAAGGATAATCCCAAGCCGCCGCACGACGTGCTGGCGACGATCTACGATCATCTGGGCATCGACACGACCCGCCATTATCTCAACGAAAGTGGTCGCCCGATCCGTCTGCTCCCCTACGGCGAACCGATCCGCGAGTTGTTTGTTTAGCGCTGTTGTGGTCCACAAAGCAAACGGCCGGTGGTCTCTCTGTAACCACCTGCCGACGCGCCACTGCCGGTTCTCTTGGCTTTGTTTTGCCTAAAAGCAAGGCAGCAAAAATGCGGTGAAAGCCTGTATTTGCGTCCGTCTTTGCAGGACAGCTCGTTTTTCCGGCAGTTGCGTGCTGTGTGGTTGCGTTGGAGTTCCTGGGTCCTCTCGGTGGCCCATCACTTGCTTTCAAGCGGACCGCAGCGGCGCGAACATTTCATGGGCAATCGGTGGTCTAGCAGACACCGGTTTACTCCTCGCGGCGTTTCCCTTCGTTCGCGGAGATTGTCAGCCAATGAATCACAAAAAAACCATCGTCGTCATTGGCAATGGCATGGTCGGACATCGCTTCTGCGAAAAGCTGATCGAGTTCGATACCGCCGGTGAATACCGCATCGTCACTTTTTGCGAAGAACCACGAGCTGCCTACGACCGCGTGGGGCTGACGTCCTTCTTTGCGCACCGCGATCCAGAAAAGCTAATGCTCGCGCGGCAAGGATGGTACCAAGAGCAAGGAATCGAACTGCATATCGGCGATCGCGCGGCCAAGATTGATCGCAAGAACAAGATCGTGCATTCCGACAAAGGACTGGCCGTTGGTTACGACAAGATCATTCTTGCCACAGGCTCGATTCCATTCGTGCCGCCAGTTCCCGGCATTCAGAAGCGCGGCGTCTTTGTCTATCGAACGATTGACGATTTGCAGCAAATCGTCCGCTATTCGGCAGAAGCGAAGCGGGCCGCGGTCATCGGCGGCGGCTTGCTCGGCCTCGAAGCCGCAAAGGCTGCGTTCGATTTGGGACTGGAAACCCATGTCATTGAATTCGCCCCGCGCTTGATGCCGCGGCAAGTTGACGACGTGGGTTCGCGGATTCTCGTGCAAAAAATTGAGAGCCTGGGCGTCAAGGTTCATTTGAACAAATCCACCAAGGAGATCCTCGGCGACAAAGGTGTCGCGGCGATGCTCTTTAACGATGGTACGCGCTTGGATGTTGAGATGGTGATTGTCTCTGCCGGCATTCGCCCGCGCGACGAGGTTGCCAAAGCGTGCGGTCTGACGCTGGGTGAGCGCGGCGGCGTGCTGGTAAACGACAGCTTGCAGACATCGGATCCGGACATCTACGCGGTCGGCGAAGTGGCTTTGCATTGCGGCATGATCTATGGACTCGTCGCACCTGGTTACACCATGGCCGAGCAAGTTGCTCGCCAACTCACAGGCTTGGCGTACGTGCCGTTCACCGGCGCCGACATGTCGACGAAGTTGAAGCTGATGGGCATCGACGTCGCCAGCTTTGGCGATTACGAAGCGAAGCCCGAAAGGGCCCGCGCGCTTTCGTTCGAAGATCCATTTGGCGGTGTCTACAAGAAGCTGCTGTTCAGCCACGATGGCAAGCGACTTGTAGGCGGCGTACTCGTCGGCGACGCCAGCGAGTATTCGAACTTGCTGATGCTGAGCAAGAGCGCCGATCCGTTGCCGTGTCCGCCAGCAGAATTAATTGTCGGATCGAAGACCGGAGCTTCGATCGGTCCGAAAATGACGCCCGAAACGCAGGTTTGCTCGTGCAACAACGTGACTCACGGCGACATCTGCACGGCGATCAACAAACAAGGTTTGACCACGATCGGTGCCGTGAAGCAATGCACCAAAGCAGGAACCGGTTGTGGTGGTTGCGTTCCGCTGGTCACCAATATTCTGAACGCCCAACTGAAAGCGGCGGGCAAATCAGTCAACAAAGACCTTTGTGAGCACTTCGCCTACACGCGGCAAGACTTGTTTCAGATCGTCAAGGTCAAAGAAATCAAAACCTTCGACGAACTCATCAAGAGCCATGGCAAAGGGCACGGCTGCGAGATCTGCAAGCCGACGGTAGCGTCGATCCTGGCCAGTTTGTGGAACGACAACATCCTCGATCGCCCGCATCAGACGCTGCAAGATACGAACGATCGATTTCTGGCAAACATCCAACGTGGAGGCCTGTACTCAGTAGTTCCGCGTGTGCCCGGCGGCGAGATCACGCCTGCTCAATTAATCGCGCTCGGAAACATCGCCACGAAGTACGGCCTCTACACCAAGATCACCGGTGGTCAGCGCGTCGATCTTTTCGGCGCTCAAGTTCAACAACTTCCCGACATTTGGGAAGAAGTCATCGCGGCCGGCATGGAAAGCGGCCATGCGTATGGCAAGGCGCTCCGCACCGTGAAGAGTTGCGTCGGTTCGACGTGGTGCCGATATGGTGTGCAAGACTCGGTGGGCTTCGCGATTCGTGTTGAAAAGCGATATCGCGGCATTCGCGCACCACACAAACTCAAATCGGCCGTCTCGGGTTGTATTCGCGAGTGTGCTGAGGCTCAATCAAAGGACTTCGGCCTGATCGCCACGGAGAAAGGCTACAACCTCTACGTCTGCGGGAACGGCGGCTCGAAGCCTCGACATGCGGACCTGCTCGCAAGCGATCTGGATGAAGAAACGGCGCTCAAATACATCGATCGCTTTCTGATGTTCTACATTCAGACGGCCGATCGCTTGACTCGCACCAGCGTCTGGCTGGAGAGCATGGAAGGCGGCATCGAACACCTGCGAGCGGTGATCATCGACGATAAGCTCGGCATCTGCGCTGAGCTCGAACGTCGTTTGCAGCACCTTGTCGATACGTATCAATGCGAGTGGACGGAGGTCGTCAACAATCCCGAGCGCCGCAAGCAATTCCAACAGTTCGTCAATACCGACGAAACGGAAACCGGCATCGAGATCATCACTGAGCGTGGCCAGAATCGGCCTGCCGATTGGCTCAAGGACGGCGAGTCACTGCCAGTTCTCTCGCCGGCCGCAGTTGCCGCTGCTGAGATCAAAAAGAAGCGTCAGCCGCGCGAAGATGCCGAACCTCGCTGGGTCGCAATGGGGCAGGTTGCCGACTTCCCGGTCGAAGGCGGCGCCACGGTGAAGTACGGCAAAGTGCAGCTCGCTGTGTTTCACTTCGCCAGCCGCAATGAATGGTACGCGAGCCAGAACATGTGCCCGCACAAGCGCGCCTTCGTCCTCTCCCGCGGCATCATCGGCAGCCAAGGCGATACGCCCAAGGTGGCCTGCCCACTTCACAAGAAGACCTTCTCGTTGCAATCAGGAGAGTGCCTGACTGGCGATGAAATGTCGGTGAAGGTCTTTCCGGTGAGGATCGTCGACGACGAAGTGCAACTTCTGCTGCCGCCCGAGGAGCAACTCAACGCCTTGCTGGCGACGGACCTGCATTGTGTAACCGCGTGCGAAACAAATCCAACAATGACCAACGACGTCTTAGTCGCCCATTGATCGACGTACCGTACTCGGAAGCTGGAGTGGCTATTTACGGAAGTCGTGAATGTCGCCGATGGTCTGCTGCCAGTCGCCGCGGAATGGCACAGCGCGGTCGTCGACATAAATGGCCGCTGGCGGTTTGAAGCGGCAGACCTCGTCGACCTCAATGCCGTGCTTTTGCAGCCAGGCAGAGACGGCGGCAACCCCGGCGTCGGTGGCGCAACGGGCGGAATGGACGACGACGCGAAATCGCTTGCGCAACTGCGCGACGGCTGCGCGGGTGCCATGGATCGGCGGATCTGGAATGATCTCGGCGCCGCACCAACCGGATCGATACGAGTGGAGCACGCCGTCGAAGTCGAGGCACACGGTGCGCCGCGCGCGAACGAGTCCCAAGCTTGCGGCGACGTCGCCAGCTAGCGGCTGCGTTCGCAAGATGCGATCGATCGCATCGTGACCTTCGAGCCAGAGGTTGTCTCCCTCGGCCCAGGGTTCGTCGTTGAAGACGCGCGTATAGTGCTCGCGCGTGTGATGCCGGCCGGGCAGTCGCAGCCAACTTCCATAATGGTCCCAGACGGGATTGTTGGGGAAAATCTCGGGTTCTTGGTCGAGACCACGGCGGGCGAAATCGGCGATCAATTGCTTGGCGAACCGATTTACGCTGCGGGTTTCCAGCGGCTCGGCGAACAGCGTGATTAAATGGAATCCGCCCTTGCCGTTCGAGTCGTACAGAAGAGGATCACATCCGAGTTCAACAAGTTTTTCACGCCAGCCAGCCGCCGCAACAAAGTTTTGCTGCGGACTTGCGGACAGATCATCTTCATCGTGCAGGTCGATATCGATCGCCAGCCAGCGGGAGGTAAGGTCGGTACTGGTGCTGTGCAAACCCAAGACGCCGCCAACTTCGCGGGCTTTGAAATGTTTTTTCAGTGAGGTCTCATTCAAAAAGACCTTGCCGCGTTCCTCGCGAAAGGGAGCCGTGATCGCCGTGTTCTGCGAGCCGAACTCGCTCTTCCGCTGCTTGAGCGAGAGGTAGCGGCCCCAGACATCAGTGCGATTGACGAGATGAGCCATCGCCCACGCCGCAAGCTCCGGAGCTCGCTGACGCCATTCATCGCCGATGCGGTCGAAGTAATCAGACATGACGTTTATTGACCCGCCATTCGCTAAATCCCGCACAACAGTCCGTCGACCGGAGATTTGCCAGGAAACCTGGGCAAAGCTAGCGTTGCTTGCATTGCCGCTAACTCACTATTGTAATAGGAGTTGAGACCATTCCGCGAACCCAGGCGCAACCCATGAGCACCGCAGGCAGCATTGCTTACGTCATCGAAGACGAAGACTACGCCCCTCACGGCCGCAACTTGGAGCTGCGCGTGCATTATGGTTGGCTCGATTACGATCCGGCCGATGAACCGCATGCCGAATGGGGGCCGACGATCGAAGCCGTCGAAGTGCTCGCTGTGCGGTACTTGGATGCGGAAGGAAATGAAATCGCCGGTCCGGTGACGAAGGAAGATCAGACGGAGTTGGCCTGGGACTTGGTGCACGAGGAAGCGGACCGCGTGCTTGAGGCGTGCCGCGTCGATGGTTATCGCACCGCGGCGGGCGAATCGCCGCCATGGTATTATCCGGCGAAACAGGCGACGGGCAGTTCGGCAGCGCGCATCGTGCCGCGACTTTCGCGCAGCGTTTCGACGCGCGAGGCAACTGCCGATCGCCGGCAACACGGCTAAAGCCAATCGTTCGACATGGATGATCTCGCGAATCTGAACCCAACTTTTTTGAAGGATCGTCGTGTCTGCGTCGCCGGCCGATTGGCTTCGATGACGCATGCCGAACTGGCGCGGCTTGTTACTTCCTGTGGCGGCGAGTTTTTACAAAACCCACGTCGCACCGGCTTTCTTCTCGTAATGGGAGATCCGGTAATGCGTGCCGCAGCGAAGGATTCAACCACTCAGACACCTTCACTCGGACAAACTCTGACACGCGCGCGACGATTAGTCGCGTATGGCTATCCGATCGAGTTTCTCAACGAAGAACAGTTTCTCGAACAACTGGGCCTCGGCAATTCCGCCAGCGCGATTCGCGGTCCGCACACGCTGACAGATCTTAGTCGCATCTTGGAGATTCCAGTTGTTCACTTGCGTCGTTGGTTGCGAGCCGGGCTGCTGCGGCCGGTTGCGGAAAAGTTTTCGCTGCCGTACTTCGATTACCACCAGGTGTCCTTCATCAAGCACCTGAAGGAATTGCTCGACGGCGGCGCTTCGCTCGCCGCGATTCGCCGCGGCGTGGAGCGGACGCAGGACCTGCTGCCGCATCGGGAATCGCTGTATGACTTGTGGACGAACATCGAACACGACGGCCGCGTGTTGCTGCGCTTGCGCGATCAGTTGATCGATCAGACCGGCCAGCAGTATTTTGACTTTGAATCTCACGCCGATGAATCGCCGACGCTTTATGCCGCGTCAATCGAGCGTGGTTTTCATGACCTGTGCGATCAAGCGTTGGCGTTCGAAGCCGATGGCCGACTGGCCGAGGCGAGGCAAACCTATGAACGCGCGCTCGAACTGAAGCCGGATCATCCCACGTTGCATTTCGATCTGGGCAACGTGCTGTTTCAACTTGGCTTCGACCAACAAGCATTGAAGGCCTTTCAACGGGCAACGCTACTGGCCCCCAACTTTGCGATGGCCTGGCATAACCTGGGAAGTGTCTTTGCGCATCGCGGTGATTGGGTGAATGCCACGGCAGCGTTGCAGCACGCCCTGGAACTGGTGCCCACGTATGCGGATTCACATTTCACGCTCGCAGAGGTGCTGCGGCAGCAAGGCCGTGTGGACGAGGCTGCAGTTCACGAATCCGCCTATCGAATGCACAGTAAAGCGGAGATTCTGCTCACCAAACGCGAAAGCCTGTTGCGGTTGGTGAGAGCTGAGGATGACGAACAGCTGCGATAACACACTTCGCCCTAAACAAGGTCTGCAGCCATGGGTAGCGTCGTTCGAGCGAAGCTTCCGGCCTATCGGGCGTTCGGGTACGGCACCATCTTCAAATGCTTGTATCGTCAGATCGACGGCCGATCCCCATGGACCAGAGACCATTTTGAACAGTCACGCGATCGCTCTTCCCCAGGCGCTCCAGTGCCGAATGCTGTCCGGCTGCAAAAGCAGCGTGCTCGGCCCAGAATAGAAGCGATATGTGAACGACTCATCAAGTGCGTTTCAACTAGCGAGTTTTTTGTTTTTTTACCAGCGGAAGCATCTTGATGCCTCGGCCCCTATTTCCCGCTTGCCAGTTAGGGTGCTCTGGCGTGCAACGTGGTCGAAGTGCGACTTGCCCTCGTTGACCAATTTTCTCCATGGCCCGATACTGCCTGGGATGTTTAACTCGTTTATGTCGAGGCGGTCAACTGCCGGGAGAGCCCGGTTGTGAATCTTGTCGGCGATCGCCAGGCGCTGGCGAATAATGTGGGTTTTCGCCTCAGTGAAACAGCGAGGCAGAATCCTGATGGCGTCGCTATCGCGATGCCGCTTGGTCGCAACGCTGCGGGCAAACGCCAATATGTCCAACTGACTTTTCGCGAACTCGACGACGACACCAACCGCATCGCGGCGGGGCTGCACGCGATGGGTGTGCGTCCCGGCATGAAGCTGGTGCTCGCGGTGCCGCCGAGCATCGATTTCATCTCGCTGGTCTTTGCCCTCTTCAAAGCGGGCGTCGTGCAGGTGCTCATTGATCCTGGTATGGGCCGCGGCAATTTGATTCGCTGCCTCAGCGATAGCCAGCCCGATGGTTTCATCGGGATTCCTCTCGCACAGGCCGTGCGCGTCCTGTTACGAGGACGCTTTCCGCGAGCGAAGTTCAATGTCACCGTGGGCCGCCGGTGGTTTTGGGGCGGCCAGACGCTGAAACAATTGCGTAACCTGAATGCGCCGCTCACGCCGCCGATCACCAAACCGGAAGATCCCGCCGCGATCATTTTCACCACGGGTAGTACCGGGCCACCGAAAGGTGTGCTTTATCGCCACGGCAATTTCAACCGCCAGGCCGATGAGATTCGGGACTTCTACCAAATCCAGCCAGGTGAAATCGATCTACCGGGTTTTCCGCTCTTTGCGCTCTTCAATTGCGCGATGGGCGTGACGACGATCATTCCCGATATGGATCCCACGCGGCCTGCAAAGGTGAATCCACGCAACATCATCGAAGCCGTGAACGATTGGCAAGTGACGCAAGCCTTTGGTTCGCCGGCGCTCTGGAATGTGGTTGGTCGCTATTGTGAACAGAACAACATTCAGCTCGCCTCGCTCAAGCGGATCATGTCGGCTGGTGCGCCGGTGCCGCCGCATGTGCTGCAGCGGATGAAGAATGCCATTCCGGTCGATGGCGATATTCACACCCCGTATGGCGCCACCGAAGCGTTGCCCGTGGCTTCGATCGCCGCGAGCGAAGTGCTTCGCGAAACCGCGGCAAAAAGTGCGACAGGCGCGGGAACTTGTGTGGGCCGTCGGTTTCCCGGCATCGAATGGAAGGTGATTGCCATCGACGATGGTCCGCTGACCAGCATCGCGCAAGTGCGCGAGCTCCCCCACGGCGAGATTGGCGAGCTGATTGTCCGTGGGCCCGTCGTGACCAGCGAATATGTGACGCGGACCGATTGCAACCCACTGCATAAGATTGCCGATGGCGACACCTTTTGGCATCGGATGGGTGATGTTGGTTATCTCGAACCAACGCCAGCCGACAATCCACGCGGTGAACGCTTCTGGTTCTGCGGCCGCAAAGCGCATCGCGTGATCACGGCGACACAAACGCTCTTCACGATTCCCTGTGAAGCGATTTTCAATCAACATCCGCACGTCTACCGCAGCGCCCTCGTCGGCGTCGGTCCCGCCGGTAAGCAACGGCCGGTGATCATCGTGGAACCTTGGCCTGAACATCTGCCGAAGGATGGCGCTACCAGCAGCAAGTTGCTTGCGGAATTGAAACAGCTTGGCGGTCAGCAGGCTCACACGCGGGAAATTGAAACGTTCTTCATCCATCCGTCGCTGCCGGTTGATATCCGGCACAACGCGAAAATCTTCCGTGAAAAACTCGCAGTCTGGGCTGCGAAGCGATTGCCAAAGACGTAAATCGAGCGGCATTTTCTGAGTGGGCGAGGCGGGCGAGGCTGCCGGGGTGGAAATCGCCAGCAAAACGATTCGCCTGATCTGGAACTTCGCCAACCCAAGAACTTGCCCAGAAAAGTATCGACCCGCCCCAGCCCAGATGCAATACTAACGGCCAGCCTCGCTCCTTGCTGCTCTCCCCACGATTCGAGCCCGCCATGTCCGCTGCGAAATCTGCTACTGCGCGAAAGAAGCCTGCTGTTGCTGTCAAACGTTCACCAGCCAAGACGCGGGTGAAGATCATCTCTGTGGCCACGAACGCATTTCAATCCCGGCCCGGTACTTCCGTCATCTATAGCGTGCATCCGGGCATCACGATGGTGCAGAAGTGGATGGCTGAACTGAAAGGCAAAACGGGCCGCTCGGTCGACGAGTGGACGAAGCACATTCGCGCGGCAGGCCCGGCCGACGAGAAGCAAGCCCGCGAATGGCTCAAGACGCAGTATTCGCTCGGCACGAACACGGCGTGGTGGCTGGCGGAGCGTGCCTTTGGCAAATCACTGGGAATGGCTGAGAACACACCGGCAAGCTATCTCGCCGCCGCGCCCGAGTATGTCGAGGCGATGTACAGCGGCGCACGGCAATCGCTGCGGCCGTTGCATGACAAACTGATCGAGCTGGCGCAAGCGCTTGAGGGGATTCACATTTGTCCTTGCAAGACCATCGTGCCGCTGTATCGCAAGCATGTATTTGCCGAAATCAAGCCGGCGTCGAACTCACGCATCGATTTGGGCTTTGCCCTGCAGGATGAACCCTTCACCGCGCGCCTGCGCGAGACTGGCGGCCTGGCGAAGAAAAATCGCATTACGCATAAGGTGGCGATCAGCAAACTCACCGATATCGACCTGCAAGTCCGTCGCTGGCTAAAACAAGCGTTTGAATTGGATGCTTAAGGCGCGGCGTTGACGCTTACCACTGCGAAAAACTAAAATCGCGTGCACTGCGGTTGTCGGTAATCGCTTTCCTCGCCTGCTGCGCTATGCGCTGAGATCGTTGCACTATGTTTCATCTGTCGGCGAATAACGGACCTCAGGCCGGCAAGAAGTACGAACTGCGCGCCGACAAAACGGTGATGGGCCGCCATCCCGAATGCCAGATCGTCATCGACGTCGGCGCGGTCAGCCGGCAACATGCGGCCGTCGTCCGCGAGGGAAACGACTATTACCTCGAAGATCTAAACAGCCGCAACGGCACGTTTCTCAACGACGAACCCAACAAGATCGAATCGCGCCGGCACCTAAAGACTGGCGATGTCGTCCGCGTGTGCGAAGTGTCGTTTACCTTTCAAGGCGACGCGCCGCATGTGCCGTTCACGCCTGGCGGTCGAAACCGATTGACCGAAGGGGCCGGCCTCGGCACGATGATGGTCGACGATGAAGGGAACCAGTCGAACTCGACGATCATGTCGAAGCTTGACGTCAGCACGTCAAGCCGCGGCGGCATGCACATCGCCGCCAGTGCTGAAGTGAAACTAGCCGCGCTCGTCGAAATCACCCAAAGCCTCGGCAAGGCCCTGGTGCTCGACGAAGTTTTGCCGCAGGTCTTGAAGAGCCTGTTCAAGATTTTCGTGCAAGCCGATCGCGGGTTCATCGTGCTCGAGCAGAACGGACAGCTCATTCCCCGCTGGGTGCGCCTGCGGCGCGAAGATGCGAACGATTCGCTCCGCATCAGCCGGACCATCGTGCGGCATGTGATGGAAACCAAGCAAGCGATTCTGTCCGCCGATGCGGCTTCCGACGAGCGCTTTGAACTGAGCCAGAGCATCGCCGATTTCCGCATCCGCAGCATGATGTGTGCGCCGCTCGTCGACAGCGAAGGAAAAGCGTTCGGCGTGATGCAGATCGATACGCTCGATCAGCGTCAACGTTTTCAGCCGGAAGATTTGGAACTGCTGGCGAGCATTTCGTCGCAGGCCGCCATTGCGATCAACAATGCCCAACTGCACGAAATGGCGTTGCAACAGCGCGAACTCGATCGTGACATGAAAGTCGCCCGCGATGTGCAAATGGCATTCTTGCCCGAGAAAAAGCCCGATCTCGACGGTTATGCGTTTTACGATTACTACAATCCAGCCGAACAGATCGGCGGCGATTATTTCGATTACATCAAGTTGCAAGATGGTCGTGTGGCCGTGGTCGTGGCGGATGTCGTCGGGCACGGAGTGGCGGCTGCGTTGCTGATGGCGAAACTGTCGGCCGAGACACATTCCAGCTTGCTCAGCGAAAGCAATCCGGCCGTCGCGATGAGCCGCCTTAACAATCGTTTGAGCGCACTGAACATTCAGCGGTTTGTGACGATGGTGCTGATTGTGGTTGATCCCAAGTCACATCGCGTGACAATGGTGAGCGCTGGCCACATGTGGCCGATTCATCGACGGGCGGATGGCACGGTGCACGAACCGGCGATCGACCTGAGTGGCTTGCCTCTCGGCATCACCGATGATGTCGATTTTCAGCAGGTAGAAATCACGCTCGGCCCGCGCGAATCGCTCACGCTTTATACTGATGGCATCAACGAAGCCCAGGATGCCGACGGCAAGCTCTATAGCATCGAGCGGATTCGCGATCTGGTTACGGCGAATAGGCCCACCATTCCGGAATTAGGTCAAACGATTATCGACGACGTCCGCCGCTTCATGCTGCGGGCCAAGCAATTCGATGATATGTGCCTGGTCTGCTTAGGCCGCTCGTAAACAACGATTGCGTTTTCAGGTAGCCCGAAGCGTAAGCTGAGAACGCTGCTGGCGTCCAGCAACTTACAATTGGCACAAACGCACATGAGCAATCCGTGGCGCGATTTGCGGAAAATAGTCATCCACAAACCCTTGCTCGGCCAGCATCGCGAAGTCACTCTGCTCGGCCGGGCAGGGCCGCGACTTTAACAGTACGAGTTCATCTGCCCCGAGCACTTCTGCGAGCCGCGCGGCGATGGAATCGGTGGTCACTTGCCAACGATGGGGCAAAGCTATGGGCGGCGAAGAAGATTCCACCTCGCTCAGAAACTGACGCACGTCGAAAACAATGGACTCAGGCTCGCAAAACTGTCGATGTCCACCAATTCGCCGCTGCAGCTCGCTAAAATCCCGCAGCAGCGGAAATCCTCGCGACGCTTGCTGCAGCACTTGAGCCGTGATGCTTAGTGCTTCAATGCAGAGCCAATGACAATTCGCTTCGCCGATTTGAAAACGCTCGTCCCAAGTGCGAATGGCATCGGCTAATTCACCGCCACCCGCGAACAGCACGTGAATGGCCGGCGATTGCGCCCGCAGCCACGCGCGCAGCTGTTCGGCAAGTTGTCGCCGTTCGAACAAACTGCAGCCAACTTTAACGACGCGCAACGGCAACTTGCTCATGGCGCGGCGGCTTCCCGAGCCAGCATTGCGAGCGCATATGCCGGCGCACAGCGTGAATTGTCCCGGCCAATTTCTTTCGTCAATGACACGCTGGGCAAGGTGGCCCAAACCGTTCCTTCAAGTGCCGCAGCTGCGAGAAACTCGCCATGGCCGGAGAGAATAATCTTTGTCGGCCGAACCGACATTTGAGCGACGACGCGCTCGACGTTGCTTTGCAATAACTTGGCTTGGGCAGCGGCGGCATCGTTCGCCAGATTCAGTGCATCGCGATGGTTGAATTCTTCCTGGTCAGCCGCGACCATCCGGCCGAGTCGCAATCGCGCGGCTGGCTTCGTGGCGGGGCGTCGATCGGCGGTATCGCTGCAGGCGGGATCTTCGGGCAGTTTTTCTTGAATTAAATACACGTCGCGCATCGTGGCGAAAAATTCCTGCACCACCTGGCACGGCTTGCCCCGAAAGGTCGTCGACTGCACCACGGCGCAAACGGGGCTTCGTTCAACGCCGGTGTAAACGAGTTCACCCGCGAGCAGTCGTTCGGTATCGGTCTTGCCCACCGCAGCGGGTTTGCCTTGCAGAATGGGAATCACATCGGTTGTCGTCGAGCCGACATCGATCATCAGCGCGGGTTCCGAGCCTGCATATCGCGCTGCGAAACTCGCCAGCGCGTGCCAGTTGGCCGCGGCCACCAGCATCGGTGCGTTCGCTGCGACCACCGGCGTGACGAGTTTGCCGTCGACGCGATAGACACGCGTGTGGCGATTGTCGGAGCCGGTAGCGATGGCCTTCAGAATAAACTTTACACCATCGGCTTTCGTCGCAAAGCAATCGGCGAGTTCGCCGGTCATCGTGACCACCAGGTGATCGCAGGCTGGCGAGTCACTAATGATTGTGCGAATCTGCTGCGCGAGAGCCTGCGGCTCTTTCCACAGGGGAAACGGGTGTGATTCAGCGTAGCCAAGGCCGTCGGCGGCTTTGATATTCGCGCCGCCGATGTCGAGGGCAAGGTATTTGGCACACATAGTGGATTTATGGATTCGGTACGGCAAACTCGATTGGATCTGGCCGCCAGGTGAGCTCGACCGGTTCGCCCACGGCCCATTTCAACATGGCTTCGGCCAGGTTTTGCTGGCACGCTTGACGCAAGCCGAGGTAGGAAGTGGTGAGCCGCGGATTGATCTCGATAACAACGTCTTGCGATCCATTTTCTGCGGAACCAAGTACTATGTCGATGCCTAAATAGCCTTTCGCCGGCGGAAGTGTTGCGGCGGCAGCGAGGGCCAGTTTTTTTGCACGTGCCGCAAGGTGCGCCGGGATCGGCGTCGAACCACCACGATAAACAAAGCGGCCGTCGTCGCTTAAATTCTGCGTGCAAGGCTGCAGCGCGATAAAGCCTCGTGGCCCCGCCAGCAGCGAAACGCTGACGGGCAAGCCCGGCTGAAAGCGTTCCAGTCGCCATGCTGTGGCAGCGGTGAGATTAACGGCAGCCAACTCCCGGAACGATTCAATCATCTGCACGCTTTGCGACCCGCAGCCGTCGATCGGCTTTATGACGGCTGGCCAAAGTGAGTGGTCAATCTGGTCCGGCCTCTCCCGGAAACGAATACCACACGGCACACGAATGCCATGCGCTGCCAGATGATTGCAGGTGTGTTGCTTGTTGCTGCAAAGTTCGATGACTCGGCATCCAGGAGAAAGGAGTTCGCCAGTGGCGAGCGATTCCCACCATTCGGCTAAGCGAAACAATTGGCCCGAGAATTCCGGTGCGATGAGGACCCCATTCGCCTCGACCAACATTTCCATGAACCAGGCGTTAACGTCGTCCTCGTGCCGAACGTCGTACAAATTCTGCTTCGGCAGAAATGGCCGTGGCAAACGGACGTCGTGAAAAAGATGGACAGTGTCAATCGCTTCCATTGCAGCGAAGTCCTGCGCGAGCGCATCGCGCATCGCCATTCCTTCGGCCAGCAACGAGCCTGCCGGTGGCTCATCCCCCAGTGACCAACAGCCGCCGCCGGTGATGAATTCATAGACAAAGACGCTGCGCATATTCGGCACTCATCTCGCACTGCGAGATGTCCGCCGCGGGCGTTCAGCCAGCGGCACAACCTACGTCGTTGTTCGCGAAACCAACCCATTAATCCTTGGTTGCCCAAAAATCAAAGACCAGCACTTTCTCGACGCGCGGGCCGACTAGTTTGACAAACTCCTGATGGGCCGGATGTGGCAGATAGATTTCGCGGCCTTTTTCCGTTTCAAACGTCACGACAAAGCCGTGCGTAAAGCCTTCGGCCTTGCCTTCGACGCTGATGTCGGTCCCCATTTCAAATTCCTTGATCGTGTTGATCTTCTTGGGGAGTGCTGCGAACGCATCGGCGACTTCTTTCACTTGCTCTTTGGTCACGTCCGACTTGAACTTGAACAGCACGACGTGGCGCAACTTGCCGGCCTTTACGGCTTCGGCTTGCTCCTTCACGCCGAGCGCGGCGAGGACCTGGTTGGCAACAAACAAATTGCCGGCAGCGTTGAGGTGAACGCGATCGCTGGTCAGGATCCCCGCTTCCTTGTTGTCCTTGTTGTTGGCCTTCAGATGATCGAGAAACGCTTTGCGCAAATCGAGCATTTGCACTTTCGTTTCCGCAGCGACGGCCCGGCTGACTTCGCAATATTCGTCGAGCATCTTGTCGAGCTTGTTGCTGCCGTCGTGCTTCTCGCCAATGACCGAGGCCGTGCACAAAATCACTTTGCCGCCGACTTCACGAATCTTGGCGATAATTTCCTTCAGCCCCTTTTCGTAATCATCCTTCGCAGTGCCGCGGCCGCTCTCGCTGTGCCACACATCGTTGATGCCGATGTAAATCACCACGATCGAAGGCTTTTTGCTAAGCACGTCGCGCTCGAGCCGTTTTTGCAGGTCCGGCACCTTGTTGCCGCTGATGCCGGCGCCGATGACTTCGATGGCCGGTTCCACTTTCAATTTGCCGAGCGTGTTTTTCACCAGCGTGACGTAACCATTCGGTCCGACGCCGCCTTGGGTGATCGAATCCCCGAGAAACACGATCCGCTCGCCACCTTTGAGTTCGACTTTCGAAGCATCGTCGGCAGCCGAAGCCGAGGAAATCAAACTAGACACCAAACAGACTCCCAGCAGGGAAGCAAGAAGAACGATTTTGCGAAAACGAGAACCAAACGCACGCATGGAAGCCTCGGGCAAACGGAAATGAAAATGCAGAATGCTGGCGAGAAGTGTACTTGCTGCGGCGCTGATTCTCAATCAGCGGTATTACCGGCTGGTGATGTAACTTCAGGCGGCTAAGCGCCGGGGGCATTAGGAACGCTTTGCCGTTACCACACGTTTGTGGCCAGCCAGATCTTTAATGATCGCCGCCGGTTCGAACTGGCCGTGCTGGTTCAGTAACGTCGCCACGCGGTCGGCGATCATCGGGCTTACTTCAAGGGCGAGCAACCCACCAGCCTGCAGATGGTCAGCTGCTTGCGGAATCAACCTCGCGATAATCTCGATTCCAGTTTCGCCGCCGACCAGCGCCGACTCAGGCTCAAATTCTTTCACCGATTTGTCGAGCTGTTCAAATTCCGCCTGGCTGACATACGGCAAATTCGCCGCGATCGCGCGAAACTTTTGTCCCATGTCGACACCGCTCAGCAAATCCCCCACGCGCACTTGCACGCGATCGGCAACACCCAGCTCGCGAGCATTTTGCTCGGCCACTTTTGTCGCCGCAGCGCTGGCGTCGATGGCCGTCACCTGGCTCTTGGCAGCGTACTTGGCGACGGAAATCGCAATCGCGCCGCTCCCGGTGCCCACATCAGCGACCGTCAGTTCAGTACCAGGCGGCGCCGCCTTGAGCGCATCGATCACTGCCGCCACGAGGTGCTCCGTCTCCGGGCGCGGAATGAGCGTATCGCGGGTGACGGTGAAGTTGAGCGAATAGAATTCCTTCTTGCCCACGATATACGCGACCGGCATTCCGGCGACGCGATTTTTGACGAACTCGCGAAACTTCGCCCGCTGTTCGTCGCCGACAATTTCTTCGAACCGCGTGTAGAGGGCAATGCGGGGACAGCCGAGGGCATAGCCCAAGAGAACTTCCGCTTCGAGCCGCGGCTGTTCGAGCGACTGCTTTTTAAAATAGTCGGCAGTCCAGGTGAGCAGGCGATTGATCGTCCATGTCTCAGCGGTGCTCATCCGTGTCTCCGTAGAATTCGTAGGGTGGGTCGAATGTATCCATGAGGCCCACCGTGACCTGCAATTCCAGGGGCCTCGCTGAGTATTGCTCGACCCACCGTATGTTGTACCGCATGGCCCAACGAGCTTAATCCAATCCACCCATCGCGCTGCGGAGCGCATTGCGGTCGTGCTCAATCAGCGCGTCGGTCACCGGTTGCAGATCGCCGTTGATAATCTGATCGAGTTTGTACAACGTCAGGCCGATGCGGTGATCGGTCAGGCGGTTTTCGGGAAAATTGTAAGTGCGAATCCGTTCGCTCCGATCGCCGCTGCCGATGAGCGATTTGCGGTCGGCGGCCCGCTTCGCCTTTTCGCGCTGCTGATAGAAGTCGTACAAACGGCTCTTCAAAATGCGCATCGCCTTGGCCAGATTTTTATGCTGGCTCTTTTCTTCCTGCATGAAGACGACGATGCCCGTTTCGAAGTGCGTCAGTCGCACGGCTGATTCGGTTTTATTCACGTGTTGACCACCAGGACCGCTGGCGCACGTTTTGTCGATGCGATATTCGTCGGGCTTGAGATCGACTTCGACGTCTTCCACTTCGGGCAGCACTGCGACCGTGGCGGCGGAAGTATGCACGCGCCCCTTAGCCTCGGTTTCAGGCACTCGCTGCACGCGATGGCCACCCGATTCGTATTGCAACTCGCGGTAACAACCTTCGCCCTCGAAGGTCAGAATGATTTCCTTGAAGCCGCCCATTTCGGTCGGCTGAGCTTCCATGATCTCGACTTTCCAGCCTCTCTTGTCGGCATGCCGCTTGTACATTTGAAACAAGTCGTGCGCGAACAATGCCCCTTCATCGCCACCGACGCCGGCGCGAATTTCCATCACGCACCGCAAGCGGTTGGCATCTTCGCCGCCGACGGTCATGTCGAGCAGTTCGCCCCAGAGTTGTTCGCGATGCTCACGAATCGAGGGGAGTTCGGCCTCGGCTAGTTCGCGCTCTTCTTCGCTGGGGCTGGTCAGCATCTTGCGCAGCTCTTCGATTTCAGCGACGAGCTGTTTGAAGCGGCGGTACTTGGTCGCCACTTTGGCGAGCGAACCGTGCTCGCGGGCAATCTGAGCGAGCTTCGAGCCGTTTGCAAGAACGTCCGGATCGGACATTTGCTTTTCGAGCTCTTCAAACCGAGTTAAATGCTTTTCGAGATCTTCGCGCATGAGTTGCACCTACTTCAGAAAGCAGGGGCAGAAAGAATCGCAGTAGAACGCACCTACCGCGTTGCCGGCGGAGCAACAGAAGCTCGCCGGCATTCCCACTTCGCCCCGACCCACGGACCGCACAAACGGAAGCGGTCCAATCCCTTTGAAACCATCGGGCGGGGGCTGGTTGCTACTCGTCGGCAGCGGGAACGGCCTTCTTCTTGGGCTTGTTCGTCAAGCTGGCATATTGGCCGGCCTGGAACTTGTTTTGGAACTTCTCGATGCGGCCGGCGGTGTCGATGTACTTCAACTTGCCCGTATAAAACGGATGGCAAGCCGAGCAGATGTCGATCCGCAACTCTTTCTTCGTCGCCCGAGTCTTGAACGTGTTGCCGCAGCTGCACGTGACTGCGCACTCGACATAATTGGGGTGGATGCCGTCTTGCATGGCTCAAAAATCCTGACAAATTGCCGGCACGCATAGCCTCGCATGCCCAAAAAGCTCCCGCTGGATGCTTGCAGCGGAAACATCCAATAATACCGGTCGATCGCCACCTCAGCAAGTGCGGATCGAGCCATCCTGAACCTCAGAACCTCACGTGTACGTTCGTTCCACCCTACAATACAGCCCCATGTCCAACCGCCGTTCCCCCCAACAACTCCGCGACGATGCTCTCGCCATCTGGCAGGCGGCCGTCGCGGCCGTCCGCAGCGACCGCCTGGTGCTCGACAACGTCGTGGTCGAGGGGGATGAACTGCGGATTGGCGAAGAAACCCTTTCGCTGAGTGCAATTCAGCGCATCGCCGTCGTCGGTGCAGGAAAGGCCGGTGCAGGAATGGCAGCCGGCTTGCAGCAGGCCTTGGGCGAACGCCTCTTACACGAGAAGCAAGTGATTGGCTGGATCAACGTCCCCGCCGATTGCATTTCGGATCTGCAGCCGATTCATTTGCATGCAGCGCGACCGGCGGGCAAGAATGAACCGACGGCCGATGGCGTTTATGGTGCGGAACGGATTCTCGAAATTGCCAGCGGACTGGGGCCGAACGATCTTTGCCTATGCCTGATTTCTGGCGGCGGGTCGGCGCTGTTGCCAGCGCCTGCCGCGGGGGTTTCGCTGGCCGATAAGCAGGCCCTCACGCGTCATCTGAGCGCGGCCGGCGCGAATATTCAGGAGCTCAACACGGTTCGCAAGCAACTCAGCCGCATCAAAGGCGGCGGCCTGGCGCGGACTTGTGGCGCGGGACGGTTGATTTCGCTGGTGATCTCTGATGTGCTCGGCGATCCGTTGGAAATCATTGCGTCGGGGCCGACCGTGCTCGATCGCTCCTCGCCGCAGGATGCACTCGCAGTGCTGCAGAAATTTCAAGCCTTGGAAATTGCACCGACTGCAACCTATTATTTGCAATCGCGGCTGAATGCCACGCCACATTCGTTTCCCAATCAAGTGACGAACTTGATCATCGGCAACAACGCAGTCGCCGTCGATGCGGCCGGCATCGAAGCCGAACGTCGCGGTTATTCACATGCGATGTTCGCGACGCGGGAACTCGAAGGGGCAGCAGAAGACATTGGATTCCATCTCGCATCCATGGCGATGCAGATGGCCGTCGAGCCAGGCCCCGATTGTTTGATCACCGGTGGCGAACCCACGGTGAAACTCGCGCCGGCCGATGTTCGCGGCAAGGGAGGCCGCAATCAACAGTTGGCTCTCGCGGCGTTTTGTCAGGCGACTTCCGAACCAACTTTCCCCGGCACCGTCATTTTGTCTGGAGGAACGGACGGCGAAGATGGTCCCACCGATGCCGCGGGCGCTTTCTTCTCGGCAGAAATGGCCGACCGCGCGGCGCAATTGCAACTCGATCCCTGGGACTATCTACGCCGCAACGATGCTTATACGTTTTTTGAAAAAGTGGGGGGCTTGATTCGCACAGGCCCGACACATACGAACGTATGTGATGTCCGCGTGGTGGTCGTCGATCGCGTGCAACCGCAACCGCTTTAATTGCTTGTTGCCGGCGAAGTTCGATTGCCCCCCGCTCGCTTTGCGGCCCGCAATTGTTCGTCGGTTTCACGAAAGGCCGTCGCATGGTTGAGCTGGCCGTCGATGTGGCTTAAAACCGCCCAGCCGGCGCTCAACGTCACCGACCGGGGCGCATTCAACCCCGCTGCGGCCCGAATTTGCTCGACGATGCTCGCCGCGTCTTTCTGCGGAACATCGGTAAGCAACAGCGCGAACTCATCACCGCCCCAGCGAAAGACAAAATCACCACGCCGAACTGCACCCGACAATCGTTCGGCCACGCTAATGAGTTGTTGATCGGCGAGCGGATGACCGAATTCATCGTTCCAACTTTTGAAGTGATCGATGTCGAGCAAGGCGATCACGGTGACGTGCGTTTGCTGGCTCACGGAGTCATTGGACGAATGTTGCAACTGTTGCCACATTTCATCCCACGCGCGGCGATTGGCGAGGCCCGTGAGCGAATCCGTCGCCGCAGCTTGCCGTAGTAGACGTTGTTGCCGTTGTTCACGCAGCAGCTGTCGTCGCAGCGAAACGACCTGTCCGAGCAAGCGACACGCAAGGACGATCTCACGCGACGTGGCGTCGGCCGGCAGTTGCACATCAGCAGGTCCCGCATGACCGATCATGACCCAACCAACCTCGCCCCGCTCTAGACGCTGGGCAGGAAGATTCAGTTGCTGCGGATCGAAAGGCTGATCCGACAAAATGACGCAGATGTCGTCCAGCGTGAGACCTTCCGTCAACTCGCCCGGAGCCAACGAGTCGATTCCCGCTGCAGCCAGCGTATTTCGCCACGCATTGCGTTTGGCAGCGTGGGAGGTAACCAGCAGGATCGGTCGCGATCGACTCATGGGTGGATAACGCCAGCAAATGGTTGCGAGTTTCCGCAATCGAATTAGACAAGATTCTGACGGGAAAATCCGCTCCCTTCTGTTAGAATAAATGTTGGAACAAGTCTGAGAATGGCCCCGCTCCCGGTCTGCACTGATGCCCACCGTTTCTTCTTCGATTCTGCACACGAATTGCCTGGCGCCCTGTCTGGCTGCGCTATTGCTGTTGCCCGCGAGCGTAGCCGCTCAACCGGCAAAACATCCAGCGAAGCCATCCGTCGACTCGCAAGAGATCTATCTCACGCAGATCGTACCGTTCGTCAAGCAGTACTGTTTGGAATGCCACAGCACGAAGAAGCCCGACGAAGAAATTCAATTCGATCGTTACAAGGATGCCGCCGCCGTCGAGGCCGACGCCAAGACCTGGCAACGGGTGTTGGAAATGTTGCATGCTTCGGCGATGCCGCCGGATGACAAGCCACAACCCAAGGAAGAACAGCGGAAAGCAGTCATCGCCTGGATTGAACAGACGATCTACCGGCTCGATTGCGACAACGCGCCCGATCCGGGGCGCGTGACCATCCGCCGCTTGAACCGCGCGGAATACAACAACACCATTCGCGATCTGCTCGGCGTGACGTTTCGGCCGGCCGATGACTTTCCCTCGGACGATGTCGGCAGTGGCTTTGACAATCAGGGAGATGTCCTCTCGCTGCCGCCGCTGCTGCTGGAAAAATATCTCGCCGCGGCTGAAAAGATTGCGACGACCGCAATCGTCGCGAATCCCGATTCGCTGGTGAAGACGCAGCGTGCAAGTCGCAAGCTGGAGTCGGTCGGCGGCAAATGGGAGCGGGGCGACGGCGGCTGGGGAATTCTGTCGGCAGGCGGCGTGAAAGGGACATTCGAAATCGAACGGGCAGGGGAATACACACTGCGAGCTATCGCCGGCGCGCAGAATGTGAATCGCGAAGCGGCCGAACTGGAATTGCGTCAGAACGGCAAAGCGCTCAAGGTGTTCGATATCTACGCGCCGCGCGACAAGCACAAAAATTACGAACTCAAAGTCAAACTCCCTAAGGGGAAGCTCGAACTTTCGGCGCATTTTCTCAATGACTTATACGATGAGAAAGCCAGCGATCCAAAACGACGCGATCGCAACTTGTACGTAACCGCCCTCGAAATCCAAGGCCCCTTAGAAGTCTCCGCCACTGACTATCCCGAATCGCATCGCAAGCTCATCGCCACGCAGCCCGGAGGCTCGGTGACGGTGCAACAAGCGGCCCTCGCCAATTTGCGGCCACTCATGCAACGGGCCTTCCGTCGCAAGGTGACGGAACAAGAAGTCCTGCCGTTTGCAGGGCTCGTCGAACAAGCCGTGAAGGATGGTGAAAAGTTCGAAGCAGGCATGCAGATCGCGTTACAAGCTGTGCTCATTTCGCCGCATTTTCTCTTCCGCCTCGAACGCGACGCGCAGCCGAACAATCCGCAGCAGATTCATGAAA
>CAYMWL010000019.1:0-110954 GCA_964394305.1 uncultured Pirellulaceae bacterium
GTCAAATCGATTGTCAAGAATTCCGGGCAGGGCGCAATCTTTGGGAGGGCGAGGCGGCAGATAGTAGCCCAGGGCGCCAGCCTTGGGGATGCTGAAACATCGCCATTCACTCTTTCCACCAATCGAACTCCTCCATCACGCCCCCGTGTTTGGCGAGCAACGCGGCGATCTCCTCGTATAACGTTTGTCGCTGGTGATGTTCGACCTGATGACCAATGTAATCGCACACTGTGGGCTTGACCGACATGCTGACACTGAATGCCGCGTATCCAGGCTGCCAGGCGAAAGACTCGCGATGCGGAAATGTATCGTGAATCCATTTCGACGAGTTAGCTTTCAAGTCACGAACGAGGTTCGAGACCGCAAGCTTTGCCGGATACGAAATCAACAAGTGAACGTGATCTGCGACACCACCGATGGCGAGGGCTTTGCAATCGAGATCTCCGGCAATGCCTCCCAGATATGGATGCAAACGGAGCGCCAGGTCATCGTCAATAAAACGCCGACGATCTTTGGTGCTGAAAATAAAATGCGCCATGAGGCAGGTGTAGGTGTGCGACACGAACATATCCTAGGATAGCGCTAAGTGTTGCGAATTGGGCGAGTATATTGTGAGCGGATTTGGCGAGCAAATAATCACCTTCATGAGTCGAGGGTCAGTTTAAAACTGCGTCTCTCGTTCACGAGTTCCTCAGCCCGGAGGGCGAAAGACAGTAGCCCAGGGCGCAAGCCCTGGGACCACGAAAAATCATGACCAAAGCCCCGGAGGGGCGACAGAAGACAGAAGCATCGTGGTGTGAGTTCGGCGTTTCAGAATTGCTAGAATTGCAAGATTTCCCAGGGCTTGCGCCCTGGGCTACTATCTGCCGCCCTCCGGGCTAGTCCGTTGAACCATTTATTTCTGCAGCAACTGCTGCCAACGCTGATAGTGCTCCACATCTAATGCCATCAAGTACGGATAGGAGAGCACAAGTCCAAGGAGCACCGCGCCATAACCAGCGAAGGCGGGCGCGAGATGCATCAGGCTTGTGTAGCCCACGCTGTAATGGACTAACAGCGTCGAGCCGTACGCCAGTGTTCCCGCGAGCGCGTACATCCACCATTGCCAACTATCGCCTTGGCGGATGCCCCACATCGCCGACAGTAACGTCGCGATGCCGTTGGCGATCAGCATGCCGCCGAAGCTGGCGCGATCGTGCGCGACGACAGGGATCAATCGTGGATGCAAGCCCAGCAAACCTTCGCGCGTCGTGCGCAGGAACTCGAGGTCTTCATGCACAAACACCGTCGTACTGCCGACGTAACTGATCACGCAACCTCCAACGATCAGCGCGACCCCCTGTGCGACGAACAGCAGTTGTCCCCATTGCGCCATCTTCCATGCGCGCGATTCACGAAGATTCGGAAAGTGGGGCAGGGCAGGGGAGTCGAGTTTCCCTTGCCAGCCCGCCAGCAGCAGTTGAAACAAGATCGCTGTCACCAGCGCATGAAACGGATCGAAGTAGCCGAAGAACAGAAACAAAAAGAAGCTCGCAAAGCCGGCGAGCGCCGAGGAGAGTATCGTCAGCCAGGCCCAATGCGCGCCGCGGCGCACGCCATGCCAGGCGAGAAACGAATAAAAGACGCCAATCGCGAGCATCGTGCCGGCGAGTGTGATGCGATCGTGGCCCATGAACAAGAGCAGCCGCGGATTGATCTGGGCAATCTGCTCGCGGGTCATATCGAGATAGGCTTCGTCATATGGCAGCACGACGCGCGTCGCCGCAATGGCCCAAGCAATCACGCCGCCAACACCCATCGATAGGCCGAGGAGCAGCAACCAGAACCAGGCTTGTTCAACGGCGCGGGGCAGGGCAGGGGAGGGGAGTCGGGGGGCAGGAGTCGGGGCGCGGGATTCGGGAGTCGGGGATTGGGTGTCAGGAGATTGCGCAGCAATCGTTTCACTCCCTCGCCCCGGTACTCCGGGGTGAGGGCCGGGGTGAGGGGCCGGTCCCGCGCGATGACTCTGATGCTTCGCCTGCCAAAACCGCCGCGCCTCATTAATCCGCTTCGGCAAACCAGGTCCCGCGAAGATCAAACCAGTATCGACTTGCACCAACGTCGCGCCCGCGCGCCAACATTCAATCGCATCTTCGGGCGAATGAATGCCTGCCGCTGCCACGATGGTAATGTCGCTACCGAATTCTCTGCGTAACACCGTGACGAGTTCGCAACATCTCTGCAGTTGCTCGTTCGCCGCAGTCGCCGTCGCATAGTCGGTATTCGCGACGACGAAGCCGCGCACGCCGGCGTGTTGAGCAGCGCGCAAATGTTCCGCGAGCGATTCCTCAGCCAGGTGGAATGGGACCACCACGTAAAGTGGCTTCGCATCTCCAGCGCGCCGACATCGTTCGACCATCGCGACGACATGCCGTTGCCATGTCGCAACCGACCACTGGTGTTCACGCGCGCTGATCAGCGTATTCAACGTGATCGCTGCAGCGCGTTCGATCTCGTTATTCAAATCCAATGAACAAGCGGTCGTTACTTCAGGCTCATCCGCGCTGCGATCGAAACCGATCCGCAACCATCGCGGCAAGGGGAGGGCAGGGGAGGCGCGCGGGGTGACGAGTTCCTCTTGATCATTGAGCGGAATGGACCAACGAAGCGTTTCGTTGCTCAACGCTGCTGCGACTTGCGTCGCCGTCTGATCCAGCGCAGCAAACGCTGGATCGATTTCCACCCAACCAGCACCAAACCGCGCCAGCGCCGGCAGCGCTTGCCACTGCGGATCGAGCTGTGGCCCCAAACCAACCGGGCTGCAATACTCCACGCCATCGACGATCACGGCCAGGTCACGCGGCGGCGCGGTGTGACCAAAGAAATCGATCACCAGTGAACCGCCGGGAACTTTCGCCAATGTTCCCAGCCCGGTGAACGCGATCGCCCGCGCCGTCCGAAACGGCAGCGCGAGCAGCGGCGGGCGGAACAGCGTGCGGTAAGTCCAGTCGGGCATGGGTGAAGGCAGGGACAAAAAGGTTAGGGGCTAGAGGTTAGGGAAAGAATACGCCGGCGTATTTGCCCAGTCTCTAGCCCAATGTCCGCACGCGCCGACGATACTTAACGGGGAGGGGATGGCGGGAGAGCGCGCAACTTGTTGTTGGTCGCTCGCGCTGTGATAATGAACGGAAAGGTCAATGAACAATTTCTGCTGAGCCACTTTATGTCCACTGACGCGAGTGCCCCTCTTTCACCCATCGATATCAAGCCGGCCGCGCACCGGCTGATTGATTCATTGCCAGTGGGCGCGAGTTGGGATGACGTGATTTATCATGTCTATGTCCGGCAATGCATTGATGCGGGGCTGGCTGATGCAGATGCCGGCCGCGTGACGGATGTCAATGAAGTTCGCCGAGAATTTGGATTGGGCCCATGCGAGTAGCATGGACGGCGAATGCCAAGCGTCAATTGGCAGACATTCATCAATACATCGCCGCCAATTCGCCACAATACGCAAAAGCAACTGTCGATCGAATCACCGCGCGCTCGGTTCAACTCGCTACTTTTCCGATGTCGGGCGCAGTCGTCGTGGATTACGGCGATCCACAAATCCGCGAGCTGATCGAAGGAGCGTACCGCATTATCTATCGTGTGAGTGCGAAATCCGTCGAGGTTTTGGCCGTCGTCCACGGTGCGAGGAATCTGCCGCCACTCTAGATGACCCGTTCTGCCGCGAGGATCGACTCCCGTCGCCCGAGCCACCTCGCAAACCAACGAACAGGGCAGGGGACTCAGCGAGCCCCGCGGTTGGTCTTTTTCCGGCGAAAGAGTGGAATTAAACTGTGGCAAGGTTCCCTCAAAACCGGCAGAACCATTACAATAGTAACTTCGCCCTTCCTTGCTAGCGAGCTTTCCTTTGACACGTGCCCGCGATTTTCTTGGTCCTTATCGCCTGGTGCGTCTGATCCGTGTCGGTCAGACCTGCCAAATCTGGGAAGCAGCGAAGACCGACGACACCACGCGCTACGCCCTGAAAGTGCCCGTTCCGGAGAAGCGGAAAGACAAAACGATCATCGCCGAACTGAAACGCGAGCACGAAGTAGGCGCCGACTGCAAGGGGCACAAGAACATTATTCAAATTCACCAGTTCAATACCGAAGGGGACACTCCCTATCTGGTGATGGAATATTTCGAGCACCCGAACCTCAAGCTGTGGTTGCGCGGCGGCCCGCAACAGATCGCTTATTTTGCTCCCGCCTTCGTCGAGCAAGGAGCTTTGGCTCTGTTTCACTTGCACACCAAAGGCTGGGTGCACCGCGACGTGAAGCCGGACAATTTTCTCATCAGCGACGAAGCGCAGGTCAAACTGATTGACTTCGCGATCTCCGAAAAAATAAAGACCGGCTTGTCGGCGGTGTTTGGCAAGATGTTCTCCGGCACCAAGACTGCCGGCACGCGCAGTTACATGTCGCCCGAACAGATCCGCAATCAGAACCTCGACGCCCGGGCCGATATATACAGTTTCGGTTGCGTCCTCTTTGAATTGATCGCTGGCAAACCGCCGTACACCGGCGACAACGCCGACGACCTGCTCAACAAACAGCTGAATGCCGCGGTGCCAGCAGTGCTGGTATTCAATCAAAACGTATCGCAAGAGTTCAGCGATCTCATTCGGCGGATGATGGCCAAGAAGAAAGAAGACCGCCCGCAGACCTTGTGGGATTTTTTGAAAGAGTATCGGGCAATGCGGGCGTTCAAGGTGGTCCCTAAGGCCCCGGCGGTTCGACCAACACTAAAGGACGATCGCAAGGGTTTCGTATGAAGGCTGGCTGGCTTGCTAGCCAAGCAACGCCATGCTGTCTGCCAGCAGCTGGCGGTTTCGATTTCGAATTTCCACGGTAAGAGTGAATGGCGATGAGTGAAGTGACTTCGACGGCTGCAACTTCTAACGGCGCGAGCAATGGTTCCAGCAACGGCGCCAACAACGGCGCGCCTGGCCTGGATTTCGAGACGCCGATTTTGGCGCTAGAAGCTCAGTTGCGCGCTTTGGAACAAACGCCCGCCCGCACACCGGAACAAGAAGAAGAACTCCGCCGCATTCGCCGCGAAGTGAATGAAGTCACGAATCAGATCTATAGCAACCTCACGCCATGGCAGATCGTGCAAGTCTCGCGGCACAAAGATCGGCCGTACACGGCTGACTATGTGTCACTCGTCTTCGAAGACTTTGTCGAATTGCACGGCGACCGCCGCTTTGGCGACGACCGCGCGCTGCTGACCGGCTTCGCACGGCTCGATCAGCACAAGGTGCTGGTCGTCGGTCATCAAAAAGGTCGCACTTACAAAGAACGGAGCGCTTGCTATTTCGGCTGTGCCCACCCAGAGGGTTATCGCAAAGCCCTTCTCAAAATGAAGATGGCCGAAAAGTATGGCATTCCGATTGTCTGCTTGATCGATACTCCCGGAGCTTATCCGGGCATCGGCGCCGAGGAGCGTGGCCAGTCGCAAGCGATTGCCGAGAACATGTACGAGATGAGCCGCCTCAATACGCCGATCATTTGCATCGTGATCGGCGAAGGTGGCAGCGGCGGCGCGCTGGGCATCGGCGTGGGTGATCGAGTGGCAATGTTGCAGTACTCCTATTACTCTGTGATCAGCCCCGAAGGCTGCGCTGGCATTCTCTGGAAGAGCCACCAGTTCGCCGAGAAGGCCGCCACTGCTTTGAAGTTTACGTCCAGCGATTTACTCCGCTTGCAAGTGATCGATCACGTGATCGAAGAACCACTCGGCGGCGCGCATCGTGATCATGTCCAAACGGCCGCGCGGGTGAAGCAATATCTGCTCCGCTCACTGCGGGAGCTGGTTAGCAAGAACGTTCAGCAATTGACCGACCAGCGTTACGCTAAATTCCGCCGCATGGGAATGTTCCTCGAGGAGACCGCCGCGAGCTAAGAGACTGCCCGCTCGAAGCCAGCCACATCGTTGCCAGTTCGCACGGAGGCGAGTTTGCAATGCTTACCTTTTTCAACGCAATTTTGGCGCACGCTATGAAGCAAGTGGCGCTACCAATACGAGCGCGCTAATGCCTGCGGTGACTTCCACGATAGAGCCCACGAGCGAGCCGGCGGCGAATCCTGATTCCTTGCCCGCCGCCGAACCTGCGCTCGAACTCCGTCCCGCGCACGAACGCGAACGGCATGCGTTGCCGGAGGCCGCGTTGCCAGTGACCATTCACTGGAGCTACGCCATCAGCATCGTCGCGATTCACCTGTTCGCGCTGCTGTCCTTTCTGCCGTATTACTTCAGCTGGACCGGCGTCGTGCTCGCGCTCGCTGGCCACTATGTGTACGGACTGTTCGGAGTCACGCTCGGTTACCACCGGCTGCTCACGCATCAGGGGCTCGTCGTGCCGAAATGGTTCGAGCGGTTCTGTGCCACCTGCGGCGTGTGCTCGCTGGAAGATACGCCGGCCCGCTGGGTCGCCATTCATCGGATGCATCACAAGCACTCCGACGAGCGCGACGATCCACACACGCCGCTGGTCAATTTCTTCTGGTCGCACGTCGGTTGGCTGATGATTCGCCATCGCGAGCACAGCAATGTGATGTTCTACGAAAAGTATGCGCGCGACATTCTCCGCGATCCCTATTACCTCTGGCTGGAAAAGAAGCTGGCCTGGTTTTGGGTCTACATGACGCATCTCGCGTTGTATTACGTCGTCGGCTTTGCCGCCGGCTGGCTGATGACGGGCGATGTGATGCGGGCTGTGCAGTTTGGCTCGAGCTGCATCGTTTGGGGTGTGTTCGTGCGCACCGTCACGGTGTGGCATGGCAGCTGGATGGTGAACTCGCTGACGCACGTCTTCGGTTATCGCAACTATCAAACGAAAGACCTGAGTCGCAACTTCTGGCCGGTCGCAGTCTGGGCTCACGGCGAAGGTTGGCACAATAATCATCACGCCGATCAACGAGCAGCGGCCCATGGTCATAAGTGGTGGGAATTCGATCCGACCTGGACGATGATCCGCGTGCTGATGGCGGTCGGCATTGCCAAGGAAGTTGTCCTGCCCAGGGTCTGGACCAAAGCCAAGGTCAGCAAAATGGGTTCGGCCGAAGCATTGCCGCTGCCCGAAGAGTCCGACGTGCCCCCGAACGATTTGCCGCCGGCCCGAGCGGCTTGATGAAGACAAACAACGAACACTGATTTGCATCCAAGCAAGGAAGCGAGGAAGCCATGGTGACGGTTCTAAAACGGATGTTCGCGCGGCGCGCAGCTGCGGGACGCAATTCTCGCCTGCATGTGCCCGAGCCCGTGTTGCCGGTGAAGATCGCCTGGGGCTATCTCATCAGCATCACGTCGATCCACTTGTTCAGCCTGCTGGCCTTTAACTCATGGTACTTCAGCTGGACCGGAGTCTCGCTGGCCTTCATCGGCATCTTTGTCTACGGCTTGCTCGGTATCACGCTGGGCTACCATCGACTCCTCACACATCAAGGTCTCGTCGTGCCGAAGTGGCTCGAGCGAACCTTTGCAACCTTTGGCGTCCTCTCGCTCGAAGACACGCCCGCGCGCTGGGTGGCCATTCACCGGATGCATCACAAGCACTCCGACGAACGCGACGACCCACATACGCCGCTCGTCAACTTCTTTTGGTCACACGTCGGCTGGCTGCTGATCGAACATCGCGAGCACAGCACCGTCATGTTTTATGAAAAGTATGCCCGCGACATCCTCCGCGATCCTTATTACCTCTGGCTCGAGCGGAAGCTGGCCTGGTTCTGGGTCTATGCCGCGCATGTCGTCGCTTACTACGTCGTCGGCTTCGCGACCGGCTGGCTGATGACCGGCGACGCGATGCAGAGTGTGCAGTTTGGTTCCAGCATCGTCGTCTGGGGAGTCTTTGTCCGGACCGTAATCGTTTGGAACGGCAGCTGGACCGTGAACTCGCTGACGCATGTCTTTGGCTATCGCAACTACGAAACCAAAGACAAGAGCCGGAACTTCTGGCCGGTCGCCATCTGGGCTCACGGCGAAGGCTGGCACAACAACCATCACGCCGATCAGCGGTCGGCCGTGCACGGTCACAAGTGGTGGGAGTTCGATCCGACTTACAACGTGATCCGGGTGCTAATGATGCTGGGCCTGGCCAAGGAAGTTGTCTTGCCACGGTCGTGGACGAAGGGTGCAGAAGCCACGCTGGACGACGATGCCAAACTGCCGCCGCCGCATGCCAAGGCGGCGTGAGCGGGACCGAAATGCGGAGCTTGGATTGCGGAATGCAGAGTGAAATTCGCAGCCGTTTTGCGCTGCATTTTCGAGTCCGTTTTCCCAGCGCTTTTGAACTCGAATGAGGCACCCAAACTGAACTGATTTCTGCCTCAGATTCCGCATTCCGAAATCCGCAGTCCGAACTCAAAACCAGCAGGGTGAATCGGCCAGCAACAGGTCCGTTTATCCAGTCGTTTTAGCCTGCCCCCAACGTCCGATAATGTTTGTTATGTTCGGTAGAAACCCCCGTAAAACAAGCGTTTTACGCAGATTTCGTTTTTCCCGCCATCCCAACGCGGCCACGAAAAAACCCGCCGCCAAACCGTCGACGGCTTGACTGCGGGTGCATTTTCGCAACATACTAATTGGCGTCATTGGGAGCCTTACCGCTTCCGATGCTTGGGCCTGGCTGCTGGCGTCTCAATTCCGCAGCCGGGCTTTTTTCTTTTCACACGCCCGGCAGTTTAAAGCCTGGCGCATGGCCGTCAAGTCCGTTTGCCGGCGCAACCTTCATCGGACGATCGTCCGTCCCCCCTTTTGCCAAAGTCTAGCTTCGCGCCACTAACATCGCTTCTGAACGCTTCAGAGAGCCGCTAGACCGTCCAGCGCAACCGGAGCAAACGGAACCCAGCCCCATCATCGGAATGGACGCTCCTGCTGCCGGAGCTGTGAAGGCAGCCTTCTAGAGTGGCGGGTGTTGCTGTTCGAACTGCCAGAGACGATCCAGAAACGCCTGGTCTTTTTTCCCGGCACGAGATCGTACACCAGGCTGGAGCGCCACCTAACTAAGAGCGTGACGCGCTTGCGATCGTGAACGCGGCCAGGTTCGCACGCTTGGAGTGTCGCGCAGCACCTGCGCCGATAGTCCTAAGAATGCGTGTTACCAGACACCAGGCAGCAGCCGCCAGCGAACGCGCAAAGCGTAACGCCGATAGGCAGCTTCGCGCATGAGAAATCGTTCCTCGAAAAGCGTGATTGCAATGTTCGCGAGCAGCACCAGCCCGAGAACTGCCAGATTCCAAACGGAAGGAAATTCGCAGACGAAAGCGACGGCCGCGAGCGAATCAATGGCGCACATCGGATGACGGAGCCAGGCATACGGGCCACGCTCGACGACGTTGACGAAAACGGGGCCAGTTACCGTGCAGCTGCGGCGCACACACCATCGAACCCAGCATTTCGCTGCGAGCAAAACCCAGAAGATCGGCGCGACCAGCGCGACACGCTGGCCATCGGCATCGAACGCGAGAGCGACGAGGTAGAGCAGGCCAACGCCCAGGCCCGACCAGGTGAGATCGGGCCGACCACGCGACCAGGCCCAGACCGTCGTTGCACAAACGACAACGCCGAGAACGCCGAGAAGGACGCCGCTAACAGACCCGGACGCGATGAGGAGCGCGGACAAGTGAACGCGAAACAACACCAAAGCGAGCGATCCAACGAGAACGGCCGATTGCTGAAGCACGGTTTGCAACTCCGATCATTCGAGCGGGGGCGGCAGCCGCTCTGGAAATTCTGCTGACTGTTCAACGCAAACAGCCGGGCCGACAACGCGAACGATTCGCGCCCAAATCTGCATGACTCGCGCATCCTCAGTATCCTTGCGTGCAAGGTTCAGACCGACGCCGCCGGCCTCTTGAGTCTCGCTGCGAGTGACCGAGCCGAGGAGGTAAACACCACCACTGGCGAGAACAGCATCGCCGGAGAAATGCTCGTTGCTAGTAATCGGTGCACCTTCGACGTATCCGGTGATATCGCTCTGGTCGATGGAGACGGAGAGCCTGGCGAGCCTTTCTGTTTGCTCCCGCAACTCCGCGGTTACGGTCAAACCCGTTTGCACGAACTCAAAGCCCGACGTTGTAACGGTGCCTTGATTGCTGACTGTGCGTTTAGGAACCGGAACTCGCCCGCCGCGCTGATAATCGCGCTTCGACCCGTCGACCAGGTAAAACATCGGCTCCGCTACAACCGCAGAACGGCCGGAAGTCTTTGCGACCTTCAAGACGGCAGACAGACCAGCATTCAGTTTGGACTGTGACGCCAGCGCACCGAACAGACCAGGTGACGACGCCTGGCCGAACGCGGCGGCAATCTCGAGCGCCGGAGTACCTTCGACACCCAACTCGGCCAGCTCATTCGCGGAAAGGCTAACCAGGTGCAGTTGAATGACCCAGCAGGGAGACTCCGCAGCTTCGACGTTATCGATCAACTCCGAGATTCTGACCAACACTTCAACGCGATCAGAGCAAACGAGCAGACCGTCCTGAAAGCTCGTAGAGTCTCCGATATCCGAGTGAAGCGCGGTGACCGCCGCGAGCAATTCGTCCGCCTTGAGTCTCCGACAACGGCGGACAAGCACGCCGCGATCTTCGCGTTTCACTTCACCGAAGAAAAACAAGTTGCCGACGCGCGAGACTTCGACGCCACAGCGACGGCCGACCGAGGTCAGCGCTTCATTGATCGGTACTTCACTCAGTTCGACTGTCACCGGCAGCTGGTCGAGTGACTGTTCGAGCACGATGGAAACTTGGTGCTGATCGGCCATCAGGCGCGCGAACTTGGCGAGCGGCATGGCTGCCGTCGAGATCGTCACGCGCTGGCTTGGCAACGATGCTGCGCTGGGCAGGTTTTGTGTCGCTGCTAACTCTTGGTAAACCTCCTGAAAACGGGGCAGGGGAGGGCTTAGCGCTGGCTTTGCCGGCCGCCAACGACTGCAACCAGGCAGGAGCAGAAGCAACACCGCCGCCAGAGTCACCGATGCCCATTCGGAGAGACTTTCCACCTTCGAGCAACACGACGCGCTTACCATAATCGATTGACTCCACCTTGAGACCTTCGTACGGGCCGAAATCGATACGCTCACCAATTGCGTACGAACCACCGTCCATGAAATAAACCCGATCGCGTGAAACGCCAGAAACAGCGAACGCTTCGAGCAACCGCTTTTCCATCTCTGCCAGGCGTTCGCTCTGGTGAGTCATGGTCTCCTCGTGCAGCACGGCTTGATCCTCGAGCAGCTCAAGCCTGGCCACGACGTCGAACACTTTCTCAGGTGTCAGAGGTCGCCCTTCGAAAGTTGGCAACTTGACCGGAACAGCAAGAGCGCCCCCCTGCCCTGCCACGACCGCGGCCGCGGGCGGCTTCGCACCTGGCGTTGCAGAACCAGGTGCAGCAACACCAGGCAACGAAAACGAAGCGAAGTAACTGTCTACGATCCAGGAGCGATTGAACCACCCGAGGAGCACTGCGACCGTAAGCACGATCGGCGTTGAAAGCTGCACCGCGTTTGCGAAAAGAAACCACAGCAACAGCTGCGGCCAGGTCATGCGCTCATATTCTTTTTTGCCAGGCCCGCCCCCCTGCCCTCCTGCCTGCGGTGCCGACCAGGTGTTGTAAACGCCGAACAATTTAGGATCAAACCAAAAGCGCTCGGCGTTGCCCTCGTCAACAAACTTCTTCTTGACCTGGCGTGCCTCGTGTATCCAGCAAGACGGCTTCCAGCGGCCGGTGAGCTTCGCCCAAAGGTTGTACCAGTAGTAATTTTGGATGCGCAAAATGGGATCCCGCCGCGACTCTTGGGCAACGAGATCGTAGCGGATCTCAGCTTCCATCGAGATCTCTTTAGCTACCTTCCCTTCCGCTTGCGTCAGAAACTCGATTGTCGCGCCACGGTGCCCCAGCTCGCCAAGCCACTTCTGCCACTCCGCACGAATGTTGCCGTGCGACTTAGTACCGCAGAAGTTGTGGATTTCATCGATAGCGAGGTGACAACCGCGCAAGTCGAAATCTTTGAAAGTCTCCCAAGGACCGTGCAACGGCTGGCCGGTCTTGCCGGTGTAGCCGTCGTTGCGCCACTTGGCGACTTCATCGGGCGGGATCACAAGGACGCGCTCACGAACGACGGCCTCTTCGATGTTACTCATTTCCTTGGCAATAGCGACCAGGCCAGCGCGAGGAACGCCAGCATCATCCGTCCAGGGGTCAAACTGGATAGGGAAATTCGACACGTGCCGGCCTTGATCATTGGGCAAGAATTCCCGCACGAGGAAGTGCGCGCAGCGACGATATGACTTTCCGGAACGCCCAGCACCAACAGTAAAGACGACAACCGTTCGCAAACCCACAAGCCACCTCCTTGCAGCTGATCAAAGACACTAACCGCGCACGGCCCATTTGATAATCTGCAACGCGACAAGGCCGAGGCGAAACGATCCAAAGTAAAGAATAAGCGCGGTAAGAATTTCCTTGACCGGCGCCCAATAGTTCCAGACGTTGAAATACGGAATGAAAGCGGCAAACGTCATCGCCGGCGCATCCCACAAATCGATAAGACCAGACCAGAGACCGTCGAAGAATTGACGCGCCCAAAGCGTGAAAGCGAGGATCGTCGCAAACAACGCCGCACGCCACTTGTTGGTGAAGGCTCCAAAGAACCACTGAACTGTGGAAGAAAACCAACCCATTATTTCAGCCCCTGAATATCGCGATAACACCAGCAAAAAACGAGGTAGTAAAACTGGCACAACATGAATGTGCGCGCCAAGATGCGAATGGCATCGATCGCAGCGCCCACAGTAGTTGAAGTATCAATGAACGAATTAACGGTGAAGTTGACCGTCGCCCCGTTGGGCATCTGAAAGGAAAACGTCGCGTACATGTCCTCATCTTCAATTTCATCTGGCTCGAATCCCCAATCCCATTCGCGAAAGCTTTCCTTGAACGTGCCGAGCCAGCTCTCAAAATCCCAGCTCTCGCCTACCTCAGAATCGTTTGGATCAATGTCCTTATAGTCCGGAACACCATCCTCATCGGTGTCTGTGTCGTCGGGATCGGTCGCAGGATCGGGGCTTGTGCCGCCACCGCTTCCGGAGTCTTCGCCGCCGTCATTGTCCCAAACGCCAGATGGGCAGCGAGGAATCCACTCTCGAAAGTCTTGCCGCTGGTTCTGGCTATTTGCGAGAGCTTCAAAAAACCCAACGTAGAAACCGCCAGCAACACCAGAAATCGGAGACCAGGTGCCCGGTGTGCCGTTCGTCGTTCGAATCTGACAACCATCGGCCATCAAAGCGGAGATCAAATCAAACTGAAAAGGAGCATCACCGCTGCCAACTCTTATATACCCGTTGCGGCCTATGTAGAGATTTACATAGCTCGTAACTGGTGCGCCCACTGTGCCGGCGTTGTTAACCCTCGTGCCGTAAACCTCAAGAGTAACCAGCTGTTGATTGCAACCAGGAGAAGTGCCGGTCATCAGCTCGGGATTCTCGCCGACGAGGCTTGAACCAAACATGGTGTTAACGCGCACCCGAACCTGGTTCCACGAGCCTGTGCTATTGAGATGGTCTCGAACGCCGACGCCACTCCAATGAGCGCCGACGGGAGACAAGCCAACGGGATGCAGCGTCTGGGCGGACGCGCACGAACAACACGCGAAGAACAGCACAAACACGCGTAGCGTCACAGCTTGGGCCTCCCAAAAAACCCGGTGCCGCCGCTCACAACCTTGAAGACAAGATTCAAAAGGCAGTAGCCGAGCAACCAACAACCTGCCTTGGCGCACACGAGCAGAGCACCGCGAATCGCAGCGAGATGCTCAAGCATCGCGACGGCCTGTTCCTCAGTCATGGTTACGCCTTTCGAACAGAAGCGCTAATCCAAGTGACTGCCTTGACGGCAACGAGCAAACCGAAGTAGAGAGCGAGCGTAGCTGAGATAACGCCACCGAGCGCAGTTGCAACGGTAACCAAAAAAGCCGCGGCGTCTATGTCGACGATGTCGACTTCCGTTTCGCCCGAACCACCTGATCCAGAGGCCCAACCGCCAGAACCTGGATTGGTGAACCCAGCGCCTGTAAAAACTCCGGTGAGGCCAGTCCAGGAACCACCGCCGTTAAACGTCGCGGACGCGTAGACAGCGGCCGAGGTACTCCCGACTATCGTGATAGTGTCACCGGAAGGGAACGGCCCTGAATCGTAGACCGAAAGATCAAAGCTGGTGCTGCCGCTCATCGATGGACCTTCCCCGAACGCAGCAGAGTAAAGAATGAAATCAGCTTCCGAACCAACGTCGGGATGTGTGCTCCAAGACAGCGAGGCCTCGGCAGAAGCGACGGATGAAAAACAGACCAAGAGGAGCAACGACAACGAGCGCATAGCAGAAACTCCGCAAGCCACAACAAAAAGGCGATGAGGATTTGCTCCCCACCGCCCAAGCAGTCACAGCACGACGCCGCGACTATGCCGATTTGACGCTGGACTTAATCCAGCTGAGAGACTTGCGCACCACGAGGATGCCGAAGAAAAGAGCCAAACCGGCGACGACCACCGCAGTGATCTTGGTCGCAATGACAGGCGGGTAAGCCGCCATGTCAGCGATCGTCGTGATTTCAGGCGGGTCAGCGAACGCACTGTTTGCGATCGCCATCACCATCAGAGCTGCGCACGCGGCTGCGACGAAACGCGGCCGACAACGCGTCGAGAGAAAATTACTCATTGGGCATCATGCCTTTCGAATGAGGGCCTCTATCCACACCCTGCCCAAACCAATCGGTTCGAGCAGAAGCGCGAGACCCAGGAAGAAACAAAAACCTTCCAGCAGGCTACCTGTTAGGAAGGACTCCACGCTAATCATGACGAACTCCCGCGATCGGCGACGGTCAGGGTGCGGTGCTCGCAAGCTGCGCTCCTCCCCTGCCCTGCCGATCGCTTAAGCAAAACCCTCCTGGCGCGCCGCGCAACGTGCTACACGGCACGCCAGGCGGTCAAGGTGACCTATGCCGCCTTGGCAAAAGGAGACGCGGCGGCAGCGACCGGGCGAGCAACCTGCGCAACTGGCGATGAACCAGCCTGCGAAGAATAAATCTGCTTGCCTGTGGTGTCGAACACCTGGTGAACCTTCGTGATCTTGAGCGACTTCGGGCCGTCCTTTTCGCCGCCCAAACCAGGATGACCGACGATCGAAACAACACGGCCCTTGTGCCCTTCGAGCAGCTCGGCCAATTGGCGATCGCAAGTGATTTTCAGCGTTTTGCCAATCACGGCAATCGAAGCGAACGAAATCTCTTTGCCGTCGTCTTCCGAGACAAACGAGCCAGCGTTCTCGACCTGGCCGCACAGCTGCAGCTGAATTTCACCAAACGTCAAATTGAGAGACATACTTTGCACCTTTTCAAAGAGTTGTAATCAACACCGCGTCTCCTACTAAGCGGTGGTTGAGTTATCGACAACACCAGGTTCCACCTTGGTCGCTTGGATTCTGATAAGCTTCTCTACCCATAGTGGAAGCTCAAAGCACTGCGAGCAGATATGCCGTCCGACGAATTGAATCAAGCAGCGGCGACAAAGGAACCTTCGTTGCGTCATCGGCGCGCCGCGCCGAATCGATTCAGTTGCGACGACGCAAACAGGTTCATTTGGGCACAGGCCGCGCCCACCGCTGCAGGGCCAGCATTGCGGCAGCAGAACGCCACCTTCGAATCGATGCTTCATGGTCGCCTCCACGGCCGCAAAAGCCAAAAGCAAACGACGATCGCGCAAGCAATCGCCAGCTCGATAATCAGCGAAACGTCGGGAAAGGTCGCTACGACAACAAACACGCCGTCGACAAAACCACGTAGGAAACTCATAGCGCCTCCCTTCGCAGTTGCTCGACGCGCGAGCGAATTGCGCGCAACTCTGAACGTAGCCAGATAGACGCGCCGCCTTGGCTGGAGTCGTTGCACTCCAGCTCGTCGACGATCTGAATGCAGCACACAAGAAAATGATTCAGCTCGCCGAGTTGCTTAACACGTTCCGCGGGCGCAAGCTTACGCTGCGTGCGCTGCTCTTCTTGCGACAACGGCTCCCACCGATCGCCAACGTCATCGACTTCGGCGTCGAACGAATGTTCATTCATGACTACCCCCTTCAATCGTCAATCGCAAATTCGGCCACTCGTGTTCGACTTTCTGCCGCGCTGCGGTGTAACACTTCCACACCTGTTCAACAGCCTCAGCGGGCGAACAATGATTGCTGGTCGACCGAACCAGGCAGACGGCCAGTTCCGCCACGTGCTCGATTAGTCTTTGCTTCGGGTCGGGATTGATCACAGTCTCTGGTTTCGCCTTGCTCATTTATCACCTTGAACGGGACCGGTTCGTTGTACTCACCCAACTGTGGCCCGAAGCCAGTGTGGATGAGTTGCTTGCGCTTCTCGCTCGCAAGCTGAGCGACTTCTTTCAGATCATCGGGCGACTCGAAAATGTCGCCGAGAGTGTTGAGAACGAGCGACTCTGCGTCGTATCGCTCGACGTCATTCGTTCTCGCGATGATCGCGGCAACGACGCCTTTGATTTGCGCTTTCAACTGATCATTGCAAACGATCGACTTTGACTTGCGCGGGAGCGAGCCGGCATCCGTGCCGAACGTCGCCCCCGCCAAGTCTTGTAAACGCTTCCAACAGGGGGCAGTCTTGGCCCGCGACTGATTCTTATTCTTTCGATCGGGGCGCGAAGTGGTCTGCACGTACCACTCTGACCAGCAGTAGGCAGCGAGATCAGCAAGCGACCGAAACCCATCTTCGACGGTGTCGATATTGAATCGCTTGTGCGTCAATTTCTCACGACGCAACTGAAACTCCGAACGCGCGGCCTGCTCAGGTGAGCAGCCCCAGCGCTTCGCTTCCATCGCAGCAAGTTTTAAAGGATTGCTCTTGAGTTCAAGTTTCTTATCGTAGAACCTTTGCATGCACGGGCCACTACCTATGCGAAATCCAGTGAAGTTATCGCGACGGTAATAGACAACTTCTCCTAAATCTTCGACAACTTTCTTTCCCTTATGTTCTGCGAAAGTCTCGTGTTTCTGACCACGACATATGTAACGGCCGTTTTGCATAGCGCCCGTGAACACGCCTACTTCGCCACCAACGATGTCGAGCGCCAAGTCAATACGCGATAAGCAGTCGCGCCGGACGTCAGCGCCGAGTTGTTCCAAAAGGCCAAGCGCAATTTCCCAGCACGCGCGGTGACCATAATTGATGAGCGGCAGCGCGCCGAAATGAATTCGCGCGTTTGGACGATCGCCAGTTGCTGACGGCCGATCCTGGAATTGAAAAACGATTCCTTGCTCGGAACGAAGCTGCCAGCTAAAGAACACCTCCCCTGCCCTGCCGCCGGTCGCATTAACCAGCAATTTGTCACCGTCCCTTGTCTCAAACGAAGGGCGGTTTTTCTTCCCCGCGGGCGTACGAGCGGTCTCTGTCAAATTTTTCAGCTCGTTTCTGACTACTTCAAACGAGCGTAAATCCCATTCAAGCCATGCACTTACGTCCATTGTGTCAACTCCGCCGCAACCAAATTCCTGACTACTTGGACCCCCCCTGTTAGAAACAGGGGGGTCAGCCAGATCGGCCAAGGGCGGATTCTGCCCCGCTAACAACGCATCGACAGCAGCAGATAAGTCCGCGATCGCGGAATCTGATGCGCTGTTCGTGCTATCGTCGCAAGACATCCGTGCCTTCCTGGCTTGCCGGTCCGAGGCGTGTGAACTCGGACCGGCTGAGACGCCAGAAAGCCGCATCGGAGCGACTAGACACCGGATCACTACGACCCGGATTTTCCTGCTATACTTGTTGCATACTTCTCAAGAGTTTTCTATGATGTTTTTGATCACATCATATGTAACACTTTTGCAACTTGTTCCGAATATGTTTGTTATGTTCGGTAGAGATGGCTGTTTTCCTCGGGAATTACGCATATTCGCGTTGTGCTGCCTGCGAATCGTGACGTTGCATTTTGTTCCCATTTCGGGCCGCGCATTCCATCCCACAGACTCGCGTCGTTCGAGCGGCGATCCGACCGAATCGAACGGCTGAACTCGGCGAAAAATTTCGTCGCTCTCCCCTGCTCTGCGAACTCGAATTTGAGTGGCCGTTGAACGTTGCCGAAGCCTCGAAAAATTGCTCGCCGATGCTCATCGCTCAAAGGCAAATTTTGAGGTCGTGAATGGCGACTTTGGTCGCCTGCAAATCCGGCCGCGCCCCCCTGCCGTTGCTCGCAGCTGACGACTTGCTTGGGACAGTTTTTCGACTCGTCACGGTTGTAACGGAGCGCGTTCAGCGCTGAGTTGGGGCGTCGCTTTTGGGGGACGCTATGACATCGTCGATGCGAGCAAAGGGTGAACGCTTCTCCGGCTCGGTCTGGTTAAAACCGGGCGGCACGCACGAAGCCTGGCCAGTCTGGCCTCGTGCAACGCGGCCTTAGTAAGGCCGTTCGTTCGACGGCCGAACGGGTTGAAGTGGCTGACGATAGCGATCCGCCATCTGCGGATCGTTGTACTGCTGGCCGTTGTCGTAGCTCGGCAAGTAGCCGGGCTGCTGACCGTAGTTGCCTTGGTTGTAGCCGCCTTGCGGTCGCGCGTTGTAACCAGCCTGGCCGCCGTAGTAGCTACCTTGGTTTTGACCTTGGCTATTTTGATATTGCTCGACGGCATTGACGGCGCTGTTGATGAGGTTCGGCACGCTGTAACCACCGCGGCTGTAACCCGGTGGTGGCGCGTAGTAGGGATTGCTCGACATGTTTTGTTCCAGACCGTCGACATACGGTGCCAACACCTGGCGAATTTCGCGCGGCATGATGGCGTCAGCCTTGGCGAGCAGCTGCGAGATGTAATAGCCGCTGCGACTGTTGATGATCGCTTGCCGGCGGGGTTGATCGAGCAAGCTCATCGCGAAGAGCGTGATGAGGACGCACAAGATCACGCCCTTCACGCCGCCGACAATGGCGCCGACCTGGCGATCGAATTCCTTGAGCTTCATTTTCTCAATCGCCTGGCTGACGAAGTTGAAGCAGAGCCAGACGACGAGCGACGTGCCGAGAAAGAGAATGAGCATCGAGACGAAGACGTTCCAAGGTGGATCGGCCTTGATGATCTGCGACAGCGGCGTGCGAAAGTTGAGCGCGACAAAATAGCTCAGCACCATCGAAGCCGTCGACGCGACTTGCCAGGCAAAGCCTTTCCAAGCGCCCCAAGCGACGGCGCCGATCAACACGCCAATCATCACAAAGTCGTAGCCTTGCATCCTTGCACCTCAATTTGTTTCTGATTTGAGCGAGGAGTATAGCGGACAGCCGCGAGAACGATGAAGACCAATCGGAATTGAGCAAAGCTGAATTGATCTTGGAACTTGCCAGCATTGCGAGTAAAGTTCGCGCGCGGCAGGCAAGGGTAGGGCGGGGTGCGCAAGTTGCTAGCAAAGTCGTCGATCGCTCTGCGAAAGGCGACATTGGGAAGGAACCAGTCATGGCGGATTTCAAAACGCACATCACGTTCAGCACGGGGCTGGGCGTTGTGTATGGCGCGGCCGGCCATTTCTATTTCAACATGCCGATCGAAACGAGCTTGCTCGGCTTTGGTTTGTGCAGCGTCAGCGGCATGTTGCCCGATCTCGACAGCGATAGCGGCACACCCGTGCGCGAAATGTCGACGTTCGCCGCCTCTGTCATTCCGATGCTGATGCTGCCGCGGTTCGAAGCGTTTGCTTGCTGCCATGAGACGATGGTGCTGATGGCTGCCGTCATGTATTGCTTGATTCGGTTCGGTGTCGTTGAGATTTTCAAACGCTACACCGTGCATCGCGGCATGTGGCACAGCATTCCCGCGTGTGCGGCCTGCGGACTGCTGACGTTCTTGATTGTCGCCGATGCCCATCTCGAGGTGCGTTTCTTCAAAGCTTCGGCCGTGATGCTGGGTTTCTTCTCGCATCTATTGCTCGACGAAATCTGGAGCGTCAATGTTCGCGTCGGCCGGCTGAACGTGAAAAAATCGTTCGGCACCGCGATCAAGTTCTTCGGCAAAGATAGTTGGGCGAACTTCAGCGTGTATGCCAAAGTGATCGTGCTCTCGCTGTTCGCCATCGGCGATCCGATGTTGATGCAATACTTTGGCCAAGATATCTACTTCGGCAACCAGGTCGTGCAAGGCGTCGCCCGCAACACCAACCAGCGGGTCATCGAAGCCGGCCAGGCGACGGAACGAGCCATTGAAGAAGAAGCGCGGCGATTGGGACACACTCACTTCGACGGCGGCAATCCGAACTACAGCCAACCGGGTTATAACACGCAACCAAGCTACGCTCCGCAGCCGGGCTACAACGATCCGAATTACAACAATCCGGGATACGCGCCTCAGCAGCAGCCGGTGTATCCGTTTCAACGATAGTCGTGTGCCACTGGCGTCCCGCCAGTGCCGATTGGCGAGTGAAGCTGGCAGCAGAGTGCGGCTGACAATCTGACTTTTCACAAGACGCCGACGCTGATCAACCCGCGACACCAGGCAACGCCAATCGAACCGCACGACTCAGGATTTCTCGCGAGAGTCCAGGCTGGCTCGACAGCTTCAGCAGGAACTTGGCAAGTCTGCCGAATTCGGTCTCTTCTGGATCGCCACGGTTAACAACGTGATAGCGACCGTCGCGCACCCCTTCCAGAACATGCTCGTCGCCGTCGCATACATCTCGTTCTTCATCCACGAACCACGACGGCATGTTCCAAAAGTCAACGCCGTGTATGTGACTTTGGAGTTGCGTGCTCTCTGCCGCATTCAGCACGCGCTGAAATTGCGAGCATGTTTTTCCAGCCTCGAACCCGCCGCGGCCATTCGTGGTGGTGCACGTCATCGACCAGTCGCCATCATCTTTCACTAAGGTGACGAGGATCGGCGGTGTCCAGGTCGGCAGAAAGAGATAGCGGTAGGTTTCCGGGCGGTCGAGCGTGTGGCGATAGAGTGGCCGCTGACGCATCGAATTCAGATGCTTGGTGAACCAGCGAACGTGAAAGCGATGTCGCGGCGGAATCTCGCTGAATGCCCTGGCAGGGAAGAAGTTTTCCATCTGCGATATTTTATAGTCGGCGTTTGCTCTGCATAGTCATCATCGCGGAGCGATCGACGACGCTCAGTCGTTCGCGAACTTCAGCAACTCTCGATAGTCGCCGAGAACTACCACAATCGCGCGAGTACGATCATAGTTCTCACTGATGACTTCATCGTGGTAAATCCGGTAAAGCGGCCCACCTTCACCGTCCTTGGTACAGATGAAATACGGATCACCGCTTCCAACGCCGCAACTGCCGACAGGAATGAAGCCTGCCGGGAAGACGCCAATGCCAGGGTAGGTTTGAGTCCGCTCCCACTCGCTATTCTGTTCATCGAGGATCTCAATCTCCGCGCCGACGCCAGACAAGTCGCGTTCTTCGGAGATTGAAAACTCTCGCGCCACCAAGTCGTGCTGCTCGACGAACAACTTCCAGTAGGGAGGCATGCGAGTTTGCTCCTTTCCAATTTCCGGAACTATGACCTTCAACCCGTGTTCGCCCAAGTCGGAACTCGCTGAACGCTCGATCCTGGACGGGTGGCTGGTGAACCGCATTCATCGATCGTGGAGCGATCGACGACACTCAAAAACGCTTGCGGCTATCCATCAACATTGTGACCGGGCCATTGTTGACGAGTTCGACTTCCATCATCGTGCGGAACTTACCTGTCGCCGTGCGAACGTTCTCCGCAGCGATCGCGGCGACGTACTTTTGATAGAGTTCATCCGCGCGTTCGGGCGGCGCGGCTTCGATGAAACTGGGGCGGCGACCTTTGCGGCAATCGCCGAGAAGTGTGAATTGGCTAACGACGAGAACGCTGCCGGCGATGTCGCGGACGCTGAGGTTCATCTTGCCGTCGGCGTCGTCGAAGATCCGCAAGTTGATCGTGCGCTCGGCGAGCGACTGCGCATCTTGTTCGGTGTCGTCTTGCTCCACGCCGAGGAGCACGAGCAGGCCTTGCTCGATGCTGCCGACGATCTCGCCGGCGACAGTGACTTGGGCTCGGGTGACGCGTTGGAGGACGGCTCGCATTTTCAATCTCCTGTTCCCTCGCCCCGGTACTCCGGGGAGAGGGTTAGGGAGAGGGGTTGAAGCGAAATGGTTCGTCCATCTGCAGAGCCAGCCCCTCTCCCCGGCCCTCTCCCCGGAGTACCGGGGCGAGGGAGTTTCTAATTCTCTTCCTTCACCGGCAGTCCTTTGGCGACTCGAATCTTGTGGACCTCGGCAAGGATCTCTTGAATCGTTTGATAGTTTTCCGACATGCGAAGCGCTTGCACGGTGAAGGTGAGCGCGATGAAGGCGAGCGCGGCCATCGCGGCCAGGTAATGCCAGTTGACCATTGCGGCGCTTCGCTCGGGCTGTCCTTGATTGAGCGGAATCGAAGGATCGGACAGGCCTCCGAGCAGCGCCAAGCCGACCATCGCGAGCATGCCGAAGACAGCCCACGGGAACGTGCGACGTTTGATCACGGTGCTGCGCAACTGCAGTTCCGGACTCAGGTCGTAGGTCTCACCAACTTCTTTGCACCACCGACTCGTGCCGACGAAATAAGTGACCGTCACACTGTTGACAAGGATGACCAAGATGCACGCCGCCACGCCGAGATAGAAATGGAGCGTCATCCGTTGCCGTGGAACCCGCAGCCCCTCCCCTGCCCTGTTTAGTTCGTCGTTGGCCGCTTTTTTTTGTTCGTCAGTTAGCTGCCTGTCGACTTTGGCTTCGCGCTGCTTTTCGTACGCGGTTCGATACTCGCGGGCCGCCGCATTGAAATCGCCGATCCAGAGACCAGCGGCGAAATTGGCGACTAGCGAAAGCCAGGCGAGACAAGCGAGAACAATGAAGATGCGAACCACGGTGCGGGGCTTCGGGTTGGAGTCGAGGGACAGGGGAATTTCACAGTGTAGGGAGGCGGGAGGCGGGAGGCGAGGGGCGGGAAGATGCGGTCAGGCGCCGAAGCGGCCGTTCGATACAATGTGAGTTTCGCATTCGATTCGCTCATCTTTGGTCCCCCATCACTCGCCCCTCACCGCTCATGCTCCCCTCCCCTGCCCCGGATTCTTGTGTGCTCGTTCTCGTGCGGCATGGTGCTACGTCGGCAAACCTCGCCGTGCCGCATGTGTTGCAAGGTTGCGGCATGGATTTGAGTTTGTGCGACATCGGCGTGCAGCAGGCGGAGCGCGTGGCCAAGTTCTTGGCAACCGTATTTGCGGACCTCCCCTCCCCTGCCCTCTTCAGCAGCCGGTTGAAGCGTGCGTGTGAAACGGCGGAGGCGATTCGAAATCACATGGCCGTAAGGTGGGTCGAGCGTACTCGCGAGGCCCACCATGATCGCGGTGAGCCTCACGGAGCACCGTTCGCCCCACCCTACGTAACGCAAGTTGATGGCTTGCACGAAGTCGATGTCGGTCGCTGGGAAGGTCGCGACTATGACGACATCCGCCGCAATGATGCAGCGGCGCATCAACAGTTCATGGATGACCCCGCGGGTTGTGGTTATCCCGAAGGCGAAACACTCACCGATGTTGCCAATCGTGTGCAGCCAATTTTTGCCTCGCTCGCACAGGAGCACTTAGGGCAGGCGATCGTCGTTGTTGCGCACAACATTGTGCTGCGGGCTTATCTAGCACGGCTGCTCGGCGTTCCGCTGTCGCAGTATCGAAATCTCATGCAAGAGAACTGCTGCGTGAATGTGCTCGTGTGGCAAGCGGGGACAATGACCGTGAAGACGGTGAACTCGGTGTGGCATTTAGGTTCGTAGTTCGTAGGGTGGTTCGAGCGTGCTCGCGAGGCCCACCATAACCTCGGCCTACAGTTCACTTCCCCAGCCCTAGCTTCTGCAAATAAACCGAAGTCAGATCTTCCACTTCCTGTTCGCCAGGGTTGTAGTCGAAGTCGCGCGGGTCGAGGTTGGCTGCGGTCTGAACGTTGAAGAACTCCATGCTGACGATGGGGTTCATATTGATCTCGCTCCCCTGCCCTGCCCCGCTCTTGTTGTCGGTGGCGTAATAAATGACTCGATAGGGAAAGAGCGCGAAGGAGCGTTCGTCGCGGCCGAGGACCAGATCGACACGTTGCGGCAGCAAGGGAGCCGTTGCGTTTTTTGTTTTCGCCGTGGCGGCGGTGAGTTGCTTTAACCGTTCAGGTTTCCAAGTGCCGCTTACGGCCCACACCGGCAAACGTGCAGCTCGATTGTCGTTGCCGGGAAAGTCGATCGTCCCTTCACGGGCATCGCCAAAATCGAAATCGTGCGCGAGTGATTCGAGCAACGCGGGCAGACCACCGAGTAGTAACCAGGCGTCGTCGGCCGGTGAAGTGAGCGGAGTGCCCGTGAGATCACTGTCGCGATCGGCTGCTGCATGTTTTTTGGCAACAGCATTGCGAATCGAACGCAAGTTGACGCGCGAGACTTTGTGATTCGCGGGCGGCAGGTCGCGACGAATCCAATAGAACTGTTGTCCGCTGATTTGCTGCAGCGCTGCAACGCGTTGCCCGACTTGCAGCTTGAGATCGAACCGCAACAATTTTTCGGGGCCATCGCCGAGTTGCACGTACAATCCATTGCCGATCAAATTTTGTCCGGCGACATCAATGCGAAAACGAATCTGCGCTTGCACGGATGATTCACTTTGCACGCGCCGCGCGGCTTGCGCGACGAGATCATCGCCATTCACCGTGGCGGCTGGCGTGCGTGGTGGATTGCTGGCGATTCGTTCTGCCGGTGCCGGCGCGTATGCAGGCTGCGAATTGAGCGGCGGATTCGGCAGCGCGCTCACACCGGGCTGAGTATAAGGAACGGGCGGCGCGCTCCCCTGCCCTGCCCCGTTGAACGGCACTACTTCGTTGGCGCGACCTTGTGCGAAGGCGCGCTGCAGCATGCCGGCCCCGCGGCTGCCGCCGAAATAGCCAATCGCCGCGACTGCCAGCATGATCAATAGACCGTTCATCAAGCTGGGTAATTTGTACGTCATTGGTGAGTCGTGCGGGTTTTGCCAAAGATTCGTTCTATGCGACGCCGAACAACTACCTAGAGACACTCCGACTGCGGACGTGCCTCGGCATTGATACGCATGCATTTCCTGGGCTGCCCGGCTGAGTGATCAACGGAGCAAACGCCGCGGGAAGTCGCGAAGATTGGTTGCGACCGGCGGCATGCAGATGATAGGCCGAGAGGTTCGTTCGGGTCCACGGCAGTCTTGGCTCGTCGGGCGTGACTACCGCCGACGCTAGCACAAAAACCATCACGGAAGATGAACGCCAACGCTGCAAACGGGGATGTTTGCCGCCACGGTGTATGTCAGGGGGGAACACCATGAAAGTCCGTCTGTTGCTTTGCATCATGTCGCTGGCTGTGGCGATCACGGCTACGGGGTGTGTATTCCCCAACGCGCATCACAAAATGCATAACCTGCCACCGGCCGCTGCGTTGCTCGAGCCGGGTCCAGGTGTCGGTGGTCCGGGGCCTGGCGTGCTGCCGCCCTCGTTGCCGCCGGCGATGATTCCGGTCACCATGCCGACTGTGCAGCTCCTCTTCGCGAAACCCGAAGGGATGCAAGTGCGGTGGGATGTGAGCGGTCAAAACGCCTTCGACTCGACGCCCCTCACGGTGCCGGGTCGGCAAAACTTTCCGCAAGACGGCATCTACCGTCTCAAGATCACCAACATCGGTGGCCGCGAAGGCGTCGAGCTTTATCCTTCGGTGGAAATTGCTCCGACCACGCCGCGCAGCGAAGCCTTCCTCGCGCACAACGCGATTCCGATTCAATTCACGGAAGAAGACTTCGACCAGGTCCTCGCCGGCAACTTTGTGACCAAGGTCATTTACTTGCCTGATCCCGAGTTCCAAGAACTGGCGCTCGCCGGTGTCGAAACGCTCGTCAGCACGCGTCTCGATCCCGGTGTGGATCCGATCGTCGAAGCCGATCGCCGCGGTGCGATTCTCGCTGTGATCCGCCTGGGTAATAAAGACATTGAAATGCCGGGCAGCATCGCTGGTCCGGAATTTGGTTACGGTGGTGGCGACATGGGTGCCTATTGCCCGCCGGGCATGGGTGGTTTCCCTGGCAGCTTGCCTCCGAACTACGTCGCTGGTGTGACGGCTCCGCAGTACGGCATGACGATGAGCGGCACGCCCATCGGTCTGCCTGGCCCGCCACACATTCCGCTGGGTGGCCCCGCTGGTTTGCAATCGCACACCATGAAGAACCACACCAAGTACCACATCCCTGGCCCGACTGAGCACTTCAAAGTGCACGTTCGCCAACAACCTGGCTTCAGCTATCCGAAACCGGTCAACAAGGTGCACATCCGCGAACAGAACATTCACGCGGGTTACCACTTTGGCCAACCGCACTACGACAAGCACGAACGGATTCCTGGCGGCGGCCCGGGCTCGGGTGGCTACAACGACGCCAGCACGCCGTACGGTGGTGGCGAATACTGCCCGCCAGGTCAGTAGTCCGAAATTGAAAATAGAAATCCTGCTCCCTCGCCCCGGTACTCTGGGGAGAGGGTTGGGGTGAGGGGCTCAGCGGTTGCCACTTGAGGCAACCTTCCCTCGTATATCTCCCTCGCTAACGCGTCGGGCTACCTTCGAGTGCTTCGCACTCAACATGACACAACACAACTTCACCTAGCATTGGCTGCTCAACCATGCGAAGTACTTCCCTCTATACCGCGCTGGCCGCGATGCTGCTTCTCTGCAGCAGTTCGCTGGCTCAGGTCTATCAGCATCCGCGGCACTTCATGGACAATGCCAACGCGCCGCCGGGTTGGATTGGCCAAATGCAGTTGCAGCGTGGCGGTCCTCGGCCTGGCTACTATCAGCCGGTGAAAGTGACGGGCCCCAAGGGAAGCATGGTCGCGCTCGCTGAAGATGGCGCATTCGCAGCAACCGACAAAAACTTCGCGCTCGCCGGCATGTTGATCGGCCAGGTTTATCGCTTGAAAGTCACCGGCATCGATCAGCATCCGGGACAGGAAGTTTATCCTTCGGTCGAAGTGATCGATCGCTTGTATCCGCCGCCGGGCCAAGCGCCGAAGTTTCCAATTCCCGTTGAACTGACGCAAGAAGAACTCGAACTGGCTCTCGAAGGCAGTTATGTGATGCGCGTCATTTATATCGAAGAACCCAAGACCGCCCTGCCCCGCCGCGATGAACCACCAGCGCAACGTTACTACGAAGTGGCGCCTGGCGACGATCCACTGCACGAAGCCGATCGCCTCGGCCGGCCTGTGGCGATTTTGCGAATGGGCTCGCGGATGCCGACGCCCGAAGTGGTCGACGGCAAGTTTGTGTATCTGAATCCGCCGTACGTAAAGTTCGAAGAACCGCCGCCGCGTGTGCATCGCCGCGATGGCCTTGAGCCGCCGATCGAATGGAATCCAATTCCTGGCAAAAAGAACTACATCATCCCGCGGGTCCCCGCGGATCAGATCCGCGAATAAAGTCGTCTTTCGCTCCGCGAAAGAAGGCATCTTCGAGTCACAGTGAGTTACGCACGGTTCGGCAGAGAGGTCATCATGAAAACTTCCATCACCCGCGCACTCATCACGCTCCTCGCGCTACCGCTCTTCTCCTTCTGCTCGTGCAAGACCATGCACGTGCCGTTTCGCTCATTGCTGCCCGCTGGCGAAACACCGGCGAAAGCGGTGTCAACGACTGCAACATCTCCGCACACCTCCCCTGCCCTGGCTCCGAATGCTTCGCTGAAGCCAACGCAGGTGGAAGCTGCCGAAGCGCCCGCCGTACAGTTGGCAGCACGGCCTGTCAATCCGCGCCGAGTCGCTGCTCATAAACCGCCGCGACTCGTGCAACCGGTGGGTTATTTTCCCGGCGTCAACGCACCGGCGATGACGCTGCCCGATAATGCATACACCGGTCAACCGGGCGGCCACCAGGTTGGTCATGGCCATGGCGCCGGTTGTCCTTGCTGTGGTGGTGGCGGCGGACCGTTTCAATTCAGTCAGGATGGCGCCGTCGTTGATCCTTACGGCGGCTGGATGCCCGACGGCATCAAGAAGCCCTGGCCCGCCGATGAATACATTTGCGATGGTGGCGATAACAACGAAGACGTCCGCGTGAAAGCCAACTGGGATGTCGTCGGCCTCGATCCCGAAGACACCGTTGCTCACTTTGACACGCTCGACGGCAAGACCGAAGTAGTGGCGAGCAACAAATGCTGCATCTATGCCCCGCGGTTTGCTGCGGTTCGCAAAGTGATGAACCCGATCGCTTACGAAGGTCACGAGCGGATGGCCGGTGTCGAAAAACCGACCAAGCTGAACCTACATGAAGAACTCGGCCAGCCGACGTCCGCGATTCAGCCCGAGCAAGTGGTTTCAGACCTGCACATCGATCCCGCGGTCACGTTCCGCGAACAAACGCGCGGCATCGGCGTCGACAACGTCGCGCAGATGTATCTCGCACGCGGCGGCTTCATGCCGCACGAAAATCTGATGATGATCCAACGCGGTCAGTACGACGCCAGCGAAAAGGCCGTCCTCGCCGAACGAACCCAGGCCGCGATGATCTGGCAAAGCAATCAGGCTGTCCAAGTCTTGCTCGATGGCCAAATGGCGCACGAAGCCAAAAACGCTGTGAAGCCGGAGATGACGTACACCTACGAATTGCAAGGCAAGCCACGCTTGCGGATCTGCAAGATCGCCAGCAACTGCGACGCCCAAAGCGGTGAGTTCATCGAGTTCACGCTTCGCTTCGACAACGTGGGCGATCAAAAGATCGGCAACGTCACGGTCATCGATCACCTCATGCCGCGGCTCGAGTACGTGAAGGAAAGCCAAAGCTGCACGACGAAGGCCGACTTCAAGATTCAAGAAAATCCCGAAACGCTTGTTCTGCGTTGGGAGATCCCCGATCCGCTCGAAGTGGGCCAAGGCGGCATCATCCGCTTCCGCTGCCGCGTGCGGTAAGGCAGCAATGCGGTAGGGACTAAGGGTTGAAGGGTAGGGAATGCGGAGCATGCACGTCCACCCCCTCGCCCCGGCGGTACACAGAGGAGAGGAAGTTCATAAAAACTGCCCTTGCCCGAATTCGCCCCGATCAACCATGCTGCGAGCATGCAATTCCGTTTCTTATGGCGTGGCCTGAAGGCCTACTATCGTGATCAGCGCTGTGAGCTGCGCTCCCTCAGGCAGGGATTGAATCCGACCGACATCGCCGTCGATGTCGGCGCGAATAAGGGAAGCTACCTGTGGGCACTTAGTCGCGCGGTACCACAAGGTCGCGTGATCGCCTTTGAACCACAACCCAAACTAGTTGAATATCTACGCACCGCCGTCGTGTCCAACGGCTTGAAGAACATACAGATCGAGCCCGTCGGCGTTTCGAGCCAGCCGGGCAAACTCGTCCTTGCGATTCCAGGCAACAAAGTGGGTTCGCCGGGCGCATCGTTCGAACCGCACATTCGCAATCAGCCAAATGCGGGCGCCGTGGAAGTCACCGTCACAACGCTCGATGAATACTTCGCCAACGAACAGCTGCGAATCGGCGCCATCAAGATTGACGTCGAAGGACATGAACTGTCGGTGCTTCGCGGCGCACATGAAACCATCCGGCGTCACGCGCCCGCAATTGTTGTGGAGTGCGAAGGTCGGAGCGTCACCGGCGGCGATGTGCACGTTCTATTTGAAGAACTCACTCAACTGAATTACCGCGGTGAGTTCATCCATCGCCAACGACTGAAGCCGCTCGCACAGTTCGACGTCGCCGTGCATCAACCGCGGCAAGGGAAGCGATACTGGGATCATCCCGACTATTGCAACAACTTCGTCTTCCGCCCGGCCGCGTAAGCAACCCAGCAGGTTACTTCTTCGTCTCTTCCTTCTTCTCGCCTTCACGCACAATCACTTTTTGCGCGCCCCCCTGCCCTTGCCAGGCTTGCCATTGAAACTTTTCGCCGGTCATCTCTTCCAGCTTCTTTCGCTGCGCCGGCGTTAACACACTCAGCACTTTTTCGCGAGATTCTTCCTGCAACTGCTTGTAAAATGCTTGCGTCTTTTCTTGGTTTTCCTTGGCGACTTCTTTTTGTTTTTCGATCAATTCGGCCTTTTGTTCGTCGGTAATTTTTAACTCCTCAGCGAGTTGGTCATTTTGAAACGCTGAAGAGTAGCCATAGCCGGCCGACTGCAGCTGCATTTGGAGAGCGATCTGCTTGATCCGCTTCACCTGATGCGGCAGCAATATGTCGAGGACCTTCTTTTCGGTTTCTTCGCCGAGTGCTTTTGCTGCCTCGTTGTATTTCTTCATCCGCTCTTGCTGGTCGGGAATGCTCATGTCGTAGAGCGTGCGCATCTTGGTCATGGCCTCGGTGCGCACTTTGGCGAGGGCCTCGCGCTGCGAATCGACAATGTCGAGCTCTTTTTCCATCTGCGGCCCCCACAACCATTGCAGCGATTGGCCGAGCGGGTTGGCATAAGCCTGCGCCTGATAGGCTCCACCGACGGGCTGCGCGACGGCTTGTCCAAGGGATTCTTTGGCAACGCAGGAAATACCAACCAACAACAACAGCGCGAGAACGGATTGGGCTTTCATCGACAAACCCCTGATGGGAGGGAGGGAATGAAGTGTGCGAGTAGTTAGTGCCCTGGCGATTGGTGTGTGTTCATTGCGGGCGGCCGAACCTCGACAACTTGGCCGAAAACTGCCAGGAAGAGTAGTTGCAAACGCGACTTTTTTAGGGAATCTGCCGTCTGGGAGTTTGAAATCCGCTGCACGGTAAGATAAGCTGCTGCGCTTCGGGAAGACTAATAGCACTGCTTGATGCCAGGCGAATTCAAACGGGTGCTTGCTCGATTTTCCTCTCCGGTATTCAAAATTTTCAGTCTGTGTTCAGGGAGATTTGTGATGTCACGTAAACAGTCACGTCGTCGTTTCTTGCAAACCACGGCGGCCATCGGCGTTGGTTATTGGGCAGCGGGTGGCGTTTCGCCGCGGATCAGCCTGTCGGCCAACGAAGAAATCCGTTTTGCCTCGGTGGGCGTCGGCGGCAAAGGTAGCAGCGACTCGGCCGACGCCGGCCGCAGCGGCAAAATGGTTGCGATTGTCGACATCGACGACCTGACCCTGGGCAAGGCCGGCGAAAAGTTCGAAGGGGCCAAGAAGTACAACGACTATCGCAAGATGCTCGACGAAGTGGGCAAGGAAATCGATGCCGTCACCGTCAGCACGCCTGATCACTGCCACGCGGTGGTCGCCTCGGCTGCAATGAAGATGAAGAAGCACGCCTTTGTGCAAAAGCCGCTCACCAAGAGCCTGCACGAAGCTCGCCACCTTGGCAACCTGGCCAAGGAAATGGGCGTCGCCACGCAAATGGGCAATCAAGGCACCGCCGGCAACGACCTCCGCGAACAAGCCGCAATCTGCAAAAGCGGCGTGCTCGGCAAGGTGACCGAAGTGCACGTCTGGACCAATCGTCCCGTGTGGCCGCAAGGTCTCGACAAGCCAACCGATACTCCGCCGGTACCAGCCAATGTGCATTGGGACGAATGGATCGGCCCCGCTCCAAAGCGCGCGTTCCATGGCGCCTATCACCCCTTCAAGTGGCGCGGCTGGTGGGATTTCGGCACCGGCGCTCTCGGCGATATGGCTTGCCATACGCTCAACATGCCATTCGCCGGTCTCGACCTGCGTGATCCCATCAGCGTCCAAGCGTTGACCTCGGGCCATAACAAAGAGACCTACCCCAGCTGGTCGATCATCACGTTTGAGTTCCCGGAACGCAACGGTCGCCCGGCGTGCATCTTCAAGTGGTATGACGGCGGCAAGAAGCCCGATGCTTCGCTCTTCCAAGGTGCGAAGGTCGAGAACAGCGGTTGCTTGATCGTCGGCGCCAAGGGGACGATGTACAGCCCTGGCGATTACGCCGGCAAGACGCAAATGCTCGGCGGCATCGAAAAGCCGAAGGTGGAGTATGTGAAGTCACCTGGCCACTTCGAAGAATGGGTCCGCGCGATCAAGGGTGGCGATTCGGCCATGTCGAATTTCGCCGACTACGCTTCGCCGCTGACCGAGACGATCCTCCTCGGCAACCTGGCCGTGTGGGCCGCTGCTGAGAAGGAAGTTATGGGCAAGAAGATCGAATGGGATGCCAAGAGCCTGACGGCCAAGAATGCTCCCGAAGTGATGCACATCGTGAAGCCAGAACTGCACAACGGCTACTCGCTGTAATTAATCGTCTTTCGCTCTCGCGAAAGAACGCGTCTTCACTCCCGCAGGTGGAGACGCAGCAATTCAACCTCTCCACCCGCGGGCAGTCGGAGGATTCCGACCGCCCGCGGTTTGGTTTCTTGGTAGCAGATAAGTTAGACTTGGAGGGACGAAAGGATTGTTATTTATGATCGCATCACACATTCCAATCACTCCTGAGAAGTTGCTCGCGATGCCGGACAGCAAAGGACTGGAAATTGTCCGCGGCAATATCGTGGAGAAGCACGTGGGTTACGAATCAAGCGAACTTGCTTTCAAACTGGGAATGATTTTGGGTTGGTATTGCTACAAGCACCAAATCGGTCGCATGACAGGCGCTGACGCTGGCTTTCAATGCTTTCCTGACGATGTAACGAAATTTCGCAAACCTGATTTGGCGATGGTGAGCTACGCCAAGCAGCCTGCCACGCAACGCGTCGGCGCCTACTGCAAGGTTGCTCCCGATCTTGCCGTGGAAGTGCTTTCGCCCAATGACGAAGTAAAAGAGATCAGCGATCGAGTGAAAGACTTTTTGGGCGCAGGCACACCCTTGGTTTGGGTCGTTGACGAATTTCTGCGTCAGGTCATCGTCTACTCTTCATCAGCAAGCCCCAAAGTCTTTTGCCTTGGCGATGAACTGACTGCGGAGCCGGTTCTGCCTGGGTTCAAGTGTCAGGTGAGCGAGATTTTTGCTGGCATTCCAACCTGCGAGTAATTCACCTATGAGTTACGCCCCTTCACAGCCCTCATCCAACAACGGCATGCTGGTGCTCATCACGCTAGGTGTTTGTGCGCTCAGTTGCTTGGAGCTGGTGGCCGTGATCTTCGGCTATTTTTTGTTTGTAGGCGGGGTGTTTGCTTCGCGGGTCGCAGCATTGCAGCGCATGGAACAACAGCGGATCGCACAAGCACCGCCGTCTCATTTTCCGCAGCCAGTGCCGAGCCGCAGCCCGTCGACTCCGCGGACCATGCCTTCGCCAGCGACAAGTGGTCCCGGCTCTGCATATGCAAGCATCTCGCAGGTCAAAGTGAACGACCGGGTTCATATCCTGTGGGGAGCCAGCTGGTACCCGGGTACGGTCATTCAGAGAAACGGCGCACAAGCCAAGATCCATTACGACAACCATACCGATTCGTGGGACGAATTCGTTGGCGTGGATCGCTTGCGGCGGATGTCGATGGACGATCGCCAATACTTTGCAAATCAACCGAAACCGAGTACTCCTCCGCTTGTCACGCCGCCGACAAATCCAGCGAGATCCACGAGAACTCCCGCGGATCTCAATCCTCGTCGCTTATCGGCGCCGTTCGACAGTTCGCAGCCGTCGCAAGATCATTCCAATCGCGATTGGAAGAGCCGCAGCGGCGAGGTCATTTTTCACGGGCAACTGTACGGCAACTATGGCGAAGTTGTCTGCCTGTTGGAGCGCACCTTTAATACCGTCAGGACGCTGCCCGTCGATGTTTCGCTCCTGTCGGACGAAGACCAGGCCTACGTCCGCCGTTTTCCGGTAAAGTCGCCAAACCCTTCCGGCTTTCCGCCTCTGCCGCGGGACCCCTATGCAGCGCGGAAGGAAATGGAGCGGAGGCAAAAGGAGCTGAATCGCCCCACAAAGGATCAGGAAACGCAGCCACCGCCTACGTCGCCTGCAACAACCACGCCGGCGGCGTCTGATGATTCACTCCACAAAATGCGCACCTGGTCTGACTCGACGGGCCGATTCAAACTCGACGCGGAACTCCTTGCCGTGCAAAACGGCAGCGTGCAATTGAAACGCCCCGATGGCAAAGTGACGACCATGCCGATCGACAAGCTCTCGGCAGAAGATCGCGCGCTGGTCCGAGCGAAGTATCCGGAGTAATTCGTAACAAGCGGGAATAAATTCCGAGCAGTCCGGCTCCCACAGGAGATCTCTTCTCGTATCTCCATTTCAGGAGCGTCTCTCATGCGTGCCCGATTCAGCAGGCTGGTTCTCTCCGCGTCGCTTCTTTTCATCGCAGTCGTCTATCCCACGCTCGCCTGCTGTCCCGCGCCGCAACTCGGCAGTTGGGCGCTGAATGCCGATCAAACCGTCATCTTGATTTGGGATCCCGCGGCGAAGAAGCAACACTTCATCCGCCAGGCATCGTTTAAGACCGACACCAAGGACTTTGGTTTTCTGATCCCCTCCCCTGCCCTGCCAGAACTGGCTGAAGCTGGCAACGAAGCGTTCAGCAAACTGCATCAAATCACCGCACCGCGAATTGTGCATCGCCCGCGCAACCAAGGCGGCGGCGGTTGCAATCTGGGCTGCAGCAGTGCAGCACCTGGCGCCGTGAAGTCGGAAGCGCCAGCGCCCGCGGCCGAAGTTCGCGTGCTCGAAGAAAAACTCGTGGCGGGCTTCAACGCCAAAGTGCTGGAGGCTGACAACACCGAAGTACTGGTGACCTGGCTCAAGGACAACGGATACGCCTTTTCGCCCGCGGTAGCTGAATGGGCTCAGCCGTATGTTGAGCAAAAGTGGAAGTTCACCGCGCTAAAAGTGGCGCCCGCCGAAGCAGTTGGCGAAAACGCAGCTGCAATCAGTACCGTGAATGCGAGCGCGCTGCGATTGTCGTTCGATACCGAGCGGCCGTTGTTCCCATACCGCGAGCCAGACTACGCAAAAGTGGCCGGTGACAATGAAGCGCAAAAACAGCAGCTCGCTACGGCGCAGCGAATGCTGCGGATTTACTTTTTGTCGAACGCTCGGTATCAGGGCGATCTCACACCGGAACAAGCTTGGACCGGCCGGGCGGTTTGGTCTGGCAAACTGCAGCCGGAACAGCGGACCAAACTGCTGACGCAACTGCAGCTACCTGTGGAAACAGGCCCGGCGGAGTTTCATCTCACCGAGTTCGAAGACCAATGGCCATACAAAGTGGCGCCGGCCGATGTTTACTTCGCGGAAGCAAAGGTGCAAGAAGATGTGCGCCGGCCCGATGTGTATGTGTACCGCGACAGCGGCGGCGATGTTACGCTGGTGCTGTTGATCGCCGCCGCGGTTGTGCCATTGCTATGGCGTCGAAAGGCGAGCACCAGGACGTAAGCCCGACATGCTCAGGTTTGACGACGCTCTCCAATTACGGTTTGGCCGTCGCTTCGCGGGTGCGGCGGTCGGCGTCTTCAGTCAGCTTCGCGGTCAGCTGGCGAAGTTCGAGATTGAGCGAGTGGTTCGAAACATACAGCTGCTTGATTTCATTGTTGGTCTTAGTCAGCTGACCGAACAACGAACTGCCGTACCGCGCCACACCGTCACGTTCCATCGTGACCTTACCCAGATCTTCGTCGAGTAGTCGCTTGTGCTCGGTTTCGAGGGCGATTTGCTCGTTGGCCTTGGCGTTCGCAGCGTCGAGCGTGGCGATGTCACGGCGAACTTCAACGACCAACAAATCTATCTCTTGTTTGCGGCGGTTGATCGTACGCAACCGGGCCGAAAACTCGATTAGACTGCGGCGATAAACATTGCGAATCACCTTGGCCGCGCCGGCCGTCACCAACTCATCTGCTTTTTCTTTCGGCAGGACTGCAGTGTCGCCGGCTTCGAACTCGCTCAAGTCCGATTCCAAACGTCGCAGCCGACTGGGCTGAGCCAAACCGCTGTTGTCAAACGGCGACTGATCCGGCACATCGTTGGCCGTGGGGGCATCGACTTCTTCCTTGTGAGCTCTGGTGAACTCGACTTCAACCCAGGCGTTGTCCGGCGGCGCGTTTTCCGCGGCCTGACCATCTTGCAAAATCGAGTTGATCAGCGCGATGTATTCGGGCTGAGCCAAACCGGTTTGTTGCTGTGGAATGAGTTGCGACAGCGCGTTCGCATCAAGGCCGGCAAACAGTTCGTAGGTATCGATCGGGCAAGTTTCAAACAGCATCCAGGTCGATTGGCCTTGGTTCAACTCGGCCAATTGATCGGGGGCGAGGGCCATCGTGGGCGCCAGCGAAATCGTGGTCGGCGAAATGGCAGTCACATAAAACTCGCCCAAGTACATTTCAGGCTGTTTGAAACCAAGCTGTTGATTGTCGATTTCTTTGAACGCGTACAACACCATCTTCTCGACGATGTTGTGGCCACCCACGGGAGCGGCAGGGGCTGCTGGTTCGGGCATTGGCATGGGCATCGGTTGAGCGGCCGGGTCGGCCGCTGGATCAACAGGCGCTGCGGGATCGACCGGCGCTGCGGCGGGGTCAGCCGGAGCCGCAGGATCCACGGGCATCGGTGGTGGCGGTGGAGGCGCAGCACCGGCGGGCATATTCAGCGTGATGGCTCCGGCCGCGACACCGGCGGGGACGCAATTTCGCCACACGCGACCACGATCGAGAATCATCCGCCGCAGTTCTTCGGTCTTGGCATAGACGGAATCCTTTTCGGCCTTCACATCGTTTTCTTCGCCGCGCTGCAACAGCACGATACTCTCTTCGTACCGAGTCACTTCGGCTTGCAGTTTTTGATACAGGCTCATCCAGGCCGCGCGAGTCTTGATGACCATGGCTGCATAGACCCAAAACGTGGGGACCATGCAAAAGACCAAAAAGAGCATCGTCACGTGCAGCCAGCGCCAGGTCTTCGTGTTCATGTAAGTAATGAACCCAAAGAACAGGACCAGCAACACGCCGAGCACCTGATAAACAATCGCGTAATCAGACATTGCATTCGCCTGCAGAGTTGAACGAGCTCTTGGCAGCCATCGAACAGGAAACCCAAGTGCGTCCCGCTAAAGAGCCCGCCCGGGCGGACGGAAAAGCCATAGGTCGATAATAAATTGGGTGGTTTGGGGTGTCAAGTTTTATGGTTTCCAGGGGCTATGACGCAAACCGAAACCCTGCCGAGCCTTACGACGGCGGACCGGCAACTTTTGCCTTCCTAACCGGCACTTCTGGCGCATTCGTTCAAGTCTGAACGGTTTATTCCCGAATCTTTGTCTCAGACAAACATTCCGTTTCGAATCGTTGGGGGCTAAACCTTTCCGATTCCAATCGTTCAGGGCTGAACGAAACGCACGGACTGCCGTCCGGGAGAGAGCATGGCTGCCAGAAATTTTTCACCGCCGAGTTCCCCGGCCTGTCCGGCCGAACTCCGCGGTTGGTTACAAGTGGTGCTGCAAGTCGGTGCAGCGATGCGAGCGGCACGCCGGCACCTAGCCGCTCAAGTCGCGACCAGTGAACTGAGCGAGCAGGAATTTCTTGTCCTGTGGCTGTGCGAAGATGCCGCGGCAGCGCATCGCGGACAGCGCGAACTGGCCGAAGCGGTTGGCGTTTCACCCGCGCAGATGAGCGGCCTGGTCGAACGGCTGCGCGTTCGCAACCTGTTGCAATTCGAACGCTGCGGCACCGATCGCCGCCGCCAGATTTGGCAATTGACGGTTGCCGGACAAACGCTGCTCTCCGGTGTCTGCCAAAAACTCCTCAGCGCGACGGGCGCCACGCTCACTAGCCTGACGCCGGTCGAACTCCAACAACTCAGCAGATTGCTCGAGCGCTGGTTGCCCAGCAGCGACAGCGTTCATGACGCGATTCAACACAGTACGCCTGACCAAGGAGGGCCTTCGTCATGCGCAGCTTAGTCCTTTTGACATTGCTGGCGATGATCGCGACCGCTACCGGTTGCCATCGCTCCTATTATCGCCGGCAAGCCGATAACGAGGCGTATGAGCTCATTCGCCAAAAGGGCGATCATCCGCACTGGGCGTTGCCGAACGTAAGCATCTCGCCCGATCCGCGGTCGCGCATGTTCGATCCTTCGTGCCCCGATTGTCCGCCCCTGCCGCCGGATGATCCGTACGCGCATGAACTGATGCACTGCGTCGATCACAAGCGCGGCTATCCCGGCTGGCACGATAATGGCGAAACGCCATACATCGAGAATCCCGCCTGGCCTGAATACCTCGAGTTCACTGCCGATGGCGTGATGCAAGTTTCGGCCGACGATGCGGTGCGGCTCGGCTTGCTCCACTCGCGAAACTATCAACAACAGCTCGAAGAGTTGTACTTATCCGCCCTCGACGTCAGCTTTGAACGATTTCTGTTCGATTCGCAATACTTCGCCGGCTACAGCGCTCAATACACGGCCGATGGCCGGTTGCGCAATGATCCCGCGCGCTTGCTGAACGCCGGCGGCAACTCGCGCAGTGACTTTCTGCTCGCGACGTCGTCGAACGGACCCCGGCCGATTGCGATGCGCAAAGCATTCATCACGGGCAGCACGCTCGTCGTCGGTTTGGCGAACTCCCTAATGTGGCAGTTCTCGGGACCGGATGATTATCGCGGCAACACGCTGATCGACTTCGCGCTGGTGCAACCGCTGCTGCGGAGCGCCGGCCGCGATCGCGTGCTGGAACGTTTGACCGTGGCCGAACGCTCGTTGCTCTACAACGTGCGTTCGATGGAACAATATCGTCAGGGCTTTTATGTGCAGATTATGACCGGCCGCGATCCGGGCAGCGGCCCAGAGCGCCGCGGTGGTGTGTTCGGCGGTTCTGGTTTCGATGGTTTCTCCGGTGTCGGCGGCGGCGGCTTTGGTCGCGTGACTACCGGCGCTGCAGGCGGCAACAATGCAGCTGGCGGTGGTGCTGGCGCGGGGGCTGCAGCCGTCGGTGGATTCCTCGGTTTGCTCCAGAGCCAGCAGGACATCAAGAATCAGGAAGACAACGTCAAGCGGTTGCGGAACAACCTCTATCGCCTGGAAGAGTTCCTCGAAGAGCTAAAAACTCGCTCAGGCGAGACGGGCCTCGTCAACAACATCCTGCGCCAAGACCTGCAAGTCGCGCAAGCTCGCCAAGCGCTCTTCAATTCTGAAAGCCGCTTGATCAACTCGCGCAACAACTATCAGCAGACGCTCGATAACTTCAAGAACATTCTCGGCCTGCCGCCGACAACCTGCATGGAAGTGACCGACAACTTGCTCGATCAGTTTCAGCTCATCGATCGCGCCACGCTGCAAGAGCAAGACACCATCGAAACGCTTGTGGAAGAATTCAGCGCTGTCCGCGGCAAGATCACCGCGCACATCGAAAGCAAACCGGCACCCGATCCGAACGATGCGACGCGCACCATCGTCGTCAACTCGTTGCCCTGGTATCCCGAACTACCAGATCATCTGCGGGAACTGCAAGCGACGCTCAAGCCCGTGCGTGAAGTCCGCGAACGCTTACTCAACGACTACCTGCCACGCACAGAAGCCGATTTGAAAGCGTTCACGCAGTCGCTCAAGCGCCGCCGTGATTGGCTCGTCAAGTTGAAGAAGACGGTCGAAGAACTTCGGGCCGAAGGTTGCACCATTTTGCCAGTGCCAACGCTTAACGAAGAAATCTTCCGGCTCGACCGCTTGGAAAAGTCGCGGCAAGAAGTTCTCGTGCAATTCGAGTCGCTGAAGAACAAGGTGCAAAAAGATTACCTCGTCCACCTCGATGAACGCGATCAGCGAATGAAGAACCTGCTCGCCACCGGTGAAACGCTCACGCCGGAGCAGCTCTTCGCCGCGCTCTACCACGGCATCTTGTATCCCAAGCAAGGCGAGCAAGATCCGATGCGCGTCGCTGCCGTCGAGCAGGTCACTGACATTCTGGTGGTCCTCCCGGCCGACATTCTCGCTCTGCAATTAGTTCAAGCCCGCGCTCGGGCCGAAGGGATCGAATTGATTCCGGTCGACATCAAAGCGGAACAGGCGCTCGAAGTCGCTCGCAAGTATCGTCGCGACTGGATGAACGCTCGGGCCGGCCTCGTCGATGCCTGGCGACTTATCGAGTTCAACGCCGACAACCTCGAAGGCTCGCTCGATGTCTTCTTCAGCGGCGATGTGCAAAACGTGACCGATAATCCGTTCCGGATGCGAAGCGCCACCGGCCGACTGCGGCTCGGCGTCGCCTTCGACGCACCGTTGACTCGACTCTCGGAGCGGAATACGTATCGCCAGGCCTTGATCGAATATCAACAGGCCCGCCGCAACTACTACAACTTTGAAGACACCGTGGCCCGCGGCCTGCGATCCACCATCCGCACCATTCTCACGAATCAGATCAACTTCGAACTGCAACGCCTCGCCGTGCTCGAAGCCGCCCGGCAGATCGATCGCAACGAAGACATTCGCATCGATCAGGAACTCACGAATCAGGCTTCGGGCGCTACCGCCGCCCGCGACTCAGTCTCGGCCTTGTCCGACTTGCTCGACGCTCAGAACAACTTCATGAGCGTGTGGGTCAACTACGAAGCCCTCCGCCGTTCGCTCGATCTCGACCTCGGTACGTTGCAGCTCGACAACGAAGGGATCTGGATCGATCCAGGCGCCATCAAGGAAGACTACGGCACTTACGATCCCTGGCTGTGGCGCTGCCCCGAACAGCCGCAGGCTTGCTACGACGGAGCGACGGAAATTCCTGTGCAACCCTATCCGCAGTTCAATCTGCAGGACGGCGAGTACATCGAAGGTGAACCTTATCTAATGGAGAACGAAGTCGTTCCAACTCCGGCTCCGATTCAACAACCTCAACCGAAATCAACTACGAAACCTGCCCCTGCTCCCCAAGCACAGCCATTGCCCAACCCGCAACCCGTGCCGCAGGAAACAAAGCGAATCGTCCCCTCGGAACAACCGATGAAAGAACTGCCGATCCTCGGGCCGCAGCTCGATCCAGCTGCTTTCATTACGGATCAAATTGCGACGCCGGCTTCATTCACTCCCGCCTCGCAGCCCCGCGAAGGCGTGCACCGGGCGATGAAATCGTTGCGGAAGTAGATCGTGTTAAGATGCTGGAACGCACGCCGAGCCTCGTCCCAATCTAGTTGGATGGCATTGATGGAAAAGGAAGAAAACTGTGCTGGCGGCGAAACGATCTTACTTGATGAACGCGATGATCTGACTGCCGTTCCGGCTTCTCATCGGCATTTGTTAACACCGGCTTTACGTGAGGCATTTGTTGATCCGCCGGCCTATTTTTCTGGCTTGGCAAAGCGTTGCCCATTCCCCAGTATGGCCAAATGGTTGCAGCACGTTATTGACGATGGATTTTGGGACCTGCACCTTGGGCTCAGCGCACCCGAGTGCGGCGATTGGTCGCTGGCTGGATACTGGTGTGGTCATGAGAGAATTGTTTGCGCCATCGTCGGTCTACCTCCTCGGGCACCAAGCAATTTGCCCACAACGTTGCTCCAGTATTACAGCCTTGTTGATGTCGTTCATTGGTCCGTCTTCGGCGCGGCTGGTGGGTTTGATGGAGCCAGCGGTCATTCACCGCTGGCGGAGAACTTTCCTCACTATGCAGAAGAGAAGACTGATGCTGACAAACTGCGTGTTTGGGGAACATCTTGCGGTGGCGATCTATTGATCTACTCGCTCGACAATCAGGGCGGTTGGCTCTGCCACGAGACGGGCGAGATCCATTGGCTTGGGACAATCGCCGATACGATCAATTGGGTCTTTGGCGAAATGTTGGAGAACCGGGTACCGGACTTCAATTACGATTGGCTGCGTAAGAAAGAGTAGTCCGAACCCGCGCTGGCTGCGCGTCGTTCTGCACGGTACAACATTTCCCTGATATCTCATCTCTTCTACCGCTCGTGGAGTTCGCTGATGTCTCAGGGGAATTACGATCCGCGGTTTGGGCCCAATCCATTTCAGCCGCAGCCCGGATTTGGCCAGCCTGGTTTTCAACAACCGCCACCGAAATCGAGCAACACGCTGTGGATTGTGCTCGGTGGCATCGGTGGCGGGCTGTTATTACTTGTGCTCGTCTGCTGCGGCGTCGGCTATTCCTTTGTGCGGACGCCGGCCGCGTCGACGGCAGCGAAACAACCTTTCAATCTCGCGGCTGTTCCGGTCCCAGCGTTTCCTGAACGCGGCGTGCCGAAGGAAATAGCCCCTGGCGTCGATTTGTACTCCGTCCGCATCAACGGCCAGATCGGCGGACATTATGTGACACCTGGCCATGGTGGCACCCTATTTGTCTATTTGCCGAGAGGGATGCACGCCGCGAAGTCGCTCCCTTGCGTGCTCATCACCGGCGCCGGCACCGATCTGATGCAGGGCGTGGAGTTCGAATCGATCGAGGATGAATCCGAAGCCGACGAACACCTTCCCTACGTGAAAGCCGGCATGGCCGTCATCGTATACGAAATGGACGGCAGTTACGCCGAAGACGCCGACGGCGACATGGACGACGTGAAGATGTACAAGGACTTCAAAGCCTCATGCGCTGGCATGGTGAACGCTCGCAATGCGTTCGAGTTTGCCTTGCAGAAATGTCCCGAAGTGAACCCGCAACAAATCTTCACCGCCGGTCACAGCTCCGCCGGCACCGCCGCGTTGCTCTTCGCCGCTCACGAACCCCGCGTCGCCGGCGCAGTGGCCTATGCTCCTTGCAGCGACGTGGAAAACTTTCAGCCCAAGTTGCTGATCCGTGTGCAATCGGCACGCATGCCTGGGCTCGTCGATTTTCTTTGCCAGAGCAGCCCGAAGACGCATCACCAAAGGATCAACTGCCCTGTGTTCTTATTCTCTGCCGTCGATGACGACGTGGTCGAAATCAAAACCACGCGGGCGTTTGAAAAATTGCTCAAGGGTCACAACAGCAATGTCACGCTCGAAACCGTGCCGAGCGGCGATCATTATGATTCGATGATTGAGCAAGGGATTCCCAAAGGCGTGGCATGGCTCAAGCAGCGGACGGGGAAGTAAATCGTTACGCAAACTCGGTATGCATCTCCCTCCGTCGAGATGAACGCCGCGAGCATCCAGCGATTCGGCGACGAAGTGCGAGTTGAGCGGTTTGGGAGATGGTCCGCGCGGCTTGCATCGCTGGCTGAACGCCAACTCCGGACATCTCGTCGGAGCGAGATGAGTACCATGAGCGCGCAGATTTTCACGCTTCTCGCCAAGCTCGCCCGATTTTTTGCGAATCATAGGAACGAGACCGCCCATGCCCGCGCGCACTCCCCTGCCCTGCTCCCGACATCTCGACGGAGCGAGATGAGTACCATACAACAACCTACATCTCTTCACCGCTGCCCCTTGAATCGCTGGAGCCTGCTATGGGCCTGCAACTCGAAGTCATTCAGTTTTTTGACAATACCAACCGCACCATCGTGCATCGTGAACCGCCAGAAGGTTCGGCCGACATCAAGCTCGGGGCCCAGCTGATTGTGCAGCCCAACCAGGAGGCCGTCTTCGTTCGCGGCGGCGAAGCGCTCGACAAATTCGGCCCCGGCCGGCACACGCTCTACACGATGAACGTGCCGCTACTTACGCGGTTGCTGACGATACCGTGGGAGAAGTCGCCGTTTCAAGCGCAAGTGTACTTCGTCGCCAAGCAAACGTTTCTTGACCAGAAATGGGGAACGCGGCAACCGATTACGGTCCGCGACAAAGATTTTGGCATCGTGCGGCTGCGGGCGAACGGCAAGTTTGCGTTCAAAGTCGTCGACTCGAAGAAGTTTCTCGATGACCTGGTTGGCACGCAGGGAAAGTACACGACCGATGAAATTCAATCGTACTTGAAAGACCTCATTGTTTCGCGGCTGACCGACTTGCTCGCGACATCACAAACGAGCTTGCTCGATCTGCCGGCGCAGTTTGACGAAATCGGCGCGGGGGCCACTTCGAAAATTGGTCAAGACTTCGCGCGGTATGGTTTGGAACTGACCGAGTTTTTCATCAATGCCATTTCACCACCGGAGGAAGTGCAGAAAGCGATCGACGCTCGCAGCAGCATGGGTGCGATCGGCGATTTGCAGGCCTACACCGTTTATCAAGCGGCCAATAGCCTTGGCAAAATCGCCGACAATCCGGGCGGTCAGGCCGGCAGCGTCGTCGGTATGGGAATCGGTGCTGGCTACGGCGTGATGTTGCCGGGGATGATTCAAAACGCGATGGCCAATCGGCCACAAGTGAATCCTAATCAGTTCCAGCCCCCTGCCCCTCCGGTTGCTCCGCAAGCCGTTCCCGGCGGCATGCCCGTTGGTCCCGATCTCAGCAGCATCACACCGATGCGTCCTGCGGCGGGGAACTTCGATCCCAAGCAAGTGATTCGCAACGTCGCTCAATCGGCTGGTTGGCAGTTGAATGAATCGTCTGAGCCTTGGCATGCGACAGTGCCGGTCGGCGCGCTGCGCAAGCAATCGGTCAGCATCAAATTCGAAAAGGACCGCGGCGGCAACTCCGTCGTGGCTTATTCATCGACCTGCGGACCTTGCTCGCCTGAAAACGCGATGGCTCTGCTCAAGTACAACACGCAGATGGTCGACGGCGCGTTCGCGATCGAAGAAACTCCCTCCGGCGACGTCGTGGTAGTTCGCCACAGCCAACTCGCCAGCACCCTCACACCGCTCGACGTCTCCCGCATCGTCACTTCCATCGCCTGGCAAGCCGATCGCGTGGAAGAGAAGTTGATCAGCGGCGGCGATGAGAATTGAAATGCTGGGGCGAAGCGAAGTCGCGAGCAGCGGACACTTGCCTCTAACAGCCAAGAAACGCCAAATGGCTGATCCTTGCGTGTGCAAGTGATCAGCCATCGCGTCGTTTCTTATTTCCCTAATCCCGAATCGTTTCGTCGCTCTTAGTAGCCGCTGTCCATACCCAGCCGCATTCGCATTTGTTCGAACTCATCGTAGAACTTGTCGCTCGAGCTGTGGACGTGTTCGGCTTCAGTGATGAACTTGATCTCTTCCTTGCAGCTGATGCCGAACCGCTTGAAGATCCGCTCGTATTCCGCCAGCGGGTTGCCATAGATGATTAGCAGTTTGTGCTCGTCGAATTGTACTTCCTGCGGAATGCCGGGGTTCAGGACGGCCAGGCCGGTGCAGCCGTCATTCATGATCAGGTCTTCGTAGTCCCACAAGGTGCTCTTGAGGACCGGCACATCGATGTGCTCACGGTAGAGATCCTCGTGGCCACCCTGGTCGCGGTGATGGCTCGTTTCGAGCACCACGTCGACTTCGTGACCCAGCGGATCGATCAGTTCCATGAACAGATCGAAGACAATTTCTTTCGAAGCCGCGGCCATCAGCACCGGCACTTTGGACTTCGACTCTTCGTCGATGTACTGATCGTGCCGGTAGCCCGCCTGGGGCACCACTTTCAGGTCGTAACTGGGACGCACCGCATCGGTGAGCATGAATTTGCCGTACCGCTGCACGCCCAGGTGTGCTTCGAGCTCTTCTTCCGACAGACGTTCAAAGCTGCTATGAGTCGGAGCAGCGGGAGCGCCTTCGTGAAAGACCCCTCGAAAAAACCGCTTCAGGAAGCCCATCGTAATCCTCAGTCATTAACTCGGCGGGTAAAGGCCCTCGGCTCGGCGTCCGAGAGCTTGGTCTCACCAATGTTAGGTTACGGAAACTGCCAGTCGGGGCTCTGCATTCCTCAGGTTGCTAACGCGGCGACCCGTGACCGTTTTTCGTGGTGCAATCGTCATAGATGGACCTTGAGCGAGGGCGAGCATCAGCCAAGTCTTGTGCTTGTTGGCCACAACAGCGCGAACATGCGGATTAGTCCGCGTGTCCGCCCCAACTGCGGCGGGGGTGAAACGTCTGGGAAGCAAAACGAAAAAATTTTCGGGGAACTCACTTCGGTTTGTTAGCCGCGTTCGCTCGCGACGCATTCGTGCGTCACATCAGTGAACATTCACGCGTCGCAAGCGATCGCGGCCAAGGAAAAGGAACACCGGGAGCCCGCGTTCAGTGGTGTGGCCCGCAACTCTACACGGCGAGTGTTGCAAAGCCAGCAAAGCGCTGCCGGAACAGGGCGAATTCCCGCCAGCTGCGGTGCAACTTGCTAATGAGCGAAACCTGCACTGCAGGGCAAAGTCTGCGGGCGGCGAGAGAACTTATCAAATAGCCGATTGGCAGTTGAAAAGGAGCGCAAATCCTGTGGCTCGGTAATTGTTACGCGAGCAAGTGCGGAGTGGTTCACAATCCTTGTTCAACAAAATAGCGAACACCCTCGGCAAGCGACGTGTTAATGGCGATTCGTGTAAGTTGCGACTCAGGCCCCTCACCCCACTCCTCTACCCAGAGTACCTGGGAGTACCGGGGCAAGGGAGTTTTTTCAGCCTGACCTCGGATCGCTTTTGATTTTAGTACTTCCGCGGCGTGGTCCGACCTTGCACGCGGCCTGGCAAACCTTGAATGCGGAGAAAGCCCTCCGCATCCGTTTGGTTATACGAGCCGCCACCTTCCATCGTGGCGATCCCTTCGTCGTACAGGTTGTTCGGGCTCGAACGGCCGTCGACTTGAATGTTGCCCTTGTACAGATTGAGCGTCACTTCGCCGGTGACGTGCTTTTGCGCGTCCTTGATGAAGGCGAGTAACGCATCCATTTTGGCGTGATACCAGAAGCCGTAGTACACCATTTCGGCAACGACCGGCGAGAGTTGATCACGCAAGTGCATCAGGTCGCGATCCATCGTCAGCTGTTCGATGACGCGATGACCGGCATAAAGAATCGTCATGCCGGGAGCTTCGTACACGCCACGGCTCTTCATGCCGACGAAACGGTTTTCGACCATGTCGATCTGCCCCACGCCATTGCGACCGCCGATTTCGTTCAGCGTTTTCACAATCTGCAGCGGGCTAAGTGCCTTGCCGTTGACGCTCGTCGGCACACCTTTGTCGAAAGTGATTTTTACTTGCTCGACTTTGTCCGGCGCTTTTTGCGGAGTGACGGTCATGCCGAACTCGACGGTTTCGACGCCGTTGACGTTCAGATCTTCGAGCTTACCTGCCTCGTAGCTGATGTGCAGGCAGTTTTCATCGCTGCTGTACGGCTTGCTGACGCTGGCCTTCACCGGAATGTTGTGCTTGGCACAATAAGCGATCATTTCCGTGCGGCCGGGGAAGGCCTGGCGGAATTTTTCGATTCGCCAGGGAGCGATGATCTTCACTGCCGGGTTGAGTGCTTCGGCCGCGAGTTGGAAGCGGCATTGATCGTTCCCCTTGCCGGTGGCGCCGTGAGCATAAGCGTCGGCGCCCACTTCGCGGGCTACTTCCAGGCAGACCTTGCTGATCAACGGCCGGGCGATCGAGGTGCCGAGCAGGTACCAGCCTTCGTATTTGGCCTGCCATTGCAGCACCGGAAAGGCGAAATCGCGGCAGAGTTCTTCCTGCACGTCGACGATGCGGCTGCTCTTGGCGCCGCAGTCGAGGGCTTTCTGCTTGGTGGCCGCGCGGTCTTCGCAAGGCTGGCCCAGATCGACATACACCGCGTGCACGTCGTAACCCTGTTCCATCAGCCAGCCGAGAATGACCGAAGTATCGAGACCGCCGGAATAAGCCAACACGCAACTAGGCATCGTAAGTGAACTCTGTGTAGGGTGGGTCGAATGTACTCATGAGGCCCACCACGTTTTGCAACGGAACGTCGATCTGGTGGGCCTCGCGGAGTACCGCTCGACCCACCCTACAATTCAGAACAGCGAGCAAGCCACGTATTTTCATCACCCATCGAACCGCACGCAAGGCCGCGATAAACTCGTAAATCTATGAATCGCGACGAACTCACACGCCTGACTGCCGAACTTCTGGCCGGGGAACTTGCTCAAGAGGAATTCCTCGCCGGCATGACCGCAGCAATCGAAGCTGCTGCTCAAACGACCCCCGCCGTCACCCTCGATCTTGATCGCGGGCGCCGCTGCGGTTTTCCCGAAGTGGTCTATGGCGAAGGGAAACAAGCCGCGACGATCGCAGCTATCTTGGACCGATTGCTGCTCAGCGGGGTTCGCGCGTTTGCCACGAGGATGGCCCCCGATAAGGGCGAATTTCTGCAGCAGTACTTTGCTCGCCGAAATCCAACGGCTCGATACAACGAATTGGCTCAGACGTTTCGGGTCGATCCCTTGGATTCCGAACTTGTGGAACCGCGCGGTCAGGTGGCGATCATCACCGCCGGCACCAGCGACTTGCCTGTCGCCGAAGAAGCTCGCGAAACGGTGGAATGGATGGGCGTTTCCGCCGTGATGATCCACGACGTCGGCGTCGCCGGCCCGCATCGCTTGCCGCTGCGTCTGCCCGAGTTTGTCGATAGCGATGCGGTTGTTTGTGTCGCCGGGATGGAAGCGGCGCTCCCGAGCATTGTCGGCGGCTATGTGCCGTGCCCCGTGATCGGTGTTCCGACGAGCGTGGGCTATGGCGCCAATTTCGGTGGTGTGGCTGCGTTGCTCTCGATGCTCAATAGCTGTGCGGCAAACGTGACGGTGGTGAATATCAATGCCGGTTTCAAAGGTGGCTATCTGGCCGGTTTGATTGCCAGTCGATTACATGCTGAAAAGTAGCATTCAACGCCACCGCTTCAACCAACTCAGCCCGTCTTCGGTGCGGCCCTTTGGGCGATACTCACAACCAATCCAGCCGTCGTAATTCAGTTCGTCCAGCAGTTGGAACAAATACTCGAAGCGAATCTCGCCGATGTCGGGCTCATGTCGCCCTGGCACGCTGGCGACTTGCACGTGGCCGATGCCTTCCTGATACTTGCGAAAAGTCATCGCCAAATCGCCGTCGACGATCTGAGCGTGATAGAAATCCATGAGGACTTTGAGATTGGGTTGGCCCAGTTGCTCACGAATCGAATGGGCTTCGTGTTGTGAGTTGAGGACGAAGCCCGGTATGTCGCGCTGGTTGATCGGTTCGATGAGCAGCGTCAAGCCGCGCTCAGCGAGCATTTTGGCAGCTGTTTCTAAATTGCGCAGGTAGACGTTGAGGTGAAGGTTGCGATCGGCCCCGGCGGCCAGAATTCCGGCCAGCACGTGCAATCGCGGTGTGCCGAGCACCACTGCATAGTCGATTGCTCGGTGCACTGTATCACGGAATTCGGCTTCGCGTCCCGGAATTGACGCCAAGCCCCGCTCACCAGCAACGAAATCTCCCGGGGGCGCATTGAAGAGCACGCACTCCAGTTGCTGCTCATCGAGCCAACGCTTGATGTCCTGCGGCGAATGGTCGTAACCGAATTGAAACTCGACAGCTCTAAACCCCGCCCGCGCCGCAGCTGCGAACCGCTGCGGAAACGGCACTTCGGTGAACATCATGCTCAGGTTGGCGGCGAATCGCATAGTTGATCATTCACTTTGCTGCATCGCAGACTGATTTTCCCAACTAAACACATCGCCCTCGGGAATGCCCGTGACGCCCGACAGCCGCATTAGATACAACAGCTGTGCCCGGTGATGCATGCTGTGCGTAATCAGGTGCGCAATGGCCGTGCCGAACGATTTTTGATTTGGCGGATTGTCGAGATCATCAAGCCAGAGTTCATCCCATGCGTTGCTTGCGCGCACACTATTCGCAATGCGAGTCAAACGCTCCGCGGCGATATTCAAGCGCTGCAGAAATCCCGGAATCGAACGATCTCGCGGGGGCGGCGCGTGTTCACCCTCCATCAGCGCGGACCAGACTTCCATATTCCAGATCAAGTGATCGAACGTTGCCCGCAGCGTCCGATGGCCCATGTCGAAGGGGCGATCGAGTTGCTCATCGCTGAGCGGCAAGCAAAGTTGCAACAATTGTCGCGTCGTCCAAGCATCGTGACCGAGGAGCCGGTCGAGCAAATCCATGATCTTCCTCGCCTCGAGTTTACTGGGGCGCGTTCAATTCGGCCCATATCCGTTCCGCATCGCGAAACTCGGGAAACACGGCCACGGCGCCTGCCTCGCGCAGTTGCTCGGCCTTCGCTGCGTCCTGCGCGATGCCGATGAAGCGAAAGCCGAGTTGCCGCGCAGCCCGCGCATCCCAAATACCATCGCCAACATAAGTATGTCGCGTGAAGCGGGGCAAACCGAATTGCATTATCGCACGCCGGAGAGCCGCCTGCATAATATCTTCTCGACTGTGAGCGTCATCGGCAAAGGCGGCTGGAATCTGCCGACAATCGAGCCCCGCGCTGGCTAACTTCAAGCGTGCGGAATATTCCCAGCCGCCACTGGCGAGTGCCACGCAATGATCGTTGGTCGCTGACAACCTGCCCAGAAACTCACCCGCCCCGGCGATGGGCCGAAACGGCTGTACAGCGGCAGCGGCATTGAGGAGTGCCACAAAGCGGTCGCGCAGAGCAGCAACTTCAGCTTGCCGCGGCGAACGTTGCAATCTCGTCTGAAATAAATGCGTGAGGATTCCTTCATCCGTGCAATGAGGATACTGCGACCAATCGCCGTCAACGCCGATGAACTGAAAGACGTCGGTCAGGGCCTGCAGATAGCAAAGCCCGTCGACGTCGTCCGATGCCGTGAGCGTGCCGTCGATATCAAACATCACCAGATGCATGGCTCTGCCACACCAAACTGCCGTAAATCACTTGATGTCGTCAATCAGAGATTTGCCGCCCCGATTTTCCTTCACCACCATCTGGATAAAGTGCATCTTCTTTAGCACTGGGCGCGACATGACAAACGGATAAAAGTCATGCTGCCCCATGCTGCGGGCAAGCTCGTTGAGGACCGTGGTGAGTTGGATCCAGGAATTAACCAATTTCAACACGCGGCCTGCATCCGCTGCTTTCGGATCATACAGATCGTCGACGGTGAACGGTTCGACTTCAGCTTCGACATCTTCGCCGCGGAGGCCGAAACCCAGGGCAGTATCGAGGCTGTCGACGACATGTAGATAGTGAGCCCACGTTTCTGCCCAATCTTCCCAAGGATGGACCGAAGCATACGAACTGATATGCCGATCACGCCAATCAGGCGGCGGGCCTTTGTCGTAGTTCTTGCGGAGCGCTGCGGCATAGTCTTCGCGCTCGTCGCCAAAGAGTTCGCGAAACTTATCAAGCCAGGGTGTGTCCCAGATCAATCGATCCCAATAGTAATGGCCAATCTCGTGACGGAAGTGGCCGAGCAGCGTGCGATACGGCTCGCGCATTTCATGCCGCGTCTTTTCTCGAATCGAATCGTCGGCCTCTTCGACATTGAGCGTGATCAGGCCGGTAGCATGGCCAGTGAGCACTCGCAGACCTTTCTCGGGCGAACGCAACAGATCAAACATCACGCCAGCCTCGGTGTCTTCGCTCACCTTCGACAGCACCGGCAATCCTAAGCTAAGCAACTGTGCGACCAGCCGGCGTTTGGCATTTTCAATCAACCGCCAGTAGCGAGCGTTGTCAGCATTGTTCAAATCGGGAATCGTGCGATTCAGTCGACACGAGCGGCATAGTGGCTCCTCGTCGCTTGCCGAAACCAGCCAATTGCAGCCAGCTGGTGAATGGAAATTGCCGCAGCGGCGCCACAGTTTTAGGTCTTTGAGCGGGATGTCTTCTTTTTGACCGAAGGCTTTGAGTGTGCCCGCCACTGCTCCAGGCTCAAGCGGAATAATCAGCAGTTGCTCGGGGTCAAAGCCGAGTTGCGTTTTACAGGCCAGGCAAACACTGTTGCGAAAAAAAACGGGGCGGGCGCATTGGCAGCGATAGGCAGAACCACGGCCCGACGGTTCGGTCGTCTGCCAGGCTTCGGCTAGACGTTTGCTGATCGATTCGAAAATACTGAGCATGGAATTTCGTGAGATGGCAGGTGCAGGCGATTAGTAGGTTGGTGGCGAATGAGCCAAACTGATTCAATTGGCTTCGCCCCACACACGCGGCGTTCGAAAGTCGCGCGGTTGCGGCGCCGATTTTGGTGGCACGGCTTGAGCTGCGAACTTTGCCAATCGAGCCTGCAACTCCCGTACCTTGTCTGGCTTGTCAACAGCGAGATTGTTTTTTTCCGAAAGATCGCTGGATAGGTCAAAGAGCTCCACCTTCTCCTCTCGCTGAACCTTGTGAACCACAAGCTTCCAGTGGTCGACAAGAATAGCGCTGCCGTCCGGCGCCGCGTTAAGCACGAACGTGTCGTGCGTCGGTTGAGCGTGATCCTTCAGCACCGGCCAAATGTCATGGCCATCCACAGGCAGCGGTTGTTCTGTTTTGGCTCCCGCCAGGCGCAGCAAGGTGGGAAACCAATCGGTAATGTGAATCGGGCAGGCAATATCTGCGGCAGGGATTTCCCCGGGCCAGGTGGCAAAGGCGGCGACCCGCACGCCTCCCTCATACACGGTCCCTTTACCGGCGCGCAACAAGCCGTTGCTCGTGAGCGTGCGCGGATTCGGCCCGCCGTTATCACTGCTGAAAATGATCAGCGTTTTTTCGAGCATCTTTTCTGCCCGCAGGGCCGCCACAATCTTGCCGATGGCTTCATCCATCGCCGTGACCATGCCCGCATAGGTTTTGCGCTGACCTTGGAGCCGCGCGTACTGCTCGGTGTATTTCTCAGGAACTTGCAGCGGCGCGTGAACCGCGTTGAAAGGCACGTAGAGAAACAGCGGTTTCTGACGCTGACGGTTCTTGATCAGCCTTTCGGCTTCCGCGGCCAACAACTCGGTGGAGTAACCTTCATCGCGGTTTTCCTGATCGTCGCGATGCCAATCGAAGCCGCCATCGCGAACGTGCGTGAAATAATCCAGCGCGCCGTTGTAGTGACCGTATTGATGATCAAATCCGCGCCGCGTCGGGAGATACTCTGGGCGAAAGTGGCCGAGATGCCATTTGCCGACAATCGCCGTTTCGTAGCCGGCCTCTTTCAACGCCGCCGGCAGCAGTCGCTCTTCCAGCGGCAATCCGTACTGAGCCCATGGACGCACCACGCCAACCTGCAAGCCGTAACGAAATGGGTAGCGCCCCGTGAGCAACGCCGCGCGCGTCGGCGAACAGACGGGCTGCACATAAAACTGCTGAAACCGTGCTCCCTTCGTCGCCAGCGCATCAAGGTTCGGCGTCTTGATCTCGCTGCCACGCCAACCGACATCCTGTGAGCCCAGATCGTCGGCAAGTATTAGCACTACATTAGGTACACGGCGGTTTTGCGTGTTTTCATCAGAGAATACCGATTGAACGTGCGAGAGATGGCAGACGGTAGCAAAGATTAGTGTAGCTAATGAATGTAGCAATCGGGGAGAACATTCGAGACTAATTCTGGGCAAGCTGGATGGCATTTGGCACCAAGATCATGGGACGGGGGTGACATGGCGAGCTCAGTATCGATCGGTGGCCAGGCTCGGTCAACAAGTTCGTCCGAAGGCAGCAGCATGGTTCGGCGTGGCACTGGAAAAAGACAGACGCCTGGTACTGCAGATTTGCGCGATCACTTCGCCGATCTTGCAATTCGAGCTTGCCCGCGCCATCCGTCCTTGCAATTCCGGAGGATGTGATGAGTCTGCGCGACCTCACTCGTATCACGAAAGACTGTCCGATAGTTTATTTTTCGCAGGACTCAAGGGCATCCTGCGAGTCGCTTTCAGCTCTTGATGCGCGCAATCCAGGGCAACATTGAGACCGCCAAGACAACACCGGATCAGCCGTCAACTGTGACGACCGTTTCATACGAGCGTCTTCTAGCCACGAATCACTTCGGCATACGAAGAAAACGTTTGTCGGCAAGACGTCGAGGTCAAAGAAATCGAACATGGCTCATTCATTGCTGCAGCAACTCCATGTACGCACTGGCAGTTCAGCAACAGGTCGCTGCCATGCAATTGACGAGACCAAAGGCTTCGAGTGGAGCGCAATCTCAGTGCTGCCCGATTCGGCTGCAAATTGAGACTTTCCCCGCCGCGATCATGATTTGCATTCGCAATTCGATCTCCAACTGGCTCGACCCACTGAAATTTTCAACCGTACCAGCCTATTGCTTATGCAGAACTCGTCCGTTCGATTGCCATAGTCATGACGTACGAACTGCCCAACCTGTTGCGCTCATGGGAATCGTGTTCAGTGATTATTTGTGCATCATGCCAATACGCAGCGTTGCCGTCAGCTCGCTTTTGTAGCCTTTGCGGCTCGCCATTGCCGGGGGGCCAAGAGCAAGCCAACGATTTGAGTCGCCGGATTGCCGAGCTGACGGTGTTGTATCAAGTCAGTGCGACTTGTGCCCTCGCAACGAGTGAGGATGACCTCTTGGGCCGCGTGACTGAGGCGCTTGTCAACGGGCTCTCCGAGACCAACTGCGGATTTGTGCTGCTGGACCCTAGGCGAGCCTGCCTGGTGCCACATTCCTCGTTCTTCATTGCTAATCCAGATGCGGATAGATCCGTCATTCCCATCGACAAGGGCATCATCGGCCAGGTAGCACGTACCGGAATAATTCAGCGGGTCGGCGATGTCAACCGGGATGCAGCTTATTGGCAGGCGGATTCGACCACACGTTCAGAACTTTGTGTACCCGTCCTGTGCCGCGCTGAAATCGTAGGAGTGATTAATGTCGAGCGTCACGCCATCGACGCGTTTTCCGAGTTTGATGAACGGTTGGTCGCCACCATCGCCAAGCTCGTCGGCGAATCTTTGCAGCGGTTGCGGACTGAATATGACCTTCACGTAAGCGAAGAGCGATACCGACGGTTATTTGAGACGTGCGGAGATTCGATCTTCGTCCTAGATTCATCGGGCCGCATCTGCGCGGCGAATCCAGCAGCGGCGCGAACGCACGGCTACACCGAGGCTGAACTCTTGGACTTAAACGTCCGAGACTTAGACGATGCTGCGTCCGCCCAACAGGTGCCGGAGCGAATTCAGCGGCTGCTCGCAGGCGAGACCTTGACCTTTGAACTGGCACATCGACGCAAAGACGGCAGCGTGTTTCCCCTGGAAGTGGTCGCCACGCAGATGCAAGCGGGAGACCAAACCTACATCCTGGCGTTAGACCGCGACATCACCGCACGCAAGCGAACGGAGCAGGCTTTGCGCGAAGGCCATCGCTACTTCAATGCCCTTTTTGATCAGCCCACAATCTCCGTAGGGCAACTCGACAGCCGCACCGGGCGGATTCTCCGCGTCAATCAGCGCTACTGTGAAATGCTGGGCTATTCACGTGAAGAGCTCCTGCAACTCGATTTCATGGCCATCACGCACCCGGACGATCTACAGGCAGACCTGGACAATATGTCTCGGCTCAAAGCGGGTGAACTCAACACGTTTCAGATGGCGAAACGGCTTCATCGGAAGGATGGAACCGAGATTTGGGTCTATCTCACGGTTGTCCCGTTGTGGGCACCGGGCGCCGAACCGGATTTTCATCTGGCGCTCTTGGAGGATATCACCGAGCGTCGGCGGATGGAGCATTCACTTCGCCTCATTCAATTCAGCATCGACCGGGCCGCCGATTCGGTGTTCTGGATCGCGAAGAACGCCGAGATTTTGTACGTTAACGAAGCGGCGTGCCGCACTCTGGGCTATGCCCGCGAAGAGATGGTCGGCAAGACCGTTCACGACATCGATCCGCACTTTCCTCCGGAGGCGTGGCGCCCGCATTGGGAAGAACTGAAAATGCGCGGATCGTTCACGTTCGAATCTGATCATTTCAAGAAAGACGGCACCTTGATTCACACGGAGGTCACAGTCAATTACCTACAATTCGAAGGCCGCGAGTACAACTGCGCGATGATGCGCGACATCACAGAGCGACAAAAAGCGGAAGAAGAACTGCGTCGTTTGGAAGAACGATTCTCAAAGTTATTTTACGCTAGCCCCTTCTCAATTATCGTCGCCACATACCCGGAAGGGAAAATCGTCGACGCCAACGGCGCCTTTCTACGTCTGTTGGAATTGGATCGCGACGAGGTGCTAGGCAAGACGACCGGCGAACTCGGCATCTGGGTCTCGCCCGCGGATCGCGTGGCGATGGTGGAGCGACTTCGGCAGGAACAATCGGCGCGAGACATGGAACTAAGATTCCGCGCAAAATCCGGCAAGATCCTGACGCTGTTAATGTCCGTCGAAATCATTCACCTCGACGGACGAGCACATGCGCTGGCGATGTCGATCGACATTACGGATCGCAAATTAACCGAGCTGCAGGCCCATGAATTGCGCGACACATTGGCCCATGCCAACCGCTTGGTAGTTTTGGGCGAAATCGCCTCCGGCCTGGCGCACGAGTTGAATCAGCCCCTGGCCGCCATACACTTGTACGCAGAGACCGCCCAGTTTCTCAGCGAAAGACTCAACGAACTCGATTTGCAGGACTGTGCGCTGCGGATCAGCGAACAATCCTTCCGCGCCGGTGAGATCGTTCGCCGAATGCGATCCTTCATTCGCAAAGACTCTTCCCGCAGAGTTCCGCTCCAGATTGGTCAGCTGATTCAGGATGTTTTGCCGTTGCTCACCGAACAACTTAGCCAACATGACGTGAAGGTTGAATTGAATTTAGCGGAGCACCTACCACCAGCCTCAGTTGACGGCATCCAAATTCAGCAGGTGCTGATAAACTTGATCCGTAACGCCGTGGACGCTATGCATCAAAACGTCGACCATGCGCGATTGATATCCATTCGTACAGATGGCGGCGAAACCGAGATTCGAGTCAGCATTTCGGATAGCGGTTGCGGCCTCGATCCGACCGTTGCCGCAAAGCTGTTTTTCCCATTCCAGACCACGAAATCGACGGGGTTGGGGCTCGGCCTGTCGATCTGCCGTACGCTCATCGAAGCCCACGGCGGTCGCATCGAAGCGCATCCGAATTTGGATCGAGGTACAACCTTCGTCTTCACGCTTCCGGTGTACCATGATTAGTGAGCGCGAGAATCTGCTTCCGGCCGTCTTTGTGATCGATGATGAGGCGGCGATGCTACATGCCCTCAAGACATTCTTGGACACATGGCAGATCCGCGTCCACGTATTCTCTTCGGCGGAGGCGTTCTTGAAGTCGTACCGCCAAGAATGGACCGGCTGTATGTTGATCGATTTGCGCATGCCGAAAATGAACGGCTTAAGACTGCTGGAAGAGATGCAGCGACAAAACATTGCTCTCCCCGCCGTGCTGATGACAGCGCACGGGGATGAAGCGGTCCTCCAGCAGGCCATCGAAGCTGGGGCCATCGGTATTTTAAAAAAGCCGTTTCGCGTCGCAGAACTGAAAGAGTTCCTGGAAAGCCAAGGCCCGTTGCTTTTTCGCGGCGATACATCCGTCGGTAACGGTTAGCGGGCGAGGTGCTGCGGTAAGTACTTAGATGATCGCCCCATTCAAGCTCGCCGGCTCAGACCCTGAGTTTTCGGTCAACGCCGTTGACGGACCGAAAGTCCCCGCGAAGCGAGTGAGCAGCTGGAATTGAGCCCTGAACTGAGCACACTGCGATGGCAGAAGTTTCACGTCAAACACGGCGAGAAAGGGCCGTCCGTGTGGGAGGCCAAGCACGTCTGGTTCTATCCGCACGATGATTCGCAGTTGCCGCTGAGCCGGTCCACCTGTTCGTAGCTCGCAACGTGCTTGCCCCTCAGTAAATCAAAAACTTCATCGCGTCCCACTGCTGAAAGTACTCGTGAATTGCGTTGCCCGACCCAAACTGCTGTTGGCCACCGGATGCCAATGGAAGGCAATGCCCAACGACGAGTCGCTCTCTCGTCGGCGACATTTCATCCAAACGAGTCCTGGATGACTTCTCAGGCCGAGTCAATTGTCGAGCAAGCTCGGTCGAAAGGCTTGCGAGTCCGATACGTGCAGCGCGACCGCGACGGCAAGTATGCGGGTACCGACGCGGTCTTGAAGCGAAAGCGAGTAAAGGCGCTCAAAGAACTGTTTGCGCACCCAACGCTCGTGCCTTTGTCGAGCGATTCATCGGCACCGTACGTTGCGAACAGCAGAGCAGATGGGCGGGCTGCTCAAAAAGCTACCCGCCTAGAAAGCCGAATTCTTCAGCGCAGAGCGATTCCATGTGCTACCAATGCGCAGCTAACGGACTGATGGAATCTCCGTTCAATTCAGACAGGATTTGAACCTGCGGCCTCTTGGTCCCGAATTAATCGCACTGTAGTTAAGTGTAGTTAATTCAACCGTCCACAACTGCATTGGCCGCGATTCGGGGATCCTCGATGAATCGGAGAAATACCGCTCATCGGCTCTATTTTGACTTAATAACGGCCGGTGAAGCGGGCTAATTGCTACTGGTCATCGGCAAGGAAAAAAGACGATATTCGGCCGCGGTGGATCCACTGCCCGCGCCAGACTCAGCGACAGCAACCACAATGCGGGCAGCAACCAAAAAAATGCGAGGCATCGGACTTTCGCTCCGGAGAGAAGAGACTCAGCAAAGCTTACTAGGCAAGCATTGCCATCGCCATGGCTTAGGTGACTGGCGGCGGGAGATTTCTGCCGGCTAAGATGCCACGAAGTCGTCCTTCTCGATTACGGAGTCCCCCACATGACCGAACAACAATGGACTCGCCGCGCTGTGATCGCTGCCGGCGCCTTCGCAACCCATCTTGGAAGCTCTTTGCTCGCGCAAGAACCGCCAGCGGACGAACCGTTTCCTGAGAATGGCGAGGCCGCGCTCAAACGACTACGCGAAGGAAATCGCCGATTTGTCGAAGGCAAAACAAGGCATGCGCACGAAGGGGCAAACTGGCGCAAGCACCTGGTGGGCGGGCAGCGGCCGATTGCCACGATTCTGAGTTGCAGCGATTCGCGCGTGCCGCCGGAATTAGTCTTCGATCAAGGCTTTGGCGACTTGTTCGTGGTCCGCGTCGCTGGCAACGTGATCGCGGCCGATGTGCTCGGCAGCATCAGTTACGCTGCGTTGCATCTGCGTACGCCGTTGTTCATCGTCATGGGCCACGCCAGCTGCGGTGCAGTAACGGCCGCGCTCGATCATCGGCTCAAAGGTTCAAATGAACCGGGGCCAATTGCGGACTTGCTCAAGCTGATCGATCCGGCGTTACAGAAAATAGAACTCGACGGGCCGTATACGAAAACCTTGGCTGCGGCCATCGAAGCAAATGTGCGGTGGTCCGTCGAACAGTTAGCAGCCACTCCCGGCGCGAAAACCGCGTTACGGGAAGAAAAGATGAAACTCGTCGGCGGGGTTTATGATTTGGAAACCGGCAGCGTGAAATTCCAAGCCCCCTAAGCAGCAGCGGGAACGGAATGAACGCGACAAAGACTCATCTGGCCCAACCCAGCGCGGCACATACCGACGGTCAAGCGTGCGGCAGGTTGCTGGAACTTGAACCAGCTACAGCCCAACTCGCAGGCATTTTGGATGCCGAACCGCTCGGTTTAGGGTGAGTAATTTACAGATATTGACGGACTCGCTGTTTTGCCGATTCGGCTTGTGGCGCAGTGGTGAATTGACTCTTCATCTGTTGCTCCGGCCTGGGCAATTGCCCTGCCGGGGCGTTCTTCATGCGCTAGTGAGAAATCCGCAAATCTCGTTGGCATTCGCCCACGACTCATGCCGAAGGTTGCTAAGCCATGTCGCTTCTCAAAGAAGGAGACAATCTGCTCATCGCCCATCGGCGAATCTTTGAAAAAGACGAAAGCCGATTCTTCGTCGGCAAGGTTGCTGCTTACGATGCCGGAATCGTGAAAGTCATCGGGCACTCCTTTGTACGCGATGTCATCTCGGGCCGAATCATCGAAAAAGCGGAAGTCCGCATCAAGCTCTTTTCGCTCACGTCCGGAACGTTGCTGGTATATCAACTCCCTGCGAATGTGCACATGGACAGCTTCATCTTGCACGCCGAAGAGGGGCGCCTCCGCGCCACTGACGGCCAAGGCTTTGTCATGAACCTGGCGGATCACGCACATGCCGGGCGGATGTAGCGGGTGATTATCTCCTCCCCTACTCCACAATATGACGCAATCGTTAACTAACTACCGGCAAATCGCAGGTCGCAGGTTGAATCCTTAACCCCTCTGTTGAATGGCGCGACAGTCGAACTAGCGTTGATGGTGCACATCACTCCCGCCTTGTTCGCTCCAACTTGCGATCGCGTCCCAGCATGTTCCTGCCTTCCTTGCGAAGGGCACTTCAGCGCTTCGTCGTTGCGCCAGCCCGTGACTTGTGGCAACCACCCGAGGGCCAACTCGGCTCGCTCGATTTTCTCCGCGCCTGCGCGGTGCTGATGGTGATTCTGTTTCACCTCCGCGAAGCCTATCTCCTGTACGGCGGCGAAGCCAGTCTGTTGACCCGCCTGCCATTGGTGAAGTACGGCATCTTCGGCGTCGATTTGTTTTTTGTCCTCAGTGGCTATCTGATCGGCAAACAACTGTGGAAAGAACTAGCTACCAGCGGCACGATTCACATCCCTCGTTTTCTGGTCCGCCGGGGCTTGCGCATCTGGCCGTTGTATTACGCCTTTATCGCATTGAACGCGATCCTGCTGCTGCCGTCGCACTATCGGCACGCCAATGCCCATTGGTGGTCCGATGCTCTTTATCTTTCGAACTACACCAATAGCGGCATTGTCGATGGCAGTTGGTCGTTGTGCACGGAGGAACAATTTTATCTGTTGCTCCCACTGCTGCTGTTGGCGGCGTGGAGCATCGCGCTGCTGCGCGAACGGAGCTGGTGGCTGTGGGCGTTGCTCGCGCTGCTGCCTGTGATTCGCGTGGCGGAATGGAGAATCGGAACCGGCGACTTCGGACAGCATAACGAGTTCTTCGTCAAATACATGTCGTTCCCAATTCACGTGCGCTGCGACGGCCTGTTCGCCGGCGTCTTGGTGGCGTACTACGAAACTCGTGGGCGATCGCAGTTCGCCAAAAGCTGGCTGGCCTCGCCTTGGCTAGTTTTGTTTGCGCTGGTGCTGGGCGGAGCACTCTGTAGCTGGCAGCGCTGGATCTTCTGCTTTGCCGCTGCCAGTTGGGTGTTTGCCGCGACAACTGCCAACCTTGTTGCTCGGCCCAGATTGCTGCAGTGGTTCTTCAGCAATCGCCTGTTCTACTGGCTGTCGCGCTTGTCGTTTGGCATGTATTTGAATCACATGTATCTGTTCGTGCCTGTCGCGCGCTGGACACTCGCGAATTCGCCAGGAGCGCATTCCCAGCCGCTGTTTCATTTTCTCGCCGCAGAGTTGCTCTTGGTGATTCTTTCGGCCGGGATTGCCGTCATCACCTACGCCCTGATCGAGCATCCCTTCCTCGCCCTGCGCGATACTTGGCTGCAACAGTCGAAGCAGAAGCAGACGGAAGAAGTGCGTGAAAAGGAAGCTGAGTCGCCGGATGCGGAACCAGCGCTAAACTCAGCGACGTAGCGACTAGCGCGGCTTGACTTTGCCGGCCGAAATCTCTTGCTGCCACTGATTGAGGAGCTGTAATGCGCCGAGCGGCGTGAGCTCGTTGGTGTCGAGCTGCCGGAGCTTGTCGATGAGTGGGTGCTCCTCCGGCGCGAAGAGGGTTAGCTGCAGATCACCGCGCCGCTTGGTTTGGGGTTTGATCAGCTTCGATTGGCCATTGCTGCCGACATGATCCTGTTCCAGCTGAGCGAGAATCTGCTTGGCTCGCTCATTCACACTCCGGGGCACACCAGCGAGGCGAGCCACATGAATGCCGTAACTTTTATCAGCAGCACCCGGGAGGATCTTGTGCAGGAAGATGACTTGCTCTTCCCACTCTTTCACGGCGACGTTGAGATTGCGCACACCGGCCATCGTGCCAGCGAGATCAGTTAGCTCGTGATAGTGCGTGGCGAAGAATGTGCGGCATCCAACCGTATCGTGCAGATGTTCAACAATCGCCCAGGCCAGCGAAATGCCGTCGTAAGTGCTCGTGCCGCGGCCGATTTCGTCAAGCACAACGAGGCTGCGCGGCGTGGCTGTATTCAAAATGCGAGCTGTCTCCGTCATCTCGACCATGAACGTACTTTGGCCGCGCGACAGTTCATCGCTGGCGCCGACGCGGGCAAAGACGCGATCCGCGATGCCGATGGTCGCGGATTTTGCCGGCACAAAGCTGCCGATCTGCGCCATCACAGTCAGCAGCGCGACCTGCCGGATGTAAGTGCTCTTACCGGCCATGTTCGGGCCGGTGATGAGCAACACGAACCCATCGTCGCCGCCGCAACGAGCGTCGTTCGGTACAAACGATCCTTGCGTCTCAATGACATCGAGCACCGGATGCCGGCCGTCGACAACATTCAACACTGCATCGGTCGTCATCACGGGCCGGCAGTAGTTTCGCTGACAAGCAAGCTGCGCGAGTGATGTTAAAACATCGAGCTGCGCGAGCGCCGCCGCCGTGCCTTGCAGGCGGCGAGTCATCGCTTGCACATCGTCACGCAGCTTCAGGAAGATTTCGTACTCGAGTTCTTTGGCCTTGTCGTCGGCACTCAGAACTTGCTCTTCATATTCCTTCAACTCGGGCGTAACATAGCGTTCGGAATTGGTCGTCGTCTGTTTGCGGTGATAATTCGGCGGCGTTTTGTCTTTGTGGCTGTTGGTGATCTCGATGTAGTAGCCAAAGACCTTGTTGAACGCGACCTTGAGATTCGGAATGCCGGTTCGGGCGGCTTCATCGGCTTGATATTTCGCGATCCACTGCTTGCCGCCGGCAGCCAGGTCGCGCAGCTTGTCGAGATCGGCGTGATAACCACCACGAATCAACCCGCCGTCGCGAGGCTGGAGGGGACAGTCATCATTCAGAGCCGATTCAAGTTGAGCGCGGATCTCTGGACAAAGGTCAATCGACTTTTCAAGTTCACTCAGCAGTGAACTCTTGCGAGCAGTAAGCTTCGCCTTTAGTTTTGGCAGGGCAGCTAATGTTCGGCCGACAAAGGACAGATCGCGCGGACTTGCACGCCCCGTGGCGACGCGGGCGAGCAGTCGTTGCAAGTCGTACACATTGCGGAGTTGTTCACGCAGCTCATCGCGCAAGTTCGTTTCGCGAGCAAGTTCCGCGACCGCATCGAGCCGACCTTCAATCTGTTGCAAATCCGTCAACGGACTCGCGAGCCAATCGGCTAATAGTCGGCCGCCCATCGGCGTGCAGGTTTTGTCAATCGCAGCGAGCAGCGAACCATCGCGCGAGCCGGTTCGCAATGTGCGAGTCAGTTCCAAGCTGCGGCGCGTCGCTTCGTCGATCTCGAGCGATTGGCCACTACGATACGGCAGCAGCCGATCGATATGTTCCAGGCTCGTCTTCTGCGTTTCTTGCAGATAGTCGAGCACCGCGCCGGCAGCCCGCAGTGCGGGGACGTCATCATCAGTGAAGCCAAAGCCATCGAGGCTAAACGTTTGAAAATGCCGCGCGAGGGCCGCGACGCCGGTGTCATGCGCAAATGCCCAGGCCGGGCGTTTCGTGAGCACGCCTTTTGTCGGCAGGTGCAGTTTGAATTCAGCATCATCGGCCAAGAGGCATTCGACCGGGCCAATGCGGGCGATTTCGTCGTTCAATCGTTTCAGCGGAACAACCGCTGCCAGAAATCGGCCCGTCGAGAGTTCCGCCCAAGCAACCCCCGCAAGGCCATGCGGATCGTTGTTATCGACCGGCAACGCAACCGCCGCCAGGTAATTACTTTCGAGTGGATCGAGCAGCGCATCGTCGGTCAACGTACCAGGACTGACAACACGCGTGATCTCACGCTTGACGATCCCCTTGGCCTGCTTAGGGTCTTCGACCTGTTCGCAAACCGCTGCCCTCAATCCGGTTGCGATCAACTTCGCGAGATAACTCTCGAGCTGATGATACGGAAAGCCCGCCATCGGAATCGGGTTCTCACCCTTATCCCGGCTGGTGAGCGTCAGGCCGAGAATGCGTGACGCCGTCTTCGCATCTTCGAAAAACAACTCGTAAAAATCCCCCATCCGAAACAGCAACAGCGCATCGCCGCACGCCTGTTTGGCGTCGTGATATTGCTGCATCATTGGGGTTGGGGCGGCCATCGGCGGATTTTACGCGAGGCGGAAAAATCCGCGAGGGGTGAGAACGAAATGCAGAAGAAAGAAGGCAGAATGCAAAAGGAAGGCAATCCCTAGCGTTTGTCAAACCTATTCCACACTCACCTGTTCAAGCGTTGGCGCATTATTCGGCCTTGGCTGGGGCACGTATCGTACTTCCTGCGTTTTCAACGGATTTCCGTTGTCACCCTTCTCCACAATCAGTTTTCCCTCGGCAGTAAACTCTTCACTTTTCTCGCCACGCGTTCGCGTCCAGCCGATGAGCTTCTCGGCTTCGTAGCGATACTCATCTTTCCAACTCTTGGGCGTATCGAACGTCGGATCGACGTAGTTCCCCTTCTCGCTCGCACCGGTGTATGTCACGCTTTTGATGCGACCTTGTTCGTCGTACTCACGCGCTTCGTTGTCGAGCGTGTTCACGCAAAAGAATGCCGGCGGTGAATAGTGATCGCCGTTGTGCGTGAACAGACCGATGTCGACACGGTTCGATTCCATCTTGGAGTCGGGAAGAATTGGCGCTCGGCCTTGCCAAGTCATCACGACTTCGGCCATCGAGCCATCGCCCTGCGGCTTGATTTCAATCTTGCTCGCATCGCCGCGGAGAACTTTCCAGTGATAGGTCAGCGGCCGGCCGGTGAAGTCGATCCCCTTTGCTGAGAGCATGTACGTTCGCTTCTGCTGCGTGCTCCGCCAAATGCGGGCAGTGACAAACGGCGTGTCAAACAACTTTTCTCGCTCACCGATGTCGAAATAATCCACGCCCAATTTCGGCTGCTCTTCTTTCTCGACTTTCAGCAACGCGAGCGGCGGTAGCGATTCGGGCGTGAAGGAATGCGCGAGCTCGATCATTCGCAGCACATCGAGTTCTTTGCTGTCGAACACCGTGGGATGGGCAACGCCAGTCAAGTAATCGTCGTCCGTCTTCACCGGTTTGTTCGCACGGCGGAAGACATATTGCACGATCGGCATGAGAGCTTTCTTCTCGACAAGCTTCTTCTTAACTTCCGGATGAAACGCCGCGAGCGTGCAAGCGACGGCATCCATGAACGCGCGATCGCTGCCCGAGGAACCCTGGCTGGTGATGACGTACGGCAGGTTCGCCGCATAGACATCGCCATAGCCATCTCCTTCGCCGTTGTGGCCCGGATCGTGATCTTTGTGCTCGGGATAAAAATAGAGGTGGTTGTTGAGATATTGCGCGAGGAGCGCTTCGATGCCGCCGCCGCGAGTGTAAGCGATACGGGGATTGCTCCGCCAACCGGGGCCGGCAGTCTGAGCGGTCGACGAATTGCCGAGCACGCCTTGCATGTTCGGCACGAAGAACAAATTGCTCAGTTGCACTCCGTAGCCCGTTTCTTTGCTCACAGCTTCGTCGTATTCGATACGCGTGAGCGTGGGAAATTGGCCGTAATCCATGTTGGAATGATCACGATCGCAGTTGTCATACAGATCGCCGGCATTGCCGGCCGCGGTCCCTGCGACGAACCATTGGTTCAGCAGCTTGCCGACTTCGCCGTGCCCTTTGATGATCTCTTTCGGCGGTTCCGCAGCTTCGGCAGGGCCGAAGAAAACTCGCACCTGATTGATCTGCGGATCATATGCGGCGTTGGCTTTGGTCACGGCTGCCACACCTGCTTCGATCTTGGTCGGCTCAACCTTCGTCACCGGCGGATTGGCCATTACTTCCTTGGCCTTCTCGACAAGTTCCTTGAACTTCGGATCCTCGCGCAACTCGGCGAGGTCTTCATCCTTGAGCAGATGCGGCACGTTGGCGAAGCCGGCCGTGATCGCTTTCTCCAGGTTAGCGAGAGCTTCTTCCTTTTTTCCTTGCAGCGATTGAAAGCAGGCGAGGTTGTACGAAGTGAGCGGAAAGAACGGAGCGATCTGTTGCGCCTGTGCGCAGATCTTTTCGGCTTCGCCGTATTTTTTTTGCTGCACGAGTTGCGCAGCGGCGCCCATCAGTTGCCCCGCAGCGACGACGCGCGGGGGTTTTTGAAAAACGGAGACCTCGTCTTGGGCCAATAGCCTGGAGCAAAAGCACAGGGCAATCAGAATGGAGAACCAGTGTTTCATCGTTTTTTCCAGCGGTAAGCGGTTTGGGCGTTTCCCGCGAAGAATTGTGCTTGTACTGCCCGGGGCTGAATTGCGAAATAATCTCGCACGATCCCGAGCACCGTTTCATAAGACGCAGCCCGCACACTCACGGGCCAATTACTGCCGTAGATCAAGCGATCGCCGCCCCAGATGTCCCACAGGGCATCGAGCACCGGTTTGTAAACGTTTACGTCGCGCGGTGCATCGCCGTCGCGTTTGCCGGTTCCTTCGACGAGCGCCGAAATTTTGCAGAAGACTTGCCTGTGTTCCGCCGCGGCCTCCATTCCCGCGAGCCAATCGGCCGGCGGTGCTTTTCCATCAATCCGCACATTGCCGCAGTGATTAATGCAGATGGTGAGTTCGGGGAGCTCTTGGGCCAGCTTCGCAACTTCCGCTGGTGTGTCAGGTCCACCATTTACATCGAGCGTCAGCCCCAGATCGCTGAAGAGCTTGAGATCACGCAGATACTGTTTCTCGGCGAGCCCTTTTTTCAGATCGCCGACGTTGATCCGAATGCCGCGGAAGATTTCATTCTTGGCAAAGCGCTGCAGGCGCTTGCCGAAATCCTCCGAGGCGGGTTTCAGATTACCAATGACTCCAAAAATGACTGGATTGGCCTGCGCTTGATCAAGCAGCCATTGATTGTCTTCCAGCCAGGGGCTCGCTTCGATGACCACGGCGCCGACAACGCCCAGCGGCTTCGTCAATTTCACAAACTCTGCAGGCAGCACCGAGCGATAGAGCAATTCATCGCCTTTGCCAGGCCAGGGCACGCCTTCTTTCCGCTGCGGATCGTAGAAGTGCGTATGCGTATCAACGATGGCGAGATTCTGCGCTGGTTCTTGCGCCTGTGCCTTGGGCAACAGAGACAGTGCCGCCGCAGCTGCGGTTGATTGCAGTAACGTTCGCCGAGTACCAAGATAGGAGAGCGGACGCATGATTAGATTTTCCACGTCGGGCGCATCGAGTAATCGAGCAACTTGTTCGCTGCTTCGTCGCCGATGAATTCCTTTTTCATCGGATCCCATTTCAGAGGGCGGCGGAGTTCATAACCGATCGCGCCGAGGTGGCAGATGGCCGCGGAGCTCGCGCCGGTCTCGGCGGTGCAGATCGGATCTTTCCGGCTGCGGATGCAATCGAGCCAGTTGCGGGCGTGATTGTCGGATGGATAAACCCGCTTGTCGTTTTCGGTCAGCGGCGTTTCGAGAATGCTCGCGGGCGTGCTTTCGAGCTTGCTGCGATCGACGTAGATCGTTCCTTCGGTTCCTTCGAAGGTGCAGCCGCTGGGGCCGCCATGGAACATCTCCACACCGCTGGCATAAACGAACTTCAAGCCGCTGCCACCTTCGGCAGGCGGCACGATCTCGACCGGGCCGTTGCCGTCCATGTTCATCGCCCACTGCGCGATATCGAAGTGATGGGCGCCCATGTCCGCCAGCGCGCCGCCAGCATATTCCTTGTAGTTTCGCCAGGCAGGGAAATGTTTGTGCACGCCTTTGGGGCAGAGCACTGAGTTATACGGACGCTCCGCAGCCGGCCCAAGCCAAAGATCCCAATCAGTCCCTTCAGGGATTTCTTCCGCAGGCAGATCGCACTTGACCGGCGGACCGCCGACGCCGATGCGAACGGTCTTCAATTTGCCGATGCGGCCGGCGTGCACGTATTCAATGGCGGTGCGAAACTTGCCGCCGAACTCGCTGCGCTGTTGACTGCCGGTTTGAAAGACGACCTGATTGCTGCGGACGGCATCGATAATCTTTTTGCCTTGCGCGATGGTGTGCGTCAGCGGCTTTTCGCAATAGATATCCTTCTTGGCCTGCGCGGCGAGGACGCAACCAGTCGCGTGCCAATGATCGGGCGTGGCAATCACGACGGCGTCGATGTCTTTGCGAGCGAGGATCTCACGGAAATCATTATAGGTCTCGCAACCTTTGAACGTGCCGTCCTTGCGAGTCTCGGCATACTTCTCTTCGATGGTTTTCTTCGCCGCGACCGCCCGCTCGCGAACGACGTCCGAAACGGCGACGATCTGCACATCGCCAAAGCCGAGAAACCGTCCGACATGCCCGCGCCCCATCGTGCCAACGCCAATCATGGCGAGATTCAATCGGTTGCTGGGAGCAACCTGACCGCGGGCGGTCGAAAGAATCAACGGCGCGGTTCCGGCGATCAGCGAGGCTTGGAGCAGCGACCGGCGGGAAATTTTGTTGGACATCTGAAACTCTCACACTGCAAAGGGTCAGGAAATACCAATGGCACAGTGTGTCGCCGCCGCGGACACATTGCAACGGCGCGGCCGCTTAGCCACTAAATCGTGCGAAGTGAGTCGCAGAGAGAAATGCGCAACTTCAAATCTGCCGCCTCGCGCTTCCTGATTCGCTACTTCACACCTAACTCATTCGCCAGAAACGCCAGCACGTCGGCCGAGGCGTCGATCAATTTGCTGGTCGGCGTGCCGGCGCCGTGACCGGCGCGGGTCTCGATGCGAATCAGCGTCGGCTTTTCGCCAGCATGCGCTGCTTGAAGTGCTGCGGCGAATTTGTAACTGTGCGCAGGAACGACTCGGTCGTCGTGATCGCCTGTAGTGACGAGCGTGGCGGGATACTTCGTGCCTGGCTTCAAGTTGTGCAGCGGCGAATAAGCATGCAGCACTTTGAAGAGTAAGGCGTCGTCGGCGGAACCATATTCTGGCGCCCAAGCCCAACCGATCGTGAACTTGTGATAGCGAAGCATATCCATCACACCGACTGCCGGAACCGCTGCGGCAAAGAGATCGGGCCGTTGCGTCATTGCAGCACCGACGAGCAGGCCGCCGTTGCTGCCACCGCGGATCGCCAGCTTTTGCGGAGAAGTATATTTGCTGTCGATCAGCCATTGCGCCGCAGCGAGAAAATCGTCGAAGACATTCTGTTTCTTCTCTTTCATCCCAGCTTCATGCCAGGCCCGGCCATATTCGCCGCCACCGCGCAAGTTCGGCACCGCATACACGCCGCCCTGCTCGAGCCAGGCAATGGTGCCGACGGAGAAACCCGGCGTGAGCGAAACGTTGAAACCGCCGTACGCGTACAAGATCGTCGGATTCGAGCCATCGAGTTTAAGACCTTTGCGATACGTGAGAATCATCGGCACCTGCGTGCCGTCTTTGCTTTTGTAAAAGATCTGCTTCGATTCGAACTGCGCTTCGTCGAATTTCACCTTCGGATCGCGGAACAGTTCGCTCTTGCCCGTGGCAATGTCATAGCGATAGATAGCCCCCGGCACGGTGTAGCTCGTGAAGGTATAGAACGTCTCGTTCTGATCGAAACGGCCGCCAAAACCACCAGCCGAACCGAGGCCGGGAAAGGCGATGTCGCGGACGAACTTACCTTGCGTGTCAAAGACCTTTACTGCCGAGCAGGCGTCATGCAGATACTCGGCGATCAAGTGGCCGCCCACGGCGCCGACGCCTTGCAATGTGTCCTTCGATTCCGGAATGAGTGTTCTCCAATTCGCACGTTCGGGCTTCGCGATATCGATTTCAATCAGCCGTTTGCAGGGAGCATCCAGGTCGGTCTTGAACCAGAACCGCGTGCCGATGTTGCCGACGAAATCGTAGTCGGCTTCCCATTCGCTGATGAGCTCGTGCGTCTTGCCATCGTTGGCTTGCAAGTCTTGGTAAAAGACCAGATTCTTCTGCTCCGTGCCGCGCCACACCGTGATCACGACATACCGGCCATCTTCAGTCACGCCGCCGCTGAAGCCCCATTCCTTTTGATCCTGGCGCTCGTAAATCAGCTTGTCATTGGCCTGCTCGTCGCCCAGCTTGTGGTAATAGAGTTTTTGATAGTAGTTGGCGCCGGTATATTTTTCACCGGCCTTTGGTTCGTCATAGCGGCTGTAGAAAAAGCCTTGATTGTCGTTGGTCCACGATGCGCCGCTGAACTTCACCCACTTCAACAGGTCACGGGCTTTCTCGCCGGTCGACACGTTCAGCACGCGCCAATCATTCCAATCGGAACCGGCAGAAGCCAGGCTGTATGCAATCCACTTGCCGTCGTCACTGACCACCCAGTTGTTGAGCGCAACTGTGCCATCCTGCGAGAGCTTGTTCGGATCGAGTAACACCCGCGGCTCGCCATGCAGGCCTTCGGCGACATACAGCACGCTCTGATTCTGCAAGCCATCGTTGCGCGTGTAAAAGTATTTGCCGCCCCGCACTCGCGGCAGACCGAAGCGCTCGAAATTCCATAGTTCTTCGAGTCGATCGCGCAGCTTCTTTCGCTGCGGCAAATTCTCGAGGTATCCGAACGTCACCTTGTTCTGCGCCTCGACCCAAGCCTTGGTTTGCTCGCTATCGAGTTCTTCCAACCAGCGATACGGATCGGCAATCTGCTGGCCATGGTAATCATCAACTTGTTCGCCACGGGATGTGGTGGGATAGGTGAATTTCATCGGGTCTTCTGCGGAGGATGCGAACGAACACAAAGCGAAAGTGGCAGCGGTCGCCAGGCAACAGACAATACGGAAACAACTCATGGCGGCAGCAACTCCAAAGACGGGACAGTCAAAGGTGACGGATGCAATATCGCTGTCCATTCCCAAAGAGGCAATTGGGCTGCTCGCGGAACAAGGATAGCTCGAATTGATGCTGCCGCGTGCCTGACTTGCGATCCCCCGCCAGTTAAAATGCGGAGCATCATTTCACCCTCTCCGGAGCCCTTCCGATGAAACTTTCCCGTCGTGACTTTGTCGAAACTGCCATCGCTGCTGCAACCGCTGCGCTCGCCACCGGCAACGTTCAAAACACTTGTGCACAAGAAGGTCCTGCTTCCGGCCGAGCCGTCGGGCCGAATGACAAACTCCGCGTCGCGGTGATCGGCGTGAATGGCCAGGGTGGCAGCCACGTCGGCGAATGGATGAAGAATCCCGATGTCGACCTGGTCGCGATTTGCGACGCCGATCCGGCCGCCTATGGAAAGCACGAGAGCAAGTTCAAGGGATTGGCAAACCCGCCCAAGTACGTGCAGGACGTGCGCAAACTGCTGGATGATAAAAGCATCGACGCCGTGTCGATTGCCACTCCCAATCACTGGCACGCGCTGATGGCCGTATGGGCCATGCAGGCTGGAAAAGATGTGTACGTCGAAAAGCCCTGCAGTCATAACGTGCAAGAAGGCCGAGTGATGACGCAGTGGGCTCGCAAGCTCGGCCGCATTTGTCAGATGGGTGTGCAAAGTCGCAGCATGACCGGCATGCGGCAAACGCTCGAGTTCATCCACAGCGGCAAGATCGGCAAAGTGAATGCGGCCCACGCCATCTGTTATCGCCAGCGCGACAGCATCGGCCTCGTCGATACCGAAGCGCCGATTCCCAAGGGGATGGACTTCGATCTGTGGTGTGGCCCGGCGCCGCTCGTCGTGCCGAAGCGGAAGCGGTTGCACTACGACTGGCACTGGGTCCGCGCGACGGGCAACGGCGATCTCGGCAATCAAAACCCGCACGAACTCGACAAAGCTCGCTGGGGCCTCGGCAAGCAAGAATTGCCCAAGCGTGTCGTCAGCCTCGGCGGTCGGCTCGGTTACACCGACAACGGCGATGTCGCCAACAGCCAAGTCACCATTTTTCAATGGGACGACGCGCTGCTCATCTCCGACGTCCGCGGCCTGCCGATCAAAACGCCAGTCACATTCGATCTGAAGGGTGGTCCGTTCAAGGGCGCTGCGAACATCTGGTATGGCACCGAAGGCTATGCGGTCGGGCCGAACTACACCTCGGGCGTCGCCTTCGACTACGACGGCAAGGAGCTCGGCAAGTGGAGCGGCGGCAGCTACCAGGCCCACTTCGCCAACTTCGTGAAAGCGATCCGCAGCCGCAACCACAAGGATCTGCATCTCGACATCGAAGACGGCCACCTGTCGAGCGCTCTCGCCCACCTGGGCAACGTCTCGTGGCAGCTCGGCAAAGCCGTTCCCCTCGGTACGCGGCCGAGCTTGCTCGCCGAAGACAAGCATGTGGTGAAAACACTCACGAGCTTCGAAGAGCACCTGAAGGAACACAACATCGACGTCACGAAGACGCCCTACTCGCTTGGTCAGGAGTTGGTCATCGATCCGAAGACGGAGCTCTCGACCGACGACGCGGCCAACAAACTGTTCAGCCGCGAGTATCGCAAGGGCTTTGAATTGCCGCGGGTGTAGCTCGTAGGTCATGCACGCCATGTGCATGACTGACTACGCGTTGATCTGCGAACTGACGTTCAATAACCGCTGCAACGTCGGTTCATGTCATGCAAGCGGCATGCATGACCTACAATTTACTTCGCCGGCCCATAACCGGCCTTCGGCTTGCCGTTCTCATCGAGCTTATCGCAAGCCCACAGCAAACCGCGCGCGACGAGGTCGAGATACACTGGGTCGCGCATCGTCGCGTTGCCGTGACCCAGCGTCGTGCCGAAAACCTTTCCTTTGCCGTAGGTGTTCGTCCAAATCACCACGTGATCTTTCTTTGTGTCTTCGCCATACGACTTCGCGAGCGGCACCAGGTTCGGCCAGAGCTTTTCGTTCTTGTAGAGTTCGTCCATCGGGCTGACCCAGCCATCAGGAAAACCTTTCATCACCGGATGATCGGCGGCAATCGTTTTGATCGTCAGGTCGCGCGACTTCTCATGGCTCATCGAAGTCTGGCCGATCGCTTGCCGCCATTCGTCGGTCTTCGCCGCGCGATAGCTGTGCGTCGAGCAATGCAACATCACGGCTGGCACGCCCTCGAAGTGCGGCTTGGCAATTCGCTCGACATACTCGACATCTTCGATGGCTCCGTAGCATTCGTTGTGCAAAATCACATCGTAGCCCTTCGCCCAATCGGCGTTCGCATAGATGCTGACCTTGTCCTTGCGGTCCTTCCCTTCGTGAACGATTTTAAACTCGACGTTCGCGCGGGCCGTGAGACCTTCCGACAAAATCAGTTTCTGCGACTCATAATCATGGCAACAGCCACCCGTGACCATCAGCACGCGAAGCGGCTTCACGTCTTCGGCAGCAAGGGAAGCGGCCAGCGTGATGAACAAGCAGCAAAACGAGAGGACCGGCGCGATCATTTTCATCGGAGCGACTCGACCAGGCGGAGAGAGAAACGGGTTGCGGGTTGCCCCTAATGTACTCTCTCGATCAAGTAGAGTCACATGCGCCGGCAGAATGCTGCCCGGCGGCTAATCGACGTAAGTCAGCGCTGAACGCGCCTTCAACACCGTCCTGTTTGGTGAATTAATCGAGTATTTTCAGCGGTCAATCTAGCGCCAAACAGGCAAATGGCACACTTAACAGTGTTAAATTATTCAACACGTAGTTTTTTCGCAGTTCGTCGACTTACGTCGATCTGGCGAGCCACACCTTGCCAATAACTAACAACCAGCTTGTCAATGATCCATGGTGGATTAGACACGGATCGATTGACAACTTTGGTCGAAGAAGTGTTTCGCTGGGTAACCGAGTCGCCTCGCCCTCCCAGACCTGCCAGCCAGGTTCGCTACGCCGCACAGCGTGATGCGGTACCGTCGCTGATCTCGCCATCGACAATCCGCAACCGCCGCTTCGCCTGTGCTGCCGACGCGGGATCGTGCGTCACCATCACGATCGTGCCGCCGTCAGCGACGAACTTCGTGAAGATGCTCATCACTGCCGCTTTGCTCTCGGGATCGAGATTGCCGGTCGGTTCATCGGCGAGAATCAGCTTCGGCGAGTTGGCCAGCGTGCGGGCGAGTGCCACACGCTGTTGCTGCCCGGTGCTCATTTCACAGGGCTTGTGATGCAGACGGTTGGCTAAACCAACTTGCTCCAGGAGTTGTTCCGCGCGAGCTTGTTGCTCGTCGGGCTTCACACCGGCAAGATACAACGGCACTTGCACATTTTCTTGCGCGGTGAGATAAGGCACCAGATTGAACGTTTGAAACACAAACCCAATCTGCCGGCGACGAAGTGCAGTCCGGTCGTTTAAGGACAAGTCGTAAATCGACTGGCCGTCGAACTCGACCTTGCCGCTGTCAGGTGAAAGCATGCCGCCAAGCAGTGAGAGCAAGGTCGTCTTGCCGCTGCCGCTGGGACCGACGATGGCGACGTATTCTCCGCGGCCGATCGCCAGTTCGCTGGTGCGAAAGGCCACGACTTCCTCCTGCCGACGCCGATAGCGCTTCGTAACTTCAGTGAGTTGGTACATGGTTTAGATCTCCTGAAAGCAAAGGCAAGGATCCAGTCGCGCCGCGGTACGCGCGGGCCACAATGCAGCCAACAGCGTGACGAGCAGTGCAGAAACCGACGCCAACGCAATCAAGCCGGGGAGCGGCGTTACGGAGACACCGGCCCAGGTAGCTCCAAGCACCATGGCAATCACCACACCGAGCAAACTTCCGCCCAGCGCGCCTGCGACACCGAGGATCAACGCTTTCAACAAAAAGATCCGTGAGATCAGCCGCGGCGTGGCGCCGAGCGCTAGCAACGTGCCCACTTCGCGGCGACGTTCGCGCACATTGGCGCTGATCGTGCTCGCGACACTCGCGCCGCCGATGACGATCAACATGGCAAACACGAACCAGCTCATCTGGCTCATCAGTTTGTTCACGCCCACTTGCGTCGACACGACTTGCGAAATGGTGACCACTTTCGCATCGGGCAACAGTTTGCTGAGCGACGGCACCAGGCCGCCGGCCGCATCTTCGCAACAGCCCATCACTTCGATGGCATTCACCACTTCCCCGGCCTTCGTCAATCGCTGCACCGTGTGCAGATGGGCGAAGACCCGCGTATCGTCGATGGTGCCGGTCCGCGGCAGCACGGCGAGCACTTGGAACTGATCGTCGAGCAGCGTGATTTTGCTGCCGGCCTTGAGCTGGGCAAACTCCGCGATATCGGCGCCGATCACGGCTTCATTCCCTTGCAGTTGATCGATCGAGCGATTCGCTGCGAGTGTTTCGGGCGCGGCGTCATACGTCTTGGGCCCGTGGGCCGCCTTCTTGCAGCCAGCATGCTTGTTGCTGAACAGCCCGACCGACTGCCAAACCGCTTTCTTCGCGAACTCCGCCTGCGGCAAGATGCCGGTAAGCGTGACTTCGCGATTGGCGATCTTAGTCACGGTGCAAAGCCGTGGCGACAGGCGCTCGACGCCAGCGAGGTTCGCAATCAAGATGCTCGCCACGTGCGACTCGGGCAGCGTGCGGCCGCTCAAGTCCGCGGAGTAGTAGTCCTGCAGTGTGGCATCTTTCGGCAGCACGAGCAGGTTCGCGCCGAGCGATTCCAGCTTGCGGCCGACTTCCTTTTCAGAAAACACCGTAACGTGGCGAATCGCGACGAGCGCGGTCACGCCGAGCAAAATAGCCAGCGTGCTCGTGAGCATCGCCCACGGCCGCTCGCGCATTTCGCGCCAGACTAACATGCGCAGATTCATAGCAGCTCCAAGGCGTTAGGGGCAGAATAGTAGGATGGAGCATTGCTCCGTCCCGTTCGACGTCGATGATGGACGGAGCAGTGCTCCGTCCTACGATCGCGTCACTCCTAACGCTTGGCAGCGGGTGCAGCCTGCGAAGTGCGCGGGGCCGGCTGAGCGGGCTGTTGCTGATGGTGTTTGCAGTTCGGGTCATCGCAGCACTTGCCCGCCTCAGCAAGGGCAGCGGCGATCGTGTTCATCGGCGTAGTCGCAGCAAACTTGCCGACCAGAATTCCGGGAGGCGCCAGCAATGACAACTGCGTCGCGGCAGTGCGGGCATCGATGTCCATTTCAGCCATGAACTTGGCTTCGGCGGGATCCGAAGCGTTCATCGTCAGCGAGACCATGCGGGTGTTGAAGTGCGGATCGGCGGCGAATTGCGCCAGGGCGACAGGCTTCGTCGGAGTCGCTGAACCTTGTACGGTGACGAACACGAGCTTGTTTTCTTGCAGCGCTTTCATGGCCTGCATCATCGTAGGCGTGACGAACGAACTGTCGATGTGCGACGCTTCGAGTTTCTGCGGAAAGAGCCCCGTCAGCGCTCCATTCGGAGCGACAGCGATCGCCATCGGCATCGGCGCGCGGGCCACATCGTACTTGGCAACCAGCGCTTGTTCGGCCGGATCGGCGACGTAGACAAAGGTTAGCGTGGCAGCGTTCTTGTACTTGGCCAGCGCTTGCTGAATGGTTGTGTTCATCGCCGAAGTAGCTGGGTCGTTCGCTTTATAGAACAGCACGAACGAGTACTTCCCTTCCTGAGCAGCCTGGCTCAGCGCTGCTTCGGCTTTGCTGGGCGATTGCTGCGCTGTGGCAGCTTGCTGTGCAGCGACCGGCGCGACAAAGGCAAAGGCGAGAATCAAGAACAACGAAGCACGAATGTTGATCGACATGGAAATCCATCCTTGGATTTGGTGATGCTTTGAGTGAAAGATGTTTGCGTGTATCGCCGACCGCGCACGGCTTGGCGAACGAAGTTTTTTGATAAGCCGGTGATCAAGCGCGGGCGCTAGATCGTGAAACGACAGAGGAGGGAACAGCGCTCGGGCGCTGAGAGACAAGTCGTTAACGGGAGGGAATTGCAAAAACGATCAGGCGTTTGCAACTGCGTGGGGGGAATGACGACGGCAACGTCGGCAGCTGACGCTGCTTCCTCATCCGCAAGCGTGGAACGAACCAGCCCAATTTGCTGCGGTGCATGCTGCAAACGGCAGGGGCAATGCGGTGGGCAATGGTGCGAAGTTGAACTGGAGATCAACTCGACCGGCGCCGACCGAACGATGGTGCAAACCGCGCGAAACTTCGTGCGGCTGGGAGCATGACAGCAGCCATGCTGACAGTGCTGCTCCGGTTCGCACGCAGTTAATGCTTGGTCGTTTTGGGAGGCGAAATGGCAGCCGCAAGGCAACGCGACGCGCGGCAGGGCTAACAGCAGTGCTGTCATCCAAACCATCGCGATTCTCCGGCGTTGTTGGTTCGCGCGCACGATATTCGCTGATCCGCAAAAAGGTCTGCCAACGTACATCCAGTATTATCGGCACAACTGTTTCGGGAATTGACCAATCACGGCAGACCGGCCGCGAAGTGGCAGAGGTCACCTCGGTTGGGTTAGAATTTCGGTTGCCTTGGCAATCCCGCCGACGCTCCCGCCATTACGGATTCTGCCGCATGCTTTTTCCCTCTGTCCGTCTCTCGCTGATTGCCCTGCTGGCATCCTTCGTCTTTTGTCCGAACAGTTCGGCACAGGAACCGGATGCCGCCGCGCTCGAATTCTTCGAAAAGCAAGTGCGGCCGATTCTCATCTCCCGCTGCTATGAATGTCACGACAGCAAACAGAAAGAACCCAAGGGGGGCCTGCGTGTCGATTCACGGGCCTCGCTGCTGGCGGGTGGTGAAACAGGGCCGGCGATTGTGCCTGGCAAACCCAAGGAAGGTTACTTCCTGGATGCAATCAACTACGGCGAAACGTATCAGATGCCGCCGAAGGGCAAGCTCCCGGCTGCTGAGATCGCCACGCTGACCAAGTGGGTCGAAATGGGTGCACCCTGGCCGAAGGAAGAAGGCCCCGCCGCATTGACCAAAGCGTTTGACCTCGCGCAGCGAAAAGCGGAGCATTGGTGCTGGCAACCACTCAAGCAACCCGCCCTTCCCAGCGTCAAGAACGAAGCGTGGATCAAACAGCCCCTCGATAAGTTCATTCTGGCGAAATTGGAAACCGCGGGTCTCTCCCCTGCCCTGCCCGCTGATAAACGGACGCTCATTCGGCGAGTCTATTTCGATTTGATTGGCCTGCCCCCGACTCCTGCGGAAGTGAATGCCTTTCTCAAAGACGAATCCCCGCAGGCCTTGGAAAAAGTCGTTGATCACTTGCTCGAATCGCCGCACTTTGGCGAACGCTGGGGCCGACATTGGCTCGACCTGATGCGTTATGCCGAGTCGCGTGGCCATGAGTTTGATTACACGATTCCCGGCGCCTGGCAATATCGCGACTATGTGATTCGCGCGATCAACGCCGACGTGCCGTACGACAAGTTCATGACAGAGCACATCGCCGGCGACTTGCTTCCACAGCCGCGAGTGAACACAGAGAAGAAGTTCAACGAATCGATTCTCGGCACGGGCTTTTGGTTTCTCGGCGAGTGGATCCATTCGCCCGTCGATATCCGCAAGGACGAAACCGATCGCTTCGACAACATGGTCGATGTCTTCAGCAAGAGTTTTCTCGGCCTGACCGTCACTTGTGCCCGTTGCCACGATCACAAGTTCGATGCGATCTCACAAAAGGACTATTACGCCCTGTTCGGCTATTTGCAGAGCAGCAGCCATCGGCTGGTCCGATTCGAAACGCAATTGGAAGAACAACGAATCGCGCGCGAGCTTGCCGATCTGGACAGCGTCTATCGCGTGCGCGTCGGCGATGCGATCGGCGACGAAGTTTCCACCGGCGTTAAGGAAGTTGCCAAGTATCTGCTCGCTGCGCGCGAAGTGATCCAAGGCAAGTCGCTCGCCGATATCGCGAAACAACAGCAATTGTCGGCGCCTAAACTCGAAGGCTGGCTGAAAATCATCAGCGCGGCCAAGACGAATCCCGCCGACCCTATGCACTTGTGGTCGCTGGCTTGCGATCTGAAATCAGCGGAACCGCAGCAGTTCGCAGACTTGATTGCCTCGCTCACGACAACCAAGCCAACGCCCTACGATGGTGAATGGATCGCAAATTACGCTGAATTGCCGCGGAGCGAATGGTTTCCCGATGGCGTTACGTTCGGGCTCTTCCCAGCGTTGCCTGGCCAACTGCGATTTCTTTCGACGGCAGCCGGCGCGACTGTGGAAGTGCAAACCTACGGCGCTGCTCGGCGTGATCCGGTGTGGAACGGCCTGGCCATCGAAGGGGAGAACGAAGCGGGCCGGCTGAGTTTCCCGCGGGCAGGACGCTCGCTGCGGACGAAGACGTTCACGATCCAGAAGGGACCAGTGCATTATCTGGTGAAAGGCGCCGCGCAGGTGTATGCCGCGGTTGATTCACACACGATGATCAACGGCCCGCTCCATGGTGCGCTCGTCCGCGAAACCGGCGGCGATGGCAACACTCCGCCGCGGTGGATCACCCATGATCTAAAGGCCTATGTTGGTCACACCGCGCATCTGGAGTTCACGGCCAAGGGGAACGAAGACCTGCAGATTCTCGCGGTCGCTCAAGGTGATCGGCCCCCTCCCCTCCCCTACCCTTTCGATCGTTCGGTGGAACTAGCAAAGCACTTTGGCGAATCGCCACCGAAGTCGTTGGCTGATCTGGCAGCCATTTACCAGCAGCGTTTTCGCGAAGGTGTGCTCGCGCTGCAAACAGCAGCCGCCGATCCGAAAGATCGCGCTCTCGTAGCGCAGTTCGTGAATCTGCTCGTCACTCAACGGACAATGTTTGTGAGCGACGAGAAACCATCGCTGGCGACCGGGTTGCTCACCGAATATCAAGCGGCGCGGCAGAAGCGATTGGAAAAGATGCCAACCAAATCGCAACTCGCGCTTGCCATGTGGGAAGGAAGCGGCGAGGACGAACACCTGTTGATTCGCGGCAACAGCAGCTTGAAAACAACCGGTCCTGTGGTGCCGCGGCGGTTGCTGGAAGCGATTGAAGTGGATCTCGCGCCGCCGGTGGTTGTGCCAACCAGCACGACGTTAACCGACACTTCAGCCGCTCCTATCCCTGCCCTGCTCACCGGCAGCGGCCGCTTGCAACTCGCTGGCAAACTGACGAACCCGAAAAACCCTTTCCCATCGCGCGTGATGGTGAATCGCATCTGGCATCATTTGTTCGGCCGCGGCATTGTGCCCAGCGTCGATAACTTCGGCGTGCTCGGGCAGCAGCCGACGCATCCAGAGTTGCTTGATCATCTGGCTCTGGAGTTCATCGGCGATGGCTGGTCCGTGAAACGGGCCATTCGCCGCATGTTGCTGAGCAACACGTATCAAATGGCGAGCAGCGGCACGATGAACGACCGCGATCCGCTCAACGAACTGTTTCATCAAGCCAACATCCGGCGCCTGGAAGGCGAAGTGATTCGCGATTCGATCCTCAGTTTGTCGGGCCGCCTCAACACGAAGCAATTCGGCCCGAGCATTCCCACGCATCTCACTGCTTTCATGCAAGGACGCGGACGTCCTGGCAGTGGCCCGCTTGATGGCGACGGCCGCCGCAGCATTTATCTCGGCATCCGCCGCAATTTCCTCTCACCGATGATGCTCGCCTTCGACGCGCCGATCCCGTTCAGTACGGTCGGCCGTCGCAACGTCAGCAACGTTCCTGCCCAAGCGCTGATCCTGATGAACGACCCACTGGTAATGGAGCAAGCGAAACTGTGGGCGAGAAAAGCACTCAACGGCAACTCGGCGGGAGCGGCGGAAAAGATTAACGCTTTATACGAACAAGCATTTTGCAGGCCTGCAGCAGCGGAAGAGATTTTGGCCGCGGACGAGTTCCTGCAAACCCAAGGCAGAGAGTATGGCGTCGCTGCAGAAAAGATCCCCGGCGATGAACGCGTGTGGGCGGATCTTTGTCACGTGCTGTTGAATAGTAAAGAGTTTGTGTTCTTGCGTTAGCAGTTACTCTGCTCGCGGGGCCGCCCCTCAGCCTAAACCTCTCCCCGGAGTATCGGGGCGAGGGAACACGACAAATAGAATTACTGAATAACAGAGCTACCATCATGTACCCTTGCCAACGAGTCCGTTCCACTTGCCACGCCCGCCGCGATTTTTTGCAACAGGCCGGCGCTGGCTTCGGCGCGCTTGCCCTTTCCGCTTTGCTTGCGAGCGGAGAGTTGTCCGGCACACAAGCAGCCGACGCGGCGATCGCTCGAGGGCCCTTCGCTCCAAAACCGTCGCACTTTCCGGCCAAGGCCAAGAGCGTCATCTATTTGTATATGGATGGCGGGCCGAGCCAGGTCGATACGTTTGATCCGAAGCCGCGGCTGACGGCCGAAAACGGCAAGCCGTTTGGGCTGAAGATGGAGCCGACGCAGTTCAACAACAACGGCGCGACGCTCGGCAGCCCGTGGAAGTTCCATCAATACGGCGAGAGCGGCCTGCCGATCAGCGAACTGTTTCCGCACGTCGCGACGCATGCGGATAAGCTCGCGGTCGTTCGCTCGATGACCAGCGAATTTCCTGAACACACTTCCGCGAACTACTTTTTACACACTGGCACCGGCGTTCAAGGTCGGCCCAGCATGGGGGCCTGGTTCAGCTATGGCCTGGGAAGTGAATGCCGCGATTTGCCTGGCTTTGTTGTGATCAACGGCGGCCTGATTCCGCCGGGCGGGCTCGACAATTTCAACAGCGGTTTTTTGCCGGCCACGTATCAAGGCTCGATCTTCGCCGCGCAGCAACCGCCCGTTTCGAACATCAACCGGCTGGAAGCGAGCGACACTCTGCAGCGGAACAAACTCTCGCTGCTGAAGCAACTCGATCAACAGTTGCTCGCGCGCACCGGACGGGCCGATGCGCTTGAGTCAGCGGTCGCCAATTATGAACTCGCCTATCGAATGCAAACGGTGGTGCCGGAGTTGATGGATCTCAAAGACGAAACCGCGGCCACACAATCGATGTATGGCCTCGACAGCAAGTACGCGCCGACAACCACCTTCGGCCGGCAGTGTTTGCTAGCCCGGCGGCTTGTCGAAAAAGGCGTGCGCTTCGTCGAGCTCACTTGCCCCGGCCTCGGTCATGATCGCTGGGATCAGCACGGCAACTTGAAGAAGGGTCACGAAGACAACAGCCGCTGTGTCGATCAACCAATTGCAGCGCTCTTAACTGACCTGCAGCAGCGAGGTTTGCTCGACAGCACGCTGGTCGTGTGGTCCGGCGAGTTCGGCCGCACACCTTTCGCGCAAGGTGCTGATGGGCGCGATCACAATCCCTTTGGCTTCAGCTTGTGGATGGCCGGCGGTGGCGTGAAGGGCGGAACTACTTACGGCGCGACCGATGAATATGGATACAAGGCCGTCGAAAACGTCTGCGAGATTCATGATCTGCATGCCACGATGCTGCATTTGCTGGGCATGGATCACACGCGGATCACCTTCCGCTTTTCGGGTCGCGACATGCGATTGACCGATGTGAAGGGGCATGTGCTGAAAGAAATTTGCGCGTGATGGGCGACAACCCTTATGAGTCGCCGACTCCTGCCGGAAAACGCAGAGCAAATCCCACCTGGACGAAACGGCAGATCACTCGAGTTGTCTTGTGGGCAATTGTGATGCTGGCCTTGGTCTTTTTCGTGCTCTGGATTGCAGCGTTGATCTTAGTTCTCTACTCGCACAGCGGACGACGCGAGTACAGCGTCAGCGACGTTCAAGAAATCAGAACGGCGGCCCCCCTCGTACCTGCCATACTCGGAGAACCGCCGCCTGATCACTTCAAAATTTGAGGCGCCGGTTCATCTCACGACGAACCAGCAGAAATTTTGTCGGCTAGGGTTGAAGCGCGCTTAGCGAGCTTTGCCCGGCCGATGATTCGAATCGCGCAGAGCCTTCACTTCGTCGTGAGAGACCTGTACCGCGGCCAGATGCCGCCGAAGCGTTTCACAACAGGGCTCCATGCCGCCCATATCCTTCAGGGCTTCTTCGTACTTCGCTTTGATCGTGTCTTCGCCCCGTTCCGCTTCATCGAGGATGGCCTGATCGCCGCCGCCCAAAGCAGCGCGAATGTCCATCCAAGTGCGGTGCGCAGCGGCCGAGAAACTGCCCGACTGCGTGGGCGTTTCCGCATTGCTGGCTACCATCGATTGCAATTCGTTCGCCTGAGCATCACGAGCAGACGCCCATTGGCAAAAACGATTGGCCAGCGATGGATTGGAATCCTTCAGATTCTCAGAAGCTTCCTTAAAGCCGTCGCGGCTATCGATATTCATCTGCGTAAGACTTTGCAGCCAATCAATCGATTTTTGCGAAAGGGTATGCGTGGTCATCGCCATGACAATTACTCCTGAATGTGTTCTCTTTGCGAACCGCCCGTAGCGATTCGACTCTGCGATCATTACTGGTGTCGCTGAGTGCAAATAAAGCACCTCCCGTGCCAGAACCTCAAACTGCCAGCAGCGGGCGAAATGGAATTGGCCAATTGCTCAGAAAATGCCTACGCTAGACAGCATTCCGCAGGCTAAACGTCGCTCACTCTGGCTGTCGCGTCGCTGCCGGCGCGGGCGTCAAGTTGTCTGCCGAGAAAGCAGGGCGTTCAAAGATGAACCAACCGAGCACCTACATGAAAACTGCGCGATATCAGTTTGGCTTGCGCTCACTTTTGCTTCTGATGACAGTTTCTGCCGTTGGGAGTGCGTGGTATGGGTGGCGGATGCGACGTGAGGAACAACTCTTCCAGTATGTCCAGCACTTCAACGCAGCGCTGGATTCACACCAATATGAAGAAGCGTTACAAGTCGCATACAAGGCTCAGGAATTCGCCCCAGACAAGCTAACTGAATTCATGGTCGAGAAAGCGCAGCTGGCGACGCAGATAGCCTCGGGAGAAAGCAGTGGCACTCTCGGGTGTCTTGCCCAACCGGAAAACTCCGTTGAACGACTGGCAGGCATTACTGTGCCCGTCGGCTTCAAGATCTCTCTCGCCGCCGCCTCGCCTTTGGTCTCCCATCCCATCATGGCGGGCTTCGATGATCGGGGCCGATTGTTCGTTGCCGAAAATTCCGGCAAGAATCTGAAGCGCGAAGACCTCGAAAAGGAACTCCCCAACAGCATCGCGCTGCTGACCGATACCGACGACGACGGCGTGTTCGACAAGCGGAGCGTCTTTGCCGACAAACTGACGTTTCCGCAAGGAGCGCTCTGGCACGATGGCTGGCTCTATGTTGCTTCGTCAGGCGCCATCTGGCGATTCAAAGATACGAACAATGACGATGTCGCCGATGTCCGCGAGCAGATCGTCAGCAAGTTCGGCTACACCGGCAACGCGGCCGATGTGCATGGCTGCTTTCTCGGTCCCGAAGGTCGCATCTATTGGTGCGAAGGCCGACATGGCCATGAAATCACCAATGCCGCGGGTGAGGTGATCAGCCAAGGGAAAGCAGCCCGCATTTTTTCTTGCCATCCCGACGGCAGCGATGTGCAAACGCATTGCGGCGGCGGGATGGACAACCCGACCGAGATCGACTTCACCGCGACCGGCGAAATGCTCGGCACGGTGAACATCCTTTATCCGAAGCGTGGCGACTGCCTCGTGCATTGGTTGCACGGCGGCGTTTATCCGCGGGCCGATCAGCCGGCGGTGCTCGCCGAGTTCCGCCGCACGGGCGAGTTGCTCGATGCGGTGCATGACTTTGGTCATGTCGCCGTTTCGGGGCTGTGTCGCTATCGGCCGTACGGCAGCACGCGGCAACATGGTTTTGGGCCTTCGTTCAACAATCTGTGGTTCGTCACCGAGTTCAACACCCACAAGCTGAAGCAGTTGCAACTGACGCGTGAAGGGAGCACGTTTCGCGCGGATGTGAAGGACTTTCTCACATCCACCAGCAACGACTTTCATCCCACCGACGTGCTGCAAGACGCTGACGGCAGTCTGCTGGTGATCGACACCGGCGGCTGGTTTCGAATCGGCTGTCCGACGTCGCAAATCGCCAAGCCGGAAGTGTCCGGCGCAATTTATCGCATCCGGCGCCAAGTGGAACAGAAGATTGCCGATCCGTGGGGAAAGAAAATCGCCTGGGATCGTGCGACGGCAGAAGAGTTGATCGAGTTCCTCGCCGATCAGAGGTTTGCCGTCCGCGCCCGCGCGGTTGCGCAATTGGTCAGGAACAAAGAAGCCGCGGTGCCGTATCTTGCCAAGGCGATTCACGACGAGAACTCGACCCGGCGGCTGCAAGCGACCGAAGCGCTGATCAAAATCGGCTCCGCAAAGGTAGTGGCCGTCTTGCTCGATGCCGCTGAATCCGACGATTCCCAAGTCCAGCAACTGGCTGCGTTCGGCTTGGGTTCGCTGCGAGAACCGTCAGCCGTCGATGTGCTTACTTTGCTTCTCTCGTCAGAGGCACCAGCCGAAGTGCAATTGGCCGCCGCAACTGCTTTGGGCCAGATCGGCGAGCCGGCCGCGGTGCCGGACATTCTTGCCGCGATTGCTCGCAAGCCCGATCGTTCACGGGAGCATGCCCTCATCTATGCGTTGATCGAAATCGATGATCCAACCGAAACTCGCCTGGCATTCAAGCACGAAAGTTCGCTCGTGAAACGAGCCGGGTTGATTGCGCTCGATCAAATGCCGAGCAGTGACTTGCGCCGGGAAGAAGTTGCGGACTTACTGTCGTCCGGTGATCTCGCTTTGCAAACTGCCGCGCTCGATGTGCTCAGTCGGCGGCCGGGTTGGACGGAAGAGTTGGTCGCATCGGTCAGCAAATTACTCGACCAGCCACAGCTCAATGATTCGCAACAAGCGCTCATTGTCAGCGCGATTGTCGCGTTCGCAAAGCAAACGAGCGTGCAGCAACTCATTGCCACACGGCTGACCGATGGGAATTTGAAGCCGGATGTTCAACGCCTCCTCCTCGAAGCCATCGCCCAAAGTCAACTGCCGACCCTTCCCACGGCAATCCACCCGGGATTGCTGATCTCGCTGAAGAGCACCGAGACCTCAACCATTTTGGCGGCAATCGCAGCTGCAGCGACAGCGCCGCGTGACTTCGCCGAACAACTCCACGCTTTGGCCAGTGACCAGCAACGATCTACGGAAGTTCGCCTGGCCGCGCTTGCGGCGGTGAGCAACCGGGAACCGCTCGCCACAATGGAATTTCACTGGCTGGAGTCGCAACTGGCCAGCGAAACTCCGCCCGCACTCCGTATCGTCGCCGCCCGTGCGCTCGGTTCTGCGCAACTAACCCCCGAGCAGCAAACGGCACTTTGCAAACAGATCGCCGAAGCTGGCCCGCTGGAAATCGTGCCGCTGCTCGCTGCTTTCGAACGGCCTGGCAACGAGTCGTTGGGCAAAGAATTGGCAACTGCGTTGCTCAAAGCCCCGGGCGCCGCCACGTTGTCGTTGCCACAATTGGAGTCGCTCGCGCAGCATTATCCCGCGCCGACCGCCACTGCACTCAAACCCATCTTCGACCGCTTGCAGGAAGCCACACGCGAACAGCGGTCTCGCTTAGAGACGCTGAGCAGCACGTTGCCCGCCGGCAACCCGACAGCCGGCAAACAAGTCTTTACGAACCGCCAGACAGGTTGCTCACTATGTCATCGCATTGGCAGCGAAGGTGGCCGCGTCGGCCCGGATCTCTCCACCATTGGCCAGCGACGAAATCAACGCGACTTGTTGGAAGCGGTAATCTTCCCCAGTTCGTCACTGGCGCGAGGCTATGAGTCGCATGCACTGCTGCTCACTGATGGCCGAGCGCTATCGGGACTTATCACGCGCGAGACGGCGGATTCCATTGTGCTCCGCAGCGCTGATCAAAACGAAATTCGCATTCCGCGAAATCTGGTCGAAGAGATGAAACCGAGTCCACTGTCAGTCATGCCGGCAGGGCTGGAGAACGCGTTGAGCAAGCAGCAATTGGCGGATTTGATTGCGTATTTGCAGGCGCTCAGGTAGATCGCTGCACTTCGACATGCAGCAGCGCCAACAACCGATCCACTTCCGCCTGCGTCTCGCGATCCAAGTTCCACGAGTTAGGCCGGCGGCGAAGATCCGTCGCAAACAGGCCGCGCTGGTGCAGGATGTATTTTTCGATCGCGAGAAAGCCATCGAGGCCTGCCTGCAGTTGCAGTGCGACCAGGGCACAAACGGGAAAGTACAAGCGATAGGCTGCAGCATCATCGCCCTGTTGTAAGGCGCGCCATAGGGGCGCGATGGCGTCGAGGTATTCCATGCCGGGCATCGTGCCGGCGATGCCGCGGCGGAAGCTGTCGATCAGCAGGATGCCGCCGGAACCTTCGAAGACTTTCGCCTGTCCTGCGGTGCGATCACGGAGCTCGGAAAGCAACGGCCCGATCGGCGAAGCTTCGGGCTTGAAGAGGATCTTTTCATTGCCAAACCGCCGCAGCAGTTCCACCTGCACATCGAGCGAAATGCTTTTGCCGACGTAACCCGACGCATCCTGCACAATCACCGGCAGCGGTGAAGCATCGGCCAGGCTGCAGTAATAATGAATCAACTCCGCATCCGGCACACCGCAGGAAATGGGCGGCACGGCCATCACGGCATCACAACCGGCCGCTGCCGCGCGACGGGTGAAGATGGTTGCCTGCTTCACACTCTCGGCCCCCACGCTCATCACCACACAGCCTCGGCCGGCGGTGATCGCGGCGAGTTGATCGGTCAGTTCGAGTCGTTCGTCATGCGTCAGCCGCAGCAGCTCGCTGACCATGCCGGTGCAAACGCCGTCGGCGCCCACTTCAAAGGCCCAATCGATCTGCTTCCGCAAACTGGCGTAATCGATCTGGTCGTCGGCTGTGAACGGCGTGTGAGCAATCGGCAACACACCGTAAATCGGGCGAGGCATGGCAGGACTTTCAATTTTGAACTTGATCCACCGCAATCTTGGCCGCGAGGCGAACGGCGGCGAACAAACTACTCGGATTCGCGATCCCTTTCCACGCGATATCGAACGCCGTGCCGTGGTCGACGCTGGTGCGAATCACCGGCAGGCCGAGCGTCGTATTGATCGCCGTATCGAATGCAAGAGCTTTGAGCGGAATGTGCCCCTGGTCGTGGTACATGCAGATGTACGCGTCGGTCTCGGCCCGTCGCCAGGTGAGAAAACACGTATCGGGCGGCAACGGTCCTTCAATGTTCACACCCCGAGCGCGGGCTGCTGCAACTGCAGGCGCGATGATCCGTTCTTCCTCGCGATTGCCGAACAATCCGTCCTCGCCGGCATGAGGATTCAAGCCGCAGCAGGTGAGCTTTGGTTCGCGGCCCCGAATGCGACGCATCGCGGCGACGGTGAGGTCGATCACTTCGCCGATGCGTTCGCTGGTCAATAGCTGCGGCACTTCGTGATAGCCGCAGTGCGCCGTGACAAAACTACAAGTGATCTCCGGCGAAGTGAGCATCATGCACCAGCGATCGACTTCCATCCGCTCGGCGAGAATCTCGGTATGCCCCGGATAATGATGTCCCGCGGCGTGCAATGCGAGCTTATTGAGCGGACCCGTACAAATGCCGGCGATTTCCCCGAACATTCCGGCTGCGATCGCGCGCTCAAGATACCGATAGGCTGCCTCACCGGTGTTGGCTGCCACCCGGCAAGGAATTACTTCTTCCGCAGGAACGCATTGCAAATCAAAAATCGCTGCTTGCTTCAGGCGATCGAGAGCGCCCGGCCATTCATCGCGGCGAATGACCGGCGCTGAAAAACTCCAACCCAAGTGCTTCGCTACACGTTCGAGAACGCCTGCATCGCCAAAAACGATCGGCGTCAGTTCGGCCGCGATCTCAGCGTTTTGCAACAAGCGCAAGCAGAGTTCCGGACCAACGCCGGCAGGATCGCCCATCGTCACGGCGATGCGCGGTTTGAATATGGTTTGACTGGAGGGCATCGAACTTCGTTCAGCTATCGGGGCGCCAGTTGCGGAGCAGGTTGCTCCGCTCCGATTTTAGCCGAAGTTCCCGCCTCGCGCGGCAGCAGGCAGAGCCAGACCACGGAAGTCAAACGCAGCAGGGCGCCCAGATAGAGAAACAGTTCAAAGCGATCGAGCGACAGGGCGCCGAGATCGAATTGAAAATTCCGCGGCAAGCTGTCGAACCACTGTCCGCAAACAATCGAACTCAGCGCGATGGCGAGGCCACTGAGAGCAAAATACGTGCTGATGTACGGCGGCGAGTTTTCACCGGGCGACAATTTCAACATCAAGTGGGGCAAACAAACATTCAGCCCCGAATAGGCAATCCACAAACCGTGCGCGAGCCACATGCCGTAAGGAATCGCGGCCCCACCTTCGGACGTCATGACTAGTGGAAAAAAGAAGAGAGCAATTGAAACGAGCACTTGCGAGACGATCATGATCGTGCGCGAGTTGCCCCGATCGGCGAGATAACCCAATAGCGGCGAAAGCAGGATCTGTCCCAGGTGCATCGCGGCCACCATCGCCAGCGTCGTCGACAGCGGCAGTTTCAGCACTACCACGGGGTACAAGCCCTGCACTGCTTGCGACACGCCGTTCACCAAACCGGCATAGCACCAAAAAGCCAGCAGCGGCCGGAAGCGCCGATCGGTCACCGCAGCCCACAGTTCACCCGCGTAGTCGCGCCGCGGCATCACCAGCTTGAGATCCGGCATCCAAACTAATGGGAGCACGGCGAGCAGCATGCACCAGCCACCCACCAGCGCCGGCCAGGCCAGCGTGTGCCAGCGCGTGGCCGTGGTGTTCCAGGTGGGATACCACATGGCAAATAATCCAGCCGCTACCAATCCGGCAATCTGGCCGACCATCAACCAAGACTGCCGCACGCCGATGAACTTGCCGCGGACTTTCGATTCGACAAGGTCGCCAATCCACGACCAAAGCGCGATTGCCCCCACGAACATCGCCAGATGCCAACCGCCCCACAACGCGACAAAGGCTCGCAGCTTGAAGGTCTGATCGGCGGGATGGCCAGGCTGGCAGATTCCCGGCAGAATCATGAGCAGCAGGCAGCTAATGGAAAATGCGCCGACCGCAAACCACTTGCGGCTGCCTACCCAATTCAAGATCCAAGGGGTGAACAACCGCAGGCCACCGGCGAGATGCTGGCTGGCAAAGATCAACGCAAACGCGAGCCCCTCGGCCCCCAATTGGCGAGCCAGGTAACTGGCCAGCGTGGTGCTGACCATGCCGTTCCCCAGCCCCCACAGGAAGGCATTCAGATGGGCTTGCCACAGCGTGTGACTAACCGCAACGGGCTGGGCGCTGGCTGCTGCCTCGAACTCTGCTGGCATGAAGCATCCCTGACGGACCGCAGAAGTACAGTGCAGCATCGTACCACAGCCAAAAAACTGCGGCGGTGAAGCTTCACTTCATCGCCGCACGAGGGAGCAAGGTGACTGGCAACCTGACTCTGACGTTTTGTCGCTGGTAGAAGTTCCCTAATTAGTACGAATTTGGGCCGAGGGAGGGCAAGGCGGCTGAGGATGTGTTCGAGCCGGGTTCCTTCAAAGCGCCAGGCTTCGAGCTCGATGTCATCAACTGGCAGAAAACGCCGTAGTCGATCGAATCGGCGAGGAATTTGGTCACGCCGTCTGCGAAGCAGACGTTGAACCCATTTGCATGAAAGCTGCTGGGGCGGGCATGGGAATTCGTGATCGTTTCACCCGTTCGACGGCGCAGCGTCGGGTTGCTTGGATCGTACAGGTTAAGGGCATAGGTCTCGTTCGAAGGGCTCCAAACCACGGCCACGTCCCGTTCATTGTCGGCCTTATTCCAACCGCGCATGTCCGCATTTTCTAAGAACATCAAGGTATTACTCGAACCGTCGAGACGAACCAGTTCGGCCAAGGTCATTCCCGACGAGCCTTGATAGATCACAAACGCAGAGGCTTGCGCAGTGCCTCGCAAACGATCGTCCATACAGCCGTTGGCCTGCCAGTCTAACGGCAAGCCCGCCATTGGGGTCGTGGCGTTGAAGCGGCCACCGTTCACCGCATACGAGCTACGATTGGGAGCGCTATTGTCGGAAATATCACTGGGGCACCAAACGAGCGGAATTCGATCGTTATCAAAATTCGGCATCGCTTGGTTGCTGCCGGTGACACTCTCAACTCGATCATAGAGATCGTTTCGTTCGATATGCGGCAGCAGCGGCACGACCCAACTTTGAGCGCTGGGATTCGTGGCTGACGAGGAAAGGTTTACCATTGTCTGTCGGATGGCACCGTTCTGGGGAAACCCCCGCGAGGCCGACATCGAGCCCTTCGCCTGGTCGTAGGCGATTTCGGCCGTGCCGAACTGCCGCAGGTTGGTGGCGCACTGCGTTTTCCGCATCACGTTGCGGGCATAGTTCACCGCGGGGAGCAACAGCCCCACGAGCGTGCCGATGATCGCGATGACCACCAGCAATTCGACGACGGTAAACGCGAGTCTCGTTCTGCGAGTCATTGCCCTTCTCCCTTGCCGCTGTTCGATAAGTCCCGGTTCCTCTGCCTACCCCGCTCATTCTATTTCTTTTCACACGACGCGAACTCGCTTGCCCCAACGAACATGGGCGCGCTGGCCAAGTGGCGATTCGTAATCGGCGTCTGTGCAGTCAGAAAAGAAGTGTGATGAGCCACTCTGATTGTCGCAAAGGGGACAGGCGGTGTCGAGTTCGTGTCTAGAAAAATCCGCAAATCTCTCACAAAGGTGACGAATCCGAGCTCGCAGTTCCGGGTGTCGGCGAAGCGGTTGTGCGGAATCTGCTGCGAGCCTGCCGGTCAACCAACGATTGGAGCAGCTATGCCAGGGCGAATTTGCGCAAACCATTTCCCACCCGGACGAATGGTTCCAAATCCGCCGCAGGCGACCTTTGCAACCTAAATTTGACAACCTGCTTACTTGTTTCATTCAGCTTAGAAAGGCTAGGCAGAAGGGGCTCGGGGCAAATGGACGGGGCAGTTCTTTTAGTCGTGGTCGGCGTGCTGACCATCGTCGTCGGCGCCGGACTAGGCTATGGGTTCGCGGCGGTGAAGTTTCTTGCGGAACTGCACGCGGCCAATCGTGACAAGCTGGAACTGCAGCGGCAGTTGTCTGCTGCGCCCGCGCGTAACCAGGCGGCGGCAGCCCCGCAACCATCAACACAGCCACAACCGGTTGAGGCTCTTCTGGAAATTTCATCGACGGCAAAGCTGCCGGCGACTTCGAAAGAAAGCAGCGATCACGAAGCCGCTCCCACCAGGCAACCTGCTGCGGCGGTTGTCGAACAACCAACCACGGCTCAGCCTGTCGATCCAGAAGAGCAACCTGCTGGATCGTGGCAGCGACTGATTACTGAAACGGCCGCGCGAGCCCAGTCCGATGTCCTGTGCATTGTCGATGTCGACTATCTGCGGCAGTATCGCGAGCGTTATGGACAGGAACTGGGCGACTATGTTGCCAGTCACGTCGAACAGACCATTCGCCATACACTGCATGAATCGGGGGCTGTGATCTCGCGGTACGAAGGTCAAGAGTTCATCCTCGCCTGGCCTGCCGAACTTGGCTGCGCTGCGACGCGCTTACGTGCTGCCCGGCAGACAACGGCGAAGCTGCGGGCCGACGTCGAGCACGCCTTCTTGCAACTTGGCACCGAGCGTTTGACAGTGACAATCAGCCTGGGGCTCGCGCTGTGTGAACCAGGTTTGACGGGCGAACAAGTCATCGCGCGTGCGGACGAAGCACTGGCGGCTGCAAAAAAGGCCGGCCGCAATCGAGGCTATTACCATTCCGGTGCAGAATGCCTCCCGGTCGAACCGCTCGAAGCCATTGCCGAACCCAATTCAAACAGTGAAGACAAGAAGCAAAAGCGGGCCCGCAACACTTCGGGCCTGCGCGAACGCCGCCGCCACGAACGCAAGCCGTGCAGCAACATCAACCTGCTCGCGCCGTGCAGCGACGGCATCCTGCCTTCGATGGACAAGTTTCAGCGCGTGCAATTCTTCGATATTTCGAGCAGCGGATTCTCGATGCTGGTGCAAACCGTCCCCACCACGAGTCAGTTCGCCGTCGCGCTCATTAACGACCGCGGCCTGATCTTCATGGCCGCCGAAGTCGCCAACATTCGCCAGGCCAAACGTGTCGCGGCCAATGACAAGCCGTTGCTGATCGTCGGCTGCCGCTTCAGTCGGCGGTTGTATCCGCAGGAAGCCCGCAACGTAAGCGAAGTTGTGCTGGCAGGAAGCCCGTAGCGTTAGCGAGGGCGTCCGGGTGGAACGGCGACACGAGTCGAATTCGCAAACGAACGTGATCGTAATCGCCCGTGCGCGCGGAACCAAATTTTCCTAGAAGTGACACGCCCTCGCTAACGCTACGGGCTACCTGAGGAAGCGCTGCGGATTATCCTGTCCGTCACGCACATACAATGTCGTAGACTCAAGGCCAGCGGTGTCGAATATCCAACGAATGCTGCCGCGATCGGCCCACCAATCGATAGGCTCGAGGTCAACCGCCCTTCTGCCACGTTCGAAATTATTCAGCCGTTGTGAACACCATGCCTTGATTTGTGCCCGCATCACTTTTGGCGTCTGGCTCGCGGAGATCACAGCATGAGCATGGTCTGACCGGCAGTTCACCGCATAAAGTTCCCAACCCTTGTGAATGCAAGTTTCAGCCACCTGCAAATTCACTTGCTCCCGTTGCTCCGCGTCGAGTTGAATCGCGTCATTCGTCATACGGGCTTGAGCTTCCAACTCTCGGAGTGGATCCGGTAAGCGAAATCCCTTTTGATACTCGACCCAGCCGCGCTGGTCACCTGGCAACCGCGTTCCATAAGTGGACCAGGTGAAGAAAAACGCGATTGGCGATTCATTGGCCATGCGCACATTTTGCCGAACGGCGCTGCCCGCAGGAAGCCCGTAGCGTTAGCGAGGGCGTACGGGTGGAACGGCAACACGAGCCGATTTGGTAGCTAGAACTGAGAGCGGCCGATGCGAGCCAAACAACGTATTCCCAAAATGGGGACGCCCTCGCTAACGCTCCAGGCTATCTGAATACCGGTCCGGCATTGCGCACGTCGGGCGCCACGTCGGCGGCGAACTTCTGAAAATTGTCGGTAAACAGGCCAGCGAGTTTTTTCGCCGTCGCATCATAGGCCGCGGGGTCGGCCCAGGTATTTCGCGGCTGCAAAAGCTCGCTCGAGACATTCGGACAAGTGGTGGGCACTGCAAATCCAAACACGGGATCCGTCGTCGTTTCCACTTTGGCCAGGCTGCCGTCGTGAATGGCATCGATGATCGCGCGGGTAATTTTCAATTTCATTCGCGAGCCGGTTCCGAACGAACCACCGCTCCAACCGGTGTTCACCAGCCACACGTTCGCGTTGTGCTCGCGCATCTTCTCGGCGAGCAGTTGCGCATAGCGTGAAGGATGCCAAACGAGAAACGGTCCCCCAAAGCACGGCGAGAAAGTGGCCGTCGGTTCCGTCACGCCCATTTCCGTGCCGGCGACTTTTGCGGTGTAACCACTGATGTAGTGATACATGGCTTGGGCCGCGGTCAACTTGCTGACCGGCGGCAACACTCCGTAGGCATCGCAGGTGAGAAAGATCACATCGGTGGGATGACCGGCGACGCAGGGAATCTTCGCATTGTGAATGAACTCAATGGGATAAGCGCCGCGCGTGTTTTCGGTGATGCTCGTGTCGTGAAAATCAACGTGATGCGTCTTCGTATCGAAGACCACGTTCTCCAGCACGGCGCCATAACGCAACGCTTGAAAAATCTCCGGCTCCGCCTGCGGCGTCAGGTCGATCGCCTTGGCGTAGCAGCCACCTTCGATATTGAAGATGCCATTGTCGGACCAGCAGTGCTCATCGTCGCCGATCAGGAGGCGATTGGGATCGGCCGACAAGGTTGTCTTGCCAGTGCCGGACAATCCAAACAGCAACGACGAGCGGCCCGTCGTTTTATCGGCAGTCGCCGAGCAGTGCATCGACAACACGCCCTGCTTGGGCATGTAATAATTCATGAGCGTGAAGACGCCCTTTTTCATTTCGCCGGCGTATTCGGTGCCGAGAATGACCATCTCCCGCCGCGCGAGACAGAGATCAACACTCGTTTTCGAGGTCATCCCTTGCGTGTGGCGATTAGCCGGAAATTGTCCCGCGTTGTAGATGACCGCATCGGGTTCGCCGAAGCTAGCCAGTTCCGCCGTCGTCGGCCGAATCAACATGATGTGCATGAACAGCGCATGATAAGGCCGCGAACAAACCACGCGAATCTTCATTCGCGTCGCCGGATCCCAACCGGCAAAGCCATCGACCACGTACAACTTCTTTCGCGTGTTGAGATAGTCCTTGGCTCGCTCCAGGTTGATGTTGAACGAGTCGTCGTTGATCGCAATGTTGATGTTGCCCCACCAGACATCTTTTTCGGATGCCGGTTCGCGGACAATGCGCTTGTCCTTCGGCGAGCGGCCGGTCTTTTCGCCAGAGTAGGCGATGAGAGCGCCGGTATCGGCGATGGCACACTTGGGATCTTCGCGAATGGCGAGCGTGTAGAGTTCCGCGGGGGCCAGATTGCGGCGGATGTCATCGACGGTGATGCCAAATTTCTTCAGATCAAAACCGCTGGGCAAATTGCCCGTTTCGACTACCGAAACCACCGAATCCTGAGGCATAGGAAACAACCAATCCTGAACTTGAGTTCCAAGCCCCCGGCCCTGTGCCGAGGGTTCAACGGTTTTTGCACGACTGGCAAAACCAGGAGGCAAGCGACAAACCTCCGCCTCAGGAGTTGCCGCGCCCGCGCACGACATCTTCGCACGCGAGTTTGAAAGCGAAAAGAGAGGATGGTCGTGCGATTAGAGTCCAACTCTATTTAGCTGCCGTCCGCACTCGGCCGCAGAATTCTTCGAAAGCAACAAGCTTGCAATTCGGATTGCTGAGATGATCGCCCACAAGATCGATTCGCTTGAGGTCTTCTTGCGACAGTGTCCAGACCACCAGGTGCTGAGTCCGAATCTCCAACTTTCTGCTAAAGCGATTGACTTGAATGACGCGCTCCACTTTGGTCGGCAGCAGTCCGGCATTGGCAATGGCAGCGTTCACTTCCAGACGAGCACCAGCTGGCAGTCCAGCTCGGAGCGAACTCAAGCGCGCTGACAGATCGCTGAAGAAACGATATTCGTTTGCCGCTGCCGGATGTCGCGCCTTTTGCCCCGTTACCGTGTACTGAATGGGCATGCCGGCAAAGGTCAACTTGGCGAAGTTGCTGCCGTTCTCTTTAAACTCGCTGGCGGTGAGTTCAAACACAGGTTTGGCGGCGGCGACAAACTCCGGCTTGTCGTTCTGAGCCAGTGCTGCGGCTTGCACATCGAGAGATGCATTCAGCAACTCGACCGTCGTGAGCGTTGCCTTTTGATGTTTTTCAGGTTTGATCAGTGTGACGACGCCCCGCCGCGGTTCGTAAACCGTGATTTCTTTCGGATCCGTCAACTGAAAATCGTACACATTGCCGTTCTGATAGATGGTGAGGACCTCGGCGCTCGGCTTGCGCTCAGAACCGACGAAGATTTCCGTATCCACGCGAAAGTCTTCTGCTCTGCCGGTCAACGGATCCGCGGCGACCAATGTCACTGAAGCCAGCAAAAGGAATAGCAATTTCAGCCCGTGGCGCATGACAACATCCCTTGCCCAAACAGAAGAGTGGTCCAATGGCGCGGGAGCTTAGAAAATGGCGGCATGGCTGGCTAGAGCAAGTTGCGCTCAGGTAGCGCGAGACGTAAGCCAAGGACCGGTGGCTGGACGCCAGCAACTTCACCGGCTCACGCCTCGGGGCTTCCTCCGCTAGCACGAGTTGTAGTTCGCTCTATTGAAAAAACAGCAGTCCGGATAAACTGGTCCGCTGGCATATTCGCGCAGCGAACCGGATCGCGCGCTTATCGATAACATTTGCTCGCCGTCGTGAGCACCTGCTCACTCGGCTTGGTTCAGGAAGTTGCATGACCGCGGAACGGAATCCGCCCGGGGAGAGTTCGCTCCTCTCGCGCCCGCTCGAACTATTGACCGCCGCGGCCCTCCGCGCGCCGGCTTGGGTGGTGGCCGTTGCCGTCGCCCTCACCCTCATTGCGATTCTCATTACCGGCAACGGCCTGGAATTTAAGACCAGCCGGCTGGATTTGCTCAATGCCAAAAGCGCGTACAACCAGCGCTGGCTGGCCTATCTCGATGAGTTCGGCGATCGCGACGATGCCGTCGTGGTGGTGCAAGCGAAAGATCCGGCGCAGCTCCGCGCAGTGATCGACGACCTGGGCGAACAACTGCGCGCCCGCGGCAAGCTGTTCCAGTCGGTTTTTGATCGAGCTGACTTATCGCCGTTGCGGGCGAAGGCGCTGCATTACTTGAGCGAAGCGCAATTGCAGCAAGTCCATGCCCAAACTGCACAGGCGCAGGCGCTGATCCCGCGCGATTCGAAACACGCCGACCCTGGTTTGCAACTCGCCCGACTGAACGACACGCTGGAAAAAGTTCGCGCTGCTTCACCCGAAGCCCATCAACAATGGCAACAACATTACGGCGAGATTGCGGCCGGGCTGCAACTCACTTTACAGCCACCCAAACCCGGCGCCCTGCAGCAGCCCCATTGGTCGCAGCTGACCGAGAAATTCGGCAATCAATATCTGCTCAGCGAACATGGGCAGCTCGGCTTCATCCTGTGCAAACTCAAGATCGACCCCAGCGAAATGGCCCGCGGCAAACAAGCAATCACCGCGCTGCGGCAAATCATCGATACCACGCGGCGGCGGCAACCGGATGTTTGGATCGGCCTCACGGGCATGCCGATCATCGAATACGACGAGATGCAATCGAGCCAGGCCGATATGCTCTGGACCGGCATCCTGAGCATGGCCTTTGTCGCCATCATTTTTGTGGCGGGTTACGGCGGCTTGCGGCATGCGCTGCTCGCGTGCGTGGTCTTGCAATTGGGCATGGCCTGGTCGTTTGGTTTTGTCACGCTGTTCATCGGTCATCTCAATATTCTCAGTTCCGCATTCGGCGTGGTCGTAATCGGTCAAGGAATCGACTTCAGCATTCACTACGTCGCCAGTTACTTGAAACTACGGCGGTTCGGCCATCGTACGGCCGAAGCGCTGACGATCACCGCGCGCGATGTGGGACCCGGTGTGCTCACCGGCGCCATCTCGACTGCGGCGGCGTTCTTCGCGGCCGGTTTCACCGAGTTCACGGGCATCGCCGAACTGGGCATCATCGGCGGCGCGGGAATTCTGCTCTGCGTGATTGCCACGGCTGTGGTGTTGCCGCCGCTGATTTACTTGTTCGATCAAAATCGCGAATCACTGCCGGTGCCGGAACTACTCCCAGTCGCGCGCTGGGTTCGGCCTCTCACGCGGCATCCGTCGCTCACGGTGGTCAGCACGCTGGCGATCACGCTGCTGTTGACCGGCGGTGTGGCTTGGATGCGCTACGACCATAACCTGCTCAACCTGCAGCCCGCGAATTTGGAAAGCTCCGCCATCGAGCGCGAACTCTTCAGCCGGCTCGACGACAGCGTGTGGTTTGCCGTGTCGATGTGCGACACGAAGGAGGACCTGCTCGCCCGCAAAACGCAGTTTGAGAAGTTGCCACAGGTTGCCAAGACCGAAGAAATTGCCTCGCTGCTGCCGCGCAGTTCGCATCGGCAACAGCAACAGATTGCTGAGATCCACAGCCGTTTGCTCGATTTGCCGCAGCGTCCCGCGCCGGTTTCGATCGACACGCCGCGACTGAAGCGCGAAGTGGCCCGCGCGCGAAAACTGCTCGAGCGTGACACTTCCTACGAAACGCCTTTGCAGCAACAGTACGCAGCGATTTCGCAGATCATCAACTTTCAAAGTGACGAGCAGCTGGCCGCCGGAATCTCGATGTCCACCGCCGCGCTCGCGACGCACGCGCTCGCGCCGCTGCGCGAACTGCGCGAGATCAGCGACCCCGCGCCGCCAACCCTCGAAGATCTGCCGCCGCAGTTGACCGACCGCTACTTCGGCGAGCACGGCAAGTATTTGATCAAAGTTTACGCCAAGGGAAACATTTGGGATCTCGATCGCCTGAGCCACTTCGTGCAGGAAGTTGAATCGGTCGATCCGCGCGTGACTGGCCATCCGATTCAAACGTTTTATGCCTCGCAGCAAATGCAGCAGAGTTATATCTGGTCCGGCGGTTACGCGCTGATCGCGGTGTTCCTGCTCCTGATGCTCGACTTCCGCAACTTATGGCATACGTTGCTGGCCATGACGCCGCTGTGCCTCGGCTTCACGCAAATGTGCGGGCTGGTCGGTTGGCTCAACATTCCTTTCAACCCGGCGAACATGATCGGCCTGCCGCTGATCATGGGCATCGGCGTGGATGAAGGGGCGCATCTCGTGCACGAAATGCGTCGCCAGCGCGGCCGCTTCAAACTCGAAGATTCCACTGCCATCGCCGTGATTCTCACTTCGGTCACCACGATGGCCGGCTTCGGCACGCTGATCCTCTCGCGTCATCAAGGCTTGCGAAGCATGGGCCAGCTGCTGACGCTCGGCGTGGGCCTGTGCCTGGCTTGTACGGTGCTGTTTCTGCCGGCGCTGCTTTCCGTGTTGACGAAGGACCGCAAGGAAGAAGCCGAGGACGAAGCTGTCGATGAAAACTTCGATGTGAAGATCGACGACAGCGAGCCGCAGGATGAACTCGTCGCAACCACCATGGCGACGAGCGCAGTCGCCAGCGTCGAACCCGAATCCATCCCAGAACCAGAACTGGTATCCACCCAATCCGTCGCCGACATTCCGTATTCCGCGCTCCCCACTCCGCACTCTGAACCGCAGCCCCCCTCCCCTGCCCCGCCACCGCTGGTTAGCACCATTGCGTATTTCCGCATTGAAGCGCCCCCGCAACCGCCACTCGCGCCAACGAGCGACGAAACACTTTCGCTGGAAGCGCTCCACCGTGAGTTGCTGGCCAAACGCCAAGTCACTGCCGAACCGATGAACGTGGCGCTGCCCGAAATGCCGGCAACTTTTCGTCTCGACGAAGGGACCGAAGAGTTTTCGCCGTTGATGTTCGGCCCGGTGACGACCATCGTTCCCCGCCGCCGCGTTTTGCCACGGCGAACTGCCGAAAGCGAGCCCGCGCAGACCGCAACTGGCAGCGAGATTGGCCCTGTGGAACGTGAACCCGATCAAGTAAACTGAAGTCCGGTTGGAGCTCCCTCATCATGCCGAACATGCAACCCTGGGACTGGGTCCTGCTGGTGATGGGCGCCTATATCGCCATTTCCGGACTCCTCCGGCTGATGCGCAACCGCCGCGATCAGGTGCTTGCGGAACTAACCGCGCAGGCCGCGGCGGAACAAGCACGCAAACGATTGGCTGAGCAACTAGAAAAACAACGGGCCAAGCAAAAAAAGAAGGCCGCATAGGAGAAGGGGCGAGAGACTAGTAGCTAGGGACTGGGGATGCAAAAAATCCTCGTACCCCAGCCCCTAGATCCTAGCCCCCACCCCCACCCTGAAAAAACACAAAAAAGAAAAAGACGGGTGCCCGATGTATGTGCTAGACAGCGAAATGGTTGTCGCAAGTTTACGGCGCCGCGGCTTCGAGCTGAGCCGCGATCTCGAATCGGCCGACGTGCTCCTTTTCAACACCTGCAGCGTTCGCGAACAGGCCGAGAACAAGACGTACAGCGCACTCGGTCGGTTGCGTTCCTTCAAACAAAAGAACCCCGACAAGATCATCGGCGTGATGGGCTGCATGGCCCAGAAAGATCAGCAACTCGTTTTCAATCGCGCGCCGTTTGTCGATCTCGTCGTTGGTCCGGGTCAGCTCGCAAAAATCCCCGAGCTCATCGAGGAAATCGCGGCCGGCAATGGCAAGCAAATGGCCGTCGGTCTCGGCCGCACGGCCGGCTCGGTCGAAGACATTCGCCGCAGTCATGAGACGTTCGATCCGCTCCGCGATCCCGCGATGCGGCCCACTCCTTTTCAAGCTTATCTGCGCATTCAAATTGGTTGCGACAAATTCTGCACGTATTGCGTCGTGCCGAACACCCGCGGTCCCGAGCAAGGCCGCCCGCCGCAGCAGATCATTGACGAAGCAAAATTGCTCGCCGAGCAGGGTTGCCTCGAAATCATCCTGCTGGGACAAACGGTCAACAGTTACAAGTATCGCGACGGCGGCAAAACGACTCGGCTGAGCGATCTGCTGCATCAGCTGCACGAAATCGACGGCATCAAGCGACTGAAATTCGTCACGAACTATCCCAAGGATATGACCGACGATTTGCTGCAGGCCGTGCGCGACCTGCCGAAGTGCTCCCCCTATTTGCATGTTCCCGCGCAGAGCGGCAGCAATGTCATGCTGAAGAAAATGAAGCGTGGCTACACGATCGAAGAGTATCGCGAGATGTTTGGCCGCATCCAAGCCACGCTCCCCGATGCGGCCGTCACGAGCGATTTCATCGTCGGCTTCAGCGGCGAGACCGATGAAGATTTCCAACTGACGTACGACCTTGTCAGAGAATGCCGCTTCAAGAACAGCTTCATTTTCAAGTACAGTGAACGCCCCGGCACGAAGGCGGCGGACCTGCTCCCCGATGATGTGCCCCACGATGTGAAGCAGTGGCGGAATAACGAACTGCTTGAGCTGCAAAACAAGATCAGCGAAGAACTGAATCACAAGTTGCTCGGCCAGCGTGTGGAGGTGCTCGTCGAAGGCCCCAGCGAACACGCCAAGAAGGAACTGGGCGATCATCTCGCCGAAACGAACGGCCCGTTGCAACTCGTCGGCCGCACTCCCTGCGACCGCATCGTGGTGTTCGAAGGGAATCAACGCCTCACCGGCCAAATCGTGCCGCTGATGATTTATGAAATCGCGCCGCACACACTCTTCGGCGCGGTGGCGACGCAACACGTGAGTTCCACCCCCCTCACGCTGCTGGGCGTTTAACGGCATGCCGCGGCAGGTCCGCTCACCAGTCACGCAACAGCGGCATCTGACGTCCGCCGTCGCCAAACTGCAGCAACAACTCCGCGACACCTATTCGTTCTGCGCAGACGATGACACATTGGCTGCAGCGATGACCTGCGCACTTCCCGCGACAACTCAACGGCGCGCCGATCTCGAGGCAAGTTGCTCCTGGCTGCGGTGCTCGGCAGATCCCTGGTCGCTTTCTGCGCTGGAACGGTTGCAGCAGATTCTAAAAAGTTCCTGGTCGGCTAAGGTAGAAACCGCCGTAGCGAATGTCATCACGGCGGCGTCGAACCAAGACTCCGGATTGTGGATCTTGTACGAACTACTCCTCAGCACCGACGAGGATCGCTCGCGACGCGCAACCGGATCGTTCTACACTCCGCCGCAAATCGCTCGCTATTTGGTTGCACAAACCGATCGCCGACTCAGAGAGCAACTCGCCCTTCCCGAAGGAATCGCTGGTCCGAACATCACGATTCTGGAACCTGCCTGCGGCTGCGGCGAGTTTGTGATCGCGTTGCTGGAATCGCTGAGTGGCACGGGGCGGGAGATTGGGGCGAACTGCGTTCATCCTGATCGTCACGACTCTGCTCGCCCCAGCCTCCCGACCCCGGACTTCTCGAGCTTCTTGAAGAGGTTGATCGCCATCGACATTTCGCCCGTCGCGCTTTTCATTACGAAACTGCGGATGGCTCTGAAGCTGCGCGACTTCGGCGTCGACGTGAGCTGCGAACTTCCCCAACTGCAGTTGGTTCTGGGAAACGCGTTGGCAGGACCGTCTGAAGTCGCAAACCTGCAGCAGCCCATTACCGTCGTCATCGGCAATCCACCCTTCTCGTCACTCTCAACGAACGAACAGCCTTGGATTCAATCGCTGGTTCGTGGCAACAAAAACCACGCCGGTTACTTCTCCATCGACGGCGAGCAACTGGGCGAAAGAAAAACCTGGCTGCACGACGACTACGTCAAATTCCTCCGCCTTGCCCAGTGGTGTATCGAACAAAATGGCCAAGGAGTTGTTTCGCTCGTCACGAATCATGGCTGGCTCGACAATGCGACGTTTCGCATCGCGCGGCAACAGTTACTGCGGACGTTTTCGCACATCGACGTCGTCGATCTGCACGGCAATGCCAAGCGGCATGAAGTGAATCCTGGCGGCGAGCGCGATGAGAACGTCTTCGGCATTGCGCAAGGCATCGCACTTGTCACGCTGACGAAAACCCACGCTCCAGCAACAACCGTTGCTCGCGCCGATCTGTGGGGATCACGCGCGAGCAAGCTGCAGCAACTGGCGCAGGGAATCGACGAACCGCTGGCGGTTGCTGAGATTGTGCCCGCCGCGCCTTGGTTCACTTTCGCCGCGCAAGGTCAAGCGGCGCCGCAGGAATATGCCGCCGCGCCGTTGCTGACCGAAATCATGCCGGTGAACTCGACGGTTCCCGTCACTGCCCGCGACCACTTTGTCGTTGCCGCCACGCGAGAAGAGTTGCTCGAGCGCATCGCCGAGTTCTGTGATCCACACATCAGCGACGACGAAATCCGGCAAAAATATTTCCAGCGCACCCGCTCGAATCGCTACGAACCCGGCGACACCCGCAGTTGGAAGTTGCCCGCCGCGCGGCGGACTTTCATGAACGAAGCCGATCCAGCGAGCTGCATTCGTCGCTGTTTGTATCGGCCGTTTGTGTGGCGATATGTACTATGGCATCCTACGATTGTCGATTGGCCGCGGACCGAGTTCACGCGGCATTTCGAAGAAGGGAATCTCGCGCTACTGGCGCGGCGGCAATCGATCGCGGGACGTGAGGCCAACTTTTTTTGGATCACCGACGCGTTGCCGCTCGACGGTGTGATTCGCAGCGATAACCGCGGCAGTGAATCGTTCTTTCCGCTCTGTCTGACGTCGACCGAGCAGCCACTTCGACTGCAGTTGAACTTTGCGAGCCGTGCTTGTCGTGAATTCGAGCCGGCGAAAATGCTCTCCTATAGCTATGGCCTGTTTCATTCACCCACCTACCGCACACGGTATGCAGCAGCGCTGGCCATGGAGTTTCCCCGCGTACTGCTGCCGCAGAGCAAGGCGTTGTTTGAAAAGCTGGCCGAACTGGGCGCGCAGCTGATCCAGATTCATCGAACCGATCCGTTGCAAACCAAGATCACACCCAACCTCGACATCGCGCTGACCGCGGCGATCGAGAACTTCCATGTAGGCACCTACAACGTGTGCCGCAAGTGGCTGCAACTGACCGCAGAAAAGCGCGACGCTGCTTCCTTCGCCGGCTTGCAGCAATTGATTTGCTACACCTTGCAGTTGCAAAAGCAGATTGAAGAGGCGATTGCCACCGCAGGTGGATTTCAGGCAGCGTTTGGTTAATCAACCGCCACACCGTATTCCCGCCACAACGGTGGCAGGGGCGCGACGACGTGGATTGGTTCGCGCGTCATCGGATGCTTCAACTTGATGCTGCGAGCGTGCAGCGAGATCAAACGAGCACGCTCGTCATCGTTCCAGGGCCCGAACGAAACCTGGCTGCCGTAGAGCGTATCGCCCAAAAGCGGCAGGCCGCGCGAGGAGCACTGCACGCGAATCTGGTGAGTGCGGCCGGTTTCGAGTTCGATTTCGATCAAGGTTCCCTGCGGATGCGATTCCAGTTCGCGATAATGCAGAATTGCGATCTTTCCTTCGGGATTTTTTTGATCGACGACGACGGTGCGCGGTTCGCCTTCGATTTTCTGCAAGTAGTCGGTCCACGTTCCTGCCGGCTCTGCTGGTCGAGTCGGCACTAAGGCCCAATACGTTTTGCTGACCGTGCGACCTTCGAACTGCTCCGAGATTTTGCGTGCGGCGCGCACATGGCGGGCGAAGACGATGCAGCCGCTGACGGGCCGATCGAGGCGATGCGGCACGCCGAGATAGATTTCGCCCGTCTTTCCTTCGCGGGCTTTGATGAACCGCTTCACGCGCAATTCGAGACTATCGATTCCCAGCGGCGCCTGCGTGAGCAAGCCCGCCGGTTTGTTGACGATCAGGCACGGGCCTTCGTCGTAGAGAATCTCGAAGCCGATGTCAGGCGCATTCGCAAAATCAGTCAACTCGCAGCACTCCCCGGGAAGCCCGTCGCGTTCGCAAGGGCGTGATGCGGCGAGTGAACTTGATTCGGCATGATCGGTTCAATTGAAATATAGAAGCGAAGCGCGCTGGAGGCATGACTCCCGCCGCTAGCGCTACGGGCCACCTACTTTGGGTCGATCTTCACTTTCACGCGATACTCGCCGGGGAACTGATAGCCGTCGCCGGCGTAATCCCCTTGCATGCCGATGGCGAACTGCAACACGCCCGATTGCTTGGCGACCATGGTCGACTGGCGGCCGACTTTGAAGATCTGCCCCTTCTCACCGATGCGCGCGACCAACGTGCCGCCGGCAATCTGATTGGGAATGTACCAGCCATAATTCGGCGCGCCATCGGGACCGCTGCTCGCGTTGCCGCCCCAAGGGGACATCACGATGCTTCCTTCGGCTTTGAAGGTGATCTTGTCACCCGCTTGCACGCGCACACCGCTGCTCTTGAACGTGCGCTGCGCGAGATTCTCACCAGCTACGGTCAAGCTTTTGCGAAATGATTCCTTCGCGCCGGCGTCCCGCTCGGCACGACGGACATCGGCCAGCTTCACGTTGAGATCGCCGTATTTGCTCGCAACCTTGAATTCCGTCGGGGAGACTTTGCCCACGACCGTGAAGTCGGATGTAACCACCGTATCAAGGCGGATCCAAGGCTGTTCAACGGTGCTCTCTTCATCCTCGCCGCCATCTTCCGCGGCTTCTTCAAATTCTTTCAGAATCTCGCCGACATGCCGTTTGATTTCGGCGTTGTCATCGGCGACGAACTTTTCCAACTCGCGTTGCACCTTGACGCCCATCGCGGCGAGTTCTTTGTGCGCGGCTTCACGCGTTTTGTAGTCGTCGCTGCCAAGGCTCTTTATTTTCGAGCTAATCTGCGCTGAAAGTTCGGGAAAACTGTCGAGCCCGGGATTAAAGCTGCGAATTTTGTCGATCGGCACCGTCAACTTGCCGAACTGCGTCTCGACCGCGATTTCGGCAATCGACAGATCGCCCGTCAGCACGCTGCCGTCGAATAAGTGCAATTTTAAATATCGCGGACCATGCGTCACCGCAGCCGTGCGTGGCACGTCGACGGTGGGTTCTTCCTTCTCGGGTTTCTTTTCCGGCTTGGCCGCTTCGCCAGGGATTGCGGCACGGATTTTTTCGACCAACGGAGCGGGCGCGGCCTCCTCTTGTGCTTGCAGGCTGCCCGGCAAACTAACGGCCAAAACGGCGAGCGCCGCAGCAGGCAACCTGGATACCAACGAGCCGAGCGAAAGCAACTGCAACATGGGGTGCATTCCTGAAGAGAAGAGAAGTCCCTATTGTCGTTTACGGCGGCGCGAAATTCCAGTTACAGAGCGGCACGAAATTTCGCCGCGAACAATGCCGCCTCATCGCGGGATGCAATTTGCCCCCGAGGAAAGTACACTCGCGTGCGGTAACCAACACCTCTTTCCGACGAGTCTCTCCATGCGGTTCTTTGCGCTCATTCTGGTTGGCTGGTCGCTGCTGGCCGTTCAATTCGCCGTGGCCGATGAATTCTCGCAGCCCAAGGTTCTGGTCAATTCCCTCGGCATGAAGCTGGTCAAACTCCCTGCCGGCGAATTCACCATGGGCTCGCCTGCCAGCGAAGAAGGTCACACCGAGATCGAAACGCAGCGCAAAGTGCGAATCACCAAACCGTTCTTGCTCGGCCAGCATGAAGTGACCGTCGGCCAATTTCGCAAGTTCGTCACGGAGACCGGCTACAAGACGGCGCTCGAGCGCGAAGGGAAGCCAGGCTTTGGTTTTGAACCGTCGCTCGATGCGATCGAAATCTTGCCGAAGTTTAATTGGCAGAACACCGGCTTCGGGACCGACGAACATCCCGTGGTGAACGTTAACTGGGACGACGCGATGGCCTTTTGCAAATGGCTGAGCGACAAAGAAAAAGTGACGTACAGGTTGCCGACCGAAGCGGAGTGGGAATACGCTTGTCGCGCCGGCACCACGACGCGCTATTCCTGTGGCGAGACCGAAGACTCGCTCAAGGGCTACGCCAACATCTGCGACGCTTCATTCCTCAGCAAATATAAAAACGCCAGCTGGAGCATCGAATGGGACGACGGCCATTCGTTCTCGGCGCCCGTCGGCAGCTTGAAGCCGAACGCCTGGGGCCTGCACGACATGCACGGCAACGCTTGGGAATGGTGCGCCGATTGGTACGCGGCCGACTATTACAAAACGTCGCCGACCGACGATCCGCCGGGCCCCGCCACGGGCGAAGTTCACATCGTCCGCGGCGGCGCGTTCACCAACCGCAACCGCTTCGTCCGTTCGGCTGATCGCAATGCACTGAAGCCAGGGTATCGCTACAACTTCACGGGGTTCCGTGTGCTGCAAGTAATTCCGCTTGCCCAACCCAAGTGAAACGTCCCGCTTGAGCGGGCCCTGCGAATTTATCAACAAAACATTGCCACGGTGCGTGGCAACACCGTATGCTGTGCGCTCCTCTCGTCCCGCTTGTCGGTCACGCAAGTCGGCTCTTTTTTCTGGAGCATGGTGATGGGGTTGCGCAATCCGCGGTTCGTTCGGCCTGGTTTTACGCTCGTCGAACTCTTGGTGGTCATCGCAATCATCGGCGTGCTCGTAGCGCTCTTGCTGCCCGCGGTGCAAGCGGCCCGCGAGTCGGCGCGCCGGACCCAATGTTCCAACCAGGCCAAGCAAGTTGCCCTGGCCATTCACAATCTCAACGATACGCTCCGCACCCTGCCACCCACCTGCTCGCCCTGCGCGGATCCCGCGAACTCCGGCTGCTTCACCACGGACAGCAGTCCCTTCGGCAAGCACAACTACACGGCGTTCCACTTCATCTTCCCTTACATGGAACAAAAGAATCTGGCCGACCAGTTCGTCATCACCGGATATGCCGGCGGTAAGTATCCCGAAGTCATTAAAGGGCTGATCTGCCCGACGGACAACGCGCACAAGAAAGGGAGATGCATCACCACTTATGGCGGCGCCCACAACTGGGGCATTTCCAACTACGGAGTGAACAACTACGTCTTCGGCGATCCGGCCAACAACCGCACCTGGTCCGAGGAAAAGAAGGAAATGGGGCGAATCATGACCGACGGCACCAGCAACATCATCATCCTGGCCGAACTCTACGGCACGTGTGGCAACACCGGCGATATCGGCATTGCTCACGGCAGCCTGTGGGCCGACGCCAACAGCATCTGGCGGCCGGCGTTCAATCTTGGCTCCGGCAAAGGTGGCGGTGGCTTGTCGGCGTATCCCGCTTCGCCGAAGTTCCAGATCACGCCGCATTACTACAACAACTGCAACTCCGCGACGCCGCAAGGCATTCACCCGAACCTCATCGTGGTTGCCTGTGGCGACGGCGCGGTGCGCGGCCTTTCCGGCAGCATGTCCGTTAGCACCTGGCAACGGGCCGTCGATCCGCGCGACGGCGAGGTGCTGGGAAATGATTGGTAGCTCTGCCATGCTGAACAGAAAGTCTGAGCCGATGAAATTCCGCTGCGTTGTTTTGATGCTGTTCGTCATCGCGGCCGCAGCGTCAGGCTGCGGTGGTCCCGTGCAGCCCGCGTTTGATCCACTCCACGCGGTCACCGGCAAGGTGCAGCGCGGCGGCATGCCGCTGACTGGCGGTTCACTTCGCTTCAATGCCATCCCTGACAAGGAAGAGTTCATCGTCAACAGCCTGGTGGGACCGGACGGCAGCTTCACGCTCACCACCGTCCGCACCACCGATAGCAAAGGTGAACGCCGCCCCGGCGCACCTGCGGGCGAGTACACGGTCGTCTACACCCCTGAATCCGCCGATCAAACGGCCGCCTATCAGCCGCCCATCACCCTGCCACAAAAAGTGACGATCGAGGCGAAAGAAAACGTCCTGACGCTCGAAGTGCCGGCGCGCTAATCGTGTACGTCATGCACGGCCTACAACGCTTGGTTCGGCTCGCGTGCGTTCCGGGTCGGTTGGAGTTGCCGCCTCCAAAAAATTACGTGACGCCCAACTGCCAAACCCGCATCGTACCCACATCAGCACTGGCCAAGCAGCCAGTGGCACACTTTTGCACAACTCTTCACCAGTTTGACGGTGCCACCGGTGGCACCAGTGCCACCCAGCCGCAATCGAACTGCTGCTAAAGTTTGGCGATACTTGATTCAAATACTTCCAGCTTAGATTGCCAGCGATTGGCGAAAGCCATCGCCCCTCCAATGGCTGACGGTGCCAATCTGCCGTCGAGAATTGTTTTCTCGACCATTGCCGGAGGCATCGGCCTGGAGAAGAAATAGCCTTGCCCAAGCGCGCACCCTAATTCCTGTAAGGCAATCACCTGCGCTGGCGTTTCGATCCCTTCAGCCACCATGGTGATACCCAGGTTCCGCACCAGGACCGCCAGGGCGTGCACTAGTGCGGCCGTGTCTTTGGAGCGTTCAACCCCAGATATCATTGAGCGATCAATTTTCAGCATGTCAACTGGAAACTGATGCAGAGAAGCAAACGACGAGGCGCCAGTACCGAAGTCATCGATCGCTAGTTTGACCCCTAGAGCCTTGATGGCCCGCATGGATTCGATTGCCGACTGTAAATCACTGGAGAAAAAATCCTCGGTTATCTCCAACTGCAGACGCGATGCAGCGATGCCCGAAGTTTCTACGGCGCATCTGATGATCTCCGGCAGATTTGGCAGCAGAAACTGCTTTCGAGACAAATTGATGCTTACTGTGCGAGGAGCACGAGAGGCATGTGATTTTGTCCACTGTGCCAGTTGCCGGCACCCTTCATTGAGCACCCATTCTCCTAACCACAAGATCAAATTGGACTCTTCCGCGATTGGAATGAATTCGCCGGGCCCAATCGGGCCGAACTTAGGATGCGTCCAACGCAGAAGCGCTTCAACGCTTCTCATTTCGCCGTCCTGAAGGGACACAATAGGCTGGTAAACAAGCGACAATTGGCGCTCCGAAATTGCCCGTCGCAAGTCCCGTTCCAACGTCACACGGCGCAACATCCGTTCTCGCATCGAAGGATCGAAGACAATAAACCGGTTCCTTCCTGCTCGTTTCGCGACATAGAGGGCGGTGTCAGCATCGCGAACCATCTCGTCAGCGCGTTGGTACTGCGGATCCCCTGTAACGAAGCCAATGCTGGCCGTGGATTGAACCTCGAACTCGCCAATGACACGCGGAGGTTCGAGAGCGCCAAGCAACTGCGTTGCGATCGAAGCGGCTTCGCTTACGCCACTTAATCCGACGAGCAGCACAATGAACTCGTCACCACCCAGCCGCGCAACGCAATTACCGCCTCCATTGCCTGCGTCGGTGCAGTCGATACCTAGCTCATTCTGCAACTGGCTAGCAATGCACTTAAGCAGCGTATCCCCAGCTTCATGGCCCAAGGTATCGTTTACAACCTTGAAGTGATCAAAATCAAGGAACATCACCGCAAAGTCGGTCCTTCCCGCTGCGATCAGCCTCTGAATCTTTTCCAGCACAACAGCGCGATTCGGCAGCCCGGTGAGAAAATCAAAGCGCGCCGCGCGTTCGAATGTTAGACTGGCAGCCCGCGCCGCCTCGGCGGCTTTGCACGCCGTAATGTCCGTACGAATCGAAATAAACTGTTTGGCTTGTCCTGAGTCGTCCAGCACCGGGCAGATCGTGGTATATAGCCAGTACAGGCCGCCGTCCTTCGCACGATTGCAAATCTCTCCGTGCCATACCTGACCACGGTGAATGGTCCTCCACATCTCGACAAAGAACTCTCTGGGATGGTGATCACTTCGGACGATGCGGTGCGTCTGTCCCAGCAGTTCCTGGCGAGAGTACTTACTGATCTCGCAGAAACGATCATTGACAAAAGTAATAACCCCGCAAGCGTCAGTGATCGCGACGATTGCATGGGCGTCGATAGCCTGCTTAAGGGCAGTCAGTTCGGCGAGTACGTGGCTGCACTCGCGATGACTTGAAACCAAAGCCAGTGCAGACTCGCCGAAAGTGGTAGGTTGATTCATGTTGGCTCTACCTCGATCCGTAGGCGTTTCGAGGGAATAGCTTGTGACAACGCAATCATCCAAGAACGCCCTAAGAAGACTTTGCCTTACCCAAGTGAGAATGCAAATGTCGCGTGCTGCGGATAGTACCTACTTAGATTCTCTACGAAGCGCCCAGAGTAGGCTCTAAGAGCCTATCCCAAAACTGATCTTTGAGCGAAGTGCGATCATGGCATAGAACAACGGCAGGGTGGCACCTTACGCCGTTACCCCTTTTTCGATGGCGTAGCGAACGATGCGGGCATTCAG
>CAYMWL010000020.1:0-104061 GCA_964394305.1 uncultured Pirellulaceae bacterium
GCGGGCGAAGATCAACGCCGCAGCGCTGGATCGTCAAACGCTGGATCGTCAAACGCTGGATCGTCAAACGTCGAATCTTCAAACGTCGAATCTTCAAACGCCACAGCAGCCCCTCTCTCCCAGCCACTCGCCGGAGTACCGAAGCGAGGGAGTTTGACTTACAGTAAGCGGAACTTGAACCGCTCTTCCTTCCACCTCGCGCGAGGCCATTCCATGAATCGTCGCCGCTTCTTTTCCAACACACTCGCGGGCGCCACTGCGGGCGTTGCTCTGTCGACGTTGCACACCACTGCTTTCGCTGCAGCGAATGACAAGCCGAAGCGCGTCGCGCTGATTGGCTCGGGCTGGTATGGCAAGTGCGATTTGTTGCGGCTGATTCAGGTCTCGCCGGTTGAGGTCGTTTCGCTCTGCGATGTCGACAAAAACATGGTTGCTGAGGCCGCGGAGATTGTTGCTACGCGGCAGGCTTCGAAAAAGAAGCCGCGGACGTATGGCGATTATCGCGAACTGCTGAAGGAAAAAGATGTCGACATTGTGCTCGTCGACACGCCCGATCATTGGCATGCTCTGCCTGCGATTGCCGCGCTGGAAATGGGCGCGGATGTGTGGGTGCAAAAGCCGATTAGCCTCGATATCGCGGAGGGCAAAGCCATGCTCGACACTGCCCGCAAGCACAGGCGCGTCGTGCAAGTCGGCACGCAGCGGCGAAGCACGCCGCATTTGATCCAAGCCCGCGATCGCGTGATTAAGGAAGGGAAGCTTGGCAAGATCGGGCTCGTCGAAATTTATTGCTATTATCACATGCGGGCGAAGGAGAATCCGCCTGATTCGACGCCGCCAGAAAATCTGGACTACGAAATGTGGACCGGGCCGGCGCCGCTCCGGCCTTATAACTCGCTCGTTCATCCGCGGCGCTGGCGGGCCTTCAATGAATATGGCAACGGCATCGTCGGCGACATGTGCATTCACATGCTCGACATGGTGCGCTGGATGTTGGACCTGGGCTGGCCACAGCGTGTCGATTCGACCGGCGGCATTCTGGTCGACAAGGCGAGCAAGGCGAATATCAGCGACACGCAGTCGGCCACGTTCGACTTCGGCGACTTGCAAGTGGTCTGGACTCATCGCAGCTGGGGCGCGGCGCCGGATCCGAAATATCCCTGGGGCGCGACGTTCTATGGCGACAAGGGAACGCTGAAGGCGAGCGTGAACAGTTACGACTTCGCACCGCAGGGTGGTGGTCAGCCGGAACATGTGGATGTGAAGATGGAGCTCGAAGAATTTCCGGAAGACAAGACCGAGAAAGATCTCGAGCGGCACGTGGCCCCGGCGATCCGCGGCCACATGAAAGACTTTCTCGCGTGCATCGAGTCGCGCGGCAAACCGGTCAGCGACATTGAACAAGGTCACATCACGACGGCGAGTTGCATCCTCGCGAATCTTTCCATGCAGCTGGGTCGCTCGTTGACTTGGGATGCTGCTGCGCATCAGATTGTGAAGGATGACGCCGCGAACAAGTTGCTCAAGCGGCCTTATCGGGCGCCGTGGAAGCATCCGGCGGATACCTAAAATTATTCCTTCTTCGCGGTCTTCTGCTCCAGCAAGAAGGCTGCTAGATCGGCAAAGTCGGCGGGCATGATCGTCTCGCCGACATTGGCTGGCATCAGCGAGAGTTGCGTCTGCTTGCGCTCTTCGACATCGGCCTTGGGAACGGTGAATTCCTTCCCTTGTGGATCGACGAGCACGAGCAATGCGCCCTCTTCACGTCGGAAGAGGCCGCTGACGACGCGGCCATCGACTAGCTGCAGCGTTGTGGTGCGAAACGCGACGTCGACGTTGCGGTTGGGATCGAGCACATCTTCCAAGATGCGATCGCGCCCCCGCAGGCCGATGCCGTCGAGCTGCGGGCCAACGACATTGCCCTTGCCGGCGATCTGATGGCAGTTGGCGCAGTTTTTGGTGAAGAGTTCCGCGCCGCGGGTGGCGCTCGCCATGTTCTTTTCGAGAGCCACTTTGCGTTCAGCGATCAGCTTGTCGCGCGCTTCGGCGTCGGTGGGCAGGCCCGCGGTGAGTTCATCGAGCCGCTGTTTCCAATTCGGCAATTTGTGTCCCAGCAAACGCGCATTGATGTTCGGCAGCATGAGCAACCGCGGCGAAGCCTGGCCGGCTTTGACCAGTGCGAGCAACACTTCGCCGCCCGCTGCATCGCTGGTGAGCGTTTCGGCAATGAGCGTTTGCAAACGGAGCGAACTCGCCTTGAGCACGACCTGCAAACCGGCCGCGACATCGGCGTCGCTTCCGCTCGTTAGCATGTCGAGCAGCTTCTGGCGATCAACGCCCGTCAGATCTGCACTGCCGAGCGCTGTTGCCAGCGCGCGATTCGCGGCAGTAGTTTCGAGCGAAACAAAAGCCTGACTTGCTGCAGCGCGCACGGCCGGATCGGTTTTGTTGCTCGCGAGAATTTCACCCAAGCGAGCACGCAAACTCGTGAGTTTGAATTTGCCGACAAGTTCCGCTCCGGCGGTTTGATTGGCGACATGTGGCAGCGGATTGAGCGCGGCGATTGAGAACCGGCCGACCGCCAACCAGGCGAAGCCGGTTGCGGTATCGCCGTCGACGAGTTCGATGAATCCTTTCTTGCCGGCGAATGGTTTCAGATCCCATTCAAACCGCTGGGCCACGTCATTGCGCGACGGCCAGGCGCTGACAAGAATTTGATTGGTCTCGGCGTCGCGCAGCACGATCCTGTTTTTCTCATTCCCCTTGATGCCGGTGGGGCCATGATGCCCCGCGCACCAAAAGGTCAACTTCGCGGGCAGTTCAAAACTACTGCTGCGATAAATGCCGGTCAGCGTTTCGCCCCGCTGCAGGCTGTCGAAGAATTTGCTCTTCTCATCGCCATCCTGACTTTTGCGCTGCATGACGACCCAAGGTTGCTGCGAGGCGGGTTGGCCTTCCACAGGCAACGCCTGCCACGAGAGAGATTCCTCTTTGGGTGCCGTGAGCAACTGCACGCAAATCTCCGAGGCCCACTTGGTCAACTCTCGGCTGGGCTGTTCGCCGCGAGTTGCGAGGCCGGCATGAATCGCCTGCACCATTTGCGCTTGCATCGGTAAGTCGCTGCCAAATTGCTTTGCGGCGATCGGCGCCATCCGGGCAACAACATCGCCAGCCGCATTCTTGGCGACGTGTTGCATATAGATTGCCATCTGCTCGCGGTTGACTTTGCCGCTCTCAATCAGCGACAAGAGAATCGAAGCCGAGGCACTGTTGTCGACCGATAAGCAGACTGGCGCGAGTTCGTGGAAATCAGCGGTCGAGAGTTTCCAATCGCGCACCTCTGCCTCGGCAGTGATGGCGAGCAAGCGACTTTTAAGAGACTGACGAATGACGTAGATCAAGTGATTGTCGTCCTTGGGCACTGCCCGTAACGCAGCGAGCAACGGAGCAACAGGGACGTTTTGCGGATGCGCGGCGATGGCTTGAGCGCTGGCTCGCCGCGAAAATGCCGGCACGTTGTTGTTGGTGACTAGCGCGATGTCGGTGAAGACATCCGCCTCGGTACGATTGGCGAGCGCCTTCGCATGATGGATCAACGCGAGTTCGCCTTCCGGCAAACCGAGGTTGGCTTTTCCCTTGCCGAATGCTTCGACAGCCCACATAGCGTGCACATAAGCAGGTGACTTTTCACCAACCTTGGCGAAGTGCTCTTCGACTTCTGCCGCGGCGGCGGGACCAACCACGTCGGTCAAATAATGCTGAGCTTGCAGACGGCGCTGCAGATTGGAACTTTCGAGTTCGGCCAGCAGTTCCTTCGTCGCCATGCCTTTCAGCGGTTTTAGCATCTTCACCGGTTTGCTCGTCGGATCGTCCCCCTTATAAACCACGCGCCAAATCCGCCCGCTCGTGCGATCGCGGCCGGGATGCGGCAGCGGCACTTCGTAATGGCCGATGATGCGGTTGTAGAAGTCGAGAATGTACATCGCGCCATCGGGGCCGATGTGGACATCAACGGGGCGGAACCAGGGATCGTCGGTGCTGAGGAAATCAGGCTGCTCGACGGCTTTGATCGTGCTGCCGTGATATTCGGCCGCGTTGCAGTTGATGCGACTGGTCATCACGTTGCCGCTGTAGAACAGGCCGCGATACTTTTCCGGAAAGTTCTCGCCACTGTAAATACACACGCCGGCGATCGCCGTGCTGCCGTGCAAGTGCTCCATCATCGGCGGCACAAAGCCGAGGCCGTCGTCCTTGCGACCAAAGCCTGGATATTGGCCATGCCGAAGCAGTTGATAAACCGGTTTGCTGTGGCAGTCGGCCGTGAAGATGTTGAACCGCTCGTCGAGGCACATGCCGAACGGATTCACCTGGCCGAAGGTGTAATGTTCGATGCGTGAGCCATCGAGCTTAAAGCGGAACGTGTTGCCGCTGTTCATCACCACTTCGTTGCCATCGGCCCCTTTCACTTTGCTCTGATTATTGAAGCCGTGGCAGGCATAGACCCAGCCATCGAAGCCACGGCGAAAGGCGTTGCACATGCCGTGCGTGTCGCGACTGGTGTCGAACGGCCCGTAGAGCTTTGTCCGCTTGTCGCACTTCAGGTCGCCGTCGGTGTCTTCGAAATGAATGATGTCCGGAATGCTGAACGCCACGCAGCCACCCTTCCACGGATAAATGCCCATCGGGATATTCAGCCCGTCGGCAAAGATCGTCACCTTCTCGAAGCGGCCATCGCCATCGGTGTCTTCCAGCACACGAATGCTGTCCTTCGCCGGTCGGTCGCTCGGCGCGGCGTAGGGATATTCAACGGTGCAAGTCAGCCAGATGCGGCCCTGCTCGTCGAACTGCATGTTCAGCGGCTTTTGGATATCGGGCTCGGCAGCGACCAGATTGATTTCGAAACCGGCGTGCAGCTTGAAAGCCTTCTGTTCATCGGCGGGGGACAGCCAAGGTGTGGTGCGCACACCCTCAGCAAAGGGGTCGGCAGCGTGCAGGTCGCGCGAAACGTGAACGAGGAGGCAGAGCGCGATGAACAAAGAGAGATGTTTCATGGTAATTTGTCGAAGGGACCCGCATCTGAAATCTGCAATTTGAAATCTGCAATCCAATGACTCCCGAACATCTTATGCAGACCATCGACACACAACTAGCGCATGTCTGGATGGTGCGCGCTTTTCTGAAACACAGCGACGAAGCGGCTGAAGACGACGAACTGGCAGAAGTTCACCGCGAGCTCTACGACTATATGCTGGCGCTCGGCGGGCCGCTGAAAGAGAACAACTCGCTAGAGTACCTGCGGATGGCCAAGAAGAAACTCGGCCGCTTGAAAAAGGCGCGTGAATCGTTCGCGACGATTCAGCCGGAAATTTCACAGCACACGAACTTTCAGATGGCCGTGCAGTCGCTCAATGCGGCAGTGGCGGAAGTGGTAAGGTTGCTGGAATCGGCGAGCGAGAATCCCTCGCTCCCAAGAACGCAAGAGCAGTGACCAGAGAAACGGAGAAATTTCCAGCGCAATCCCACGGAAAATTAATCAGCCGCAAACGCGTGCGCGCGGCTGCTTGATCTTGCATCGCTCGTTACGGTCACTAAAATTGATTGTGTCGCCCCATTGTTTTCCTGAGTGCCTGCAACTTGCCCGATCACCGTCCGATCGAGCGCATCTGCAGGCGGGAGAGGCTCCCTTGCTTACCGAAGATCAAGTTCAACGCAGTTTTCGCAATTTGTTCAAGACGAAGGATTTCCCCCTGGAGAACTTCGATAAGGCTGAAAACCTGCTGGACGAATTGCGAGCCGAAAGCCCGCTTCGTCATCGCTTGAGCGTCGAGCTCGAAGAGCTCCGCAAGATGCACACAGCCAAGGCCCGCTAGTTTCGTCTGGCAGCCAACTGAATTTTGAAGGTAGCCACGGTCGTCGAGACCGTTGGATTCTGTGAGAGCATCGCAACCACGTTCCGGCGAGCGTGGTTCCTTTTTCAATGCTCACACTGTATTTGCTCATTTCTATTCGCGGGCAGTCACGCGCGGTTTTCGCAGCGTGTATGCCGCCGGATATTGCGACCAGCCGCTGCTGGTTATTCCATGGCGTGAACTGCTCACAAACATCGGCGGCGAGGCCACGACCGAGGCGATTACCACGCCCGTTTCCCCCGGCTTCAACAGGCCCATGTGCACCGCGACCGAGGCTAGTGGACTGTCGGTCGTATAGACGTCGGTGCCGTAACAGTAACCCGCTTGGCCTGTAACGCGATAGGCAAACGATTTGCCGATGTCCTGATGGTGGTTCAGCATGTTGCCCGGATCGGCGAGCACATTTTTCAGGTCGTCATCGGGCAATTCGGCGGCGGCCATTTGCGAACGGAGATCGCGAATGTCGGAGAGTTTCAGTTGCAGTTGCCCGAATTGCGCCGAGCTGATTTTGAAATTGTTCGCGAGGAGTTTGCCCGCGATCTTCGAATCGGCGGTGTAGACAATGTCGTGCGTGCGCACGTTCAGCCGCTCTTCGGGCAGTTCCTGCCGGAGCCGTTCAATGAGATGTTCGATTCGCTGTCGCATTTCAATATCGGTCTGCTGCCGTGAAGCACGCACGAGGGCGGCATAGCACTTTTCTCTTTTCTCTAACAAGCCGGCCATCGCATGCTCGCGAACTTTGAAATCAGTGCTGCCGAGATCGGTGATTAGTTTATCGATGGACAACGAGACGTCGTCCGGCACTCGATAGGCAAACTCAATCCGCACAATATCGGTGATGGGAAACGTCAGCTTGCCATGCGGAGTCTGAAGCTCGATGGTCTCGTCGGCCAACAGCACCTTCAGATGGCTGCCGTCGGTGAACGCGACGTTCATCGTGCGTGGGTCGACCTTGTTCTTTTCAACCGTGCTCTTTTCCTGAGCCCTCAGCGGCCAGGTTCCTCCACCAAGCATGAGGGGAAACAACGCGACAAAAAAGGAAAGACGCAGCATGATTCACTCTCCGCGAAGGTGGTGAGGTTCGGCGTTCCGTAATCATGTTGGATGGCTCGCGGCGTCGCAAGCAAGTCCCTGCGCCGTTACACACCGCTTACCGCGCGCAACCGGCCTGCTGACAAGACGAGCAGATTTAGTTGCTGTTTCGGTTCGTTCGTCAAAACCGGGTAAAACCAGCCGCGGAAGCGGGATTTTTGCGGCCAAACTCCGAATATCCCGCCAGAATCGATTTTTCTAGGTAGACTTGCTCGCCGCGGGTCGTCCTCGGCGATTCATCCTCATCGCGGTTCTCGTTCTCCAGCCCAGCGGAATCCCGGTCATGCCAGAACTCGCTGGTGGTTTGTGCTTACTGGCCTTTGTGCTGCTCACGCTTGCTGGGTGTGCCAATGGCCTATGGCTGTTCATCAAGGCGGTCACCGGATCCGCGGGCCAAAGCAGGCCCAAGCCGCTGCGCTGTCAAAAATGCGGTTGGCTGAGCGTCGAGAATGGCCATTGCACGCACTGCGGCGATGTGGCGGCTACATCGCTGGCCCAGCGTTCGCGCCACGAATTGCAAGCTACCGCGCGGCAGTTGAATCGTTTGCACCGCAACGGCCAGTTGCCGTATGAGCAGTGCTTTGCGTTGCTGCAGATCATTGAAGCCGATCTTTCGAAATTGGGGGGCGCGCTGCCGCTGGAAGTTTGGCCGCAGCTCAGCAAGCCGCATGATAGTGCGCTGCCGAGAAAGAGTGAGCCGCTCGTCATTGCGGATGAACAGCTGCCAACTGCCGAACAACCAGCTGAATCCGCGCTCACGCCGCAGCCATGCGAAGCCGCCGAAGCACCAGTCGTGGCGACGAATGTTGCCATCGAGGCATTTGTCATTGATGAGACTACGGCGCCGCCGGTCGTGGCCCAAGCGGTTGAACCTGCCGCTGAGCCCATCGCTAACGTATCCGCGCAGCAGCCCGAAAATCCCTTCGCCAGCAAACTCGCGGCCTTTTCGCAATCGCATCTGCAACCGCCTGCTCCGCCGCAGCCGCTCACACCGTCGCGTACGCTCGCCGATATGTTGCAAGGCTTCATGGAGGAGAGCAACATTCGCTGGGGCGAAGTTTTCGGCGGTCTGCTGATCGTCAGCTGTGCGATTGGTCTGGTTGTTAGTTTGCGGGCGACGCTCGAATACATCCCTTACTTTCCCGCGCTGCTGTTCATGCTCTTCACCGTGGCGTTCCACGGCGCGGGTTTGTACACGCTGCGGCGGTGGAAACTCGCAGCGGTCAGCCGGGCGATTCTGATCATCGCGCTCCTTCTCGTGCCGCTCGCGTTCAGCGCGGGTGTCGTATTGCCAGGCAAAGGAGATGCCCAGCGGCCGCTATCCGATCCGATGTTGATCACGGCCGTCATCGTTGGCCTCGGTGTTTTCAGCTGGGTCGCTTACAGCGGCAGCCGCGAACTTGTCGGCGAAGGCGCCTTGCGACTGACGGCGGCGATCATAGGCTGCAGTCTAGGGCAAGTCGTCATCAACCGCGGCGCTATCAGTGAACTGTCGCGCACTCCAATGACGATGCTCGCGCTGTTGCCGATCGCAGCGTTCTTGATTGCCGCCATCGGGCAGATCTGGCGGGCCCAAGCCTGGCAGAAGATGTCGGGCAAACGAATCGAACAGACGTTCTTGATTCTCGGCGTAAGCTTGTTCGCCCTCATTCCGCCTTTGGCATTATTGGTCTTCAAGGTCGAACCACGCTGGCAAACGTTCAAACAGTTGACGCCGCTGCTGAGTCTGGTGGCGACGAGCGTACTGGCGACTGGCCTGGTCGTTCATCGCCGGGCATTGGCGCGATCGCTGGCAGTCTTGCGCACGGCTGGCACTTCGATCTTATTGATTGGCGGCGCGCTGCTAATTGCATGGTGGGTCATCGCCTGGCCGCAGCCTGATTTGATGCTGAACGTTTCATTGCTCACCGGTGCGTTGCTATTGGCGATTGCGATTCGCACGCGAATACCCGCCGTCCACGCTGCGGCGGTGAGCACGTTATCCACGGGCATCGTGATTGCGTTCTTCTGGGGATTCAAGTTAGTGAGCGACACCACGCCCCACAGCCTGCAATGGCTGCAAGCTTCGCTGCAAGGGAAAACGAGTCTGCTGCTGACTGCCTTGGCCGCTGCGATTGGCGGCTGCGGCGTGTGGTATTACGCCAAACGCGATCGCCGCATTGGCTCTGCCTATATCGCGACTGCCGCTGTGTTCAGTGTGGTGGGCTTGCTGATTGCTGGCTGGTCGGGCTTTGTGCCACTGGCGGAGCCGTGGACCGGAGACGGCGACATCGCGGGGCCGTTGTTTTTCTGTTACGCCGTGGCGTTGGTTGCCATTGCGATCATCGTTGTCAGCGAACAAGTAATGACGGCAGCGATGGCACTGTTGTGGATCGCGCTGATTCAGCTTCTCGAGGCAAACGGCGCCGCGCGACAATTGCTCACGAATCTGCACTTGCTGCCGGAGCGGCCCGTGCTAGTGGCGACCATTCTCGAAGCGGCCTGCCTGGCGATCATGTCGCTCGTGTTAAGTAGACCCTCGTGGCGATTGACGGGAACAGAGTTCGCCGCGTGGCAGAACTCAGCCGCATATCGGAGTTTGATTTTGCCACTCACTTATGGCGCTGCGGTGGCGATTGCAGCGGCGACGCCATTTATCTGGTGGGTGCTGCCGGGTCGGTTCGGTGTGCATGCAATTTATGCACTCCTGGGCGCGGGCGTCTGGGCGATAGTCTGCACGGCGCGGCGCTGGCCCGAAGCACTCGCTGCGCTGCAAGGGATGCTCGCTGTGGCGACTGCGTTTGCGATTGCATCGTTCTGGGTTCCAGCGACCGCCGGAACTGATCTGATTTGGTTCTTGCGCGGCGGTCATCTGCAGGCGCAGATGCTGGCCTTCGCTGGGTCGGCGCTCGCCTGGAGCATCGTTCGCCGCGCGACCAAACCAAACCGCGTGCTGCAGGAACTGCTCCATCCGAAATTTCTTCCGGCGGATCAGGCGTTGCTCGGCGGCGCGGTCGGGCTGTTGCTATTGCTCACCGTGAGCGCCGCGATTCCCGGCATGGCCTGGGAACTTGGGCTGGGCACTGAACGAATGACGGTGCGTCACCTCGCCTGGCTGGATCCCACTCATCATGTGCGCCTGGTTGGCGGATTGATTGCCGTCGCTGTGGCGCTGGTGGTCGCCTTGGTCGACCGCGTGAATGGCGTAAAATTGATCGGCTTGTCGCTCACCGGTTGGGCCGGCATGTTTCTTCTCGCCATTCGTTGGGAAGCCGACATCGCGGTGGCATCGGCGGCACGTTGGTGGCAGGTGCTGTATGGCGGACTGCTGATGCTGCTGTTTGTCGGGCGACGGCCAATGCACCGCGCTCTGCAATCACAAACGTGGATTCGCTGGAATGAGTTCAATCGGGATGAGCGCGAATGGTTCCGTTACCAATCGCTCGTCCTGGGCGTGCTGCCGATGCTCGCGCTGACGATCATCGCCGTCGTGCAACACGCGAACGGCAAACCGCTGCATAGACCGCTCGTTGATTCCATCTTTCATCGCATCGGCGCGACGGCTTCCTGTGCCGGGCCGATGCTCGTGGGCGTCGCGATTTTTCTGGGGCTCGCACTCTCGCAGCGGAAGTCGGTCTTTGCATTCGGCGGTGGACTGCTGTTTCAGTTGGCCGCGAACCTCGCCTTCATTCTGCATATCACCGGCAAGCCGCTGGGCCCCCCGGGCACACCGACGGCTGAATGGCTGCAGTGGAACACGCTCGCGGCGGCGATCTATTCGCTGCTGTGGTTCGGGTTGTCCGCCTGGTTGTTGCCGCGAAAAACGAACGAACCGCCCGCGCGACTCAAGCACGATCCGTACTATTTAATCCAAGTCAGCGCCGCCACGTGGCTGTTTCTTGCGATCGCCCTATGGGCTGCGGTGGGGATTATCCGCTTTCCCACGACACTCGCAGTTGAATCCAGGTTTCTGGGCGAATGGTCGAATCTGATCGCGCTCGGTTTGATAGTCGCACCGGTTTGTGCTGCAGTGGGGGTATCGCGTTCAACGCGCACCCGGCCTGCAGCCGCCAGTTCGCTGATCTTGATGCTCGTGGCCGCCACGCCGCTGCTGGCGATTCGCTGGGAACTGCATCAAGGCCGCGGCAGTTGGGCGGCCTATCATCTGCTCGAAATCGGTTGGCTGATGCTCGCTGCCGTTGTCGCGTTCAGTTATGCGTTGCTGGAATGGTCGAGTTCGACGGAGCGAACAGAAGCGCGCGGCCGGCGTGGCTTCGCGCCGCATCATGCACTGGGCGCGGTGCTCAGCGGCCTGGTGATTTTCCTGGCCGTGCGTGGCAACGACGGTGATCCTGCCGAACCATTCATGTCGCCGATTTTGGTTGCCGGCGCCGCGGCGATTTTCATTTTGCTGGGACTCGCCCGCCGCAGTCAGTCGTATGCGATTGCGTCACTCGCCGCAGCCCCGCTCGCTGCAGTGCTATTCTGGTTTGCGCCGAGCACCTGGATGTTGGTCGCTCGGCTGAACAATGCCGTGTTCGCGGTGGCGATCAGCAGTTGCCTGCTCGCTGCGATCCTGGTTGGTGGCTGGTGGCAGTTCATCGAGCTCCGCACGCAGCAGAAATTGTCGCAAACATTTTCGCCGCGCTGGCGTGGTCCGCTCGCGGGGCACATTGCCATCGTGCTGGTGAGTCTGCTGTTGGCATTGATCAGCGCCGCTCACTTGTTCCTGGTCAGTTCCGATGGCTACCGGAACGCATTGCCCTTTTTCGGCTACTTCGATTTGGGTTTGATCGCTCTGGCAGTGGTCTGGCTGATGCTGGGCGTTGTCAATATCGGCTCGCTGTGGGATCGGCGGGCGGTGTTCATCTTTCCCGCGTTGTTTGTGTGGGCCTGGATCGCTGGTGCGCTGGCGCTTACACCGCTGCATTTACCGCCGCTGGAGATGTTTTGTCTGCACGCACTCGTGACGGCGGGAATCTTCGCGCTCGCCGGACATCTGTGGAGCTACGGCGCTAATTTGGCTGCGTGGGGAGAGCGGTTGGGCGTGAACGATACGATCGGTGGCTTGAGTCGCCTGGAACGTTGGTTGCCGGGACTAAGCCTGGCGATCGGCCTCGCTATTTGTGCGTTGGAAATCGGCGGGATGTGGAACTTGCCGCTGCGCGAACAGCGCGTGGCGATTGCTTTCGCGCCGGCGCTCATTGCATACGCACTCGCATGTCTCGCGCAGCAAGGCCGGCAGAGTGCGTTTCAATTGACCGCGCTGTTGCTCGGCGGCTTGAGTTGCGTTTATCTCGGCTGGTCCGACTTGGATCCCGGTTGGGAACTCAAGCATTGGATGACGCGCGCGTTCCGCCTGCTGATGGTGCTGGGTGTGACAACGCTTGCATATGGTCTGGTGCTGCCGCGGTTTGTGTTCCGCGCTGAATCGTGGTTAATCTCGACACAGCGAGCCGGCTTCGTTTCGTCAGCGCTCGCGATTGGCACATTGGTGTCGTTGCTGGGATTGGAAGTCTCGCTCTTTCAGCCGGGCGTTGGCGTCGCGGATGTCGATCCACTGCAGGTGGGCGCGGTGGCAGTGCTCTTGGTCTGTTTCATCGCTGGGCTGATTTCCTTAGCGCTCGCGCCGGCCGCCGCGCGAATCAGCGAGCAAATCGACCGCACCTGGTTTGTGTATGCCGCGCAAGGTGTCGCGGGGTTGTTGTTTGCACATCTCTATTTGTGTCAGCCGGGTTGGTTCGATGGTGTTTTGAAGCCGTATTGGCCTTACATCATCCTGGCCATCGCCTTCAGCGGCGTTGCGCTCGGTGAGCTGTTTTGGCGACTCCGCTTGCCGGTGCTGGCAGAGCCCTTCCAACGAAGTGGCGCATTTATGCCAATCTTGCCCATCTTGGGACTTTGGGTGATTCACAGCAAAAATGATTATGACTACACGCTGTTGTTATTCCTCGCCGGCTTGATGTACTTGATGCTCAGCATTGTGCGCAAGTCGTGGGCCGCAGCGATTGCCGCGACGATCGCGGGCAACGGAGCGTTATGGGCCTTGCTCGATCAACAAGGATGGCAGCCTCATAACTATCCCCAATTCTGGCTGATACCCCCCGCGGTTTCAGTATTAGTTGCGACTCACATCAATCGACATCGATTGAAGCCTGAGGCGCTATCAGCAATTCGCTATGCCTCCTTGATATTGATTTATGTGAGTTCGACTTGGGAGATCTTCTTGCATCAAGCGGAGAAGAGTTTGTGGCCGCCGATCATTCTTGCACTTCTTTCACTTTCTGGAGCACTGGCAGGAGTACTTTTGCAAGTTCGTGCGTTTCTGTACTTGGGCGCTGTGTTCACTTTGCTCGCGATGGTCAGCATGGTGTGGCACGCTGCCCGCGCGATTGAGCATGTTTGGCCCTGGTGGGCGTTCGGCATTGGGATGGGGATCGCCATCCTGGCTGGACTGGCGTTCTTCGAAAAGAACCGACCTCAGGTTCAGGCGCTCGTGTTGCGCTTACGCCAATGGGAAAAGTAGTTCGGCAGCGGCAACCGATTTTTGCGACGACAAGTTTTTTCAAAAATTTGGCTGCGAACGAAATTTTTCGTGTTGGTTTTGCCTGCCGTTGTTCATTAGTTCTTGGCCCACGTGAGTTGTTCCGGAATTCACGTGGAGTGCACAGGACTAAACCTGCCTTGGCCGAAGTTCGATCCGCCTCCTTCTTTTTGCCAGCGAGAGAACACGATGCCCCACCAAACAGGAATTGAACCGCAGCACTGCGCGCCTGCAGCCTTTCAGTACTTCAGCGAGCAGATGGGAGACTTACATTCCACGCAGGCATTGTTGCGAGCCGCGACGGCAGTTTCGATGCACGCGTTCGACGATGTCGTTCCCGAACATGTCGAAGGAGAAATTCAGAATTTGGCGCTGCGCGTGCTCGCGCGGTGCCGGAGCGGGCAACCTGCCGCCCGTCTCGCTCACTTGCACGACGTGCTGTTCGAAGAGGCCAAGTTTGTCGGCAACATCGACAACTATTACTTCGCCCTCAACAGCTACTTGCCCGTCGTGCTGCGAACTCGTTGCGGGCTGCCCATTGTGCTCGCGCTGATCTACAAAGCGGTCGGCGAGCAAGTGGGACTGCAGATCGAAGGGCTAAACACGCCGGGGCACTTCCTCACGCGCGTGCACACCGACGAAGGTTGGCAAATCATCGATCCTTTCTACAGCGGCCAGGCGCTCTCCACAGCCGAGGCGTTCCGCCGGATCGAGCAAGTGGCTGGCAAAAAACTGGCGTACGACGAAAGCTACTTCGAACCCGCTTCACATGCAAAGTGGCTGTCGCGGTTGATCAACAATCTGCAAGTGTTGTTCGCTGCCGAAGGACACCAACTCGATTTCGCCGCGATGACCGAACTGCAGCAAGTGCTGGCTGGTTAGTTGTGTGCGGTGTGGCAGACGCAAACGGCGGCGTCACTCCTGCGGAGGACGCCAGGCGATTTGCCAGTTGAGCACGTCTTCGTACAGCGAAACCGGTTGATCCACGAGTCCCTGTAGACTCGTATGGCAGGCCAAGTAATTCGTGGTCTGCCACAGCGGAATCACCGGCAATTCAGCCGCCGTCAAGCGATGCATCGCCTGTAGCTGGGCTGCGGCGGCGGCCAAATCTTTGGCTCGTTCTAAGCCGCGAAAGTGTTCGAGCATCAGCGGGTTGCATGGACCCGCGATGCCGGCTGGCCCGAGCAGTGTCCAAGCATCAACAACGGGCTCGTGCAGCGCGAGTTCCACATATTGCAAGTCGGCATTAGCGTTTATTTGTCCGCCGATCATTTGCTGCAGCGTGACTGGCTGACCAATCCGAGCCAATTGTCGCGCGATCGACTGGCAGGCAATTTTGCTCGTGGGCTGATCGTCATGTGCCAGCACAATCGCAACAGGCGCGGGTTGATTGAGACCTGCTTCGCCGCGGGCAATTTCGAGCAGCACCGTGGCGACGCTCGGATCGTAAGCACGCGGCCGCAATTCCGGGTCGCAACCATAGGTCCACGGCAACCGATCAGAGCCCTGAGGAAATGGCCCGCTGAGAACTTCGCAGCCGGGGACCGTTTGGTCGTTGAGCAATCCTTGCTTCAAAATGGATTCGCGATCGAGTGCGTACAGCACCGCGCGGCGAAAATGACGATTCGCAGTGAGCGGTCGAGCGCTGTTGGGAATGAGCACGTGAACCGTTGGCGCCGCATATGGCAGCAGACGGATGTCGCTCAAGTTTTTGACTCGCGCCAACTCCCACAGCGGCACGCGTTCCAGCACATTGATTTGCCCGCGCCGCAAGGCCTGCAGTGCGGTCGTTGCATCAGCGAAGCGCCGCTCGTGCACCAGCTGAGGCGCAGTGGTCGCAGCAGTGATCTCCGGCCGCCGACGCATGGAAAAACGATCCAATACAGGCGGCTCAGCAACGAATTGTCCCCACGAACCCGGAGACGATCCATCCGCCGCTGCGAGCAGACTGAATCGCAGCCAGGCAGCCGGTCGCAGCTGTGGATGTTGAAATTCAAACAGCAAATCCGTGAGGCCACGCGCCCGCACACCCGCGATCGCTCCGGCCGCAGCTCCGGCCGGTATGATGCGCGGGGCCAAATCGGTGGCAGTGGCGCCGGGCGCCGACAGCTGGAGGATGAACTGCTTTGCATCGGCATGCGCGGTGAGTTTGCCAAACGGCGAGCGATAGGCGGGACCTTTTTCACCGTCGACCAGTTCGACGAGCGGCGTCGCGAGCAATCGGTTCAGCCGGCGAGTGTGCCAATCCGTGAACGCGGTCGATGTCGTTTTTTCGGCGGCGACGGCGGGCGAACCAATCACGCCAACGGTGACCGCGGGATAACGTGTGTGAATCTGCTGCGAGAGCGCGCTGCCACCGGCCACCGCCGGCCAAACTTCCAGGGCTTTTTGGCAGAGCGAGTTCGCCTCGTTCCACTTTTCTGCTGCTACAGCCGCTTGCGCTTGAGTTACGAGCTGCGCGGCCTCCTGCTGCAACTGGGCATGATAAGGCGCCACGGCAGCGGGGCCTGTCTCTGGAAAGCGCTTCGCCAAGGAACTCAGCAGTCCGCGCGCGCCGCGGTAGTTCTTCGCCGCGAGTCGCGCTTTGACAAGTTCGATCGTGGTTCGTTCGTAGGCCGTGCTGAGGCCAGTCCGCTGCGGATTTCGCCGCTGGAGTTCCACGAGCAGCGCCAAAGTTTCTTCATGCTTCCCAGCCCGAAAGCTGCCGCCGATCTGCAGCCAGAGAAAGTTTTCTATGGCTGGCTTGAGTCCGACCAGCTCCGGCTGTTTTTGTTCGAGAAAGCGAAAACTGCTTTGCGCTTCGTCGTATTTTCCGGCCGCGGCGAATTGCTCGGCCTCGGCCAGGACTTGTTCTTCAAACAGTTTCACATCGACGATGTTTGCCCAGGCAATGGCGAATTTCTCGCCGGGCCGTTCGAGCAGCTCCACCTCCAAATCGCCGCGGCGATTCGCCAGCGCGGGCAACTTGCGTTCGGGAAGATCCAGCGGCTTGACCTTAAGCAGCGCGTTGTTGTTCGTCTCGTCGAGTTTGAGTTCGTCGAATGGAGCCTGCTTGTGCAGCGGTTCAACAGCGAGCGAAAAACTTGCCCAGCAGCCAATCAGCAGAAAAAAAAGGAATTTCTTCATGGCTGAGAAGACTCCCTGGGAATCGCAACTTGCACGACCTGACCGCCGGTTGTCGTCAGCCAGAGCGTATTGCCGCTGAGGAGAATCGAGTCCGCGAGCGGCTGTGCAAGATCAACGCTCGCGGCGACCTCGCCACTGACCGCCGAGCGTAATTCGATGTGGCCGCCTGCGCTGGCGACGATGAGCTTTTTTTCGCGCACCCGCGGCATACCGATAGGTTGACCTGCAGCGAGTGGTTGCACCCAGCGCGGTTGGCGGGCTGCATCACAGCACCAGAGTTCGTCGCGGTCGGTGGCCAGCAGCACGCAATCACCCGCGCGATATGGCCCCCAAGTCACGTGTCCTCCTTTCAGTTCGAGGGGCTGTCCGGCCCGCAAATCGGGCAGTGAAAACAGATGCAGCTGGCCACGGCGATCGGCAGCGAAGACTACTTCGGCCAGCGCCATTGGTGGCGAAACGAGCGAATCCGGCAAACGGACGGCAGCTTGCTCAACCCAATGCGGCTGCGGCTCGGCGATCAAGCCGATCCGTACCAGGCTGCTGACGCCATTCGTCACGAGCGCGTCTTTGCCCGCTTCGTCGAGCGTGATCACCGTGAATGATGAATGGAAAGAGCTCGGTACATTCGGCAGCAGAAACGGCGCGGCTGTCACTGCACCCGTGACGCTATTCAAAGAGTGGACGGCACCATCGCCAAGAGGCACGAGCAAGTTTTGTCCGCACACAGCCGGTTGTCCGGCCAGTGCTCCCGGAAGTTTCAGTTTGCGCACGGAGAAATCGAGCGATTTTACGAACACGAGTTCGCGCGAACCTGGCGGTGGTGTGAGGAGTTGCTCATCACCGATCGTGACGAACTTTCCCAAGCGGAGTGCTTGCAGACTGTGATGAGCGGGCTGCGACAAGAGTTTTTTGAACTCCGCGCTGAGATCGACATTCATGCCATCCAGCGTGAGGAGTTTAGCGATTGACGCGGCCGACACAGCAACTGGCTGCGAGCCTTCTTCGCCGCCGAGCAATGTGAGCGGCGTTTGCAGAGGTGTTTGCCAAATGGCAAGGCCGTCGGTCGTATTCACGGCAGCAGCGAAGTGTGCATCCTGATCGTTAACGTAGCGCACGGTGATGAGCGATTGATCGTGCGCCAGGCCGCAGCTATCAAACAGATCCAGCGAGAAAGTTGCCCAACCAGATTGTAGCTTGCCACCGGCGTCGAACTTGAACTGCTTCAAGCCGCGATCGGCAGCGACGATGCCGTCAGCCGTTCCGAGCAGCGAGCGCAGCAACGGCGTATCCGAGGCCGGAAATGTTTGTGCGAGCTTGAGTGCCTCATTTCCTTCGCCTGGCTCCAGCACATGCAGCTTGCCTTGCGTAGTCGAGATCAACAGGCGTTTGCCCGCGGCAAACAGCGGTGTGCCAATCGTCCCATCGACGCGTTGGCGCTTGAGCGGCGTGGAAGTCGCCTCGGGTGAGATTGCGAGCACTTCGGTTTGCTCACTGCCACGCTGCATAGCAATAACGATCTGGCGTTGGAACTGCAGTGGCGGAAACATCGCGGCGCCGGGCTCATGCCCCAGATGGTGCGCTGCAGCACATTGCAAATCGCCGGCATTCAGTACATACAGCAATCCTTCGTCCGCTAGTTGCAGCAACTGCCTACCATCTTCCGTCGCGACCGGTCCACTCGAGGCCGCTTGCGGTAATTCAGCGGCGGCTTGCAACTCACCGGAGGCCGCATCGAACGCCTGTACCTTTCCGCTCGCCAAGGTGAGATAGATTTTGCCGTCCAGCAGCAAGGGAGCGCCAACGGGTTTAGCGCTGCACGGCTGACGCCAGAGTAGATTGCCCGTCAGGGCGTTCACGCTGATGAGCTCAGTCTGCGTGCGATCGATCAGCCAGGCGAGTTTGCCGTCAGTCGAAACCAGCGGGCGTTCGCTGGGCGAACTTGCCAGGTAGCGACTCCACCGCGGTTGGCCTGTGCTGGCGTCGAGCGCATGAATCGCACCTCCCGCCGGAACAAGGACGACTCGTTCACTCAGTGTTGGAGGGCTCTCTTGCAAACGAGCGTTGAGCAGCTGCCAAGGCTGAGCGACGAGGATCGCTGATTTCGCCGCCTCGCGTTCCGCCGGCTTCTTGTCGGCGCTGGTCTTCACGCTTTTGATGGCAGCAGCGGTAAAAGCCGACGCGAGTTCAGCCCAGAGTTCGTCGCTGGCCAGTTCCGGATATGTGCTCAGAGCCTGCGCGCGAGCTTGAAGGGCCGCAGTGATGTTGCCCGCCGATAATGCTTGTATGAGCGTTGCTTTTGCATGATCGCGGGTTGCAGTGCGCGCGATATCGCGAGCGAGCAATTGCAGCCGTTCTTCAACGTTCGCCAGCTTTTGCCAAGGCCGAAGATTGCTTGGGAGAAGTCGCGAATCGTTGCAGAGCACAAGCGCCGCGCGGGCTTGTTGCAAACGGCTGGCCGATTGCTCGTCGACTTTGGGAGTGGTGGCTGCTTCGGCCAACGCTTCGGTCATTTGCACCAGCAGTGGCGCGAGCTCGGCATGGATCTGGGTGATAGCAGGTTCTGCTGCGAGCGGCGGCGCGCTGTCACTCAATACTGGCAGCAAGCGCGACCAATCGGGAGAAGAACCGCTGGCAGCGTGAATCGCACTCATGCCCCGGTGGACCCGGATTAGCGAAGCTTGTTCGTGGCGCGGATGCAAGCGGAGCAGCGCGTCGTACTTTTCGATTGCGGCGGGATACTGCTTCTCTTGATACGCCTGCTCGGCGGCTTGAAACTCTTTCGCGCCGTCGCCCCGCGGCCAAAGAAAGGCAGCGAGTCCAATCACCACGACCAATAGCGCCACGCCGCCGATGGCGATTCCGACAAACAACGTGGTGCGACTTTCCTGCGCGGCGGCCACAGTGTCGGGGGAATTGTGCGGTCGCGCGGGAGCGGTAGTTTGCGTGGCGAGCGCGCCGAAATCCGCGGTGGCCCCTAGCGGGCTGTTCAGATCGGCCAGGCCGGCGCTACTCAAGGGATCGGAGACTATAGGATCGAGGCCGTCGAGCGAAGGAAGTTCGTCGAGGGCTGTCAAACCACCGAGGTCATCGAGCGCGGGCAATTCGGACAGGCTGGCGGCCGGCGTTTGAGGTGCCGGAGCCGCTGGCTTGGCAGGTCCTTTTTGAATGGCCGATTGTTGTGTTGCTGATTTTTGCGGCGCCGCTCTTTGAATCGTCGATTTGGCGGCAGACGCAGGCGGAGAACTGACTGGCGAAAGTTCTTCCAGCGGCGCAAGGCCCAGATCATCCAACTTCGCCCCGGTTGTCGCAGGCGCCGCAGCTGGTTTGACCACTGACTTTGCCGCGGACGCAGCCGCGGACGGCGGCGGACTGAGAGGCTCGAGATCATCGAGCGGGGCCAGGCCGAGGTCGTCGTGAACCGAACTGTTATGCGTAGCAGGCACTGGCTTGGCAGCGGCTGGTTGCGAAGGTTTTTGAATTACGGAGGGAGTGGCTGGCTTCGCAACTTTCGCAATCGCAGACGCCGTCGCGGGCGGCGTTGCGGGCGGCGTTGCAGCAGCCGCAGGCTGTTTGGCAATTTGCGACGTGCCCGAATGTTCAAGCAGTCTCTGTGCTTGTCCTGCGGTGAGATGTTTCTTGTCCACGAGCAGTTTCGCAACGGTGGCCGGTGCGATGGGCTCGGTGGCGGCAGCGATCTGACGGCGCAAACTGGCGATGACTTCAGGAGCGATAAGTTCCTGTTTCTCCAGTTTCGCCAGCAAGTCTTCCGCATTCATCGGCTGCCTCAGTCCCCTTTCTGATCGGTCACGACTAGGCGAAAGGTGTCCGCGGCCACGGGCTGAATGCCGAACACGGTGCGGCGCACGTTGGTGAAGTTGTGCGTGCGGGCCTGTTCCGCTTCGATGCGGAGCATTTCGGCTTCCAATTCCGGGGGACAAAAATGTGCCAGCACTTTTCCTTCCACATTCAGGCCCGCACGAGCCGCCAGAATTTCATCGGCTTCACGCAGCGGACCGCGATTCCAGATCAAGTACAACCGGGTATCCGTGTTGCCCTGCGCCGTCCGCACGCGCGGCTTGGGATTGGATAGGCCTGAAAGATATGTCACTGTTTGCGAGCCACCAATCACACCCAGCTCGATCTTAAAAAAATCGAGTTGCCGCGTATAAGCTTCGATGGTGAGGCCCGGCGGAAATTGAATTTCCCAACGCTCGTGATTGGGAATTTGCACGCCGACAGCATCACCAGCGCCGCCGCCACGCACGATGAACTCTCGCGGTGCGGCGGTTTCACCGCTGCCGACGAGCAAACGCGTTTGCAATCGCTTCGCCGCAGCGCCAATGAACGCCAAATGCTCTTCTGGAGGCGCGTTGTTGCTCGCTGGCGGCTGCGCCGGTTCCAAAGCATATTGCGGAGTCGGTGGCGGAGTACCTGGATCCGGCGGCAGCGGCGGCGCATTCACAACGGGCGCTGGCTCGGATTGAGAGAAGAGAAAGAGGGCTGCCACTCCGCCACCCGCGAACAACAGCAGAACCAAACTGGCCACCGCGATGATCAGTCCCGCGTTACGTCTTTGGCGCTGTGGTTCGGCGGGATTTTCAGCAACGTGGCCCTTGTCGGGTGTCCCCGGTTGGCTCGGCACTGTCGCAGCAGGCGCGGCCACCGACTCGGGCGCATTGGCCGAAACGGGAGCAGGCGAAATAACAGACGGGCTGGTCATGCAACAGGTGCGAAGAAGAGAGAGGACGAACGGGAAAAATCAGTTCAGAAACTCCGCATCCGGGCGAATGACGAGCAACCAGCGCTTCCAAGCTTGCACGGTTTCGGAGCGCACCACTTTGTTCGGCTTGTCCCCCAAGGGACTGGGCGACACGATGCGCCCCAGCGAGCGCAAACTTTCATCCGCGGCCAACACAACTCGCCAATCCGCATCATCAACAGCGGCGATGAGGGCTTCCGCAGACGCCAGATCGCGCACCTGCCCGAGGATCTTCACCGCAGCAAGACGAGCATCGGGAACTCCGGTCAGGGCCAAACCGCGGAGACGAACAAGCAACGGAGTTTGCTCCGCGGCGGGCAAGGCGGCGAGCCGTTCGCGCAATAACTCGATGTCGCTGGCCACCGTGGCAAAGGCCCGATGTTCGGGGAGATGCAGAATCTCGACCAGCTGAGCCGCGGTGACGTTCACCTTGGTTTGCACGATGCGCCCCGCTCGAATTGCCACTTCTTGATTGTTCGCTGGTAAACCGCGGCCAGCGATGAGTCCAGCCTCCGCATAGGCCTTCGAGCGTTCAATGGCCTTCTTTGTGGAACGCAGCAAAAAGAGCGTCGCGAAAGCGGTATCAGGAACATCGAGCCCGGGATGATCACTTTTCCACGAGCCATCTTCTTGCTGTTCTTTTTTCAAGAGTGCAAAGCCTTCGTTGTACCAGCGTGGCTCTTTGATAAAACGTCCATCGGCAGCTTCCAAGAAGCTTTGATAACGTTCGAAGCCATAGAGAAAGTACATTTGAAAGTACTTCTGCTCAATTTTGTAGTTTTTTCCCATCCAACTGCGCCCCCGCTCCTGGGCTCCCTTGAGCAGGCGTATGTCGACCTTTTCGCTAAGAGCCGCTTGCGCGCCACCTTTTTTCATCAGCCGCAAGGCGGGCGGCAATTTGGCGTCGCGCTCGCTTTGGAGTTCGGCCAGCTTGAGCAGATCGGCGACCATGTACAAACAGCCCATGCCGGCGGCGGTCATGCTTGCGCGGGCGCTGTCTTGCTTGACGAGTTCCATCCGCGGCCGTTTGCCTTCTTCCTCGGTGATTGTGGCTTCCTTACCTTGATAACCCCAATTGCCGCCTGGATCCTGAGTGCGAATGATCCAGTTGGCGACTTTCTCGGTGCTGGGAATATCGAGCCCCAGCCCCACTTTCGAAATTTCCCAATAGGCAAGCACCGCGTATTGCGTCATCGAAGTGTCGCCCGTGGCGACGTGCGGCCCCGCCGCGTAACCGAAGCCTCCATGTTCCTTTTGCCGCAGCACGAGCGAATCTCGCAACTTGATAATCTCGGGCGCGTATTTGCTCGGATTGAGCGTGCAGAGAAAGATGATGGCAATTCCCGTGCTGTACAGATCGCTGTTGATCGCGGCGGGCTCGCGGCCGGCAGCTTGCAGACAGGCCTGCAACGCGGCGTCGACCTTGGGGTGCTTTTCATCGGAGCCGTTTTTCAGAAAGGCCAGTCCGATCAGGCACTTGCCACCGAGCCGCGCATCATCGGCGGTCTCGAGAAACTTGAGCGCTTTATCAATAACGGCTTTCACCTCGGGACTCTCGGGCGTAACGGCCGCTGCCGGCGACGCGCAGAGTGCGAGGGTGGAAAAGGTCCAAAGCGCAATGCAAAGGCGCAGCTGCGTGCTCATTCCCGTCCGCTCCTGGCTAAGCGAACCGAACCTGCCCAGGCGAAACAATTGCCCGCCTTGGGAAAATTGCGATTAGAGTCGTTGCAGTGAAACTTCCAGGGATGCTAACGAGCGGGCTGGCGCAAGTCAAATAAAGACTGCAGAAAAACCCTTGGCGCAAAGCCACTAGTTCGCGAGGCGATTTCCAGCGATGATGGTGAGCTCTCCGCAGGACGCGGTGCGTAGAACTCTCCAGGAATTCTTGTGAAATTTGCGATTAGCAAGGGCGAGCGGCGATGAGTGGTGGTCAGATCGATTCGGTGATGCAAGAAGATCGGCAATTTCCCCCCAGTGCCGAGTTTCAGTCGCAAGCGGCTATCGGGTCGCTGGCGGCCTATGAAAAACTCTACAATGACTCCGTCCGCGATCCGGAGAAGTTTTGGGGCGACCTCGCCAAGTCGGACTTGCACTGGTTCCAGCCGTTCAAGCAAGTGCTGGATTGGCAACCGCCGTTCGCCAAGTGGTTCGTCGGCGGCCAGACCAACGTCAGCTACAACTGCCTCGATGCGCACCTGCATACGTGGCGCAAGAACAAAGCTGCGCTCATTTGGGAAGGTGAACCGGGCGAACAGCGAACGCTCACGTACTCGCAGTTGCACCGCGAAGTTTGCAAGTTTGCCAACGCGCTCAAGGGCCTGGGGCTGAACAAAGGGGATGTCGCCACCATCTATATGCCGATGGTTCCCGAGTTGGCCATCGCGATGCTCGCGTGTGCGCGGATCGGCGTCGTGCATAGCGTGGTCTTTGGCGGCTTCTCGGCCGAAGCGATTGCGGACCGCAATAACGACGCGAAAGCGAAAGTGGTCATCACGGCCGATGGTGGTTGGCGGCGCGGCAAGTTGCTGGCGCTGAAAGAAACGGTCGATACCGCGCTCGAAAAATCGCCGACAGTCGAACATTGCGTCGTCTTGCAACGAGCCAAGAACAATCCGCCCATGAAATCCTGGCGCGATCGCTGGTGGCATGACCTCGTCGAGACTGCTTCGGCGAATTGCCCGGCGGAGCCTCTCGATAGCGAAACTTCGCTGTTCATTCTTTACACCAGCGGTTCGACCGGCAAACCAAAAGGCATTCGTCACACCACAGCTGGCTACAACCTGTGGGTGAAGAAAACGTTCGAATGGGTTTTTGATCACAAAGAAGAAGACGTCTACTGGTGCACTGCCGACTGCGGTTGGGTGACGGGGCACAGCTATATCGTCTACGGCCCACTCTCCGCCGGCGCGACGACAGTCATGTACGAAGGCGCCCCGAACTGGCCGCAGGAAGATCGCTTTTGGGACATCATTGAGCGGCATCGCGTGACAATTCTCTACACCGCGCCGACTGCGATTCGTGCGTTTATTAAATGGGGCGATCACCACGTCGACAAGCATGATTTGTCGAGCTTGCGATTGCTCGGCACCGTCGGCGAAGGAATCAATCCGGAAGCTTGGATGTGGTATCACCACAAGATCGGCGGCGGACGTTGCCCGATTGTCGATACCTGGTGGCAAACCGAAACGGGCGGCATCATGATGAGTCCGCTGCCAGCCGCAATTCCCACGAAGCCCGGCAGTTGCACCAAGCCAATGCCCGGCGTCGTGCCGGTCATTCTCGACGAGCAACTGCAGCCCGTCGATAAGAACCAAGGGGGCATGCTCTGCATCGACAAGCCTTGGCCCGGCATGCTCCGCGGCATCTGGGGCGACGACGAGCGCTACGTGCAGCAGTATTGGACAAAGGTCCCCGGCAAATACCTGACTGGTGACAACAGCCGGCAGGATAACGATGGCTATTACTGGATCATGGGCCGCATCGACGACGTGATCAATGTCAGCGGCCATCGCCTCAGTACCATCGAAGTCGAAAGCGCTCTCGTCAGCCACCCCAACGTCGCGGAAGCCGCCGCCGTCGGTCGCCCTGATGAACTGAAGGGCCAGGCCGTGGTTGTCTTCGTCACGCTCAAGAGTGGCGAGGCCAACGACGCACTCAAGGCCGCGATGAAGCAACACGTTCGCAAAGAAATCGGCGCGCTCGCAGTACCCGACGACATCCGCTTCACCGGTTCGCTCCCCAAAACTCGCAGCGGCAAAATCATGCGCCGCCTGCTCCGCGACATCGCCGCCGGCAAGGAGTCGGTGCAGGATACAAGCACGCTGGAGGATTACAGCGTGCTGGCGAAGCTGCGTGGGGATGAAGAGTAAAGTCGTTTTTTTTCTCGGCAGCTTTCAAGACAGGCTGTTGACGCCCCCTCTCCCCGGAGTACCGAGGAGAGGAAATGTGCAGTACGCTAGTAACTCCTCTTCCCTATTGCAGGAGTTACCGCGATGTCTGATTTGCTCTCTCGACGGAGATGGTTGAGTTCCGCTGCGCTCGCAGGTGCGGCTGGTGGCTTGGTGTTGCAGACGAATGCGGATTTGTCTGCCCAAGAAACAAAAGCCGCGACGAAAGCTTCGACCAAAGGAAACATCAAGCAGTCGGTCGTTTTCTGGTGTTTCAATGTCGCCGGCGACAAATGGGATGTGGAAACTACCTGCAAACACGCCAAAGCGCTCGGCTGCGTGTCGGTCGAACTCGGCGATCCTGCTGATTGGCCCGTATTGAAAAAGCATGGCCTGGTGTGTGCCATCGCACCGAACGGCATGCCCGGAGCGCCTTTCATGAAGGGCTTCAACAATCCGAAGTATCACGAAGAAGTGATTGCCCGCACGACGGAGGTGATCGATAAGTGCGCCGAATTCGGCTTTCCCTCGGTCATCGCTTTCACCGGCTTCAAATTCCGTACCGCGGAAGATCCTAACAGTGGCGAAATCAGTCTCGACGAAGGTTTCGACAACTGCGTGAAAGGGCTGAAGAAAATCATCGGCCACGCGGAGAAGAAGAAGGTCAACATCTGCCTCGAGCATCTCAACAGCCGGGACGGTTCACACCCGATGAAGGGGCACCCAGGCTATCAGGGAGATGACGTCGACTACTGTGCGAAGATCATCCGCGCCGTCGGCAGCGAGCGGATGAAGCTGCTCTTCGATATCTACCACGTACAGATCATGAACGGCGATGTCATCCGCCGCATCGAGCAGTTGAAAGACGTCATTGGCCACGTGCATACCGCCGGCAATCCAGGCCGCGGCGAACTCGATGAGAACCAAGAGATCAACTACCCACCGATCATGCGGAAGTTGGTGGAGGTGGGTTACCAGGGCTACGTCGGGCAGGAGTTCATTCCGACTCGCGACCCGCTCGCCGGGCTGACGCAAGCGGTGAAATGGTGCGATGTCTAATCGCGAATTGCGGCCCTGAGCGGATGTGGGATTGCCGGAAACGAGCCCTGCGATTTTTTCGGCGTGGATGAAATTGGCCCCGCGTTCATTTGCTGAAAATTCGCGGAGTTCATTTTCAGCGTTCCGAATGAACGAACCTAGGGGTTCGTTCTACACCGCCACCGGCGCTGCAATGTGTGGATGCGGTTCGTAATTCTCTAATTGAAAATCATCAATCGTGAAATCGAAAATCGATTTCACCGTTGGATTCAGTTTCATCGTTGGCAAGGCGCGCGGTGCGCGTGAGAGTTGCAACTGCGCCTGCTCGATGTGATTGCTGTAGAGATGGGCATCGCCAAAGGTGTGCACAAAGTCGCCAGGCTGCAAGTCCGTGACTTGTGCCACCATCATCGTCAGCAGCGCGTACGACGCAATGTTGAATGGAACGCCGAGGAAGACGTCAGCAGAGCGTTGATACAACTGACAACTCAAGCGACCATCTGCGACATAAAACTGAAACAGCAAATGGCACGGCGGCAGGGCCATTTGGTCGATCTGACCGACGTTCCACGCACTGACGATCAGCCGGCGTGAATCGGGATTCTTCTTGATCTGCTCGACGACTTGCGAAATCTGATCGACTTGTCCGCCGTCTGCCGTTGGCCAACTACGCCACTGATGGCCGTAAACGGGACCGAGCTCCCCATTTTCATCGGCCCATTCGTCCCAGATGCGGACTTTGTTTTCCTTCAGATACGCGATGTTCGTTTCGCCCTTGAGAAACCACAGCAGCTCGTGAATGATCGACCGCAGGTGCAGCTTCTTCGTTGTGACCAGCGGAAAGCCAGCCGCCAGATCGAATCGCATTTGATGGCCGAAAATGCTCCGCGTGCCCGTGCCGGTACGATCGGTCTTGAGCGTGCCGCGATCTAAAATCAGCCGCAATAAGTCGAGGTAGTTCTGCATTGCTGTAGTTTAGCGAAAAGTCGATTTTGTTGCTGCGGGTCGAGGGTCGAGCCCAACTAGTTGGACATTGCCGAGGCCAGCCAACACAATACTCGGCATCCCGCCCGCTCTCTCCCCACCGTTGCCGAGGTGCGTAATGCTCGCTCGCCGTTATTGGCTGTTGTTCCCACTGATCGTGTTGATCGTTGCACCCGCTCACGCAATAACGCGCGTGCCGCTGATGATTAACGATGCCTTTGATCGGCAGATTCCTTGGCCGATGACGACCGGAGTGCCGTTTCCCCGCGGAGCCCTGAAGGCGAAAGAGAATTGCCGGCTAGTCGACGATGGAGGTCGACCGCAAGAGCTGCAAGCCAAAGTCGCCGCGACTTGGGACGCGCAAAAAGAAAGCATCCGCTGGCTGACAATCGACTTCATCGCGCAGCCGGGGCGGCGCTATTTTCTGGAGTTCGGCGATGAAATTAACTCCAAGAACGGCGAGCGGTGGACGCTCGAAGCAGGCGAACGCATGTGGATTGGCGGTGCGAATGCATCCGATATGGGATACCTCGCCGAGTTCAACCGCACCACCCCATCCGCTTTCGAGTCGCTGCATATCGACTTGGACAAAAACGGTTTCGCCAGTCCCGGTGAGCAAGCATTACACGGTGGTGCAGGTGGCGAACATTTCTTCATCGACCAGAATGGTCGGAGGCACAGCAACGCGCTCGACAAGATCAGCCGGAAAATTGTCGCCGAAGCCGACGGCGACATTCATCGCACCGTCCGCGTTGAGGGTTATTACACAGGGCCGAATGGCGAGCGGATTGCAAAGTATCGCACGCGGTATCACTACTTCAAAAAGCTGCCGCTAATGAAGGTAGTCGATGAGCTGCAGTTCATCGAATCGACGAAGGGTATGAAGTTTCGCGACATCGGCTTTACGATGAATCTCGATCTTGCGAACGACGGACGGCAAACTACGTTTGACAGTAGTGGTCATCCAGGCAACTCGCCCCACACGACTCATTGGAAGCCCGACACGCTGGCTGTTGCTTCGTGCCAGAAGACCTACCGCCACTACGGCAACCCCGAATGCGTCGGCGAGATCATTTACGAAGACCGCGCCAAAACGCGAGTGAGTGCGACCAATGAGCATGTCGGCGAATGGGTGCAGGTCACTGACAATCGTTTCGCAGTCACGGCTTCGCTGCGCTGGTTCTGGCAGCAGTTTCCCAAGGAATGGGAGGTGACTCGCGATTCACTGACGTTGCATTACTGGAGTCCACGCGCTGGCGAACTCGATTTCGACAAAGCGGGTATTGAGAAGTTTTTCGGCCCCGCAGGTGAAAAGTATTTGCGTGCTGGGCGCGAGAGCCACAACCGCAATCCACTCGATCATGCTTTTTATCATGCCGATCTCGGCGCGATCGAACGGGGCGACGCCGATGGCTTGGGCATGAACAAGCATCATGAGTTCTGGTTCGTCTTCACTCCCGCGGGTGATGCGAAGCTCGCGCAAGATTACGCTCGCCATGCGGCAGTGCAGCCCTTGTGTCTGGCCAGCGGCGAATGGAATTGCTCGACCGATGTCTTTGGCCCGCTGGCACCGCGGCCGAATGATTCGAAGTACGAAGCGGCCGTCGACAAGATTTTTGATCTCGGTCGGCAAGGGCAGGACGACTTTGGCGACTACGGTTGGTGGCTGTTCGGCGCGGGTCCGCACTACAGTTATCACACCGATGAAGCGACCGGCAAGCTGTATGCGGATTCGCGGCGGTTTGAGTATCACACGTATGGCAAAGAGACGCAGTTGTGGTGGAACTATCTCCGCAGCGGCGAGCGGAAGTTTCATGACTGGGCGATTCCCTCGGAAAATCATTGGTGCGATATCGCTGTTTCACACCAGCCGACGAAGATTCACTGCGATTGGCTCGGTGGTACGGAACAGAAAAACCGCACGCTCCATTGGCGGCCTGGCGAATGGAGCATCGATAACCCCACGCATTACATCCGCACGCATGATCGTGCAGAAGCCTGGCTCCGCGGGGGTGCACAATTCTGGGCCAGTTATCACCGCACGCTCGAAACGACGTCGCTGGCGCATTACATCACAGGAGATCCGCGCTACGACGACGTGATCAACTATTGGCGCGATTACTGGAAAGATCTCGCCGGCAAAACGAATCGGTCGAAAGACATTCGTCCTTGGCATCAGGAACAGGCCTGGTATCAAACGTTCAAAGATGCCGACAAGGAAATGACCTGGGCGGAGATGATTCGAGACTACGCGCCGTTCAGCAGCGGCTCGCGACATCAGCACACGTTGTTCTTCAATCTGGCCACGCTTTACGAACACACCTGGGATCCGCAGATCAAACAAGTGCTTGATGAATATGCGGCTGCGTTTCTCGATCCGAAACATGCCATCGGCGTCTGGCGATCGCAAGATAATTCACTTCCCGCGCATGCCGAAGCGCCGGCAATGGCGCATTTTTGGGCGCCTGCGTTGTGGAAATATGAACGAGTCACTCGCGATCCGCAAATGAAGGAGATTTTTCGAAAATTCTTCGACACCGCGTATGCAGCCGATCCATTTCGTGAGTTCGAAGACGTCGGCGTCTATTCCAATACCTACTGCGCTTATGCGTACTACTTCACGCGTGATCCTCGCTATCTCACACTCGCAAAGCACGAACTCGATCAGTTGCTGCCGAATTCGTTGCCGCTGAAAACTCCCCAAGAGATCAATCAGCGACTTTATAATCCCTACGCACCGGCGAAAACATTCACTGCCGTGCCACGCTTGCTGTGGACGCTGCAGGAAGGCGCCAGGGGGGAGAAAAGTCCCGGGCCAGCGCCGCTGCGAATGCAACGGACGGTGCAAGCGATTTACAAATCGGCCGATCAAGAACTGACGGCGAAATTGTGGGGATTTGAGCCAGAGTTGCGAATTTTTTCCCCCACTGGTGAAGCATATGCAGCAGCCAAAGTGCAAACAAAACAATACGCTTCGGAAATTCAGCCTTTCGATCGGCTGCTGCCAAATTATGAATGTTATCTGCACACGTTGACAATTCCCGCCGCTGCACCGAGTGGAAATTATCTGCTCGCGCCGCGACTGGAGCTGGCGGTGTTGACGACCAATTCAGCATCACCAGTCCTCTGGAACGCGGCAATTCCAATCGCACTCAAGCCCGGCGAGTTTGTTAGTTGGGAAGGAGGCGAGGGGAGCAAAGTACTTGAAGCCGCGTTTCCGCTGACGACGATCCCTGCCGCAGATCTTAAGGCCGCGATCGTCGACGACCGACTTCAATTTGGAATCTCGCCAGCAAGTCGCGCTCGACTGGGCTGGATCCGTTTCAATCGGCCCGCGAACGAATGCTGGGTAACGCCGGTCGGTACCAGAAAGCACATCGCCGCCAATCCTAGTCGCCGTGATCGCAGCCTCACCGATCCCGAACTGATCGCGAAGTTGCTGCCCACTCATTCTGGCGCAGAAACCGGCCCGTTCGTTGCCGGCCGCTTTGGCCGCGGCGCGGCGATCGCTGCCGAGCAGAAGCTGCAGATTCCTGATCACATCATGGTCGATGGCAAGCAGCAGCAACTGTTCGATGAGAAACAAGGCACGATCGAGTTCTGGATTCGCCGCAGATACGACGAGCGCTTGAGCGCGGCCCGGCCCCTGCCATTGCTGACGAATGGCTTATTCTCCGTCGCCCATCAACCGACGTTGCCGCTGGGCGAATGGGCGCACATCGCGCTGGTATGGGCGCCGTACCAAGATCAAGGGACACTCACCTACGTCTATGTGAATGGCCGCGATGCAGCCAACTATCGCAGCTTGAACTGGCCAGGCTACAGTGGACCAAAGCCGTCGATGGGCGCGAAGAATGCGAAGTGGCTCGAGCAGTTTGTCGCGCAGGCAGGGCCGGAGAGCGGTTTCGAAATCGACGAACTGCGCGTTTCGAAGATAGCCCGCTATGCGGATTTGGCGGTGAAATATGGTCCGCAGCAGACCTTCAATCCGGTTCGCTTTTCGCCGCCGGAGAAAGCTTTTGAAGCCGATGAGCAGACAACGCTGCTCGTGCGTTTCGACGGCAATTTGAAAGCCACCTTGCCGGAGCAAGTTGAAGCCACGTTCGCCAAGCAGTAGCGCTGCTTGATTCGCCGCGCACGAACAAGCAGAATGGCGAGCGGTTTAGATGCTTTCACTTGATCTTTGTGATCCGATCACCAGGAGTTTCTCATGCGGTACGGGCGAATGATGGGTTGGATGTTGAGCTGTGTGCTGGTTGCAGCCGGTGTTGCTTGCGCGGCTGATGGCAAGGGTGCGTTCACCGACGCCAAGGAAGCAGGCCCTGACTTTGTGGTGCAAGGTGAATACGCCGGTCTCGATACCGAGGGGCACAAATGGGGCTGCCACGTCATTGCGCTTGGCGATGGCAAGTTCGACGTCGTTGGATACGTCGGCGGCTTGCCCGGTGATGGCTGGAAGCGCGGTGATGAAACCAAGAGAGGGAAAGGCGAACTCAAGGACGGCGTAACGGCCATCAAGGGCGACGACGGCTGGAGCGCAACGATTAAGGACGGCCTGATGACCGTTGAGCACGACGGCAAGAAAGTCGGCGAGTTGAAGAAGACTGAGCGGAAGAGCCCAACGCTCGGCGCGAAGGCTCCGGCCGGCGCTACCGTCTTGTTCGATGGCACTTCGGCCGATGCGTTCAAGAATGGCAAGTTGGTCGATGGCAAGTTTGACGGCAAAGACGAAAAACAACTTGGCGCGACCAATTGCGAGAGTAACGCCAAGTGGCAGGATCACACGTTGCACGTCGAATTCCGCACTCCGTTCATGCCCACCGCTCGGGGTCAAGGTCGCGGCAATAGTGGTGTATATATTCAGTGCCGCTACGAACTGCAAGTGCTCGATTCGTTCGGCCTGAATGGCGAGAACAACGAATGCGGCGGTATCTATACGATTGCCAAGCCAGCGACAAATATGTGCTATCCGCCGCTTCAATGGCAGACGTATGACATCGATTACACAGCGGCCAAGTACGAAGACGGCAAGAAGGTGAAGAACGCCCGCGTCACGATCAAGCACAACGGTGTGACGATTCACGACGACCTCGAACTGCCGAAGGGCACGCCTGGCAAGAGTGGCGAAGGCCCTGACGCGCTCGGCCTGTTCCTGCAGGACCACGGCAACCCAGTGGCCTTCCGCAACATTTGGGTGGTGGAAAAGAAGTAGGTCAAGCAATCTGTCGTAAACGAATACCGCCCCCGGCCTGTGCCGGGGGAGCACCGGCTTCCCCACTACTTGTTTGCCAGGGCAAGCAATTTCCGCAGCATGCGAATTTCGCCGCGATGAGCGGCTTCGTCCTGAAACGCGTGGACGATCACCGCGCGAACACTCTGGTCCGGTTGATCTACGGCCGCATTCTTCAAATCAAGTTCGCCCAACGAGACGAATATCGTTTGTAATCGCTGCTGTTGCTCTTCTAGCTTTTGAACCACTTCCGCGAGCGTAGGAAATCGCTCGGCAGGAATGTCAGCGGGTCGACTTTCCCAGCTGAAGAGTTCGAACCATCCGGGCGGCGCGACTGGCTCCAAGCCGAGTGGCCCCATCGTCAGCCATTCGGCGACGATGTATGCATGGCCAGCGTGCCACAAGATATTGTTAGCCAGCCCCGGCGTTCGCCAGCGGGCCATGGTTTCGTCCACGCCGCTGAGCGAGCGGAGCAGCGAACCGCGGATTTCGGCGAGCAGAGCAAGCAGTGTTTGATCAGGCATTGATGAGCACTCGTTACCTAAGGAAAGGAATTCAATGATACGATAAGGGGATGAAGCTGCTCGATCAAATCCTGGTCATTGATGTCGAATCCACTTGCTGGCAAGGCTATCCGCCGGCGGGACAAAGTAGCGAAATCATCGAAGTGGGTCTCTGCCCCATCGATGTGAAACGGCTTGAACGGCTGGAGAAGCGCAGCATCTTGATTAAGCCGGTGCGCAGCAAGATTAGCGAGTTTTGCAAGAAATTGACTACGCTCAATGACGAGCACTTTCTCACGGCGGGTACCTTGGCCGATGCAGTCGGCATTTTAAAAAAGCAATATCGTTCGCCCGATCGGTTGTGGGCCAGTTGGGGCGATTACGACCGGCGGCAGTTTGAGCGGACTTGCAAGGAACAAACGGTTCCCTATCCGTTTGGCGTCGGCCACCTGAATATCAAAACGCTGTTTGCCGTGGCTTATGGCGATCACGGCGAAATGGGACTTGATGAAGCTTGCGCAAAAATCGGGCTGCCGCTCGAAGGCACGCATCACCGCGGCCATGATGATGCGTGGAACATTGCTGCAATTCTGTGCCATTTGTTGCAGAAGATGCGCACGTAGCATACCGTGTCGTCGCCGGTAATTTGTCGAGCCATGTTGTCTTTTGTGCGAGTGAAAGTCATGAAGATCGAGCGCATTGATTTGTTTCATGTGGCCATGCCGCTGATCTCGCCGTGGCGAACGGCGTATGGCGAAGATGCCGCGATTCATGCGGTGCTCTGCCGAATGACGAGCGGTTCCTTCGTCGGCTGGGGCGAGAGTTCGCCGCTAGCCGCCCCCTGCTACAGCCCGGAGTGGGGCGGCGGCATCTTCAATGTTTGCCGCGAATGGCTGGCGCCGGCGTTATTGAAACAAGATGTGACCAGCGGCGAAGATTTGCAGCGGCGATTGGCTCACTTCAAGGGGAATCCCTTCGCCAAAGCCGTGCTCGATACGGCCTGGTGGAGCTTGCAAAGTCGTGTGACGAACACGCCCGTGCATCACTTGCTCGGCGAATATGCCGGCAGTACGCCGCGCGACGAAGTGGCCGTCGGCGCCGATTTTGGCGTGCTCGATTCGATCGACGAACTGCTCCCTTGTGTCGACGACGCCGTGGCGCAGAAGTTTCCTCGCATCAAACTAAAATTTCGACCTGGCTGGGATCTACCGATGCTCCGCGCGGTGCGCGAGCGACATCCGACGCATCCGATTCACATCGACTGCAACAGCGGCTATCGTTTGAGCGATTTGCCGTTGTTTCGCGAAGTCGATGAACTCCATCTGGCGATGATCGAGCAACCGCTGCAGCATGACGATCTGGTGGACCACGCCGAGTTGCAGCGCGCGATTCGCACGCCGGTCTGCCTCGACGAAAGTCTCGTCACGCGACGGCAAGCACAGCAGGCCATCGCGCTCGGCAGTTGCCGCTATGCAAACATCAAGCCGGGACGCGTCGGTGGCCTCACGAACGCGGTACAAATTCACAACGAATTTCAGCGGGCCGGCATTCCGTGCTGGGTGGGTGGCATGCTCGAGAGCGCGGCCGGCGCCTCGCTGTGCGTCGCGCTCGCGATGCTGCCAAACTTTACGTATGCCGCAGATATTTTTCCCAGCAGTCGGTTTTATCACCAGGATCTCAGTGATCCGCCGTTGGAATTGATTCGTACTGCGGAGGGTTTGCCCGGTGTGCGGGCACCGCAGGAATTGCCCGAACCAAACGGAGGTCGTCTGGCGCGTGTTGCTGTGCAAACAGCCACGCTTAGTTGAGCGCGATTAGGCAGTGGCCAGGGCAGTTGCACCGGCATTCGGTACGAGTGCCCGAACTTCCGTCAGCCCCACTTCAATTTTCAGGTCGCCCCAGGGACACGTGAAAGGAACGCAGATCGGCGTCACGTCCGAAGGGAAGCAAACTTCGTGTCCTTCGCCTTTGATCACGCCCGGCAGGCTGATTGAAAGTTTGTATTCGGTCAGCTGGGCCTTCGCACTGCCGGCCACCATGTTGGTCAGTTCGCCCACGGCGTCGACGACGTCGGAGTTGATCTCGGTGGTTTCGCACATCAGCAGCGTCGCGGTCGCTTGCAGCGCGACGCTGCGATCGAGGCTCAGCACTACGGTGCCTTGGGCCTGGCCGCTCAAACCGATGATGCCGCTGACGTCGTGCAGCTGCGTGTCCGGAGTCTTCAAGTACAACTGGCCGCGCGTCAACGGACAATTGAGCATCGTTTCAAACGTGTTGATCAGCGAACTAATGAACGGGTTGATGTAGTCGGCGCGCATCGTTGTTTTCCAGCGGGGAGCAATAGTTGGCTGTCTCGCCCGAGCCCAATGGCACTGCGCGAAAGGCTCTGCTCGACAGGTTGCGGAAACCTACATCAGAAGCAGCGCCGGTCAAATGGAATACGTCGTGTGGCGGCGATGTGCAACCGGTCACGCGGGCTGTGCGGCCTGGCGCGATTCTGCGGCGACAAGAGATGTCACGGCCCCGCCGTCGTGGCGGGGCCTTACCGGCTTTTGCACTACTTCAACAGGAACTCGATCGCAGCATCGTCGGTCTTCCCGTCCTGGGCAATGGTCAGTTTCTTCTCATCGCCCGCCGCGCGGTAGGCTGCCGCGGTCAATTGCAACGCATCGGCCTTTTCGCCGCCAACCCAGAGCGAGCCAGTCGAACCCAGCGCGAGCAGGGCCGGAAGATCGCCATACTTGGCGCCACCGGGCAAAAAGTTCACGCTCCGATAATCGTCGACCTCGCCAAACCGGAAGCCATTGGTGTTGATCGCGGCCGTGTGAACGGCATCGCCAGCCAGCGCTCGGGCGAGGGCTGCAATGGGCGCCGTGCCATCGAGAGCCACCAAATCGATACGTTGCGGCTTGTCGGGATGATTCTTGGCGAACGCGATCATCGTCAACACATCGTGAGCCCGCTGGGCGATGAGAGCGTGGTTGTAGCCGTACGTGTAACCTGCAAATTCACGAGGATTCTTCACAACGCGGTTCTGCGTCACCTTTTCATCCTGCAAGAATTCACCCTGAAACAACAGGTCAACCCCCGCGATGGCCACGCCCTCTTTGAGCAGTTTGCGAATCTCGACGATCGGTTTGCCATCACTGTCGATTAGGCCGGCCTTGCCCTTGTCGGTCAGCATGATCACCACGCGCTTATTCCAGTTCTCCGGCAAAAAGAACAACGCGGGGAGTTGCTCGCTGTGCCGCTTGTTCTTGACCAGACCGACAAACTGCGTGATGTCGCCCCGATCGTCTTCGCTGATCCGTTCGTAATCGATGTCTGCAGCGGCTGGCAGTTCGCGCTGCAAAATCGCATGCCAGCCACCGCCGATGACCTCGCGCCACTTGGCGAGCGACTCTTTGTCGGTTGGCTGCAGTTTCTTCAGCTGCGCTTCGGCGTCGTCGTGCCAGTGCTTACACAGTTTCCGTTCGAAATCGTCGCCGCCGGGTGGCTGTGGAAAATCCACTTCCCAGACGGTCAGATCCTTCTGGTCCAACCGCTTGTAGTCTTCTTCGACAACCGGTTCGGGAAGTCCCAACTTGAAATGTTTGTTGACCCAGCCATACATCGCCGAGCGGCTGACGTAGTTGTAGTTGTGCTTGAAATGATAGTTGGGAACGAGCATCACTTTGTCTGCCGCCCCCATCAGTTCGTAGTGCTTCTTGATTTCCGGAAAGCCCTTCGTCGACATTTCGCGCGTCCAGTCATCGGCGCCGGTCATGCCTTGCGGTTTCGGTGCGAACAGAGCAGCGAATTCGATGTTGCCGGTGCCCACGCGCAAGCAGCTGGAGTTTTCGCACGTGCAGCCGCCCTGCATCGCGGTTGAAACCATTACGGCCGGAAACGACAAGTCAACACGATCGTCGATGGCCGCGAGCAGGAACGTTTGTGTGCCGCCGCCGCTCGCGCCAGTCACGGCGATTCGCGTTTGATCGACATCGGGCATGTCGCAGACAAAATCGAGCGCTCGTACCGAGTTCCAAGTTTGCAGTCCCATGATCGATTGCAGCCGCGCTTCGGCCTGCGGGCTATACAGACCCCAGTTTTCGGCCTTGTTCATCTCGGGCCGTTGCTTGGCAAATCGGTGACCGAGTTCGAAAGACAGCTGTTGCGAATCGGCATAGCCAATCATGTCGTAATGAAACACGATGCAACCCATCCGGGCCAATTGCACGCAGCGTGCTTGCAGCGGACTGCGGCCGCTGTCTTCGAACCGTTCAGCGCCGATCACAATTTGCTGCCGCGTGGCTTGCACGCCGGCATCGTGGAACCGGCCATTCGCCCAGTGGCCATGGGGGCAGAGAACGACGGGATGCGGCCCCTTCTTTTCCTTCGGCTTGTACAAACTGCCGGTCACATAAAAGCCGGGGAAGCTCTCAAAGTAAACCTTCTCAACGGTGTAATTCCCTTGATCGATCAGCCCATGAACCTTCGCTTTCAGCGGCGTTTTGGTGGGCATTGGCCACAAACCCTGCGAAGCGAGAATCTGCCGCTTCACTGCCGCGGCCCGCGGTGCCCAGGCTTCGCGACTCGTGGGCGGCGTGAACGGGAAGTAGCCATCGAGATCCTTGGGATCAAGCAGCCGCACATCGTCAGGCCGCTTGCCGGCGGGCAACGCACGAAGAGCATCGGCCGCGTGTGCTTCGCCGAGCGTCAACAGACAAAGCAAAACGAAAAAACAACGGAGCAGAACGTTCATGCGTCTACCTTCCGAATTCAAAGCGGGTGTCACAGGCGGGATCTCGGGCAAGCGGGCGTTAGTGTAACGCCGCTGCCGCGCGGGGGCCAGCATTTTTCGGCGCGTAGCCATTTCCCTATTTCGCGGAATTCGCCGGCTATTCATTCAGAACCTTGCCGAGTTCTGCTACAAAAGAAACGGCCCGGCTGAATTCGTGCGAGTTGGCTTTCTGGTCCCAGTTAAATGGTAAGTAGTATGCACCGCTATTCACCTTCCGGTTCCGTGCCCATCGTCGGCGGTCTGATGACTGTGGTGGCAAGTTTGGCGGCTGCCGGAGTCACGGCCGTCGTCTATGCCCTCATCATTCGCTGGGTGCCGTTCATTTACTTGAACTTCCTCGCGACCATGGGCTTCGCGTTTGCAATGGGCTTGCCGGTGACGATGCTCTCGACCATGGGCAAAATACGCAGCCCGCTGTTCGTCCGCGGCATGTGGCTGCTGACGTTGCTAGTCGGCTACTACATCTATTGGGGCGCGACGATCTGGACGCACGGCGGTTGGCAACTCGGTCTAGTCGTCTTCGATCCGCGCGCGATCATGAGTTTTGGTGCGGTCCTGTTCGAAGAGGGTTCCTGGGGCCTGCGTAATGGCGACAACGTCACGGGTTGGTTCCTCGTTTCGTTCTGGGTACTAGAGTTCGGCATCTTGGCGTACTTTTCGTACCTCTCTGCCGTCGCCAATATCGACCAACCTTTCTGCGAACTATGCAACGAATGGACAGAGACAGAAAAGGGGGTCGCTCTTTATCAAGCCACCGGCAAAGAAGCCGAGTGGGACAAAGTTCGTCGCGGCGAGTTCCATGCGCTGCTGCAAGTGCCGCTCCTGTCAACGAGCCTGAACGAATACATCCGCATGGATGTAAACGCCTGCCCGAAGTGCCAGAACAGCAACTTCCTCAGCATTCAGCAGGTGAAGACGACCATCGACAAAGACGGCGACGAATCGTCGAAAGAAAGCCCGCTCATCGCCAACATGACCCTCACCGGCGAGCAACTCACCCAAGTCCGCACGCTCGTCGAACAAGCAGCCAACGCTGCAGCCGAAGCAGCGGCTGCGCGAGCGTTAGAAATGGAGGAAGCGCAGCGAGCACAAGGCATTGAGCCGGGTGGGATGCCGAAGATCAAATTAGATTAGTTTCTAATTGCTAAGCATCACTGCGTAACCATCACTCACGAGTTGAAGGTCTCTTTAAATCGATATTGGAGCGCGGTCGCACACTTCTCTCAGGTGGTTCGTTCAACGAAAAATTTCTCGCGAAAATCTCGGCGAGACATCAAAGAAATCTAATCAACCACACTCCTAATAGTGGTCGGTGTCACTCCGAAGCGGCTAGCAGAAAATAGTTTGTCGATTATTGGAAACTTTAGTCGAGAAACGATTGCTTTCGAATTCTCAATTGCTAATCTACTCGCCGCTGTACTCAACGTCCTTTGAATTGATGTTCCTTGGGGCTGGAATTTCAATCATCAAGCTTCTCTCTTAGCCTACAGGTGTCTTGCTATGAAAAGCGAATTCCGTGCGCAGAAGGAATCCAATCGTGTTCGCAATCTTTCGCGCCACCGCAAGTTGTTCCTCGAACAACTTGAGTTTCGCGCCGTGCTTGCGTCGTTCGTAGGACCGATGCCACTGGGTGACGTTTTCGATGTGGGCGAGCAAGGTAATACTGCAGTCGAGTCTGCACCCCAGCTGAGCGCTAGCCGCAGCATCAACGTCGTCAAGGAAACGGCCAGGATTGCTGCGGGTTTAGATCTTGCGCGTATTGACGAGACAGTTGTCAAGGCATTTGCCGGCGACACTTCGGTCAGCGTGCCCAAGTTTGAGAAATGGGTTGGTGCTACTACTAGTGCATCGATAGAGCGTTACGGAGAGGTCGACGCCGACGGAGCGCTGCATGTGCAAATCGACTATCGCATTGGCGGCAAAGATGTGTTGGCCGAACTTCGCGCGCTCGATATTCAGATCGACAGCTTTGCGCCGGCCGACAATTATGGCGTCGCGCGAGCGCGGGTCACGGCCGCAGATTTGAAGGAGCTATCTGCCAATGATGGAATTATCGCCGTCCGCATCCCACCGACGGCGACTTACGACGTGATCACGACTGCCGGCGACGCGGTGCATAAGGCCGATCAGGTGCGTAGTCGGTTTCTCAGCTTGGGAGTTAACGGTTCGGGCGTGAAGGTTGGTGTCCTTTCCAACGGAGTTGCCCACTTGAGCACCGCGCAGGCAGCTGGCGAACTGCCGTTTGTCGACACAAACCCTAGCTTGCCCGGTAATCCCTTTGATGATGAGGGGACCGCGATGCTGGAAATCATTCACGATATGGCGCCGGGCGCCGAACTCTTCTTTTCTCAAGTTTACGATGCCACTTCCTACTCCAATGCACTGACTTGGATGCAGGGCAAGGGAGTGAAGGTTGTAGTGGATGATCTCGCCGCGTTGTACTCCGAGCCGTTCTTCAAGGACGGCCCAATGGCTGTAGCTGCGACGAACGCGATAGCTACGGGTATACAGGTGGTTTCTTCGGCGGGGAACAACGCACAGCGGCACTATCAGGGCGCGTCCTCGATTGCGGCGTTGGCGCATAACTTCAATCCCGGCGGGTACGACGAATACCTGACGTTCACCGTTCCAGGTAGAGACCCGCTAGCAGCTTCATTGCCGTTCCGGGTTTCCCTGCAGTGGAGCGACGACTGGACGGGCAGTTCGAATAACTACAATCTTTACCTGCACAACTCCGTTTTTACGCAAGTTGCTTCGAGCACCATTGTCCAGAATGGAACGAACCAGCCACTGGAAACGATTCCGTGGCAGAACACTTCCACGTCTCCTGCTACTTTTCATGTTCGTATCACTGGCCCCGTCGGAGTCAGTCGCGATTTGGAGGTGCTGATTTCGACCGGGGCAATTAACGATACCTACGCGGCTGCCTATTCGGGCGATGCGGTCTTAGGGCACAAAGCAGCCGATGGTGTGATTGCGACCGGTGCCGTCGCCGCGGGTACACCCACTACAGTTCAAAGCTACAGTGCGCGCGGACCGTCGACTGTTTATAACAATTTTGCCACTCAGACCAAAGTTCAGCGGCAATCACTCGATGTCGTTGGCACCGATGCTGTCTCCACCTACTCCGGTAGTCAGAACTGGGCACCATTCGTGAATTCGCCAATCTTCACCGGAACGTCGGCAGCTGCTCCGCATGTGGCTGCGGTTGTCGCGCTGATGATGGATGCGGCAGGCACCAATTCCACGCTCAATTTGGCGACGACGTTGGCGGCTTCCGCGGTCGATATTTCGACCGGCGGATACGATCAGAACTCTGGCAGCGGGCGCGCCGATTCCTTGGAAGCAGTCTTCCGGGCGTATACTCCGACGACCCCATTGCTGGCCACCGCCAGCGACGATGGCATTTCCAACGTCGATAATGTCACCAGTCAAACGTCCCTCACCATCAATGTCGTTGCACCGGATGGCAGTTTCGTCGGAATATTCGACAATGGTTCAGCTTTTCCAATCGCCTCGATGCAGTTGTCCGCGGGAGTAACGAATCATAGTTTTACGAATATCTCGGTGGGGCCGAATTCGATTCACAACTACACCGTGAAAGTGAAGAATACGTTGTCGAGCACGACATGGTCACAAGCTTCACTCCCACTGACGATCTACGTCGACTCCTTGACGACGCAGACCCCAGTGACCCCCGATATTTTCTTCGGCGATGATACCGGTACTTCCGACAGCGACAATTTTACGACCCGTCTCAATCCATTCTGGATCGGCAATGTTGCGCCGAGTGCTGCTGGTTCACTTGTCACCCTGCTAGTAGATGGCGCGGTCAAGGGATCAGTGCAGTTGGCGACGAACAGCACAGCCTACTTCTTCTCGCCGGTTCTGACCTATGGCGCTCACACTGCGGTACTCAGAACGCAGATGCTGCCCACGGTGCCGTCAACCAGCTATTTCGATTCGACGCCGTTGCCGTTCTTCATCGACGATGGCCAAGCTCCGGTTGCCACCGTTACCCCGGTTAGTCCAGACCCGCGCAAATCTGCGATCGATTCGTTCACCGTTACCTTTGACCGCCCGGTGGCGAATTTTGACATAGCCGATCTGAACTTGACGAAGAATGCAGGGGCAAATCGCTTCCCAGGAACTGCCACGATTTCGACCGCAAATTCGCGGGTTTTTACCATTGCTCACGTTACCGACATCACGATGGCTATTGGGAACTATGATTTGACGCTCAACTATTCTGGCAGTGGGATTGTCAGCGCCGCTGCTAATGTAGCGCCGACTGCCAGTAACCCCAGCGAGCAATGGAATCAGTTCAATACCACCTATCAAAGCCCAACGAGATACTTGGACGTTGATAATAATGGATACATTTCAGCGAACGACGCGCTGCAAATCATCAACATGCTCAATCTTTATGGCCCCGGTGCATTGCCAGGAAGTTATACCTATACCACCAACGTCGATACGGATGGGAATGGGATCCTTTCGACCTTCGACGCACTCCTAGTGATCAACTACCTGAATCTGTACCCGGCTCCGAGTTATCCGCCGGCCTAAGTTGGTTCGTTGACCGAGCAACTGCCGGCCCGCTCAAATTGCGGGCCGGTGGTCGTCGAGCGGAACTTCGCTCTACAAATCAGCGGTCTTGGGCAGCAAGTACGGTTTGCGATAATCGGCCCGCGTCAAATACTGGTTCGCCTCCGCATCGCCGACGAACGTGTAAGTCTCTTTGTCAAACTTGAGCTGCCGCCCCGCTCGCCACGCAGCATTGCCCAGGTGGCAGAGCAAACTCGAGGGATGGCCCACCGTTTCCAGATCGGCGGTGGGCTTCTGTCGTGAGCGCATGCAGTCGAGAAAATTCTTCGCGTGGCCGACGTCGTTGTAGCCGGCCTTATCTTCCTTGACCTGTTTGCCCTTGGCATCAAAGGCCCGCCAACGGCTGTTGCCGATGACGACGTAGCCCTGATCACCGTAGACCGCGGCCCCTTCGTCTTCTTCGTGCAGCGGGTAGGCATTCCAGACCCGCATTTCATACGTGAGCAGATAACCGGGGGCGAAATCGTAAGTGGTCATCAGCGTATCGGGCCATTCTTGATCGTCATCGAAATAGTACTTGCCGCCGAGCGACGAAATGGCCCGCGGCATCTCCGGCACCTTTTCACCCTTCGCGGCAGCGGCTGTGGTGAGTGCCCAACGAGCCATGTCGAGCCGGTGCACACCGTCGTTGCCGAGATCTCCCGTGCCGTAATCGAAGAACCAGCGCCAATTGCCGTGGAACCGCATCGGGTTGAACGGCCGCAGCGGCGCACTGCCGAGCCAGGTGTTGTAGTCGATGCCGCTCGGCGCCTCGCGATCGGCAGCATGGCCGATGCTTCCTTGCTTAGCACTTTCCCACGCTTTGGCGAAGCGCACTTTGCCAAGCACGCCAGTCTTGAGATAGTCCACGAGGCTCAGCAGATGCGGGCCGGTGCGGGCCTGGGTGCCCATCTGCACAACGCGGTTATATTTCTTCTGCGCGGCAACCATTGTCTGCCCTTCGATGATGTTGTGACCATCGGGCTTCTCGACGTACACGTCTTTGCCCGCCTGGCAGGCATGAATCGTGGGCAGCGCGTGCCAATGATCGGGCGTACCGATGACGACGGCATTGAGCGATTTGTCTTCCAGGGCTTGCCGGTAATCTTTGATCGCCTGCGGTTTGCGGCCGGTCTGTTTCTCGACACCGGCGACTCGCGCAGCGAGTACGCTGTCATCGATATCGCACACGTACTTCACCTCAACTTCGGGCAGACTGGCAAACGTCTGCAGCACATGCCCGCCGCGGCCTTTCACGCCGATGGCGGCGATCGAGATCTTGTCGTTGGCCAGCTTCTTCGCGGGCTGAGCGTAGGCGAGATGAGCCGTGCCAGCAAAGACAATTCCCGCGGCGAGACTTTGTTCGATGAATTCGCGACGAAGCATGGGATGACCCCCAGGGAGAAAACACGGAGAGGTGGCAGCGGAACTGCGTATTCTTTAACACGCGCCGCCGCGCGGCTCAAGCATTGTCGCCGATCGCTCCGCGAACGGTGAATGGAGTCTCCATCTCAATTATCCGACGAAGCGAGTTGCGGTTCAAACTCGCTCGGCCACCGCGGCGGGAACGGCGCGGAGTACCGCTCGTTCCCTTTGACATTGGCGATTCTCTGCCCGATTCATCGTTTGCGGAGCGAAGCGGCGACTAACGTTCCGCCCACACCACGCGGTCGATGCATGTTGCGACGAAGTCTCGTCGTTTCCAAAGGCAACTGCGGCTCTTCGGATCCAGCAAACGATCGAGCCGCTCGAGCGCACGCTGTTTCAACCACGGTTCCACTCGTTCCCGCTGCGCATCCAGGTAGCAGCGAAAGTATTCTTCTGCGGCGGCACTCAACGATTGTTGTCGTGTGTAAGCAAAGCTCCGTTCCTGTGGCCGTTTGAAACCACTCCGCCGCAGCATTCGCGACAACCAGCGGCCAGCGTAGAACTTCGCTGGTTTGCTGGAACTGGCTTGAAAAGATTTCAATTCCGCGGCCTGAATTCGCAGTTCTAAATCAACAGGCCACGGCAAGAGCACATGATGGAGCGAATCGTTCTCCAATAAACCGATTCGCCCGCCAGGCTTGAGCACGCGGTGCATTTCGGCCAGGCACTCATTCGTTTGCGGCAGACTATACAAACTCTGCGCGCACAAGACAAAATCAAATGTCGCATCTGCATATGGCAAGTGTGTCGCGTCGCCCTGTTCCAGCGTTACTTCATGCGCAGCAGCTCGCTGTAGCGTTTTGCCAGCTTCTCGCAGCCAGGCAGTTGAGCGATCGATGGCTGTCACCGACCCCGCGCTGCCGACTAATTCACCGAGCCAGACGGCGAACTGGCCATCGCCTGTGGCGACGTCCAACACTCGATCGCCAGGGCGAACAGGAAGTTGCTTTAGCGCGGCGCGCAACTCCGCCGCGAACTCTCGATGAAACGCTTTCAGCATCGGCGCATAACTGGGAAGCGACTTCGTATCCGTGCTCATCACGTTCTCCCGTCAAGAAAGGTAGGCGCGAAAAAAACCACGCTCCAGCAATCAGGAGACTGAGTCGGTTGCTCAATTCACGAATCGAGTAATCGGTTCAATCTGCGCTAATTATTGGGCGTGGCATTGGCTAGTCGAACGCGTCTGCAATATCCGAATGACTGTCAGTACCGGACCGGATCTACCGGTTGCTGAGCATCATTCCAAACATGAGACCAACCAGAACGCCGGCTCCGAAGCACACGGCGACGGATTCGGCTGGGTTGTGCCTCACTACGCGCTCGGCCTGCTTGTAACCTTGACGCATCATTTGGCTGGCTTGCTCAGTTCCCTGCTGCATGCGTTCGCCGGCATGGCTCGCAAAGTCGGAGGCATACTCTCCAGCATCTTGAGCATATTCGGCAATTCGATTGGTGGCTTGCGTGGCATAGTCGCGCATACCCTCGGCGGCCTGACTGAGCGACGACGAGCCCTTGGCCGACAACGAATCGAGAAATTGTTCGATCGTCTGCCGCGCTTCGCCGGTTTTGCGTTGTATGGTGCCGATCAGTTGATCGACGTTGCCATTGAACATGCCGACGTCATCGTTAGTGAGTTGGCCCCACTTGCTTCGCAGTTTGCCTTTGATTTCGTTCCAGTTTCCTTGCAACGTTTGGGCGTTAGCCATAAGTGACTCCTCAGATGTGTTGACCGGTAGCGAGAAGCGACCCGCGTCGCCACCTCGCTTAAATCTCCGTATTCGTTGCAAAGAATGTAATGCAAGGTACATGCCACTCCGCGAATTGGCGGAAGTCTCCATTTGTTGACCATTCAAGCGACAAATCGGCTTGAATTGCGGCTTCAATTCGGCCAGAAAGGCCGTTAACCAACCAGCGACGTTAAGGGCTACTTGTTTGCAGGGCCGCCGCGGTCGGTTTCTGGTTTTGAAGTGTCGTTGGATTCATGGGAAGCCAAATACTCGGTCCCTTGCTGGGCAATGCCTAGCACCAGCAGGGCAACGAGCGCCAGCACCAGCGTAATGGCAGTCAGCCGATAATAGCCTAGTCCGCAAGCAATGCCGATTGCAGCAGCGAGCCAGGTCGTCGCTGCCGTCGTCAGGCCGCTGACATTTCTACGATTCTGGATAATCGAGCCCGCACCGAGAAAACCAACGCCGCCCGCGATACCTGCAAGGACTTTCAGCAGGTCGGATCCCGCGGCCTGATCTCGACCAGTCAATTCTATGTGCAGCTCATAACCAGCGATCATGAACGCGGCCGAACCTAGCGAAACAAGCAAATGTGTCCGCAGCCCGGCAGGTTTCTTTTGTGTTTCGCGCTCCCAGCCCAAAATCGCGCCTACGACCGCGGCCAGACTTAACCGCACAATCAATTCCCAGGTACTGAGCATTAGACGTTTTCCTCTTCACGGGTTATATGCAGCCGGGGTTGTTTGCGGCGCAGATAGCATTTGCTGTACCGGCCGTCACAAGCCCAAGCGAAGCATACACGCCGATTCCTTCGCTTGCGTTTCAGGCTGGTGAGTATCGATTGCTATGCGTAGCGGGGCTCTTTCGGGGAGTGAACTCCTTCCCTCCGCCAAATTTCATGCTATACTTCCAGCAGTGATCGCTAGAAAAGCAAGTTATGTGTCCGAACCTTTTTCACCGGGCCCCTGTCTCCACTCTCAATCACAGCGAGTTCTCTTCTCGCTCGGGCCCAAGCGACTTTTCGCTGCCCACCTTCCCAGGACGCAGTTTGTCCGGGACATTTCCCAGCCGCGTCAGCGTCCTGCCCGCGGTGGAATCAAATTCTAACAGCATGAGGCAGGATGGTTTTGTAGACTATAGGAATGATGTACCCAGAAGATGACAGTGATTCTTTCCCCACGTCGGAAAATTCAATTCCGGAAGAAGAGGGGGCCGCTGCAGGCCATGCAGAAAACGAGGAAGCCAACCTCGGCGAAGAAATAGACGAAAACGTTGCCGAAATAGACGACAGCGACGGCCCGCTTGAGATAGACGCCCCGAGAGAAAAGGCTTCGCCAGCCGCCCGCAAGCTCGAGCCCCTCGTGCTCGCTCATGTACTGCGTGAACAGTATCAACCCGTCAAGCCACGGGTCATCGCGAAGCAATTAAAGTTGCCGAGCGAACAACACCAGGCTTTGAAAATCTGTATCCGTCGGCTCGTAAAAGCCGGCAAACTCTCGTATGGCTCCGGTCACATCGTGCGGCCGCCGGTGAGCAAGAGTACCCAACCGCTGCTGGTTGTGTCGGCTCCGCCACAATTTAAAGAAGTTCGTGAAATTCGTGAGGTGAAAGAAAAGAAAGCACGCGACGAGAAAAAGCCCGTTGAGCGTGGACTCGTCACCGGCAAGTTTCGCCGCGCGGCCAAAGGCTTTGGCTTCGTCCGCCCGCTCGGCACCGCCCGCAGCGCGGAGCGAACATTCGACATTTTCATCCCGCTGAAGAACACGCTCGATGCCGCCAGCGGCGATACCGTCACCGTGCGCGTGATGCGCGATCGTGGCAATCGCGATGAAAAGGGGCAGCCGAAAATTAGCGGCGAGATCATTAAGATTGTCGAACGAAGTACGCATCAGTTCGTCGGCCTCTACAAAGAGGTGGAAGGAACCGCCTTCGTCGATGTGGACGGCAAGGTCTTTGCGCAGCCAATTCCCGTCGGCGATCCCGGCGCGAAGGGGGCCGTTCCTGGCGACAAAGTCGTGATCGAAATGGTGCAGTTCCCCACGCACTACGACGACGGCGAAGCAGTCATCACGGAAGTCCTCGGCAAGCGGGGTGAACCGGGCGTCGATACGCTGTCGATTCTCCGCGAGTTTGGTCTGCCCGAAGATTTCCCGGAAGAGGCGATCATCGCGGCCCGCGAAGAAGCGGAGAATTTCAATGAGTCGATCGGCGACCGCCTTGATCTGACCGAAACGACAATCATCACCATCGACCCGGTTGATGCTCGCGACTTTGACGATGCAATTTCGCTCACGCGGCTCGAAAATGGCCATTGGAAGCTTGGCGTGCATATCGCCGATGTGTCGCACTTCGTGCAGTTCCGCTCGCCCCTCGATCGCGAAGCCCGCGAACGCGGCACGAGTGTTTATCTGCCGGACCGCGTCATTCCGATGTTGCCGGAAATCATCAGCAACAACCTGGCCAGCTTGCAGCCGAACAAAGTGCGCTACACGCAAACCGCGTTCATCGAGTTCACCGAAGCGGGCGTGCCGGTACACAGCGAATTCCATCGCAGTGCGATCAAGAGCTGCCGGCGGTTTACTTATGAAGAAGTCGACGAGTATCTCGCCGACGCGGAGTCGTGGCGCAGCAAGCTCACTCCCAAAGTTTTTGATCTGCTCGGCATGATGCATGAGTTGGCCATGGTCCTCCGCCGTCGGCGTTTGGACAAAGGTGCTCTGGAACTGACGCTGCCGGAAGTGAAGATCGACCTGGATCGCCGCGGCGAAGTGGTAGGCGCGCACAAAGTGATCAATACGGTCAGTCATCAGATCATCGAAGAGTTCATGCTCGCCGCGAACGAAGCGACGGCCCGTTTGCTCACCGAGCACGACCTGCCGTTCCTTCGCCGTGTTCACGAACAGCCTGATTTGAAGAAGCTACAAGCGCTGAACGGCTTTATCAAAGAGCTCGGGATCGAATGCGATGATTTACAGAATCGCTTCGAGACCAAGCGAATCATTGCCGAGGTCGCCGGCAAGGCCGAAGAGCACGCAGTGAATTACGCGGTGCTGCGAAGTATGCAGAAGGCTGTTTATAGTCCGGTCGAAGAAGGGCATTACGCGCTCAATAGCGAGCACTATTGCCACTTCACGTCGCCGATTCGCCGATATCCCGACCTGACGATTCATCGGATGATCGAAGCGATTTGCCGCGGCAAAAAGGTAGCCGTTGATTTCGACCGTCAGATGCTCCTCGGCGAACATTGCAGCGATCGCGAACAACGGGCCGAGAAGGCCGAACGCGAATTAACGAAGGTTAAACTCCTCAGCTATCTTGCCAAGAAGATCGGCATGCGATTGCAAGCCGTCATTACCGGCGTGGAAGAGTACGGCCTGTTCGCGCAGGGCATCGACATGCCGGCCGAAGGTTTGGTCCGCAGCGACGCACTGGGCGACGACTATTACCGCTACGAAGCAGCCAGCCACAGCCTGGTTGGTTACCGCGGCGGAAATCGCTATCGCCTGGGCGATCGCATCGAAGTGGAGGTGGCCCATGTCGATATCGACAAGCGCGAACTCGACTTCCGTGTTGTGAAACGGTTGGAACAGACTGTCGAGCGCGCTGGAGGTTCTTCGCTCGGCGGTCGGCGACGTCCGCAAGATGCCGACAAAATCAAAGAGCGCCGCCCTAACCGCGGCGGCAAAAGTGGAAGCAGCAAAAGCGGCCCCCCGAAGTCCCGCGGCAAATCGGCGCCTGGGGAGAGTTTTGGTAAACCGAAGAAGCGCAAAGGCCGGCGGTAATCGATTCCACGGGCATCTTCATTTGCTGTCGATTTTGAGCATTGTCAATCGACTAAGGGTGTCAAACACCGGCCCCCAGGAGAACAACGATGCAATTCCTCATGCTCATGATCCCGAAAGTCTATCGAGACAACCCCAAGCTCGAGGGTTTCACGCCCGAACCAAAAGGCATCGAGAATATGGGTCGCTTCAACGAAGAGTTGAGCAAAGCGGTCAAAATCTTGTCGTTGAACGGACTTCATCCGCTCCAACGGGGCGCGCGGGTGTCGTTTGGTAACGGGAAGCCGACAGTGACCGATGGGCCTTATGTCGAGACGAAAGAAGTGCTGGGCGGCTACTGGATGGTCGAAGCGGAATCTCAGGAGCAATTGGTGAAGTGGGCTCAGCAATGCCCCGCCGAAGAGGGCGACATTATCGAGATCCGGCAGATTTTTGACTTGGAAGATTTTTCCATTAAGAAGTAGCAATTTCCAAGTTGCGGGGTGCAGCGAAGCGGTCGGTTGACAGCCTGCCCCGCAAGCAAAGGATATGGCGACTTCCTTCGCTTACGCTGCAGGATTGCGAGCCGAGACCGTGGGCAGACTTGCGACACCTTGTTGTAGGCAGGACGGTGTGTTTTGATTGGGTGTTCATTCACTTGATCAACTATTGAGGAACTGCATCATGGCGAAAAAGAAGTCCGAAAAAAAAGAATTGAAAGCCAAGGCAAAGCTGGCCAGCAGCGAACGGATCGTGCTGCGGACTGGCGAAGCGCTGGTCGAAGGGGAACCGGCGTATTCGGCCGCGGAGCCTGAAGTGGTGATCGGCGAGTTGGATGGGCCGGTTGGTTATGCGATTGCCAATTTGATCGGTGATCAGGTGAAGGGGCATACCAAGGTGTTTGCCATTCTCAACAGCGATGTGCAGATTCGTCCTACGACGCTGATGGTCAGCAAAGTGACGGTCAAGAATTCGAAGTACACCAACATCCTAATGGGGACCGTTCAGGCCGCGATCGCGCATGGCGTGCTCGATGCGGTGCGGGCCGGCGATCTGCCCAAGAAGAAGGTCAACGACCTGGGGATTATTGTCAGCGTGTGGCTTGATCCTTCGATCGTCGATGAACCGACGGTGGATTTTGAGTTACTGTTCAAAACCAATCGCGAAGCAACGGCGAAGGCCATCGGCAAAGCGATGCGGAACGAACCGACGATTGATTGGTTGCTGGAGAACCAGGACAAGGTGCAGCACTACTACCACCAGTTGGCGGTGGAGGGAAAGCTCGATTAGGTATCGCCCTGGGTTCGGGACTCGGGCGAAACCGCATTGCGGGTTGCCGCAATCAACAGCAAGGTCCTGCGAACGCAAATGCTTGGCGAGATTGCGGATAGCGGTAAGTTTGCAGTGGACCCGCCGTCAGCGGCCCACCCATACAAGTGGGTTTAAGGCATGAGATGTTGCTGACGGCGGTTTCAGTTGCATGTAAGATAGGTTCTTCGATTGAACTCGTGGCCTGCGACGGGAGCGAGTTCGATCCATGCCGATGTCGCCGGGAATGGATTGCCCAGCGAGCCTGTTGGCGTGTTTTGGCAACGGTTGGCCGGACGGCCGAAGTGGGTTAGTCAATAGCACCTTGACTGCTAGCAACCACGTGGCAATCCGCAGTTTATGTCCGCACGCATCGCAATTGATTCTCTCCCCGCCGGCGCACCCGTGGTGTTGCCGTCGCTCCTGTTGTGCGATTTCGCCAACCTCGCGCGAGAGATTCGCACCCTGGAAGAAGCCGGCGTGCAGGCTCTGCATCTGGACGTGATGGATGGCTCGTTCGTCCCGAACATGACGTATGGCATGCCGATTGTGGCAGCTTTACGCCGTATCACAAATCTGCCGCTCGACGTCCACCTGATGATCAATCAGCCCCAGCGGTATTTGCGGCAATTTGCCGAGGCTGGCTCCGATTTGATCACATTCCACATCGAAGCAGCCCCGGATGCTCGGCCGCTGATTGACGAAATACACACGCTGGGCCTGAAAGCGGGCCTCGCGCTGAATCCTGCGACTCCTCTTGGCATGGTGGATGCATATCTGGCAGAAGTCGATTTGGTTCTTATCATGAGCGTGCCGGCCGGGTTCGGCGGTCAGAAGTTTCATGATGTGGCTTTAGACAAATTGAACGCACTTCGCGGCCGAGTCCGGCCGGAAGTGATTTTGGAAGTCGATGGCGGCGTGAATGCGTCGACCATCGGCAAATGTGCTCAAGCAGGAGCACGCTGGTTTGTGGTGGGTTCGGCCATTTTTGGGCAGCCGAGCTATAGCGACGCAGTTCGCAACCTGACCCACCTGGCAAGTTTTTAGGAGGCTCATACCGATCCTGTATGGTTCGAATTCTTTTGATTCGTTCCGCCGCGACCGACTTCGATGAACAAGGTCGCATCAAGGGGACTCTCGATCTTCCTCTGAGTGATGTCGGCACGGCCCAAGCGGCCCGGCTGATCAATGAAGTCGCTGCGGTGGAGTTCGACTCTCTCTACTCGTCGACGTGTCGTTGTGCTGTGGAAACAGCGATGCAGCTGGGCAACGCTCGCAAGCTTAAGGTCAAACAACTGAGTGACTTTCAGAACGTCGACCACGGCTTGTGGCATGGCAAGCTCGTTGATGAACTGAAGCAAACACAGCCGCGGTTGTATCGCCAGTTGCAAGACCATCCGGAAACGGTCTGCCCGCCCGAAGGTGAACCGGTCGGCATGGCCCAGGCCCGAGCCAAGGTCGCCGTCGATCGCCTGCTGCGAAAACATCGCCGGGGCACGATCGCGCTCGTTCTGCCCGAGCCGCTGTACAGCCTGGTGAAGCAAATTCTGGCTCCCGGCGAGCTTGGCGACTTGTGGAAGGCCGAGTGCCAGTGCGGCGGTTGGCAACTGCTTGACCTTGAACAAGAGGCGCTGCAACGCGTCGTGCTGGCACCCGCTGCTGCCATTTCGCCTGCTATCAGTGGTGGAGCTGCCTGAAGAGATCCGGCCGAGATACAGTTTTTCACTGCGACGACGCAGCCCGCGACTCGCGTCTCTCGGCTCCTGCGACCGATAACGGCATTGATCTACCTGCTACCGTTGTGACAGAATCGCCTGCCTCGTAACCAAATTTTACTTGCTACCCAGCGGCCCTGAGCGCATAGTCGGCCTTTGATCGGCGGACCTGTTTTGGAGCAACCCGATGGCCCATTCCGCACCGACGACATCCTCCGTTCCCTCGAATGCGGCCGAAACTTCCGGGCCTGACACCAACATGAAGCGGACCAAACGCGGCGTTCCCGAAGGTCTGTGGCAACGCTGCCCCGGCTGCGGCGCCTCGATTTATAAAAAGGAAGCGGAAAAGAACCACAACGTCTGCCCGCAGTGCGAATACCACTTCTATGTTTCTGCTCCTGAGCGGATCACTCAACTGCTCGACGACGGCACCTTCGAAGAGTGGGATGCTCATTTGATGCCGACCGATCCGCTGCAATTTGCGGATTCCAAGCCTTACAAAGATCGACTCGTCGCCGAGCAAAAACGGACCGGCATGACCGACGCTGCCGTCACTGGCGGCGGCATGATTCGTGCCCGTCGCGTCGCAGTCGGCGTGACCGACTCAGCGTTCATCATGGGAAGCATGGGTTCCGTCGTCGGCGAACGACTCGCTCGGTTGGTCGAACGGGCGACCGAAGAAAACCTGCCTTTAATCATCGTCAGCGGTTCTGGCGGTGGCGCTCGCATGCACGAAGGCATTCTCTCGCTGATGCAGATGGCAAAAGTCTCTGCTGCCCTTGCTCGCTATGACCGCGCCGGCGGCCTGTTTGTCTCCGTGCTGACGAATCCGACGATGGGTGGAGTTGCTGCGAGCTTTGCTTCGTTGGGCGATCTGGTCTTTGCGGAACCGAAAGCCCTGATCGGTTTCGCCGGCCCGCGTACCATCAAAGCCACGATCCGTTTGGAACTGCCAAAGGGTTTTCAAACCAGCGAGTTTCTGCTGCAGCACGGCTTCATCGACCGCATCGTGCCGCGGACACGGCTGAAGAGTGAGATCGCGCGGGCGATTGACTACTGCGGGAAGTAGCTCGCTCGCTTTGCAGCCTAGAAATGAAATTGGCGTCGGAAAATCCCGACGCCAATTCTTTCCACGTGACGCTTTGGCTGAGGCCGGAGCTCCAACAAGTTAGTTCTTCAGCACTACAAACCGCGCCCCTTCGCTGCTCTTTACGAGCAACATCAGGCCCTTGTCGAGATCCGCCTTCTTCACCGCAGCACGGAAGTCTTCGACACTCTTCACTGGCGTACGACTCACTTGCGTGATAACGTCCCCTTGTTGCAGCCCGGCATTCGCCGCAGCGCTGCCGGTTTGTACTTCGGTCACGACCACACCAGCCTCGGCCTTCACGTTTAGTTGCGTAGCGAGTTCCGCAGTCAGCGGCGCGACATCCAGGCCGAGATTCTCGAAAGACGAGGATTCCGGCACGCGAGCGCTACCATCTTCTTCGTGGGCGACGACTTCGCCGTAGCCCTTCGGTTGCTCCTTCACTTGCACCTGCAACGTCACGCGTTTGCCGTCACGCAACACGACCATCGGCTGTTTGCTGCCGAGTTCAGCACGAGCAACATTCGCTTGGAGCGACCGCGGGCTGTGTACCGGTTTGCCAGCGAATTCGACGATCACGTCCTGTGGCAGCACGCCTGCTTGCGCGGCGGGCGAATCCTTTTGCACGTCCGTGATTAGCGCGCCTTGCGAAGTGCTGAGACCCAACTGATCGGCTAGTTCCTGGTTGATGCCTTGGATGCCGACACCGAGGTAAGCACGATGAACCGAACCATCCTTCAGCAATTGCGAACTGACCCACTTGGCGACGTTTACAGGAACGGCAAAGCCGATCCCTTGAAAGCCGCCGCTGCTGCTGCTAATGGCCGTGTTAATGCCGACCACTTCGCCTTGCAGGTTGACGAGCGGACCACCGCTGTTGCCGGGATTGATCGCTGCATCGGTTTGCAGGAACTCATTGTGCCGCGTGATGCCGATATCACGCCCCTTGGCCGAAATAATGCCGGCGGTCACGGTATCTTGCAGGCCGAACGGCTGCCCCAGCGCGAGAACCCAATCTCCGATCTGCATCTGATCGCTGTCGCCGAGCGTCGCGTAAGGCAATGCAGCGTTCGCTTTGATCTTGATCACGGCGAGGTCCGTGCTTGGATCGGTCTTCACATCGACCGCATCGAACTCTCGACCGTCGTGCAACTTCACGCGAATCTTGCCGCCACCTGCAACGACATGATTGTTCGTGAGAATGACGCCAGCGGGGTCAATAATCACACCCGAGCCGCTGCTCTCACGCCCTGGCATCTGACGCCCTGGTCCGCCTTCAAATCCTCGGCCCCCTTCCAAGGCGCCTTCCGGCAGGTCTTCGAAGAACCGCTTCAGGAGTGGATCGAGATTCTCGATGCCCGGCGGCAATTGCTGCCGCATGCCACCGCCGCGGCGCGGCAGCTCACGCTGTACGAGTTTCGGTTGCACCACATTTTGAATAGCAACCACTGCCGGGAGCACGCGATTGGATGAATTGCGAAAAGCGTCCGACAGCGCGTTGGCATGTGATAAGTCTTCACGCGCCTTCGGCGTGGTAACCGCGGGCGCCGTTTGCGCTGCTGTCACATTGCTGGCTGGCAACAGGCGAGTTGATTCCAAAAAATATCCAGCTGAGCTGAGCGTGGCGATGGTGAGTACCGAGCCGATGGCCCAGCGAGAAAACGTATTGTTTGCCGACGTTTGCATGACCCGAATTCCTCCCTCATTGATCTCGGCCGCGATCCTGACGGTGACGACCGATATGCCAAGTTGTGTCCCTTAACTATTTTGTACGTTGCGCTGGTAGTAGCGGTTCTTGCGGAAAATCTGACGAAAAGCGTAAATTCAAGTGCCGTCGAAAGTTGCGAGCCGCCGCACCGGCTGCAGGAACTTCACTGCCGTCAAAATGACAGACTGCAATGAACGTCAGACAGTAAAAAGCACCTCGCGTGCCAAAATGATGAACGACTGGACCGCGAATATTCAGACAGACGGTTTTGCGTTAATCCCCCGCGCCGTGAGTCGAAACAAGGCTGCGGAACTTGCCCAGCGACTTACCCGTTCGCTGCAAACCGAAAGTGAACAAGGAAGTCCTCTCGCCAGCCGCGGCACGGTTTACGCCGCCCGCAATCCGCTGGAAGTCATTCCCGAGGTTGAAAGTATTTGGCAACAATCTGTTTTGTCAAAAGTATTGAGCTCGGTGCTCGGCCACGATTTTGGTCTCGTGCGCGGCCTCTTCTTTGATAAGCCGCCAGGGCGTTCGTGGTGGTTGCCTTGGCACAAAGATCTAACGATTGCGGTGAAGAACAATCAATTGCCAAGCGAACTTTTCACGCAACCAACGCTCAAGGCTGGCGTCCCGCATGTGATCGCGCCGGTCGAGGTGCTCGAACAAATGCTGACGATCCGCATTCATCTCGACGATGTCACTGCGGAGAACGGTCCGCTGCGCGTCATTCCCGGTTCGCACCTGACCGGTAAAGAAATCATTGCGAATGATATGGAGCCGGCCACTATCTTCGCTACAGCGGGCGATGCCCTCGCGATGCGGCCGCTGTTGAGCCATTCCAGTGGCGATTCATCGCCCGGCACGAACAGGCATCGCCGCATTCTGCATCTGGAATTCGCGGCGAGTGAACTGCTGGCCGATGGTTACGAGTGGCAGCAATTTATCCGCGGAGCGGGGTTACTTCAGCCAGATCACCGAAGATCGCTCTAGTAATCACCAAACACTTCACCAGCGTAAGTGCTCCCTAATGCTTGCCAGGTTGGAGCGTTGATCTGATTGGTAATAAACCGGACGCTGCCGTCACAGAGGGCAGCATTCAATCCGGCGGGATGCCGACTGCGAGCGCCGAACACATAAGTGGCACTTCGGAACGCGCAGGGTGGATTGGGCGCCTTTGCATCGCACCAGTCGGAGCCACTCCAAGAAAGATCGGGGCTGGTGTCATTCGGCTTCAGCGACACCACAAAGCCGCTACCGGTGGCCCACCAGGTGTTGCCGCGAAGATCCTTTCGCTGCCCCTGAACGAGTTCCGATGCGAGCAATGTGCTCGACAAGCCATCGGTAATGGTTGAAAGCCGCGTGGGCTTGCCGTACATGCAGGGCGAACCTTGAAAGGTAAAGCCGTTGAAACTCGGCGTGAACCATTGGTCGAACACTTCATTGACGCCCGTGTTGCCGAAATTCACAACATAGTTGTGATACATCACCGAGCCGGCCGACCCACCTGGCCAGCCTTTTTTGTTTTGCATGTCGCTGGGGCACAGCCACGCCTTCACTGTTTTGCCCGTGGCACCTGCGATGTTGTCGGCATGATAGTAATTGCGGCCGCCCGAAACGCCGTAGTCGTAATAAATGTCCTTCAGCGCGCTATGCTCCATATAAGGGAGAGTCGGCACCATCCAGCTGCCTTGTCCCCAAGTGGAACCGACACCGGGATTGGCTGGCGGCAAGCCGCCGAGTGAATCTGCATGATTGTGCATTGCCAGGGCAATCTGCTTGAGATGGTTCAAGCACTGCGATCGCCGCGCCGCTTCGCGGGCGGCCTGCACGGCTGGCAGCAAGAGCGCCACCAGCACACCAATGATAGCGATGACCACCAGCAATTCCACCAGAGTGAAGGCGCGAACGGGCGCTGTTCGCTGGCGGCCAAGGGAGAGGTGCCGCATGGTTTTCAAATTTTGATTGCAAAGGGACGAACAAGATGAATAGAAAACGCACCGGCAGGTCCGCTGTTACACCATCGTAACTCAAGCATTTACCTCAGGACATCAGCAAATGCCGCCTGCAATTGCTTGACTCCCTTTTCGCCCTGGGCACCGTCGACGACTACGTTGACGCGGACTTCGCTAGTGTTGATCAGGTCGAGATTAATGCCCGCTTCGGCTAGTGCGCGGAACATCCGGATGGCTACGCCGGTATGAGTCCGTAAACCGACGCCAGAGACCGAAAGTTTCGCAATTTTCGGACTGCTGGTCACGCCGCGACAAGAAAGATTGGCAGCGATCTTCTTGGCCACCGTCACGCTATGCTCCAACTGTTCCTGCGGCACCGTAAAACTGAGCGTCGCCAAAGCTTCGATCGTGGGATAACTTTGCACGATCATGTCGACAAAGATGCCCGCCCCAGCTACTTCTTCAAACACCTTGGCTGCGATACCGGGCGAATCTGGTACGCCGCTGATTGTGACGCGGGCTTGCGTCGAATCGAGCGAAACATCGTCGATGGTTAGGTCCTCCATGTTCAGACCTTGCAACCGCGCGACGACGGCGGCGGCGTCGGTACCGAGCGACTTGGGAGCCCACGGCGCGATCGGCTTGCTCGGCGGCTTGTCGAGTTCGAATGCCGAGTGCACAACGTTGAGCGCCTTTTGCGATTGATCGCGGGGCACGAGGACCGAGATCTTGATTTCGCTCGTCGTAATCATGCCAATGTTGATGCCGGCCTTTGCGAGGGCCTGAAACATCTTTTCCGCCACACCGGTTTGCCGGGCCATGCCCAGACCGACAACAGAAACCTTCGCCACGCTGTCGTTCGACGCAACCTCGCCAGCGCCAACGAGCTTTGCCGCTTCGCGCACGGCTTCGAGCGCCGTTTCCAGCTCATTCCGAGGCACGGTGAACGACAAATCGGCTTTACCGCTTTCGCCCACATTCTGCACGATCATATCGACGGAGATGTTGCGATTGGCGATCCGCTCAAAAATTTCCAGGCTTGTCCCCGGCTTGTCGGGAACACCTTGTACGGTGATGAGGGCTTCGTCCTTGGTGATCGCCGCGCCGCTGACCGGCATATCGGGGCGCTCAGGCTCGGTGACGATCATCGTGCCCGGCACATCGGTGAAGCTGCTCCGCACATGAATGGGCGTATCGAACTTCTTGCCGAACTCGATGCTCCGGCTGTGCATCACGCCAGCGCCAAGGCTCGCGAGTTCCAGCATTTCGTCATAGCTGATGCGACTCACGCGCCGCGCTTCGGGAATGACGCGTGGATCGGTCGTATAGACGCCGTCGACATCCGTATAAATCTCGCAAGCATCGGCCCGAAGCACGGCTGCCAAGGCAACCGCTGTCGTATCGCTGCCGCCGCGACCGAGTGTGGTGATATTGAAATCGTCGTCGATCCCTTGGAAACCGGCCGCGATGACAATGTTCCCTTCGTCGAGCACTTTCTTCAGCCGGGCGGTTTCGATGCTCTTGATTCGGGCCTTGCGGAACGTGGCATCGGTCTTCACGCCGATTTGCGCGCCGGTCAGGCTCACTGCCTTGTGGCCGAGCGAGCTAATCGCCATCGCCATCAGCGCGCAGCTTTGTTGCTCGCCGGTCGACAGGAGCATATCCATTTCGCGGGCCGGCGGTTTGTCGGTGATGCGATTGGCGAGATCGATCAGGTCGTCCGTTGTATCGCCCATCGCGCTGACGACCATCACAACCTGATGACCTTCTTGCTTGGCGCGAATGGCTTTGCGAGCGGCGGCGAGAATCTTTTCCGGAGTGGCGACGCTGCTGCCGCCGAACTTTTGCACAATGAGTGACATGGAACTGTGTTGAATGAGTGTTGAGAGGTTGTGAATTAGTCCGACGCGTAAGCTAGGTTGTGCTGCGAAAAAACGTGAGCTGCAATTCTCCCTAGCTTGCGCGTCAAGCTAGGAAAGAAAATGTGTCATCATCGTCCAGCCCTCTTCAAACGACAGGCTGGAAGCGGCGGCGGAAACTTCATCATAGTTAACTGCTTGATCGGCCTGCACGCCGCTGCCACAAATGGCCAGCGGCACAAAGCCGTGGCTATGTGTTTTCGTCCGACACGGCGTTGGATGATCAGGCGAAACGAGAATGCGATAGTCGCCGCGCTTCTCAAGCGCGGCATGCAACGGCGCAACGATCTTTTCATCGATGGCTTCGAGCGCAGCGATCTTGGCATCGACACGGCCTTCGTGCGATGCTTCGTCGGTGGCTTCCACATGCACGCAGATGACGTCGGTGCTATCGAGCGCATCGATGGCGTATTTTCCCTTCGCGGCGTAATCCGTATCCAAATAACCAGTCGCACCAGGGACTTCGATGCGATCCCAACCAATGAGAGCTGCCAAACCGCGAAGTAGATCGACGGCCGTGATCATTTTGCCGGTTTTGCCGTGTAGTTCAAAAAACGGCATGAGGCTCGGCGTTTTTCCCAGACCCCAGAGCCAGATGTTCGTCGCTGGCAATTTGCCTTCGGCGATTCGTTTTTGATTCACCGGATGATTCGCAAACAGCGGCCGGCTGAAGCCCATCAGCGTATTGAGCAATTCGCTCCCGGGCCCGCTGGGCAAATCATTGGCAACGGATTTGTCGGTGAGATCATGCGGAGGAGTGGCGCGAGTCTCCTTGCTGAATGGCGCGTTTTGCTTGCCGCCGCGGAAGAGTAGCAAGTTGCGATAGCTGACGCCGGGGACGAATTCGAGATTGTCCGCGCCAAGTTCCTTCTGCGCCGCAGCGAGCAACAGTTTGGCTTCTTCCGACGAGATGTGCCCCGCGGTGAAGGACTTCATCGTGTTGTCTTGCACGGTAACCAAATTGCAACGAATGGCCCAGTCGTCGGGCCCCAACTTGATTCCTTGCGCGGCTGCTTCCAGCGGCGCGCGGCCGGTGAAGTAGACATTCGGGTCGTAACCAAACAGGCTCAGATTCGCGACATCGGAACCGGCCGGCAAATGCGGCGGCACGTTGTTCGCGCGGCCGACGACTCCCAGCTTCGCGATACGGTCCATCGCGGGAGTCTTCGCCGCTTGCAACGGCGTTTTGCCACCCAGGCTTGCCTGCGGTTCATCGGCACAACCGTCAGGAATCACAATCGCATATTTCATTTTATTTTTCTAATCCAGTACTCGCATCCGCACCGCATTCGGCCGCACGGCAGCCAGCTTCGTAATCTCGTTCATCGCCTTCTGCGTGGCACCTTCGGTTGCTTGGGCCGTCATGATTACGAGCGGAACAATGCTTTGGCCGCCGTCTTCTTCGCTGGGTTCATGTTGAATGACACTCGCAATCGAAATCTGATTGCGTCCGAGTACGCCGGTCACTTCGGCGAGCACACCCGGACGATCTTCAACCGTCAGGCGAATGTAATAGCGGCTCGGAAGAACCGAGTTGTCACACTGCTGCACGCGTGCCTCTTTATTCGACCACAGTTCCAGCGTGCGGAACGTAATTGGCGTGCGGCCGACGGCCATGTCGATCATGTCGGCAACCACGGCGGATGCTGTCGGCATCTGACCAGCGCCGAGGCCGTGGAAAAAGATGGGGCCCACGGCATCACCCACCACGCTGATCGCGTTGTACGCGCTGCGAACTTCCGCCAGCGGTGTGCCGATCTTCACCAGGTTCGGTGTGACGTGCAGTTCGAGGCCACTGTCACGTAATTGAGCAACGGCGATCAACTTGATCCGATAACCGAGCTCGCGCGCGTAATACAAATCGGCTGCGTCGAGCGTATCGATGCCCACGCGCGGGATGTCGTTCCAATGAACTTGCGCGCCAAAGGCCAGATGCGCGAGGATCGCCAATTTTTGCGCGGCATCGGCGCCGCTCACATCCATCGTCGGATCGGCTTCGGCGTAGCCTCGCTTCTGCGCTTCTTTCAAAGCCTCGGCATAGGTTTCGCCTTGGCCATCCATTTGCGAGACGATGAAATTGCTCGTGCCGTTTAAAATGCCGCGGAGCGACAAAATTTGATTGGCAGAAAAACACTGACTAATGTTCGTGATGATCGGAATGCCGCCGGCGACCGCAGCATCGAATGCAATCGCGCGACCCAGTTCGCGGGCCCGATCAAAAATCTCCGGACCATGTTCGGCAAGCAACGCTTTGTTGGCGGTGACCACATCCTTGCCGCTTTCGAGCAGCTTGAGCATGATCGTACGAGCCGGCTCCAGGCCGCCAACAAGATGGGCGACGATCTTGATCTCGGGATTCTTGGTGATCCGCGTCAGATCATCCGACAACGTGACGGTTTTCGGCAGGGCAAAGTCACGGGCCTTCGCAGGATCGGCGACGACCACTTCTTCGACCCACAGCACGCGGCCTGCGTGCCGGGCTGTGCGGTCGCCGTGTTCGATCAGGAGGCGGGCCACGCCAGCGCCGACCGTCCCCATTCCCACGAGGCCGACTTTGGTAACGAGCATCTGCGACGAATATCCAAAAAGGAGGGACGAATGCGGCGGAAAGTAAGCTTCCCATGCTATTCATCCCCCCGCCAAGGCGTCAACGGGCAGCGGTCCGCACCGACAGGCTCGGATTGCTCGAAAATCACTGAATTTGTCAGAATTCAGCCGATTTACGGAACAGTCGGCCGAATTCGTCGGGGAAAGCCCTCACGAACTGGCTGAGCGGTTTCTGGCGAAGTACTACGGTCCCACGGCGCCGGGCTGCTCGCATCAATCACAATGCCCCGATGCTTCAGAAGTTCCTCGGCCGCATGATGGCGCGACGCGATGTTCAGTTGCGGCACCACTCCACCTGCAAAGAGCAACACGACAAGGGTGAGGAGCGCCAACTTTTCTCGCCGCCCCATCCGTAGCGAGATGCTCGAAATATGTCGCGTGCCGGTGAAGAGCATGAAATAGACATGCAAGATCGCAATACCATTCAACGCTGCCGAGATGACTACCGCCACGCCCACGAGCGGATAGGTGGCCACGGCGCCATCAATCAACAACTCCGAGCCGACGTAGCCCATCGTCCCCGGAAAACCAACGCTGGCGAGTCCGGTAAGCAAGAAACAAACGGCCAGCAGCGGCATTTGCTCGTACAGCCCTTGATAGGTCGTCAGTTGCAACCGGCCGCGACGGGCTTCGACGGCTCGCATCGCCAGGCCAAAACCCGTTAGCGACAAACTGACCGAAATCCAGGTGCAGAGTGCGCCTGTCAGGCCTTGGACGGTTGCCATTTCCAGACCAACCAGAATCACCGCGGCGTGACTCATGAATAAATAAGCAAAGAGTCGCCGACCTTCGATCTGCACTAGCGCCATGCCGCCGGCATAGACGGCCGTAAAGAGCGACATCAGCCCCATGCTGCGCATCACCCAGTCGGGCGCGATCGGCAGCACGAGTCGCACCGCCGCGTACACGCCGGTCAGCGGAGTGACAAACAGCAGCGCCGTGCCGAAAGATGATTTGTCGAAGAAGTCGGGCACCCAGCTATGAAACGGAAAGATGCCGCTACGAATCAACACCGCGGCCAACAGCGGCACGATTGCATAGAGCGTGTGGACATGGCGAGTCTGTTGGCCTTCCGCAATTACAATGCCCCAACCAAGGATCATGAACACGATAAATAGTGCCATGTAAAAGACGTACATGCCCGTCGCTCGGCCGCGGGCCCGCATTTCGAAATACGGCGGCAGCGTGGCCAGTGTCAGCAGCGAAATCACCAGCCAAGGTTCTTTGCACGAAAAGGTGGCCAGAACGACTGCTTCAGAAAGCAGCGTCCAAAAAAACGAAAACCGCCGTGCCTTGGAACGAACTGTGGCAATGGTCGTCAAGGCAAACAGCAACGCGGCGAGGGGCAGCAACGGTGCGCTGATTTCGTCGAGCTGAAAAAACTCGCGCCCCGTGAGGCGCGTCATCAAATGAAACTTGTCTTGCGCTTCACTCGCCCGCATGACGATAAAGTCGATCCAAGTGCCCGTCGCAAGCGCCAACGTTGCGAGAGAAAATCCCACGCCCGCGAAATGAGCCTCGCTGGAATCGCGATAACGAAATACCCAGAGCGCGCCGAGCAACGGCACGAGCACGCATAATTCTAGCCAGGGAAGATGCAATTCCATCATCGCGACTTCTCCAGCAGTTGTTCCGCCAGCGTTTGAGTCGGCAGCGAATCGGCCACATACGTGTTGGTCGAATTGGCTGTGGGACGCGCTACGGCTTCTTGCTGCGAGAACGCAGTTTGATCGAGTTCATTTTCAAACAATCCAGCCCAGCGGCGCTCCATAGCATCGCAGGCACGGAGCAGATTCATCAACGGATTCACAAACAGCGTCGCCAGCCAAGAGTCGAGGTAACCCTTTTCCAATGCCAAACGGTACAGCCAAGTCCGGGACCGTTCGGGCAACCACGACTTGCTTGCCTCGGTCAGCCGCGGCAAGCGGCCGCCCAAGGCATTCTCCATCGTTCCGTAGTCGTACAAGAGCGAGGGAGCGCGGATGAATTGCAGCGTGCGAAAACAGGCGTGACCGAGAATGTGCACGAGCGCCATATACCGCAGCGGCTGCCAGAAATAACCCAAGCCGATCTCAGCGACAATCAAACCGACTTGAGTCAACGAAGCAAAGGACAACGCCGACTTGATATCGGTCTGCACGCGGCCAGCGAACGAGGCAAATCCAGCCGTCACCAGTCCAATCGTCAGCACGGCCAGCGACAGCGCCAGTGATTCATCCAGCATCGGGCTGATGCGGAGCAATAGATAGGCACCTAAATGTACCGATAGCGCGCCGTAAAACACAGCGCTCGAAGGAGTCGGCCCTTCCATCGCCCGCGGCAACCAGCCCGAGAATGGAACCAGTGCACTCTTGCCCGCAGCAGCAACTAGCAACAAACCGCCGACCAGCAACATGCTTTGCGTTTCCAATCCCACATGACCGACCGGCCAGGAGATTCCCTTGCCGGCGCCGAGCAATTCTTGAAAATCTCCGTGCCCATGCAAGTGATGCATGACGACGGAAGCAATCAACAACGCCGCGTCTGAAATGCGATATACGGTCCAGACCCGCAAGCCATTTCGCACCGGCGCCGCTCGCTCGTGAAAAAATGCGACCAGCAGTGCGGACGAAACGCCGACCAATTCCCAACCGGTGAACAGGGTTTCAATGGTCCCCGCCAGCGAAGTGACGATCATGCCGAGCATGAACAACGAGTACAGCGCGAAAAAACGGTTGTAACCCGGCTCGCGATGCATGTAACGAGTCGCGAAACCGCCGATCACTCCGCACAAGATAAACGTCAAAATGGCAAACGGGACCGACAATCGATCGAACACAAATTTGACGCTGAAGTGAAATTCATGCACATCGACCCACTGTCCTAAATAAACTGTCACGTTCCGCGGTCCCCAGGCCAACATCAGACCCAAGATTCCCAGCGAGGCGGTCAGGCCGACGATCGTGCAAATCTGGCAAAGCAGATTCGACGCCTTTTCTGACAGCGGTGAGTTGGCCAACGTCATCACGCCCATGATGATGGCCATCAACAGCGGCGCTGCCACGACGATCAAGCCGAGCACGCGAAAGATATTGTCTTCGGTGAACATGGTTTGCTATTTCGCTTCCGGCGGTTGAATCGTGGCAAATCCCAAGTGCTCGCGCCAACCACGATACCAATCGACCGACGATGTCGCCTTCGGCAGGCCGACGACTTCCGGCACATAGGGTTCGAACCGACCGTTTTGATAGACCTGCAAGTGATTACTCTCGGGATCGAGCACCGCGAGTTGCGCCCAGCCGTTCTTCAAGATGCGGCCGACCAGTTTGTCGCGCTCCATGATTGCCAGGATTCGTTCCGGCGTCGTTTCAATCACGAACAGCAACCGCATCGGCTCGTGAATCTCCACGCCTTGAATCGGCAGGCCCGTTCGCAGATCGCTGGCGTACCCATCCATCACTCCGAGCAGCGAAGTGACGTTGTGCGGCAACTTCGTACCGCAGCCCCAACCGACCGGATCGACGGCCGAGAAGTAGTACATCAAGTTGATCCCTTGGCAAACCGGGACTACCGGCGCCAGGATGCGACCGAGAATTGTGCTGTTTTCATCGTCGCTGTTGATGTCGTATGAATGCATGAAGCAGCGGCGGTCCATGTACAAATCGCGGACCCGGCTGCGGCGGCCGACATAACACAAGGCATTCGATGCGTTGCCGAACTCCGGCCGCGTTTGCGCCAGGTCTTCACTACGTTCCTCTGCATGCTTGCGAGCATCCTGGGGAGTGATGTCGAGTGGCGCTGAGAAGAACCGTCGGCAACGTTCATGCGCGTTGCGCTCGCACGCTTCGGCCAGGGTCTTCTGCATGGATTCGAAATCTTTGCGATGCGACGCTGGCAGCAAATCGAGATTCGAAAAGGTCACCGTATCGAGCGCGGTGTTGTGCAGGCCGCCGAGGAACCAGGTGTCCTTGGGGATTTGCAGACCTCGGCTGGCAATGATTTCGCGGACGCGCGGATCATTCAAAAAAGTGGCGAGAGCACGGGCATTGGGTCCGCCGGGGCTGCCGCTGCAAGCGCCGCAGTCATACGCCGATTTGTGCGGATTATTGAGGCAGAACGAACCATGTCCCAGAAAGACCACCAGCCGCGCGAAGTGCTCGGTCAAGCCAATGTCGCGAAGCATTTTTTCGCCGATGTCCGCCATCTCGCTTAGCGAATAACCCAGCGATTCTTCCTCCATGCCCGGCTGTTCCGTTTGCCGTTCTAGCCGCAACCGCGTGACGACCGGCGGAGCAACAAAGTTATTCGCCGTCTTGCTGAATTGCGCGGTCCAGCGAGGAAAGAGTACCCGCGCGACGAGCGGAATCGATGCGAGCACGCCCAGGCTCGCCGTGAGCAACGCGCCGCTAGCCAAATTGCGGCTGCCGCGATGCATGCCAAGTGAAGCGACCCCCAGAGCCCTGCGTGTCTTGGCTTTGCGTTCGTTCGATTCGTAAAACGGCAGTACGGCTTCTTCGATAACCCAATGCTTCGGCCGCACGACGATCGGGCAGAGCGCCGCGAAGTTGGCATCGGCCAGACCGCGATAGTACATGGCCACGCCAAAGAAGCCAGGTGCGCCAAATGTTTCCACATCGGGGGCCACTTCTTCCAAATGGCGGCGAAATGATTCTTCGCGGGCATCGATGCAACAAGTCAGCTGAAAGCGCGGCTTCTCCACTCTGCGCGCCGCTTGCACGGTGTGGGTGGCGAGGGCATCGAGCGCCTGCACGCGATACTGACGTTCAAACGCCTGATGAAAAATCCGCCGGCGATCGAAGCTGTGAAATGACTCGATCTCGCGAATCAACGAATCCCATTCGCTACGCACCAGGTTGCTCAGCTCATGCGTATTCCAGCCCAGCACTTGAGCCAGCTGAAACGGATAAAAGGCCCGTTGCACTTCACTGACCTGCGGCCGCTGCAGCTCCTTGACGAACGCGCAGTCGTAAAGATCGGACAACGCGCCGCGATAACCGAGTTTCTCTTGCGCCAGATGCGCGAGTGCCAGGCGAACCAGAATCAGCCGCACGGCGACAAATTCAATGAGCGTGCCTGGGGGCGTCGGCACTGCCACGCGATCGCCGCGGGTCTCCATATTCCACAGCAATCCCGCCCAGCCCTGCAGCGCGAGAATGTCGGCCGTGAGAAAGTCCTTTTGGTGCTTGGCAGAGACGCCCAGCAGTTGCAACGATTCGCGAATCGATTCAACCGGTGATTGATTGAGCGAATGAATCCGCTGCAACTCTTTGGGCAATTGGGCCAGCCAGCGATCGGGCGGGCCGCCGGCCTGGCCGTATAGTCGGCAGAACGAGCGGAAGAATCCCTCGCCCCGTTCGGGCAACATCCACTCCGCAAAACCCTGATCGGCGAACGATGCACAAAAGCGGATCAGCAGTTCGTGCACCAGAATGTCGCTATCTTCTCCCGTCGCGGCCAGCAGAATGTCGCGATGCCGCAGCGGTGGCAGATCGACGGCCTGCGGTGGTGGCAAACCTTGCACCCCGTTTTCGCAGACCCGCCACAAAGCATGCAGCGAAACAGCTTCCCACGTGGCAGGCGACCAGCTTTCCATGCTCGCGGCGCCATACTTGTCGAGCAGATCGGCGAGCAGAAGTTGCGTGCGCTGATCGGATTCATCGGGCGTGTAATTTTCAGCGATTCCCGCTCGCCGCCCGTCGCGCATGATCCAGTGTTTGCTGTCGCGCAAGAACTGCTCACGCAGGTTCGCGGGAGTTTCAGGCCGCATCTTTTGGAGCGCATCGGTTTCGTCGATGAACCACCGCAGCTCGTCGGCCGTACCCATGCGAAGTGGATACTTCAACATCGCCAACCGCAGTTCATAACGTGTCGTTTTGCCGAAGACCACTTCGCCGGCGTGATCGTTCAGGTCGTCAAGCAGAGCCTGCTGCAGATCGAGCGTACGGATGCGACCTTGCGTCAGCCTTTCGCGATACCGCTCTTCGTTCAAGTAAGGCTGGCAGCGGAACAGCCTCGCCCCTTCCTTGAGTCCCTGTTCAAAAGGCAGATCCTCCAGCGCTTGCAAGGCGTTCAAGAACACAAAGGCCGAAATAGGCCCTTGGGGTGGAAGCAGGTCGCCGATCGCGGTGATCTGCTGGCGGATGATTTCGAGGTCGGAGGGAGGTGTGGAATCCGGCGGCGAATTTTCCTGGTGGGGGTTTGCGGCAGGCAATTGCATCGTGGCTGACACCGCGGCGGTTCTCACTGGGTGATTGGGTCGTTTCTTTCTTCTACATTCAGATCGGATGCAGGAATAGCAGCAATCTCATTACAACTCGTTCAGAAAGTCACAACCGCCGCGTTGCTAAGGCTTTGTGGTCAGACAGTGAGGGCGCGGACGCAACCAGGCTTTGAGCGCGAAACTAACGTTTCGTACAGAATCGAATTGTCGAGCAAGGTTAATCGTGAGTGCCGTTATGCTTCCCAGACCGCGAGGCACTTCTTTGCCTGCCACCACGCCTCGAGCGTCTTCGCAGGATCCAGGACGCAGCTAATGTGAAGCGGACTAAGTCGCACGCTGATCGCGTGTGAGCGTTCACCGTTCCAAGTACCGATGTCGACGACTTCATTTCCTTGCAGCTTCAAGCCGTTGCGGCTTAAGTAGCTCATGATGGCGGGAACTTGCAAATCGACACCGGTTGTAGCTGCTGCATGCGGATTGCGGAGCACCTTTGCCAGCAACAGCAGTTCCTGCAAGTCTTCAGGATGATCGCGAAAGTGTGCTTCGTAACTCCGGTAATAAACCGATTCGAGCGCCTCTTCCTGCAAGACAAACTCACCATCGACGACGTAACCGATCGCCCAATTGTCTTCGCCATAAAGGTGATCCCATTCTCGCTGCCGGCCAGTGCGCTGCCTTTCGCCACCAGCTCGGCCAAGCTTGCGCTCGACCACTTTCCAAGGCATATCAGTCTGTCCTTTATCAGCCGCCGCCAATCACCGGCAGAAAATGGAGTTCGCTGCCGGGCTGAAGTGCTGCGGAAAGACCATGCCGCGAAAAGCGATGATCGATCGAAACTTGCAAGCCAGGGAGCAAGTCATTTCCCTGACAAAGCCGCGCTCGAATGCCTGGAAAGCGAACTTCCAATTGGTCGACCGCTTCACCAACCGTTGCTGCGCTGATTTCGACGGTGGAAAGTCCGCCGGTCGTAGTTCGTAATTGTGCGGGAATGAAGATGGTCGCCATAGGATTGTCGCCGCTCCGCTCCGCGAAAGGTGAATGGTGCTGGGACCTTTATTTGCGGCTCAGCCCCTTACCCAAACCTCTCCCGGAGTACCGGGGCGAGGGAGTGATTCATTTTCGAACCACAGCACCATTATCGCCGCCGCCACTCAATGCCGCTGAGTTGCCCCAACGCCAGCATCAGGGCGTGCGTGCCATCACGGCCGTGGCCTTGAGCTTTGAGCGCGATGTAAAGTTGCCGCGACAGGGCGAGGCCTGGCAGGCTCAGGTTCATTCGATTCGCTTCGTCCAGGATGATCCCCATATCCTTGATGAAGTGCTCGACAAAAAAGCCGGGATCAAAATTGTTGGCGATGATTCGCGGCCCGAGGTTCGACAGCGACCAGCTGCCGGCTGCGCCCGGGGCGACCGATTGCAACACGGTGTTCAGATCGAGGCCCGCTTTGTAGGCATAGAGGAGTGCTTCGCACACGCCGACCATGTTCGCGGCGATCAACGTTTGATTCACGCATTTGGTATGCTGGCCGGCGCCGGCCTGGCCCTGGTGGATGATGGTCTTGCCCATCGTTTCCCAGCAAGGATGGAGCGCTTCGACCACGTCCCGATCGCCGCCGATCATGATCGAGAGGCGAGCTTCCTTGGCGCCAATGTCGCCCCCCGAAACGGGAGCATCCACGGCATGCACGCCGCGGGCCTTGGCTGCTTCGTAGATCTCCACGGCCAGTGACGGTTCACTGGTGGTCATGTCGACGAGGATGTTACCCGCCTTCGAACCGGCCAAAGCGCCTTCCGTGCCCAGGAAGACTTCGCGGACATCCTTGGGAAAACCAACGATGGCAAACACCACATCGCTGCGCGACGCCACGTCCCGCGGCGTGCTGGCCCAGGCCGCGCCACGATCTAGCAACGGCTGAGCCTTGCTGCGCGATCGGGTGCTCACGGTCATTTGAAAACCGCGGGCGATCAGGTGCGAGCACATGCTCGAACCCATCACGCCGGTGCCGATCCAGCCGAGGCGGGTTTGTCCGGGAACAATACGTTGAACGGGCATATAAAAATCTCCTGTTGAAAAACTTGGATGTGCAGGGGCTAGGGATTGGAGCTAGGGCTTGGGAAAATACAGAATTCAGATCCCCACATCTTCGTCCCTAATTCCCGGCTTTCAATTTCATTCCCAGCGATGCTCGGGCCTGTTGAGTACTTCGCTGAGGATGATCGCGTTCCGAATCGATTGCGCATTCGACAACAGCCTTGTGAGGTTCATCGAAGCCAGTAGCGATTCGGAAGTTTGCATCGCTTCTTTGACAGGCGCTGCCGTCGTGGTGTCTTTTAATTGCCCGAGCTGGTGGTCGAACGTCTTGTGCAAGCGCGCTTCTAGCCGGTCATCGGATTGATCGACTTCGGCGCCGAGGCTGGACGCGTGCCGCGCGATTTCGGTGGTGCCGCGCAGGTGTTGCGAGACGGATGTATTAAAGCGGGAACTGGTGTCGGCAACTTCCGCTTCGATGATTTCGACCAGCGGCTCGGTTTGCACCGTCGGGGGCCGTTGCACGAGCGGCTGTCGCTGAATGGGTGGAGGCTGTTGTCGCAGCGGAGGTTGCGCGGCTTGTTGCTGCTGCTCTCGGCGCTTGGCTTCGGCCTGCGCACGGCGGGCGGCGGCTCGGCGGAGGAACTCTTCGACTTCGTCACGCATGGCGTGTTCCTCGCACTAGTTATTCTTGTTCGGCGTGCTGCCGCTGGCCGAAGCAATGCCGCGGCGCATGTCGGTGTCGGCCACCAGATTCCGCATCTTGTAATAATCCAAAATGCCAAGCTTGCCGCTGTTGAATGCCGTGGCCATCGCCTTCGGCACTTCCGCTTCGGCGGCCACGAGCTTGGCCCGCGATTCTTCGATGCGGGCAATCTGTTCTTGTTCGGCAGCGACGGCCATGGCGCGGCGGCCTTCAGCGCGGGCGCGAGCAACGCGCGTGTCGGCTTCGGCCTGGTCGGCTCGCACGCGAGCGCCGATGTTTTCGCCGACGTCGATATCGGCGATATCGACCGAAACTATTTCAAACGCCGTTTGCGAGTCGAGCCGGCGAGCGAGCACGGCTTTCGAAATGCGGTCCGGGTTTTCGAGCACTTCCATATGATCTTCGGCCGAGCCAATCGCGCTCACGATCCCTTCGCCGACGCGGGCGATGATCGTTTCCTCCGTGGCACCACCAATCAGCTGCTGCAGGTTCGCCCGCACCGTCACGCGGGCTCGCACCCGCAGTTGAATGCCGTTCGCGGCGACTGCTTCCAGAAACTCCTTGCCAGAGTTCTTGGCGGGGCAATCGATGACCTTGGGATAAACGCTGGTCTGCACGGCTTCGAGCACGTTGCGCCCGGCGAGATCGATGGCCGTGGCTTCGCGATAGCTGAGCCGGATGATCTTCGCCTTGTTCGCCGCGATCAACGCGCGAATCACCAGCGGCACATTGCCGCCCGACAAGTAATGGGCTTCGAGCGCCTTGCCGGAAATTTCGTCGGGCAAACCGGCCTGCACGCACATGATCTTCGATTTGACGATGACGTCTTTATTCACCTTGCGGAACGTCATGCCGATCAGGTCGAACAGCGAAATGCCGGCGCCGGTGAGGAACGACTGAATCCAAAGCCGGAAGAAGTTCGCAAAGATGGCGACAATCACCAGCATCACGATGATGACAATGACGAGCATCACCAGGCCGAAAATCGCCGGCAGCGAAATGTCTTGAGCAAGCAGGAACATGGTGGTCTCTCAGCAGCGCGGAACCAGCCTCGGAACAGAGGAGTATCGCCGCCTATGATAACCGGAAGGGAGAGCGAGTGCAGCAAGTGGGAACGGCCGAATAGGAAGCCTGAGCGCTAGCTGAGGGAGCCAACTTCGACGGGAGTGTGAATGCTATGCGGACTCACAAAACGATGGAGCGACTTGCATCAAGTGTGTTTTCATTGCGCATGCTTCAGGCTTGGCGTAGCCGAGATCAGCGTGGGGCAAACTGCCCGCGGCCAGCATCTTCGTAAACGTTCAAAAAGTAGCTGACTTTTTGAACGCTCATTGCTCGGAAACGTGGGAGATACGCTGGGTAGTGTTGAAGAAGTCGACGACTTATTGAACACCCCCTGTTTGTAGGGATGCGTATCCTCGTCGCCGTAAGTCTAAATTTCGCTCACTCGTTGCAAAATCAGGGGTTCTAAATGGGCGGTATAGGACTCGAACCTACGACATCCACTTTGTAAGAGTGGCGCTCTAACCAACTGAGCTAACCGCCCGGACATGGCGACCGAAACTGTCTGACCAGTTCCAAACGTCGCCTTGCATCCTAGATTCGAGCGCTGCGGACTGTCAATGCGAGGAGCGGTGGAACAGAATGAGGCGGTCAAGTGCCTTCTTACTCTACGCCGAGTCTTCCGCAGCATGTCTTCATTACCCGTGGTGTTTCGCGCAAAGGCGGAGTTGTCGCTGCAGGATCAGGCGTTGGTCGAAGCGGCCTTGGCCGCTCGGCTGCGAGCTTTCGCGCCCTACTCAAAGTTCCTGGTCGGGGCGGCGCTGCGGACTCCGGACGGCAAGGAGTTCAGCGGCTGCAATGTTGAGAACGCTTCGTACGGCTTGACGATTTGCGCGGAGCGGACCGCGATCTTTTCGGCAGTCGCCGCCGGCGAGCAGCAGTTCACGCGGCTCGCCATTGCTTCGGCTGGTGGTGTTTCGCCCTGTGGCGCTTGCCGGCAAGTGGTGGCCGAGTTTGCGCCAGCCATTTCCATTTTGCTCGTCGATGCGCTCCAACCTGATCGAGTGGCAGAAGTCAATCTGGCGGACCTGTTGCCTGGTCTGTTTGTTTTTGAGAAAAAATTTTCCCCGTAGCGGAAGCGGCCATCACCAAACTTGCTTTCACCCCCTGAAGGAATCATTAACTATCGCTTATTGGAGGTGGAATATAAGCTGGACGGTTCACAGAAATGCACCGCGAAGCAGCGCAGATTTCTGCCGTACTTCTGTTGAATTTGCTGCAGAAATGCGGTGAATTATTCGCATAACCATTGTAAAGGGCGCAAGTGGAAATTAAGCTTGCCCTCGACGATCAATCCTCTTCCTGAGTCGTTGGCTGGCGTCGAATTCGAAGCAGCCGTGTGGGATTCGCTGATGGCAATGGCACTCTCTCGCTTGCCGAATCCCACTCTGCGTTTACCTTCGAACTGAAGACAATCCTCCACTCTCCTGAGGGTTCTTCGGCCCTCCCTCGCTGCCCGTCCCACCTGTGCATCGCCATACCTCGTGTATGGCTGGTTCTCACTTCATTCCGCGCAACTGCATCGCGAAAGCGGAGTCGCAACTCTGCCTGATGCTGCCGCGCGCTCACGGCTACTTCAACACTGGAACCGCAAGCCCATGCCTCGCTTCGATGCTGCTCGTTCTCGCCGATTTGGCGTTCGTTCGGAAGTTGTGCATTCTCGACAATCGAAGCAGCAGCGGCGACGGACCGCTCTCCGCAATCGCCGCGTGTTGTTCGAACCGCTGGAACAACGCGCTCTGCTCGCCACGTTGACTTGGGTCGGCGACGTCGATGCCAACTGGAACACCAATTCGATAGGCAACACGAACTGGGACACCAACACGTTGCCAGCAGACGGCGACACCTTGATCTTCAGCGGAATAACAAACCTCACGCAGAACAACGACACTCCTGCGGGGAACAGCTACACACTGCAATTCAACGCAGGTGGTTTTACGATCAACGGCAATGCCATCACGCTGGATAATCCACTTGCCGACATCGTTTCGACCACTGGCACCACTACACTCAACACGCCGTTTACGATGCCCGTCGAAGTCACCATCGATACCCAAGGGACTTCGACGATTGTGACCGGCGCTACGGCGATCATGTCGGGTGCGGGAGGGCTGCGCAAGCAAGGAACCGGTACGCTCAATCTGGGTGCGGTCAGCACGTACGGTGGCAATAACATCCTGGAAGCAGGTTTGACGATCTCCAGCAGGACAACGTCGAGCAGCGGCGCTCTCGGAGCCTGGAATGCTTTGGCGTCCAAAATCCAGGTACTTAGCGGCGCGACGCTCGATATCAACGGCTCGGCGAGTGGTTCCGCGACCGGTGTCGATTTCTTCTACGGCATTACGATCGCTGGTACCGGCTCGGCCGGGCAAGGTGCGTTGATTAACAACGGCGCCAACGGTGGTGCAGGCCTCCGTTCATCACCAAATATCACACTGTCTGCGAATGCCTCGATTGGCGGCACTGGCAATATCAACATGATCAACGGCGGTTATGGCGCAGACACGTTGAACCTCGCTAACTTTACGTTGACGAAAGTCGGCACGAATTTGTTAAACCTCTGCAATACGACCGTGACCGCAGGCACGATCGATATTCAAGGAGGTGGGATCGGGCAAATCAACGTGGCCGGCAATGCGAGCGCGGCAAACATTGTCCTGGGCAACGTTGCCGGCGCGAATTTAACGCTCGCGAACTTTCCGCTGACGATTGGTTCGCTGAGCGGCGGCGGAGCAACCGGCGGAAATGTGGTGCTGGGCACGGCGACGCTCACCGTCAATCAAACAGCGACGACGACGTTTAACGGCGTGATCTCGGGCGCGGGAAGCACTACCACTGGTGCTCTGATCAAAACCGGCAGCGGTTCGTTGACACTTGGCGGCGCGAACACATACACCAACGCGACGACGCTCAGCCAAGGGACGTTGCGGACAACGGCCGCGGCTGGCTTTAGTACATCGACCGTTACCTTGGGCGATGCGAACACGGCGGCGAACAACATTGTGCTGGGCCTGGTTGCGAACGTGACCAATCCCATCGTGGTGAGCGCAAGCGGTACGGGCAGGGTGACTCTGCTCGGCGAAGCGCAGTATGCGGCGCACAGCGGCTCATTGACGCTCAACCGCCCCGCCACACTGGAAGTTCCTGCGACGGGTACGGGCAGCGACTGGTGGTACGGCTTCAACGGTTTGATTAGCGGTACCGGACCTGTGACGATCAAAGGTGGCTCCGGCGGCAACAGCGGCGGCGATGCCGGCAATCGAGTCGTCATGGGCGGGGCAAATACTTATACCGGCGGCACGGTCATCGAATCAGGCAAGTTGCAGATCGGTGGGCTGACCGCCGCGAGCACCGGCAGCATTACGCTCGGCAACGCGACGACGGGGACTGCGGTTACGCAACTGCGACTTGGCGTTAATATCGCGAATGCCATTATCGTGTCAGCCGCCGCGCCAAGTTCGCCGTCGGCAATTGGTACTTACAACGCGTTGCAGGTGTTGCCGGGCACCTTGCAGATCGATCACCCGCTCACGCTGAATGGGGGCGGCGATCGGTTAACGTGGTCGGGCGCCGGCGCGGTCTGGTCGGGTGCTGCGGACGTGACGATTGCCGGTGGCCGCGTGACTCACGATGGCGTGGCGAATACGTGGACGGGAAATCTCACGATCAATGCCTCATCGACGTTTCAGCCTGGCAACGCTGCGACGCTGTTGGCGGTCACCAACGTGACCGCCAACGGCACGTTGCAACTCAACAATGTTTCGACGGCGATCAATGCATTGAATGGCGCTGCGACCGGCATTGTGCAGAACATTATCAGCGGCAACACGCTGACGATTGGCGCCTCCAATGGCAGCGGCACGTTCGCGGGGATCATGCGGAACAATAGCGGCACGCTCACGATCGTTAAGGCGGGCACAGGCACTCAGATCCTCTCCGGCGCGAATACCTACACTGGTGCAACGACGATCAGCCAGGGATCTCTAATCTTAGGCGACGGCGGCACGACAGGTTCGCTGGATCCCACCGGCACGGTAACGCTCGGCGATGCCAACACCGGCGCCAATCCGGTTGCCTTTCTCGTCAATCGGAGCGACGCGAGCACGCACGCCAATCCGCTCGTGGTTTCGGCGAGCGGGTCAGGCACGGCCACCATTGGCAGCACAGGAACTGCGGCCGGCGCGTTTTCGACCAACTTCAGCGGCAGCGTCACTCTCAACCGCGCTACGACGATGCAAGGGACTGATCCCGACCTGACGAAATTCAGCGGCGTGATCAGCGGCAACGTGGGCACGCTGACGGTCACGGGCGGCGCTCGCACCACTTGGGAAGCGAGCAACACGTTCGTGGGCAATGTGGTAGTCACGACCGCGGGAACCATTCTCCAAGTCGGCCCCGCCGGCAATCAAATTCCGGATGCCTCGAATGTGGATTTGGGAGCCGGCACGTTTTTGCGACTGAACAACGACGGTGAAGCGATTAACTCGCTGACCGGCAGCGGCACCATCGACAACATCGTGGGAGCCAACACGCTAACCATCGGCTCGAACAACGGAGGAGGCACGTTCTCTGGCACGCTACAAAATGGGAGCGGCGCGTTGTCGCTCATCAAGGCCGGCACGGGAACGCAAACCCTCGACGGCGCAGTCGGCGCTTTCACTGGCAGCGTCGCGGTGAACGGCGGCACCCTTGTGCTGAGTCGCACGGGGGCTGCGTTCGATAGCGGGTATTTTCCGGCAGCAACGACCATCGCGGTGGGTAGCGGCAACACGCTGCAAGTCGCGCGAGAGTGGAATATTGGCAGCGCCAACAACATCGTCTTGAATGGCGGCACGCTGAATTTCACGGCGGGGACTGCCGTCGATAGCGTGAACTACATGAACAACCTGACGCTGAACGGCGGCACGGTGATGGGGAATCCGTTCCGCATTGGGAACTCTTCGAATGGGACGTTTCTGGTTACTGGCACTGCCGCTTCCACAATTTCGGCCGGCATCTATTTGGTCAACGATATCGACCTGACCGGAACACGGACTTGGACCGTCAACGTCGCCGACACTGTGGCTGGCGCCGCAACGGACCTCACGATTTCGGGAACGATCCGCGATTTGGGGCAGAACGGAACAGGCCCACTGCGGCGAGGGATTTCGCTTAGCAAAATCGGCAACGGCACGCTGGCTCTGCCGGCCGCGAATACCTACACCGGTACGACGACCGTGACCGCAGGCTTCGTCGACATTTCGAATGGCAGCGCTCTGGGAACAGGCCCGGCTGTAATCGTCGGAGGCGGCACGATCGATCTGCGGAATAACATCACCGTCGCGAACGCGCTGACGCTGAATCAAAGCCTGGCAAACGGCACGCTTCGCAATGTGGCAGGGGACAACATCTGGTCGGGACCGATCACCATTCCCACGACTTCGCAAAGCATTATCAACGTAGCGGCCGGCACGCTGACGGTCAGCGGCGCTCTCACTTCGAACGGCTATGGCAATAAGACGGGCCCCGGGACGCTGATTCTCAGCGGCGCGAATGGTGGCAGCGGTTGGATGGATGTCTCGGCAGGGCTCGTGAGTCTCCGCAGCAACACCGCCGCAGTGGGAACTTACTTCCACGTGAATAATCCTGCGGCGATCCTGGAACTTTCGGGCGGCGTGAGCATTCCTGCCGGCGAGACGGTTTATGTTTCCGGGGTACCGGCCAATCTGATTCCGACTTTTCGCGGTGTGAACGGTGCGAATACTTTTGGCGGCACGCTCATCCTGCATAACACGGTCGGCAATCGAAACATTGGCGCCGACGCAGGTAGCTCGCTGACATTGACCGGAGCCATCAACGGTGTCGACCGGAACTTCATCAAGGTGGGTGGAGGCACTGTTACGATTGCCGGAACTGGCAACTACTCGGGTACGACGAATGTCGCCGAAGGAACGTTGGTCCTGCAAAACGGCAACGCGATTCTCAATACCGGTGGCGCCGTGAGCGTGGCCCTCGGCGCGACGCTTGAGCTCTTGAACAACGAAACCATTTCGTCGTTCAGCGGCGCTGGCGACGGCGTGGGCGCCAACGACAGCACGTTGGTTCTCGGCGGCAACACGCTTACTACGACCGGTTCGGCAGCGATTGCGAATGTGACCACGGCTGGCGGCGGAATCGTCGCGGGCACGAGCATTACCGACGCGGATGACGACAACAACATCACCGGCACGAATATTTATCTGCAGGCCACGGCGGGAATCGGCACAGCGATTGACCCCATCGAAACCGCGGTCGGAGCGATTCAACTCAACAACACGACGAGTGGCGCGGTGAATGTTGCGAACAGCAACGTCGGCGGACTCTTGACGCTTTCGGACTTGCGCACGCTTGGCTTTGCCGCGCGCAACCTGGGAGGCTTGCTGACCGTCGCAACCGTTGGTCCGCTGACTGTCGCAACCAGTGTGACTTCGTCCGCGGCACTCACGCTGACGGCGGGCGATACGGCTGCGGTAGCCGACAACTTGACGGTGAACACCCCTGCCGTGATTCAGTCGACCGGTTCGACGATAACGCTCAACGGCGGCGATGCGATTACGGTCCCCTCGCTGTCGCTGATTGCTGCGGCGGGAACGGTCACCGTGAACGTCGATGCTGGAAGCGCCGATTCCGCCACGGGGGGCGTCGTCGATATCACGGCTGACATCGATGCGACGTTGGCGGTGATTAACGGCGGCACCGATGTGAGCGGGGATTCATTCACTGTGCGTCCCGATCAAGATACGGCGGGGGTCTTAACGCCGATTCAAGTCAACGGCTTGGCGCCGACAGCGACTACGACCGGCGATTCGCTGACACTAGTCCTCACCGGCTTATCCACTCCGACATTGACGCTCACCCCCGGTGATGGCAATGGTGCGTTCAGTTTCGGCACGGAGGCAGCAAGCCTCGTTTACAACAGCATCGAAGATATCGTGACGTCGCCAGTGGTTCCCTATCACTTGGTGGTCGACATGCAATATCTGGGTTATGGCAATGGTGCCGCGGACACGATTGTCGCCGAGATGAATCCTGCTGGCACCAACTTGTTGCTGGCCGTCAATGGCTCGCCTTTGTTTGGCGGCGCGAAGAGCGGCATTGAATCGCTGACGATCATCGGCTCAAGCGATGACGAAACGCTGACCATTCAAGAGACAGCCGGTGGGTTGCCGTTATTCACGGGCTCTGCGCCCGTCGTCAATAACACCGGCATCGGCGGTGGCACTAGCGCGGGTTCGCACCTCAACGCAAGTGCTGACCTGACGCTCGAAACGCTTAGCCCCGTGCAAACACCGTGGGATGGTGCTGATGTTTCATTCCACTTCAATGCAGGCGGCGGCGCCGATACGCTGCAGTTGAATCTCACCACGGCGAATAATGCGGGCTACTTCAGCGATACGCTCGGCGGTGGTTTCAGCGGCAATCTGCTGACAGCGCCGGGGACTTTTCCCACGCTCGCGGCGCCGACGATGTTAATGTCGTTCGAAAACATTGAACCCATGATTTTCAGCGGTGGCGGCGGCACGCTGCTGGCCGACGCAACCGGCACACCGGCCACGAACAGCATTACGCTGACGGACATCGGCGCCCAAACGCAGTTGCTCGTTGATGCAGGGCTGCCAACGACCACGCTGAGTGGATTTGCGGGATTGGCGGTGGTCAGCGGCAACGGCGCCGAGTCAATCGATCTGCAGAGTGTCGATGCGGGAGTGCTTACTTCAGTGCAGCTCGTCGCCGGCAATACGAGCGACTTGCTGGGACTCGCCGGCGGAGACATCGCGGCCGATACGCTGCGCGTGCAATCTCTGCCGAGCACGACCAGCGCGACGTTGCTCGGTGGCGGCGGCAACGATTCGTTCCAACTTTACAACGCGACGAATACGGTTGACCTCATCCTCGGCACGGTCACGATCGACGGCGCCGACGGAAGCATGGCCGGCAACACCGACACGCTGACGATCATCGACACCGGCGATTCGACGGGCGACGATGTAGTTATCGCACCAGTGAACGTCGCGACTTCGCAGGACTACTCCATCGACGGCATCACGACGGCGACCAACAGCGATGTAATCTTTCGCAACATCGACGTGCTCAACTACACCGCGACGACCGGGAGCGACAAGATCGATGGCCGATTTGCCAACACCGTTCCATCGCACGATCTCAGCACCGTGAATCTCTCGGCATGGGCCGGCGCCGATCAGTTTTTGCTCTTCACCTCCGATCAGCTTGGGGGCACTGGCGCCGGCTTCACGCCCACGGGAGTGACCAGCGGCGTGGCGATGATCAACCTCTATGGCGATGCGCTGGGCAACCCGAATACGACGGACGGCATCGATACGTTTGGCGAGAATCCACCGTCCATTATTGGCACCGGCGCTGCCAACGTGGGCCAGGCTGTCACCAGTGCGATTCGAGGCATTCGCCCGAGCGTGACAACGGGCATTTTCATCGACGGCGGTTTGCCCGTAAGCGCGGCTGCTCCGCAAGGTGATCTGGTTGGTGACGTGCTCAATCTCGACATCAGCGCGATCTCGACCGCCGCGCCGGTGATTGTCTCGGCAAGTTCACCAGGCACCCTGGCAGTGACAGGCGTGCAGCCCATCAATTGGATTGAGATCGAAGACATGAACATGGTCGATCAAGGGAAATTGACCAACGTGCAGATGGGCGATTTGTTCGGCCGATCCACGCCGGGCAACGACCTGGTGCAGTTCACGTCGCTGGCCTCGAACGCCAATCCGTACGGCGTGCGGATGCGCGTGAATACTGTTGTGGGCGATTTCCGCGCAACCAACAAAACGGTGATGTACACCGGCGGCGCGAACGATTACATCACACAAGCCAACGTGAACCTCCCGGCCGAGTTCTACGGCGAAGGGGGCGACGATTACCTCAGTGGTGCTCTGGGGAACGACTGGCTGTCGGGCGGCTTAGGCCATGACAGCATCAACGGCGGTGGCGGTGATAACGTCATCTGGGGCGATAATTCACCCACGCTGCCGAGTGATCCAACTCCGCAAGATGATGTGGTCGGCGGCAACGACGTGCTCAGTGGATTGGGTGGCAACGATGTCTTCTACGGTGGCGGCGGCGATGATCAGGTCTCGGCCGGCGGCGGAAACGACTATGCCTACGGCGGCCAAGGGAATGACACGCTCGATGGCGCCGATGGTGATGACCGAATCTATGGTGGCACCGGGAACGATATCCTGGCGGGTCAACTGGGGCACGATTTGCTCAGCGGCGGCGGAAACGACGACAAGCTTTATGGCGGTGTAGGCAACGACGTGGTCATCGGCGGCAGCGGCGCCGATTTGCTCGATGGCGGCGGCGGCAGCGATCTACTCATTACTGGCAGCCTGCAGAATGAAACCAGCAGTTGGACCAGCGTCGCCAGCACGACGACTTATAACCCCACGACCTATTTCAATCCTGCTGCCAGCGACGCCGCGCTGCTGACGTTGCTCACGCAGTGGAGTTTGTCGAACGACAACTCCAGCGCGGTCAGCATCGGCATCACCCACGACGGCGCCAACGACGACGTCTTTGGCAGCACTGGCGACGACGACTTCTGCTGGGAATCGGCCGATACGCTCGACAATCCGCCGTTCTTCACCTTGCCTGATTACAACGCCAATGGCATGGGAACGGATGAACGCTTCGGGCCGCAGTAGTTTTCCGTGCACGGTGTCTTCATCTCCTCGCGCTGGATACAGTGAACCGCAGATCTCAAATCCGATCTGTGGTCGCGAGGACTGATCGATGAGTGAATCACCTGCTGGCAAGCAGTGCGTGCGTTGCCGTCAACCACTCCCCAAAGATGTCACTTATTGCGTCGGCTGTGGCTGCCAAAACGAAGCTGACTCGGTATATGCAAAGCAAGTTGGCTTCAACCAACAGATTGAGAGCCGACAGGCCTGGCTGAAATTCTTGAATTCGCTCTTAGGCCGGTTCTGGATTCGGTAATTCCTGCAATACAGAGCCGCCGTTGTGTCGTCAGCCAAGCCATCTTTGTCACCTGCCGCTGCGACCGAGCAACCGCCGCCAACCTTCTTTCGTTTCTCACTGCTCACGCTACTCAGCGTAATGACGCTGGCCGGCTTTACGTCAGCGATTGTCTTTTCCAGAAACTGGTACGTCGATGAACGGCTGCTATTGGCGTTCTGGTGCGCCGGTTTGATTCTCGGCATGAGCATCGGCCGCTTCCGTAGCGCGTACGTGATTATCAGCGGCAGTTTGGGCGCGGTAGTTGGCTGCGTGCTGGCGACCGTGATCCTTTTTAATGACACGTTGCAATTGATGCCGGAGCTAGACAATGAGGAAGTCACTTCCTACGCGGCCTTCGTCGTGAGCGTCGGTTGGGTAGCCGCGATCTTGGCGACTGCGTTTTATCGCGCCGCTGCGATCGGAATGATTGAGCGGATGTGGTTTAGCCGGCAATCGCGGCGAGTCGGTTTAGCGCTGGGTGGTAGTGCACTCGGCTTCCTGATCGCCTGGCAGCTAGTCCGCGAACGTCCCTGGTTGCCAACTTGGGAAATTGATATCGAGCGTTCAGGAATTCCCAACTTTGAATTGTCGCCCCGCGGAGACTTCCTCTATGTCTCGTACTCAACACTGACACGACAGGGAAAAGAAAGTCCTGATCATGTATTTCAGCTTACGAATCGCGAAGTGGTCGCGCGGAAACTGAAAGTCTCGACTGCGGATCGCGAAATCGCCTTTAGCCCCGATGGCGCGCACATGGCCTCGGGAGATTTCTTGACGTGCCAACTGATGGATCTAAAGACCGGAGACGTGTTACGCACCTGGCCGCTGAACGCGCGAGAGCGTATGGTCCAGTTACAATTCGACGATTCGGGTGAACATCTCTTGATGACGACAATTACGCCGAAGATTCAGCGTCTCTATGTAATCGAAATCGATAAGCCAGAACTGCCGCCGCCGAAGTTGTTTCCCTTTGCCGGCTTCTTATACATTGACCCCGCGGGCGAAACACTGATCAAAGTCTTTGATGCAAAGGACGAAACCGACGAGCGACGCGTGGAAGTGGTTCGACTTCAAGACGAAATGCTGTTAGGCGAAATCAGAGACTTACCGCCTTGGGGGATGCGACCGGTGTTTTCTACCAGCGGAGAGTATCTGGCGTTTGAAAATCGCGTCTGGGCACGTAGCGGGGGCAAGCCGTTTGTATTCACGGATCAAGTGGTCGGCTTGCCTACTGATAAACGGGTCATTGTGCTGAACCATGAACTTGAGCAGGAATCCAAGGCAGTCCCGAACTGGCTGCGAACGATGCCGTTTGTCCGTCACTCGCTCATGAACGACGATCGCTGCGAACTGCACCTCGTGGATATTGAAACCGGTAAAGTCCTCGTGAAAACGCCCACATATCAGCGCATGCTCGAAGCAGAACTCTCGGATGACGGCAATGTTATCGTAAGTGCCGCGCAGGTCGGTCGCATTCGCATTTGGAAAGTGCCCGAGCCGGCAGGAGCTACGAAGTAAACTGCACCACCGTCTTGATCCCTTGCGGCTGACGATGCTCATAGTGCCAAAGAGCATCGGCCTGGGAGACGCGGGCAGTGATGAGCTTGGCGAGAGCGCGATCGTCACGCTCGCACCAATATTGCAGATGCGCTAGCGCGTCGTGAAAGTCACGCGGCGCGCAGTTGACGCTGCCGAGGAAGAGATTGTTCCGCAGCAAGCCGTCGCGCATCAAGCGTTCGACATTGTGCAGCCGCACGTGCGGCACCCGGCTGCTGCCAAGCCAAACCATGATGCCGCAGGAGCGCATAGCCGCTGCGGCAGCGAGCGACAGCTCGTCGTTGCCCGTACATTCGAGGACGAGGTCGTAGCCGCTGCGTTCGCTATCATCGATCACGGTCAGATCATGATCAGCCAGCGGGAGATACTCGGCGCCGAGTTCTGCGACTAATTGGCTGCGATACGTGTTGGGTGCATCGCGACCCGCTAACGTTGTTGGCCAACCACGCGAAACGCAGGCAAGGACCGCGGCGAATCCGATCGGTCCTTGTCCCGTGACGAGGACGCGCGGGGGATGTTGCTCCCAAATACCGGAGCCCAACCGCGCTTGTTGCATGGCGAGCGCTTCATTAGCTCCTTTTTCCGCCACCGCCAGTGGTTCGGTGAGGACGGCAAACGACGCAATCTCCGGCTGCACACGATACAAATGCTCGGGCCGATCGAGAAACTGCGGCACGCTGAAGCCGTGTTCCTGCACAATCCCGCGTTCGGTGAACGTGCCGAAGGGAAGCAGATCCAATCGCCGCTTTTGTCCAGCAAACGGGCGACGAACCGCGGGGACGACGAGATCACCCACTGCAAATTCTTGCACGCCATCGCCCACGGCTTCGATCCGCGCGAGGCATTCATGGCCTAGAATCAGATGGTCTTCGTTCGCAGGCAACCACGGTTTTTCAGAGAGCAGAATCTCACGATCCGTGCCGCAGACGCCGAGTTCCAGGGTGCGGCAGAGCACTTCACCGGCGTCAGGATCACGCGGTGACGGCGATTCGACAAACCGCGGCTGCGAAGATCCGGTGATAGCTGCAATGCCGTGCATCGTTAGTCTTGCAAATGAATTTCCGGAATCTTCTCCGGATCGATCGTCACCTGCGGAAATTCGTCCGTGCTATCGAGAAACTCGCTGCAGCAGATTTCCATCTGCGCCAGGAGTTGCTCGATGTTCAGTCCTTCACACACCGGACCATAAGGCTGCAAATAACCGCGGCTGCTGTGATACAGCTTTTTCGCGCCGCGGATGTTTTCGTTGCCGAAGTGATGCAGGCAGACAGCGACGTGAATCAAACCTTTGTAAAACAGCCGCAAGTCGCCGCTGTAGTCCTTCCACAGGTCTTCCCACACTTCGTGGGCTTCGAAGAAATCGCAAACATTGAAGTGCTCGATCCCCTCGAGATAGCGCGGGTCGTACGTCATATCCATCCTTCGCGATCGCCAGACTGGGGGAGGGCGAGGCGCGTCACCCTCCCATTCCACTGCGGGAGCAATCGCTAATCCTTCCGATTGAGCGCCATCAACAAACGCAGCAAGTAATAGAAGAGCGTGGCCACCGAAGCGAACAGCGCAAGCGACGCAGCGACGTGTTGATCGGTGCGATAGCGGTGCAAGATGTTCGAGGTGTCGTACAGAATATAACCGCTCGCCAGGCCGACCATCGCGGCCGCGAACCACACGCCCAGCGCGAACTGAAAGATCATGCCCGCGACGATCACGCCCATCGCAGCAATGCCGGCCCACCATAAGTATTGGCCCCAGCCGCTGAAGTCGGCCTTGGTCATCAAGACAAACGCAGTTAACCCACCGAAGATCAGCAGCGTGAGCAGACCTGCCGCAGGAATGGTTTCCGGGGCGCTGATGCTGGCGAAAAAGAGGAGCGGCACAAAGATCAACGCTTCGGCTGTGACATACATCAACAGGCCGGCGTACTGCGCGGCGGGCGAAGCATCCGAATTGGCCAGCGATTGAGCCACCCAACTAGCGGCCATGAAGGCGCCGAGCACGGCGAACCAGCCCCACTTGCCGCGGAAGATCATCGCCATGGTGCCGCCGAGCGTTTCGGCGGGCACGAGGGTGAAGATGGCGGCTTCGATGCCGACGAACAGCAAAATCGCGCCAAACACATGCAAATAGGTGCGGCGGATGAATGCCGTCCGCGCCGAAGTCTCGGCAAATGCGGCTGGCAGATCGTTAATACCAATCGGCGATTGGTAGGGGTTCTGCTGAGAGTAGTAGTTCATGGGAAGTCAACAGTTAGAAGCCTGCAGGCTGAAATCGAATCTCTCTACGCAACTCTAGGTGGCTACGGGGGTGGGGTCAAGGTATTCCGCTAGGAACCGAGTTTCGGCGAATTTAACGTTGGGAAAACAGCCGGGTTTTCCCAAAGCAGCGCCATTCGAGATATAGTCTTATTTTCAGCACAATTGCACCGCCGCGAGAGTTTGTAGCGATGAAATCCGCTTCGCCAATCACTGTGCTCATCACGGCCTTTGAGCCCTACGATCGCTGGGCAACCAACGCGAGTTGGGATGCATTGGTGGCGCTTACGCGCGAATTGCCAACCGCGCCGCGCGTCGTGACGCGCCGTTATCCCGTTGATTTTGAAAAGACGCGCGCCAAGTTGAGCGAAGATCTCGCCGCCAATTACGACTATTCGTTGCACTTGGGCCAGGCCCCCGGTTCGTCGCGAATTCACTTGGAAGCCATCGCGGTCAACGTAGCCGGTGAATCAACACAGTCCCCAGACGACTTTCAAACGCTCGTGCCGCATGGACCGGCCGCATATCGCACCGCATTGCCTTTGGCATCGTGGTCGTCCAAAATCCGCGCGGCGGGCATTCCTGTGCAAGTCTCGTATCACGCGGGAACTTATTTGTGCAACGCAATCTTCTATCTGGCCCAGCACATCGCAGCCGAAAAGAAATTGAAGACGCAATCGGCGTTTGTGCATTTGCCGCTCAGCCCGTCGCAGGTGCTGAACGAACGGCATGATGTTTCGAGCTTGCCGACTTCACTCTGTGCCGAAGCGTTGCAGTTGATTCTGGCAGACATGAATCAAACCGAACTCGTGTGAGTCGTTGCTTCGCTCCGTGAATCGGCAAATAAATGGCAAAGCGGCGAAAAACTAATTCGAACCACCGACGGGAATACTAGTCGCATCGCCTTGATACAAGCCGGCCCAGATTTGTCCCGATTCGACGTGATAAACCCAACCGGCGCGATTGGCCAGGTTGGTCGGCGGAGCGGAGTTGCTGCGATAGACTTCGCTGCTGTTGTTCAGCGGATTGATCGGCATCCGCGGTTTGACGTAAGGGCCGAAGCGGTGGCTGGGCGTCGTGCCGATCGCTCCTGCTGCATCGGTGAAATTCACCAATTGCGGCAAGGCGTGATTCACCAGTTCATCCGGCGCGCGACCATTGTGGTCGATCTGATAGCGTTCGATGGCCAGCGACAACGCTCGCTGTTGTTCGAGCATCGAGGCATGCTTGGCTTCGTCGATGGCGGAGCCGACTTGCGGCACTACCACACCCGCGATGATCGTCATCGCGGTGATAACCATCAGCAGTTCGATGAGCGTGAAGGCGCCGCGCGAGCTTCCCCACGTTCGTCTTAGCGCCTGATTCGTCACCACCACGTCCATCGCCCACCTTCGGCTGAGTTGCCTGAACTCTCTTCAGTTCAACTCTAACTCACAGGCGATGAAGTGCTTTGTAATCCTCGGTCCGGTCGTAACGATTGTGCCGCCGGTCTCTTATCGATCGAGCTTTTCCAGCGGTCGACGGGCGATGCCGGCCTTATTATTCCGCAGCAGATAGGCCATCAGGTCGGCGATTTCTTCCGGTGTGAGCGCTTCGAGCAAACCAGCCGGCATGGCCGAAACCTTGCTCGGCTTGATCTCGTCGACCGTCGCCGCGGGGAAAGTGATGCGATCGCCGTTGTTCGTAAGGACAACCGTTTCGCCACCAGCGCCCGGCGCGACAATGCCGCTGAAAGTCTTGCCATCGGTTGTGAGGATCGTCTTCGCTGCGTACTGCGACGAGATGATCATGGACGGATAGTAAATCGATTCGAGAATCTCACGCTTGGTGAAGCGGCTCGACAGCGTCGTTAAATCGGGGCCCATCGATTCACCTTTGTCGCCAAAGCGGTGGCACTTGGCACATTGGGCTTTGACAAAGACTTCGGCGCCACGCGTCGCAGATGCTTTTTCGTTCTCTTCACCGTTGAGATAGGCATAGATCGCGTCGAAGGTGTACTTCGCATCGGCCGCAGCGGGAATGGCCGCTTCGGGCTGATCGGGATACTTTTCCGTGAACCACTTCTGCCAGGCGGCCATTTGCACGGCTGGCTCTTCGTCTTTGCTAAGTTCTTCGCCCGTCCAGAACTGCAGCAGTTCAATGGCCGGTCCCGAACCTTTTTCCTTCATCTTCAAGCCGAGCAAAATCACATGGCGATAGGGATCGACTTCTTCCGGCGCTTGTGGCACCGTGGCGAGTTTGCTGAGCACTTCGCGAGCCGCATTCGGCTCGAGGGTCGGCAAGCTACGTACAAGATAGGGCCAGTTGTCCCCTTCGGGTTTTTGCGACAAGCCGACCGCAATGGCCTGGCGGCGATCGGGATCGCGCTCCCAAACTTTGCGCAGGTAAGCATACGAAGCTTCGTCCGCGCTGCGCGACAAAACTGCGACAATGCCGACCTTCAGCCGTTGGAAGGCATCGCCTTGTCGATCGGCCAACTTGGCGTCGAGATCGATGAGGGATTGCAACGTGGTTTCGTCGAGTTGTTCGGGCAAGGTATACAGGGCGCCGAGCGCCGAGTTCGGCATTTCGGTCCCTTGAGCCAGCACGAGGCGGGCTTCGTTCTCGGTCATCGTTTTCGCGAAGTCACGCGTCGCGTTGATGATGTAGCGGGCATAGCTGCCGCCACCCTTCTTCGCGTTGGCGGTTTCATAGAACTTGAGCAGTTCCAAGCGCTGCTCAGGAGACCAGCCGGTTTCGATAAACCGCAGATGCATCGCAACGTGCAGCTTGTCGGCGTCAGTGACATTTGATTTCAGATACTCGAGATATCGCGGCGTGACGCTGGTGTCTTGCAAACCAACGAGCAGGCGCACCAGTTCACGATTCATCGTCGGTTCGCCCGAGGGGAACTCTTCGGCCAGCAACGCGCGGAAGCTGATCACTTCGTCGGATGGAACTTCGCCGCGATGGATTGCCACTTGGGACAGCCGCAGCAGATCGATGAAGTCGCCATCGCTGACAAACGTCTGCATGTGTTTCTGCACGTGCTGCACGACTTCGAGCGCGTGCTCTTTGCTCGGATGGGCAATCATCAGCGCCAAGCCGCCTTGTACCAGCAAACGGTGACCGGGGGCTTCGAAGATCTTCTTCTTCCACGAGGCCACCGGCATGCGTTCGAGCAAGCGGCGGGCCGACCACGATTCGTAGCGATCGTCAGACGCGAGCATCTTCAGCAATTTATCGACCGGCGGAGCCTGGTCGCCGCGGGACAGTGCTTCGCAGGCGCTGCGACGGACAAAGCGATCGCTGTCGTCGAGCATTTCGATCAGCCGCACGTGGCCTTCCTCGCTCGGATGCAGGCCCATGAGTTGAGCGGCTTTCGAACGCACGATTTCGTTTTGTTCATTCGAAAGTTGCAGCAGCAATTCGGGCGTTGGCTCGGGGCCATACAATTGCATCAGATCGAGAGCTTGCAAGCGATAGTTGGCCGGATTGGCCGCCGATTGCGCGACGCCGATCAAGCTCGGGTTCCACTCCGGACCGAGCTGTTTCTTCAGCGCGGCGATGTTCTGCCGAGCCCAAGCGCTGCCGATTTGCGGCTGGCGAATGACGGCCGCCAGGCCCGTGCCGACGTTCGCAATTTGTTCGGGGACTTGTCCTCGCCACATGACGCGGTACACGCCGCCCGCCGTGCCGCGACCACCGGTGACGAAATACAGCCAACCGTCGGGACCAACATCCAGATCAGTGACGTTCAGCGGATTGCCTTGCAGAAAGACTTCCGGCGTCGCCTGGTACGAAGCCCCGTTGTGCTTCAACTTCAGCGCGATGATTTTTCCTTGCGACCAGTCGGCCGTGAAGACAGCGCCATGGTAACGAATCGGGAACATGTGGTGGTTGTAAGTAACAATGCCCGTCGGCGATCCCTTACCCGTGTCGAGCGTGGCCGGCAGCGAATCGATGTAATACTCCGGCCACTTCGACCAGCCGCTCCGCCAGCCATATTCGCCGCCGGGCAGCACGTGCGTGACACGTGTGGGGCGATACCAGGGCAAACCTTCGTCCGATTCCATGTCGGCATCGTGGACAAAGATTTCACCTTCACGATTGAAGGCCAGGTCATAAGGATTGCGGAAACCGCCAGCGACAATCTGCACGCCGCTGCCGACGGGATCGGTGCGAATGATCGTGCCGCCCGGCGCCTTCACGCCAGCCGCGTGACCCGTCGGATCTTCGTACTTCGGTCCGACGAGATCTCCTTCGTAAAAATCACGATGCGGGCTGCCGGTGTCGGTACCTTCGGGCAACTGCACGTGATTGCCGACCATCACATAGATCAAGCCATCGGGCCCCAGGACAATGCCGTGGCCGCCGTGTTCCGGATTTTCAGTCGGCAACTTGATGACGGTCTTGACGTCTTCAAGCAAACCATCCCGATCGCGATCGCCGCAGCGGTAGAGTGCCGGACCATCGGGCCCGTCGGCGGTCACAAAGACTTCGCCATTGAGCGCGAGAATCCCTTGGCAGCTCTTCACCTTGTCGCAGTAGGTGCGGACTTTGTCGAACTGTTTGTCACCGTCGCTATCGAAGGCCATCAGCAGCGGGCCTCCTTCGCGCGAGATGAGCAGATTACCGAATTCATTGAACGTGCAGGCGATCAGCGAACCGCACTGCTCGCTGGTGAAGATCTGCTGCACTTCAAATTCCGGTGAAATGTCGAACCGTTCGTTGCGGTGAACCTCTGCAGCGACGGGAGCTTCTTCGCGGCGATCCCAAGGAGCGGTGCCTCCGAGCGGACCATACGAAACGGCAGCTTCCCAGCTGCGATCCGAGTAGAGCGCGGTGTTCCACAGCGGGAACGGCCGCAGTTGCGTTTTCCAACTTTCGTCCGTCGAGAACGACTTCCAGCCGGCACCTTTTTCTTTCACCGTCAAACGAACAACGAGAGCAGCGGAGCCGGAGGTTTTATTCGTCACGCGGACGGCAACTACATTCGGGCCGCGAACCAAACTCTTGCTGATGTCGTATTCATCGAGCTTGCGCGTCGATTCGCCGGCGCCGATCCGCTTGCCGTTGATGAACAGTTCGTACTGATCGTCGGCCGCAATCGCCAACTGCGATGCCTCGGGATCTTTCAAGACAAAGGACTTGCGAAAATGGCAATCGGTTCGCTCCGGCGCCGAGTCTTTTTTGTGCGCGGGGGTCCAAATCCACTGCGCCTCGGCTGCCATCTCTTGTGCGCGGGTCGCAGCTGGTGCAAAGGCGACGGCCAACAACAGCGCCACGCGGGCGACATTTGTTAGCGCGCGAAACTTGCTTTGCCCAGCAATTGCTGCACGGTTCCATCCGTTCATGGCAAACTCGTCGTCGAATTTTTTGCGACGACGCCTGTGTTTAAGGCCCACTTGGCAGCGCGGGCGACATCCCTGTCTAAAACCTGTCACCCCAGCTTTGGGGCACACGCGAGCCACCATAGCAAAAGCCGCAGCCGCGCGACAATGGCGAAAAATGAAGAATGCCATCACTTCGCCAGAAAGTAGAACGTAAGCCGGATCGGCGCTGCGTACAGCTTGATCCGGCCCACGTTACCCATATCCCGCCAACCGCCTCAGCGACCATTCGATCGCCAGCAAGCCCAGAATCATGAACCACAGCAGCGGACTGTCCCACAGTGGCTGCCGCGAAACGAGAGCATCACCCTCCTTCGCTTTCAGCTGCGATAGCAAATCGACGATCTCTCCCGCGCCGTGCAAGACCTTCCCATCCGCAGCCGCTGCGAGTTTGACCAGGTTCTGTGGCTGCACCTGGGGCTGTAGCAGTTCGTGCAGATCGGGCAGCACCTGCACTTGCAAGTTAATGCTGGCAATCTGCTGACCTTGGTGTGTGGCGACTACATTGATCGTTTGCGTTTGTTGAATGGCATCAGCGTCGGCGAGTTGCACATCGGTCGCAAGCGATGACAGCGAAAGTTCGCCGCGGTATGGCTGGCCGGCGCCGCGCGGCTGCAACGTGACCGGCGCGCCGAGTTTAGGCGGATTGCTTCCTGTCGATGACACCAGCTGCGCGGTCACTTCGTAATCCGTCGTGGCTTTGAGTTTTTCATCAAAGGCAGTGGCTTCGATCACAAGCGGTTGGCCTGCGCGATAGATCACGCGATCGGCAGCAGCCTGGAGTCGCTTGTTCCCTGCCGCAGAGTTTTCCGCCAGCCAGCGAACCACGTTGCGCCAGAAACGGCGAAAGTAACGATTGTCGCCGTTCTCTCCCCAGTTTCGTTCGAAGTCGCGGCCCCAGTCGGCCGTGGTATCCGGTGCAAACGCAAACGTGCGACCACGCTGATAAGTCTGCGCTGCAAAGATCGGCATGATGCCGACACCAGGAATGGGAGTCGCCGAATCGGCCAGCACGGTCGCAGCGGGCTTTAGTCGATGCATGTAGTTCGTGCCGAAAAAAACCGGCATCGCCGCGAGGGCTTGCTTGTTCTGTGCGGGATCTTCCAGGATTCGCCAAATGGGATGTGCGATCGCGGCGTCGGGAACCTTGACGTGAAAGGTGTGATAGAGCCAACCCTGGCCGATCGTGCCGCCGGCCATGTCGATGGGAATCAACTTGTCCCAGGAAGTTTGATCCCAGCCCCCTGAGCCGAAACTGGTGTGGCCGCCGATCATCGCAAAGCCGCCGCCGCGCTCGGCGACGAGTTCCACGGTCCAATCCAATTGTTCGCGCGTGAACGCGCCGCGGGAAATATCGCTGCAGATCACGACGTCGTATTGCAGCAGCTCTTCGCGGGTCGCGGGAAAGCCGCGCAAGCGATCGTCGACGCGGATCAGTCGCGGCCGCTGCGTGTACTGCGCATCGGCGACCATCGACAGGCATTCGATGTCTTTATCCTCGGTCAGTGCGTCGTGTACCCAGCGATATTCGTTGCTGCCGGTCCCTTCCATATAAATGACGCGCAGCTTTCGGTTCGCGCGGACCAGGTGAAACGGCACGCGATTGTTCTGCTGCGTGACCTCGCCCGGCTGCGGCGGCAGCAGCAACTCCAGTTCGCCATGATCCGGATTCGCTTCGACGACAAGTTCAAAAGGTTGCGGCTGACCAGTGAGTGTGATCGGCAAGGTGGCGACGGGCGGCAATTGCGGACGGCCTTTCGAACGAACTTGCACGACCACTCGCGTGCCGGCATAACCGCTGCCGCGCACGACGCCGCGAATCGGCGCCTTGGCGCCGGAGTCGACTTTGGGCGGCAGGACGAGATCATCGATCGCCAGGTCGCCGCGGAGATCGGTGTTGCCGAGAGCAACGACGTGAATTGGCACTTGCAACTCGCGATAGGCGGCAGCCACTTCTTCGATCCGCTCGGCATCATCGAGCGCGCCGTCCGAGAAGACGAATACAGCGCGGGGCGGTTCACGGGTGAAGCGACTCGGCAGTTGCTCGAGCGCGGCCGCGAGTTGCGTCGCATCGTCACGCGGCTGCAATTGCGAAACATCCGCAGCGGAACTCAATTGCTGGCCGAAACGAAAGAGTTGCACTTGAGCGCGATCGGGTTGTTGAAGACGCGAATCGACTTCCTGAATCAATTGCTGCACGCTGGCTGCGCGGCTGAGTGGTTGTTCCAGCGCCATGCTGCGCGAGCCATCGACCAGGAAGTGAACTTGCGCGGGCTTCGCGGGCAAGCGATGTTCGCGGCGGCGCACCGGATTGAGCAGGATCAACAGCAACAGCGCAAACACGCCTAGCCGCGGCAGAAAGAGCGCCCAACTTTTCAGGCGAGCGGAAATCGCCGTCCGCCGCGCGACAACGACGAGCAGCACCACGGCGAGCGCTGCGGCCACATACAAGCCGACTGAATAGGGCGACGACCATTCCGTCATCGGCTACCTCAAATCGTCGGACAACGTGCGGTAGTATTTTTCGACCAGCCCTTTATATTCCGGCGGCACGGGCTCATCGGCATCGTGCATCGCACCGGCGAGAATCGCTTCCTGGATCTTCACCTGCAGCGCTTTGGCGATTTCGTCGAGCCCCTTGTAATCGCCGAGCTGATCCCAGGAATAATGCCCCGGCGGCGTTTCTTGGTTGCCATTCGGCTGGAACTCGCTCGGCCGAAGTTTATCACCGGGCTGGAGCGGCTGATTGCCACCGAGCTTGCGCAGCGCTTCGTTCAACCGCTTATCGCTTTCCGCCAATTGCTGCAAACGTTCCTGCAGTTGCTCCCATTTCTCTGCAACACTGCCAGGACCTTCACCGGGCGTCTTACCTTCTGCCTTCTCACTTCTGCTTCCTGCCTTTCCTGCTTTCCCCGCTTCTTCGCGCAGCTTCGCCAATTGCTCTTCCAGCTTCATCAGTTCTTGCAACAGCGGCTGCGAAAGCTCCCCCTTGGCCGCGCCGAGCGCTCGCGCTAATTGCGAAAGGTCGTCGCTGGCTTGCTTCGCGCCGGTCTGACCGGCTTCCGGCTTGCCGTTTTTCAAATCAGCGGCCGTTCGTTCCATGCCAGCCGCAATCTCGCCCGGCTTTTGCTCCGCAGCGATTTGTTCGAGCGTACCGGCCGTCGGACCTTTTTCGGCCTGCGCATCTTCACGCAATTTGTCGAGCACTTCCGCGAGCATCTTGACCTGTTGTGCGAGATCCTGCTGCTCACCAGCAAGTGCTTGATCCGAAGGCTGTTCGCCACCACCACCTTTTTCATCGCTTGGTGTTTTGCCTTCTCCGTTCTCCCTTTTGCCTGCTGCCTTGCCTGCCAGTTTCTCTTGCTTCGCCGCCAACTCCGCGGCGTTCTTCTGCGCCTGATGCAAACGTTGGCCGACGTCCTTTTGATGCATCGCCGCGAGATGAGCGGCCAGTTGTTCGAGGCGATCGGCAGCGGTCTCGCCTTGCTTGCTCGCAGCGTCTCCTTTGTTCTGCTCCAACTCTTTTTGTCCCTGCTCCATCGCTTCTTTCGCGCGGGCTGCTTGTTCCTGCGCGGTTTTGCCGGCCAGCTCATTCTGGGCGATCTGCTCCTGCAGTTCGCTGAGTTCCTTGACCATTTGCTCTTGCGCTTGGGCGACGTCTTCCTTGGCAGGCTGTGGCGGCTGTTCTGACGGTTTGCTGGAACTGCCGCTCGCTGGATTCCGGCAGGCCTGGCTCGCTTGCTGCGACCATTGGCGTTCGCGTTTCGCGAGCTCTTCCAATTGCTTTTTGCTTTGCGCCAGCTGCTTCTGCTGATCTTGTTTCTTTTGCTCGGGCAAGCGGAGCTTCTGCTTTTGCTCGCGGTCGAACTTGCGACATTCGGCCGAGCTGCTCGAGTTGCTCAGCTTTTTGCGCAGATTCTCGCGGGCCATGATCAGGTACGTGAGTGCCTGCTGCTGCGCGGGAACCGCAGCGACTACATCACCCTCTTCGAGTGCGGTCACTGCGGTACCCATTTGCCGACCAGCTTCATCGAGCGGCAGCACTGCGGCGCCACGTTCGGCCAGCCCTTTGGCGAACTCAATCGTCTGATCCTGCAGCTCGGTTTGCGCTGCTGTCATTTTCATGGCGGCTGTCTTTTTGAGCGACAGTTGATCCTGCGCCGCGAACGATTGCGCAAGTTGTTCGCGCTGGCGTTTGATCAACTCTTCCAGCGTCACACTGTTGCCGTTGCAGCAACCGCCCCCCTCGACGAGTTGAAAATTCTGCTGATAAGGCCGGATGTCGATAAACCGCAGCGGCGTTGTGGTCCGCCGTGGCTGGTCGAAATAGTTGTCCTCGGCGAACGCGTGATAGGTAACGCTGTCCTTGTGCGTGAGGCCACGTTCTTCGAGCAGCAGCGCGGCGACGGCTGCCAGCGATTGCTCCGCACCGGCTGCATCCGTTTCCCAGAGCGTTTCGAGTTTGCCGCTGCCAACTTGATAGGCAATGCCCGCCTTGTGCACACCGAGATCATCTTCGGCGGCAATTGCCATCGTCACTTCGGTGGTCGGCGTGACTTCCCATTGCTCCTCGGGCTGCACCCACTTTACGTTCGGCTTGCGATCGAGGGTGACCTGGATCTTCAGTCGCTGGGGCTGGAGCGGCATGTCATCGGCAGCGACGGCGGTGAGTTCGTACGTGCCACTTTCACGGAGATCGTGCAATTGGAACTGCAGCGAATCTGCAGCGATGACAGCTGGATAGTCGACCGCCGGTTTGTCCTTCGGCGTATCGAGACGTTTCAAAGTGGCCGTTGCCGCGGCGCGATTCAGTTCGACTTCCAAAGCAACCTGCGAGCCTTCCCAAACTTTCAGATCGTAAGTTTCGACGACGGTCGCCGGTTTCTTCGTATACGCAGGCGGCGTGATGTCGGCTTGGAAATGCTTGATCGTGAGCGGCTGCCGTACGCGAATGCTGCCGGCAGGTAGCTTCGTTGGTCCGGCGAGCACTTCGAAGACAGTGTCTTCCCGCAAGTCGGTCAGCTTCGCTTGAACCTTGCCGTGAAGCAGTGGTGATTGTCCTGCTGGATCAGCCGTTGTTGTCGAGTCCGACGGAAGCAAGTCGACGGTGGTCCATTCCGTCGGTTTGGTTGTGCTGGCGAAACGTAAACGGGCCGCTGAAATCGGTCGTCCGGCAATCGTGGCCGTGACAACAACACTCTCGCCCTGCTTCACCGTGGTCTGTTGTGGTTCAAACGTCACCTGTGTGTATTGCCACGGCAGGAGTAACATCCGACCGCCCGCAATCCGCAGTTCCGGATTGATCGCCAGGGCCAGCAAACAAACTCCGCAGACAAGCAGCAGCGCAAGGACCGCGGGCCAAAACCAGCGCGCGGGGGCCACTTCGCGCCAGGCGACGCGCTGGCTAACGGAGTACGTTTCGTGGTGCAACGCGCCGAGCAATCCGGGCGAAGCCGCGGCGGGACGGGCGATGAAATCGCGATCGGCCGATTCTTGATAATCGAGCGCCGTCCGAAGTCCCTGACCGAACGCATCGACTTCGTTTTCGATGTCGACGGCCGTGCGAGCCAGCGAATAACTGGCCGCAGCGCGCCAGGTCAGGGCCAACGTTGCGGCGACACCGACGAGCAACCCCAGCAACAGCACGCTGCGCGCGAATCCGTGGAGTTCGTACTGCCAATCGAGCATCGCTAAGGTCGCGAAGGCCGCGAGCAAGATGGCTGCATGTGCAATGATGGTGGCGACAGCAGTGCAGAACAGAACGCGCCGCCGAGTTGCTTCGACGCGTTCGACCACGGCGGAATAAGCCGCCGCCGGAGACGGCCGAACGGCGGACGCAGAGAGGTTAGTCGGAGGATCCGCCAGCGACATAGGAGCGACTCCGGAACGAGAGGAGGATCCAACTAGCGTAGTCGAATCGCAGGCCTGGAGCTAGGAACTCGGTCGGCGGCGTTCGGCTTGACAAAAGTGAACAAATGTATACAATACAAACTACGATGCTCCCAGCACCGTGTGTCCTGCAGTCTGCTCTTTGGCATCTTGGTAGACGACGCCGGCTGATGATTACCGTCAGCCGGTGTGAGCTATTTCTTGTGCGGTGTTCGGACGGTTGTTCTTGGTCTGAATGTGCGCTCTGCTGTGAAGGGTCGTTAGGGAGCCCTTATCGAGTGTTGTCTTGGGCGCAACCTCCCTATTCAGTCGCTATTCATTTCTGTTGTGGGGATGTTCATTTTTGTTCATTTTTGTTCATTTTTGAGCACGACAACGGCAGGCGACATTTCACAAAGCCCTGAGGCAAAACGAGTTATGGATCTTCGGTAGCCGCAGGGGCGGCTCCCGTCGAAACTGTTGCAACAGTTGGGGTCAGAAGCTGCCAACGTTTGCCCTTAGCCGCCCTTAACCGAGCCAGCCGGTGTTCCAAAACAGATAGGCGACGGGCGCGGCGATCAGCACGCTGTCGATGATGTCGAGCACGCCGCCGAGGCCGGGGAGCCAGGTGCTGCTATCTTTGCGTTGCATGTCGCGTTTCAGGAGCGATTCGGCCAGATCGCCATGCATGCCCGCAAGTGTGAGGGCGAGACCATATGCCAGGACCGCGATGAAGTTGGGAGGGACTGGCGGCGTGCGGCTGATGGCGGGGAGCAGATAGCTGAACGCCAGCCAACTGCCGAGGCAGCCGAAGCAGACACCGCCGATGGCTCCTTCCCAGGTTTTGCCCGGGCTGAGGAGAGGCGTCATTTTGTGGCGGCCGAACATGCGGCCGGTGGCGTACGCGCCGGTGTCGGCCAGTTTCACGATGATCGGCACGCTGAGAAACGCGAACAGGCCGCGATCGCCGTCCGTCTCGAGGCGAAGTTTGGCGAGGAACGACATCAAGCCGCCGACGTAGACCATGGCGAAGATCGCGAGCGCGGCGTTGACGATCGAACCTTCGCCCGCGCGCTTGAACCGCCACATCTCGCCGCCAAAGGCGAGGATCACGCCCAGCGCGAGCGCCAGGAGTGACCAATCGGCCGACGTGTTTGCAGGGACTGCCAAGTTCAACAATTGCAGGCCGAGCCAGTAGCAACCGGCCAGGGCTAGCGCGACGCTGCCGAGATAAGTGGGCACCGGCAGTGGATCATGCTTTTGATTACGCAGCAGCGAGATGACCTCTTCCGTTCCCAGAATGGTCACGAGCAGAAACACCGGCGCGAGCCAAATGCCCGGCAGGCCGATCTGTTGATAGTCGAGTGCAACCAGCGACAACAGGATCGCGAGAATGACAAAGGAAGACAACAACCGCCAACGCAGCACAACGGCCCCCTTAACTCTTCAAGCCGCCAAAGCGGCGATCGCGGCCGGCGAAGTCGCGCAGGGCCTGATGCAAGTCGGCGATCTCAAACTCGGGCCAGCAGCGCTCGGTGACCCAGAGCTCTGCATAACTGATCTGCCAGAGCAGAAAGTTGCTGATCCGCATTTCGCCTGCGGTGCGAATCAGCAGGTCGGGGTCGGGCATGTTCCGTGTGTACAAGTTCGCCGAGATGACTTGCTCGTCGATCTGCTCCGGCGAAAGCTTCCCGTCTTTTACTTGCTGCGCGATGGCTCGCGTGGCATCCACGATTTCGCCGCGGCTGCCGTAGTTGATCGCCAGGCACAACCGGGTGCCGTTGTTCGCGGCGCTGAGGCGGACGGTTTCATCCATTTCACGGAGCGTGGCGTCGGGGATTCCTTCACGCCGGCCGATGATCGAGACGACGATGTTCTGCTTCAGAATCGTCGCTCGTTCTTCGATCATGTACTGTTCGAGCAGGTGCATGAGGAATTCAAGTTCCCGCTGCGGCCGCTTCCAATTTTCGCTGGAGAGGCAAAAGAGCGTGAGTTGTTCGAGATGCAGCCGGGCAGCTTCTTCGACGGTTTGCCGGACGCTGTTCACGCCGCGGCGGTGGCCTTCGATGCGTGGCAGTTGCCGCCGCTGAGCCCAGCGGCCGTTGCCATCCATAATGACGGCCACATGCCGCGGCCGGCGTTCGGCAGGCACGTCAAACGTGGCGTCAGTGGTCATGGTGGCGGGTTCAGGCACGGTTGGCGTTTGTTGGAGAAGGTTTCGATCGACGCACGTCCTTCGAATACACATTCTCAAAATAACAGCGCGGTGAGGCGGTAAGGAGGTGGGGCGCTGGGGAGACGGGGAGAAAATCTCACGGATGGCGAGTAATTGGCGAACGTCGCGGCGTCGGCCGGCGTGATCGACTCTCCAACGCAGGACGCTTCGAGCTGACGCCGCGATGCTCTCAGTTTGCGTAGAATGAACTCAACGAGTTGAATCATGAACGACCTTATCAATCCTTATTCATCCCCGCAGATTCTCACGCAGGCGGATCCGAACTACGAACAGCGCATCATCTGTGGTCGCTTTGATGTGGATGAACTGACGCAGCGCGATGCGGCTCGAGGTTATCAGCTGCGGCATGTGGGTTGGCTGGTTTCCTCGCTGCTGGCGTTGCCGGCGATTCTGCTGCTGGTGTGGCCCTTTCTGCCGCCCTCCAATGTTGAATTCGGCGTCCTGGCGATGGGGGTGGGCTTTATCGTCGGCGCGTGCGTTTCGGTAGCCGTGCATGTAACGATCGATTGGTCGATCTTTTGGCATAACCTGCGGCAGTTGCAATCGCATCCCGTGCTCAGTGCTACGGGGCCGTGGCAGGTGCAAATCGATGAAGAGACAATTTCCATCGCCACGCACCGCGGCCAGCAATCGTGGCCGCTCGCCAAAACAAGACGGATGGAATTGAATCAGCGGCCGATCGTGCTGTGGCTAGAACGCGATTTGGCCATCGCGTTGCCGAAGCACGGCGATTACGTCGAAGACGACTACGCGGGAATTCGTAAGACACTTCGACGACGAATCACGCATATTGGCGGACTGCTGGCGAAAGGACGATCGATGCCGCATGAACAATGAATTTAATCCCTACGCTTCGCCGCAAACGCCGCCGGAACAGTCGCCAATCAATCCAGATTTAGAGCGAGTGCTGCAGGGCTGGTTTCAAGTCGACGATTCCTTGCAGCGACTAAATTCAGAACAGCTCCGCCGGTGGCAGAAACGGCAACAAGGCTTTTGTGCGCTGCCTCCGGTGCTCGGCGTGATTGCGCTGCAAGTCCTCATGCAAGTTACGGCCGCTACGGAGAATCTGTTTTTTATGCTGGCCGGGTTCTTACTACTGATTGCTTCGGCAGCTGCTGCGATCATCTTGAATTATCATCTCAAGCGCACCGCGGCAGCCCGTAACTATGCGCATCAGCGCTCGCATCCGGTTGTCGGCGTCGACGGCTTGTGGCAGCTGACGATGGACCTGAACCAAATCACGTTGCACACCCCGGGCGGAAGCCAGCAGTGGCCCGCTGGACAGGCGCGCTATACGGCGTTTCCCGACAAACCACTGATGCTTTGGCTAGAACCAGATCTTGTGATCGCGCTGCCAGAAAACGGCGATTATGGCGATGACTCGTATCGATCCATGGGTCGAGTAGTTTGCGAGCGCGTGAAGCATTGGAATTTTCAGTGATCTGCGCGGATGAAGCGCCGTGCTCTCACATTTAGATTAAATCCCGTCCCTAGTTTGACCATGGCTGAACAACCTCCGATTCATCCGCGTTCCGAAGAGATCATCGCTCACCTCACTACCGCTGATAAGAAGCTCGCGCGCGTGATTGAGCGTGCAGGGCCCTTCACGCTGCAACCGGCAAAGGGGACGATCTTTTCCGGGCTCATGAAGGCAATCGTGTACCAGCAACTTTCCGGCAAAGCAGCGGGAACGATTCACGGCCGCGTGCTCGCTTTGCTGCCGAAGAACCCAGCGGATCATGCCGCAGCCATTGCCGCACTGCCCGATGAAACACTCCGCGGCGCGGGGCTGTCGGCCAACAAGTTGCTATCGATTCGCGATCTCGCGGCCCGCAGTTCGGCGGGGCTGGTGCCGGAGCGGAAAGCGCTCACGAGCGTGGACGATGAAGCAATCATCGAAAGTTTGACGGAGGTTCGGGGCGTGGGTCGCTGGACTGCCGAGATGATCTTGATGTTCACGCTCGGGCGGCTCGATGTGCTGCCAGTGGCCGATCTCGGCATTCGCAAAGGCTTCGCGCTGACGTATCTCAAGTACGCCGATGGCGATGACTTGCCGGAACTCGCAGCAATCGCCAAGAAGGGAAAACGCTGGGCGCCGTTTCGTTCGGCCGCTGCGTGGTACTTGTGGCGGGCCTGCGATTTGGCGAAAACCCCGTAGCACAAACTCCGAGGTTCGTGCGCCAAACTACTCGCAGGAACCTCGGGTTCGTGCTGCGTGCCCTGCACTACTTGGGAGCAGGGGCATCCGTTTTCGGCGTGCTGGTGGCGGGTGCTTCCGACGGCTTGTCGGCTGGCTTGGCTTCGGCCTTCTTCAGCCTCGGCACGAGTACCACACGGACATCGGTTCCCTTCGGTGGGATGTTTTCGGTGAAGGCATGGAACAGCAGGCCGCCGTTGGCATCGGTGCTGGCCACCGGCAGGTCGAGTGTCGCCGAGGGGAAATTTGACACGCAAATGAAGTCGCCGCCGTTGGCTTGATAATGCAACCGGCCCGTTTGCTCATCCTTGAAGAAGCCGCTGCCGGCGAAGATCCAGTCATATTCCATCGCCTTGCCGGTTTTCGCATGCTTGACCATTTCTTGCGCGCGCACTTCTTTGCTCGTGCCGTCGGCGTTCTTCCAGAGGACAAAGATATCGACGATCTCGCCCGTCGCAGCTTTGTATTCGGGATCGAACTTCACCGGTGTGCCGGGCTTGGCGCCGAGAGCCAGCAGGCCGGCGTGCACTTCTTCAGGCAAGCAGTTCAGTGCGATGATCGATTCGTGTTCCTTGGTACCCTTGGGGCAAGCGAACATTTCGAGTTGCCCTTCGCGGAGGCAAATCTTGCCGTCGACAACGACTGCTTTGCGTTTGGTATCGAGCCAGACATCATGCTTTTTCGACAGCCGCACGAGCCCTTCGGGTGACTTGTCGGCCGGCTTTTCTGCTGGCTTGCCCGTTTCTTGCGCCAGCGAACACGCGCTGCAAATTACCACCGCGACGAAAATCGTCGCTGCCGACCAGCTGCCCAACATCAAGCGTTGCATGAGAGTTGCTCCGAGAGGAAAGGAAACAAGGGTTGATGCTGGCGACATCGTGAATTGACGTGGTAACGTCGAGTTTAATGGACACGGGAAAATGTGCGGGATAGGCAAGCGCAGCGCAAATTGTTAAAACTGCCTCGCTCTCCTGCCGCGAATTATACACCTTCTGCGTGCGCTCTGAGAATGGAAGATCCTACGAATCAATACAGTTCCAGTCGCGCGGACCTGATCCTGGCTGCCCCGCCGGCAGAAGCGGCAGAACTTGCCGCGCCCGCGAAGCCGGCGCGCGTGATCGATGCCGCAGCCTGGCTCACGAATGCGGCCGCGCGGGGAACCTGGTTGCCACTGCTGCGAATCGCCGCGGGAAAGAATTCGCCGCTGCTGTGGGGTGCTGAAGCGCTGCCTGCGGAAACGTTAAGTTTGATTGCGAAGCTTCACAAAGCGGCTTTGGCAGGCCGCACGAAGAGCGATCTTACGGCCGACTTGGCGCAGTTTCTCAGCGTCCCGCTCTCGGCAGAAGTCGTTGCGAACCGCGCGAGCGAAGCCTTGGCCTGGGCGTATTTGCTCCCCGCGATTGCGAGATCGAACGAAGCTAAGGGAGCAGAGCTGCTCAAGCGATTGTTCGAATTTGTCGATGCCGCCCCCCTGAACAACGCCGCCGCGAGCAGTGCATTGCTACAATTGCTGGTGAAGCTGGAGTTGCCGCTGTTGCTCGCGCATTTTGCTCCGGAGGCCAAGTTGGCCACCGCGCTGCGCAAGGGTGCCATCGGCGCCGAATCGCGACTCGCCGGGGCTTGGCTCGATCCGTTTGGTTTGCCGACGCAAGACCTGCCGAAGTTGCTTCGCCCTTGGCTGGCAACGTTGCTTCGTGCGCATGAGTTGCTCCGCGGTACTGATCAGCAGTTCTCCGATACGGCCCGCGAACGACTCGAGCGATTCGCGCGGCATGTGTTGCGATTGTCGCGGCCCGATGGCGGTTCGATTTTGCAAACGGCTGCGGGGACCACGATCGATCGCGAGTATCTCACTGCGACGGTGATGGCGACGAACAGCACAGCTCCGCTCGCCCTCCTTGCGCTAGGCAAAGGCGTCGCCGATAAGAAGCCGGTCAAAGGCATGCCGGCCGCGCCGCTGTACTCGCCCAAGTCGTCGCTCGCGGTGCTGCGCAATCGTTGGGCCGCGCCGCCGACGCAGGCCACGGTGGATTTTTCCGGACCGCAAGTTTGGCTCGATGTTTCCTGTGGCAATCAATCGCTGCTGCATGGCCCGTGGGATGTTTCGGTACGCGTGAACGACACTGCGGCCACTCCGTTGGGGCCGTGGACGGAAGTTTGTTGGCACTCGGATGCCGATTGCGATTATCTCGAAATCGAACAGAAGCTCAGCGGCGGCTGGCTGCTGCAGCGGCATATCCTGCTGGCTCGGCAGGACGAATGCTTGCTCCTCGCCGACAGTCTGCTCGACGAAACCAAACGCACACCTGCCGAATTCATGGCCACTGCTGCGGAAGCGCCGCGACTCGATTATGCCACCGATCTGTTACTGTCCCCCGCGGTCAGCTTTCAGCCGCAGAAGGATTCGCGCGAAGGGCATTTGCAAGCCGGCCGCAAACCATTAGCGCTGGTCATGCCCATCGCCTTGCCGGAATGGCGGAAGCAAGCAGTCACGGGCGAGCTCAGCTCGACCGAGGGTCACCTGCAACATCGTTTGCAGACCCGCGGCCGCAATTTGTTCGCGCCGCTGTGGCTCGATCTGAATCCGAACCGCTTCAAAGGTTCGCAGTGCACCTGGCGGCAGTTGACGATTGGCGAATTCTTGAACGTGCAGCCTCGCGAAGTTGCCGTTGGCTTTCGCGTGCAGGTGCACTATTCGCAATGGCTCCTGTATCGTTCGTTGGCCTGGCGCGGCAACCGCACGGTGCTTGGCAAGAACTTCGCCACCGATTTCGCCTGCTGCCGGTTTCAGCCGAACGGCGAGACGCAAGAGATTCTGGAAGTGCAATAGCGTTCCAGGTACGATGACGCCGCCCGCTCACCGAGGGCAGGGCCGCGCACTGTTTGAACCTATGGTCGACCGGAGGCGTACAGGTGGTTAT
>CAYMWL010000021.1:0-103622 GCA_964394305.1 uncultured Pirellulaceae bacterium
GCTATACTTCAGCCTGACAGTTCGAATTAACACGGATGGATGTCCATGCTTCGCTTTCAAGTGACTAACGACGTTCAAAACGCTAAGTGGACCCATGGCATGGGGCCGATTGAGCTAGGTCGCGCGCCGGCCGAATCGGGCAACGTGCCGCGGTTTGTCATTGAAGATCGTTACGTGTCACGCAATCAGCTGAGGGTTGAATCGGTCAACGAAACGCAGGTGCTGCTCGAAAATCTCGGCCAACTGCTGGAGTTGGGAGACGGCACTTCGTTGCAGCCGAAGGAAGTTCGCGTGGTGTCGCTGCCGGTGCGATTGATGGCCGGTTATTCCAAAATCGAGATCGCCGTCGAGGTCCCTGCGCCGTTGGAGACGAATGATCCATTTGTAACCATCTCGCGCCCAATTCGGATCGAGCGTCATCCCGCGGATGCCTTGCAGCTCGGCGATATTGGTGAATCGCCGTCGCCCGAGACCCTGACGAAGTGGTTTGAAACACTGCTCTCGGTGCAAAAGGCAGCGGCGGGTTCGACGGAGTTTTATCAAGAGACGGCCCGCGCGGTAGTCGATCTGGTTGGGCTTGATACAGGGCTGGTGATTGTCCGCCGCGGCGCGGGATGGGAGACCAAGGCGATGCACGAAGCCGAAGGTTCGCACTTCGGCCGCGTGAGTCAGGCCGTGCTCAATCAAGTGCAGCAGGAGCGGCGGACCTTTTATCGCGGGCTGGCCGACATGCAGCAATCGGCAAGTCTGGCCCAAGTCGATGCGGTCGTCGCTTCGCCCGTGTTCGATGCCACCGATCAGATCGTGGGCGTAGTGTACGGTTCCCGCGGCATTACGGCTGGTGCGAAACGGCCTGGCATCCTGCCGATGGAAGCGAGACTGGTGCAGTTGCTCGCGGGAGCGGTGAGCGCTGGTCTGGCACGCATGGAAAAAGAAGCCGAAGCGGCCCGCAATCGAGCCCGCTTCGAACAATTCGCGTCTCCGGTTGTCGCTGCCGAATTGGAACGGAATCCAGAGTTGCTCGAAGGAACGGAGCGCGAGATTACGGTGTTGTTTTCCGATCTGCGTGGCTTCTCACGCATTTCAGAACAGCTCGGCGCTCGCGATACTTTTCAACTTGTCGGCGATGTGATGGACAAGCTTACCGAGCAAGTGCTAAAGCATGGCGGCATCATTATCGATTACTACGGCGATGGCTTGGCGGCGATGTGGAACGCGCCGCTGGATCAGGCCGATCATGCCCGACTGGCGTGTCGCGCGGCGCTGGCGATGCAGGTCGAACTGCCTACGATCAGTGCGCAGTGGCAAGACCGCTTGGGTAAACCGCTGCAGATCGGTGTAGGTGTAAACACCGGTCCGGCGCGCGTCGGCAATGCTGGCAGTCGGATGCGGCTCAAATATGGTCCCCGCGGCCATACCGTAAATGTTTCGAGCCGCATCGAAGGCTCAACAAAGTACCTCGGCATTCCCGTGCTCATCGCCGGTAGTACGCAACGGTTGTTGAACGAAGAGTTCGCCACACGGCGCGTGTGTCAGGTGCGCGCGGTGGGACTCGATGGGAACGTCGAACTCTATGAACTTCGGCCATCGCCGCAAGATGCGAATTGGCTGCGACTAGTTGCGATGTATGAACCTGCGCTCTCGAATTACGAAGCGGGTAAGTGGTCCGAAGCGCTCGCGCTGTTGCAAACGCTGATCACTGATTCCGCCCATCGCGAGGATGGGCCCACGAAAATGCTGCAGCGGCTCGCCACGGAGTCTCTCCAACAACCGCCAGAAAAATTCGACCCAGCGTTCAAGCTCGAGGGCAAATAAAATGTTCGCAGCGCGGCGCTTAGAACTTCCGGTTGATCTGCACTTGTAGTTCGCTGTCGAAGAAGCGCTGATCGTCTCGCGACCCCAGCGGGAATACACCGGCAACTCGGACCGACGTGTTATCAAACAGCTGAGCCTGAAGTCCGGTGGTGATATTGATGACGTCGAAGCGGTTGAAGTTGTTGCGATAGTTGAACGGCCGGCCGCCGACGGTGCCAGCAACAACGTCGGTGTCTTGCAGCGACGAGCTGTAATGGAGTTCGAGGATCGCCGCAAGACTCGTCAAACCGCCGTCATCGACGTCATCGCGGAACAACCAGTAGCCTGTACCGAGATCGAAGAATAACAAGTTTTGCTCGGTGAATAGGCCGATGTTCGCCGGTGCTCCGTTGACGGGGCCTGCATCGATGCGGTTGCCGTTGGTTGCTATATCCACCTGCAAAAAGCTGTTGATGAAGTACGGCCGCTGTTCACCGGCGAACAAAAATCCCATGTACGGCAGCAGGTGCAGCGAGTCGTTGTAGAACGTGATCCGCGACGGCTGCGGAAAGGGCGGAACGCCGCTCCGATCGATCAACGTAAAGTCGCTGCCGGTGGGAATGTCGATGCCCATGCCGACGACAAACGCGAAGTCGTCATCTTCCACGATCAAGTGCTTGAGAATGACGGCGAGGTTGCCAATCTGCCCGCCCGTACCGCTCTGATCGGTTCCTTCAAAGCCAAAGGCCCCTTGGAAAGGCATCCGCACTTCGCATGACCACAGACCTTCGAGAAATGTCTTTTCAATGCCGAACGTATAGCGATCGATTGGCAAGCCTTGCGTGACGCGAGCAGCTGGGTTGAGCAGCGGCGTTTCGGTGTATTGCAGCGCGTTTTCGAAATGGTTGTAGGAGAAAATGAGCCGGTCGTCCGGCATGGCTTTGTTGTTTTCGGCGATTTTCACGCGTCGACTGCCGCCAGCCGAGGGAACGCTGAACGAACCAGCGGTCGGTGGCAAGCCGTTGGCAGCGCCCTGGTCATTGCGGGCGAAATTCAAGTTGCCGCCGGACATGAAGAAGTCGCCGAACATATCGGGAGCACTCGCGAGGCGATTGCTCGAGGGACGCGCAGAACTGCGGGCTTGAGCGGCTCCACTCGATCCGCGCGTGGACATCGATGGCATCCCAGCAGGCGCCGGCTGCATGGCTGTGGCCTGATAGACTTCGGAATCGGCGGTCTCGTCAGTGTCTACTTCCAACAAATCAGCGGTGGTATTGCGAGATTCTTCGGCGCGCGAACTTGCCGTAAGCACTGGCGGATACGTTTGCGCACGAACGGTTCCAGCTAACAGTGCCAGCAACAGCACCGGGCAAGCGCAGCTCCGCAGCCATTCGCCAATTGGTTTTCCGCCCATTGCATTTCCTCCCCGTGGGCTGGCATCTGCGCGCAGGATTCTGAAGATGCCGGCTGTATCGTTTATCGGTACTGCGACCTGATAAGACTTGAGGGATGTACGAACTTTGCCGAGATGCGACACAAATGATGTTTTGGTAGCAACCTGCTAGCTGCGCGCAGGTGGCACTGCGGGCTGCGGAGGGGCTTCCACCGCTTGGATGGCTTCGGTAGTCTCCTTCAGTTGCTGGGGGAAGTCGGCATCGTTTGGAAACTCCCTGGTGAGTTTTTTAAGCTCTTCACGGGCTCGCCGCAGGTTTGCGAGTCCGACGTCCTTCAGGCCAGCGTGAACTTGTTCCGAACCCAAAGCTCGCCTGGCCATCGCCAGGTCGCGCCGATGCCGCGGCAAGGCGGAAGCGGCTTCGCCCAGCGGCGCCAAGATGCGCGCGGCTTCGCTGAAGGCAACGATGGCTGCTTCGCTTTTGCCGTCGTCGCCATCTAAGTAGCCGCGGTTGAGTTCCAGCCCGGCGAGTTCCGCCTGGTAATCGACCACTTCGGGGTTTTGCTCAGCCAAAGGCTTCAGCTGCGCGTGGGCCTTTTCATACCACGAGCGCGCGGCAGCAACGTCTTCCATGCTGGCGAGGTCGCCGAGTAATCGATAGCAGACAGAAAGCAGCCGGCGATTCTCAAGATCGGCGGCGTCGCGTTCGACGACGAATTCAAACTCTTCTGCTGCGGCGATGAATTGAGTTCGGGCATCGGCCATGTTGCCTTCTTGCCTCGCTAAGTTTGCCAGGCCGTAGTTCCCTTTGCCCAAATCGCGATGAAGTTTCGAGTTGTCGGGATCCCTTTTTAAAGCGGCTTGTCGAATTTCCTGCGCGCGAACGAATTGTTGGCGCGCTCCTGCACGATCGCCACTGCCGCGGAGCGACACGCCGAAATTCATGTACGTATTGGCGAGCAGCCGTTGGTACTCACTATTGCTCGGCTCCAGTTTGGTCAGTTTGGTCCGCACTTCCGCCGCAGTGGCGTAGATTTTCTGCGCTTCCTCGTGTTGCTTTTTAGTGGCCAGTGCCGTGCCCAGCGCATTCAAGGTGCTGCCGTAGGCTTCGAGTCGCGCGGGCTGGTTGGGCGTTGCCTGAACGAGTTTCTCCTGCATCGAACGGGCGGTTTCATACAGCGGCAAGGCTTGGTCGGTCGATTCAATCGCTTCCGTGATCAGGCCGATACGAAAGTGGGCGCTCGCTAATTCGTCCTGCACGCGCGGGTCGCCCTTGCGCTGCTCGAGGAAGCGTTGGTAGTACGAGAGAGCCCGGCCGAGCAACTCTTTGCGCAACGGCTGCAGGCCCGGTTTGTTGAGCAGTGTGTTCTCGCTGACTTGCGTAAACAAATCATCAACGGCGGCCATTGCCTGGCGGCGACTTACTTCGGACTCAGCGAGCGCGGCAGAAACTTGGATGTAGCCCACCGTCGTTGCGCCGAGTGCGAGCACCAAACCGAGGAGCGCGGCGGCAGAAGTTGTCGCTACGACCGGATTCCGTTTGCACCACCGCCAGCCGCGCGCAAGCGGGCTGATCGGTTGCGCGAGAATCGGTTCGCCGCGGAGAAAACGACCCAGTTCATCGGCGAGTTCCTTGGCCGTGGCATAGCGTTTTTCCGGCTCTTTTTGCAGGCACTTGTGGCAGATGGTTTCCAAATCGCGTGGAATCGCAGGGCTGAGCACACGGAGCGCGACCGGTTCGTTTTCCAAAACTTGCTTGAGCGTTTCCATCACGCCGGCGCCGCGAAACGGCGGGCGGCCACTGAGCAATTCGTAAAGAATCGCGCCCAGCGAATAGACATCGCTGCGGATGTTGACCTGCTCGATGCGTCCCGCGGCCTGCTCGGGCGGCATGTAGCTCGGCGTGCCAACGACCGTGCCTGCCATCGTCATTTGCGATTGCCCGCCGCCACCTTGCACTTGCTTCGCAAGACCAAAGTCGGTGATCAGCGGCGCTCCGGCGGCATCGAGTAGCACGTTCGACGGCTTGAGGTCCCGATGCACCACGCCTTCCGTATGGGCGTAGTGCATGGCCGATGCAATCGTTTGCAACAACTGTGCAGCGTGTTTCGGCGCCAGCGCTTGATCTTTCAGCAGATCGGCCAGGCTCTTCCCTTCGATGTAGTCCATCGAAAAATAATGCTGGCCTTCGCATTCGCCGATGTCGTGAATGCCGACGATGTTGGGATGCCGCAACTTCGCGGCGGCTTCGGCTTCCAGATAAAATCGTTGCACCTCGAAGTCGTCGGCAAACTTGCCGGACAGGATCATCTTCAGCGCAACGATGCGGTTCAGCTTGATGTGCTTCGCCTTGTAGACGATGCCCATGCCTCCTTTGGCGATAGTGTCGACCAGATCGTAATTGCCGAAGCGCCGCGCCGGCGCTCGTGCTGCACCAGCAGTTGGCGGCATCGAGGCAGCGGGGTTATTCACTTGAGAGTGGTCAGGCGGCCGCGCGAACGTGGCATCTTGTGCCGGCCCCGTAGTTGCTCCTACCAGCCGACTCGCAGCAATCGGCTGCGGCGGCCTCATCAGCGTGGCATCGGGCAGGTCTTGCGTGTCGCCAGGATCTTTGCCGCTGTCATTGACAGCCTCTTTGTTTTGCGGGGCTCGTGGTACGGGCAAAGTAACATCAGAAGTAGAGATCCGAATCGTCTGCTTGCCGATCAACGTCTGCAGCCAGGCGAGCCATTCCTGTTCCGACGTGCCGCAAAAGTCCGCAAACTGCCGCTCCGCGTCGTCGACTGCCTGGGCAACGGTTTGTGCCGGCGTCGCTGGCAACTTTGCTCGCGAAGTAGCGAGCAGGGCGCGAAGCGAACGCTGGTCGCCCTGGCGGGCTTTGGCAATCAGCTGATCGATCGATTCATCGGGAAGGGACATGGCGTTCATGATAGCGAAAACCGCCCTATCCGCCTTTGGCTGGTCCAACTAAAATTCCAATTGGGAAAGTGTTGTTTAGCCGACCATTTGTTCCTGGCTCCTAACTGCGATCGCGCGTCGCAACTGATTTGATTTCATGACCTTACGCTATTGGACTGCGGGCGAATCTCATGGCAAGGCGCTGCTGGCGCTCGTCGATGGATTTCCCGCCGGAGTAAAGCTCGACACCGCGATCATCGATCAGGAACTTCGTCGCCGCCAAGGTGGTTACGGCCGTGGCGGACGCCAGCGCATAGAGACCGATACGGTCGATGTTCTCTCCGGCATTTGGAAGGGCGAGACGCTCGGCAGCCCGATCGCGCTGCAGGTTATTAACAAAGATTACAAGCTTGAACGCCTCGGCGATTTGCAACGGCCGCGGCCCGGGCATGGCGATCTGACCGGCTCGATCAAATACATGGGCTCGATCCGCGGCATTCTGGAACGTGCCAGCGCCCGCGAGACGACTGTGCGTGTTGCTGCTGGGGCGCTCGCCCGCCAGTTGCTCTCGGCGTTTCAAATCGATGTGATAGGCTACGTCGTCGAACTCGGTGGCATCAAACTCGATCCCGTTGATCTGCCGCTCGCCGAACGTTTTCTACGTCGCGAAGCCAGCGAAGTTTATTCGCTACTACCCGAACGCGACGACGAAGTGAAACAATTGATCGATGAAACCGGCCGCGCGGGCGATACGCTCGGCGGCATCGTTGAAGTGCGCATCGAAGGACTGCCCTTTGGGCTCGGCACGCATGCGCAGTGGGATCTCAAGCTTGATGGTCGAATCGCTCAAGCTGTGATGGCCGTGCAGGCGATCAAAGGTGTGGAGATCGGCCTCGGCTTCGAAGCCGCGCGGCGAAAGGGTTCGCAAGTGCACGACCCAATCGCGTTTGATCCCGCGACGCGTGACACGGCGATGCTCGGCTTCAGCCGGCCGACGAACAATGCGGGGGGGCTTGAAGCTGGTATGACCAATGGTCAGCCGCTCATCGTTCGCGCCGCGAAGAAGCCGATCAGCACGCTGGCGAAGCCGCTGGGCAGCGTGAACTTGGAAACGAAAGAACCCGAAGCCGCGCAGTACGAACGAAGCGACGTGTGCGCTGTTTCCGCTGCGAGCGTGATTGTCGAGAACGTGGTTGCCTTTGAAGTGGCCCGAGCGCTCGTCGAAAAATTCGGCAACGACAGCCTCGCTGAGATGCAGGCTCGCTTAGAACTGTTCAACAAGATGGCACGAGAGAGATAAATTACCTTTCGCAGAATTGTCGTCGAACAAGGATGTTCGTCATGCACCGCAGACCAGCTCATTTCGTTTGCCGCGTCGGCTTTTTGCTGCTGTGCGTGTTGCCGACGGCCGCTATTGCAGGTTGGATCGTGCATCGCTCGATGCCTGGCTTCATCCTGTCTGCCAAACAGGAATGGGAACAAGAACTGTCACGGCAGCTTGGCCTGCGTGTGACGATTTCGGCCCTCGAATATGCGCGGCCTGATACGGCGGAACTGACGAACGTCACGCTGGTTGATCCCGAAACGGGAGCCGCAGTTGCCAGCGCGGCGCTCTTGGAAGTGATACAATCGGCCGATCGCTGGAAGCTGGTGGGATCGCAGTGCGTTGTGGAAACTTCGCAATTGCCACTGCTACAAATGCAGTTGGAGCAACGACTATTGCGGCGTGAGTCGGCGGCAACTCATCCGCCTTGTGAAGTCTGGTTACGTGAACTCACGTTCCGCGATGCCGCCAAAAGCCTGACCCTGGTCGATGTCGCCGGCGAGTGGAAAATGAATGCCGCAGGGCCGCAGTGCTCACTCAACTTCCGTTTGCCGGAAGCGGATCCACAACTACCGCGCGGCCTATGGCTGGTGCAGCGGAATCGGCAAGCCTCGCCACCGACAACTCGTTGGCAGTTGATTACCGGCGGGTTGCCTCTGCCGTGCTCATTTGCCGCTGCTGCCTGGCCGGAAGTGCAACATCTGGGAGTCGGCGCACAATTTTCCGGCGAACTCGATGTGCTGCAAACTGCGAGCGAGTTTTCCGGCTCCGCGCGCGGGACGTTCGAGCACCTCGATCTCGACGCTCTGGTCAGCGAACAATTATCGCATCGGCTCAGCGGCCTGGCGCTTTGCAAAATCGAAGACGCTCGCTTCGAACACAATCGGCTGACACTCGTCCGCGGCACCTTGCAAGTTCGCGATGGCGGCGCGATCAGCCCATCGTTGCTCGCCGCCGCTGCTGAGCAACTGCAGCTGGCCGGACCGTCTACCGAGGCCGTCGCCAGCGGAAACGTCATACCCTTCCGTCAACTCTCTCTCGGGTTTGACTATCGCCCAACTGCATTGCAGCTCACCGGCAGCGCCGATCCGCTCCGCGGTGGCGTGCTGATTGCAACGGCCACGGGCTCGCTGCTGCAAGCGCCGCCGCAACACCAGGCTCCGGCCGCTGCGCTGTTCGAAATGTTGATTCCTGCTAAAGATCGGCACACGCGCGAGGGGCAGTTTCTCGCGAACATTCTACCCGCTACATATCTGCAATCGCACAACGAACTTGCTCGTCAGCCCCAGCACACGCGCGTGCGGCTGCAGCCTCGCCACAATTCACAAAGCCCTGCGATCCGGCAACCTGAGTTGCGTTAATTCATCACATCGGGCTGACGCCACGACGCGCACCAATTTTACTTGGACGCAGGAAAAACTTGCATCCAATCTTTTTTCATATCCACCACTTGCCAGCCGCGATCGGGCGCTTCGGTTAGTGCTCGGTCCAACCGGCCGATGTGGGACTCACGGTCGTAGGAATATTCGCGCTCAGCATCCGTGTGATGTACGATCAAGCCTAAGCGAGGTCCCTTGCCCGCCGTCGTCCAGCGGAGCATCTCATAATCGCCATCAGAATTGCCGAATGCGAGCACCGGACGTCGGCCGATGAATTTCTGAATCGCGACAGGCTTACCTGCTTTATCATCGTTGAATTCGAGTTCGGCCAATCGCATCAATACCGGCTGGCCATCGCGCAATTCATATTTCAGCTTGCCGGTGCTGCCGATGACTTGCTCAGGCGGAATGCCATACGCTTTCTCGGCAAAAGCCCGCATGAACTCGATGCCGCCACCGGACACGATGTACGTCTTGAAGCCGTTATCGCGCAGATACTCGAGTAGTTCGAGCATCGGTTGATAAACTACTTCCGTGTAAGGCCGCTGGTAACGCGGATGCTTCGCCGTCGCCAACCAATCCTTTACGGTCGTTTCAAACTCTTCGGTCGTCATGCTCGCGTGCGTCGCAGCGAGCAGCTGTAACATTCCTTTCTCACCGCGGGCAATCACCACTTTGAGGTCATTTTTCAGGACGGCAGCGAAGGGCTCGTATTCTTTCCATTCCGGATGTTTTGGCGCGAGCACTTTCACCCGGTCGAGCACAAATGCGAACTGGATATACAGCGGCTGTTCGCACCACAGCGTGCCGTCATTATCGTACACCGCGATCCGTTCCTCCGGCGGAATGTAGCTGCCGCAATCGGGATTGATCGCGCAAGCGACAAAATCGAGAATCGAGGACTTTGCCTTGCTTTCGTTCCAAGATGGCAACGGTTTTTCGTCGGCTTGATCTTGTGCGATGGCCGGCAGACTGACGATACTCCATGCGAACAAGAACGCTAACAGCGAGCCGTTGTTCATCGGAAAGCCCTCCCTTTCACTCAATTGACGATCTGCGGCACGGGTGCCTGCCAGGTGGCATCAAGCACTTCTTTTCGTGGCCGATACAGTCGCAGCAAATAGTTCCAGCCTGGCGTGATCGGCAGCATATTTGGACTGTCCGGCTCGCCACCGAATTGAATCGTGACACTCCCATTGGCGCTGGGCTTGGCGGTGACGTTGTTCAGCGTGTATGCGTTCTGCGGATTCTTTTCAAAGAAGCCAGATTTATTGTAGACGCTGATCGACCAGAAGCCATCGACGGGAACGTCTTTGAGCGTGATGCGATAGACGGTATTCCCATCATTCTTCGCAGGTGTCTCGGCAACATACATAGCCGCCGACTTCGGATTGCCACCCCATCCAGCCGCAGTTCCCAGCAAATGTTGCACGGGATCAACCTGGTCCTTGCGGCCGAACATGCGAGCCGAATCCAAGCCGCCGTTGGCTGTGGTCACGGCCAGCAACGCCTCACGCATTCTCGTGAGCGAAACTTGGTCCCAATTCGGCACTACCAGCGAACCAGTGGCCTTTTGTTCGACCTTGATTGCGTCCTGTAACGCGTGCACTGCCCTTACGTCGGCCTCATCGCCGGGATTCACGAAAATGCGGATTGCCAGGCAAACGTAGCGCGTACCGATCTTGTCTTTCGTCAGCGTGTGTGCTCCCGCCGCATAGATTACATCAATGGCGTAATGCTCTTCGTTAATGATCTGCAGGCTTAGAAAGCGTTTGCCGGAATCAGGCAGAGTGACGGTCACTTCGCCCGCATCGAGATCAAATACACCGAATGAATAAAGCGTGTCGCGATTCATGCGAATGACGCTTTGCCGGTCGATGGGGGCCAATCCGCGCTCGTGAGCAATCTTGCCGAAACCGCCCTCCTTGGCAAACTTCGTGAAGTAATTGTCGGTTTCCGCCTGCTTGAAGTTGTCGACCGTCACGTGAATCGACTTCGAATCTTGAGCGTTAGCGACACAGCAAAACGCCGTTACAGCGAGGATGGAAACAAAAGTACACAGATTCATTTGCCTCTCCAGATAAGGCAGCGCAGTCCGATACCAGAAACAAATCCTAAGTCCATGCTGCGCCGCGCACCACTACCGCGGCGGAGATCACTTGGCCGCTGGACTCTTTCCCTGTGTCACAAATTCATCGCGGGTGAGTTCGCCGTTTTTATCGACATCGAACTGAGTAAACCGCGCCGGCGCTTTGTCAGGATCAGGCTGGTTCGCAAGAAACTCAGCGCGAGTAAGCTTGCCATCCTTATCGGTGTCTTTGCGGGCGAATAGTTCGCTTCGATCAGTCGCCGGTTTGGCTGCCTGTTTGCCCTCTGCAGACTTGATTTGCGGTTTAGCCTCCGGCTGCCTGCTGAGAATGGCGCGCAATTCGGCGATGACATCAGGCCGCTCGACGGCGATGTTCTCGGTTTCGAGCGGATCTTTTTCGTAGTCGTACAATTCGAGTTCGGCGGATTCAGGGGGCGCGCCGATGACTTTCCATTCGACCAGTCGGTATCGCTCGTTGCGAACTGCTCGACCTAATCGATTGCCGCGCGGATAGACGTGAATGATCGCTTTTTTGGTCGTTGCCTTGGGATCGGCCAGTGCCGTCGCAAAACTGCGGCCGTCCAAGGTTGAGGGAACCGGCAGACCGGCCAGTTCGCAGAGCGAGGGGTAAAGGTCGACACTCTCTGCGAGCGACTGAGTGGCGACACCTGGCAATTTTCCGGGAGCCGAGACAATGAAGGGGATGCGAGCTGCCTGCTCGTAGTTAGTGTGTTTGCACCACATGCCGTGGTCGCCCAAATGCCAGCCGTGATCGCCCCAGAGGATGACAATGGTGTTCTTCACAAGCCCCGTTTCTTCCAACTTGCTCAGGACACGACCAAGTTGCGCATCCATATAACTGGTCGCAGCATAGTAGCCGTGAATGAGCGTTCGCTGCAAATCGGCGGGCAATTCGCCCTTTGTAGGAATGTCTTTGTAGTTCCGCAACTCGCCGCCGAACTGTGGCGCGTAGTCAGGAGCTTTCGCGGGAGGTGTTTTTTGTTCGGAGAGCGCGAATTGCCGGGGATCGTATAGATCCCAATACTTTTTCGGCGCACAGAACGGCAAGTGCGGCTTTACAAAACCAACAGCGATGAAGAAGGGCTGATCCGGCCGACCTTTTGCCGCTTGCAAACGTTGGATCGCTTCATCAGCGATCTTGCCATCGCCATACGTCGAATCGTCGACGTCAGCCGATTCGTACGCTGCACCTTTCGGTAGATTCGCGGCATTTTTGTTCTCGAAGAGCGCTCCTTCGCGCGTGGCGGTAGCAGAGTTTTCTTTCTGGGCGTAGGCGATGCTCTTGGCTTGAAAGTGCGGCACGCTCCAGGACGCGGCGTCTTCGTGGTTGCCGTGGCCGACGTGAAAGAGCTTGCCCATCGCTTCGGTTCGATAACCATGTTGTTTGAAATACTGCGGCAGCGTGACTGCTTCGGGAACCGCGCGGCGGAAGTTCGTCGCCAGGTCGTAGATGCCGAGCGTTTGCGAGCGCAGGCCAACCAGTAATGCATTGCGCGACGGCGAACAAACAGCCTGGTTGCAATACGCGCGATCGAATCGCACGCCGCGAGCCGCAAGTTTGTCGATATTCGGTGATTTGGCAAGCTTGTCGCCGTAGCACCCCAGCACCGGCTTGAGATCGTCGACGCAGATTAGCAGTACGTTGGGTTTGGGATCGGCCGCGAGGAGTGAACTAGCCCAACAGAGTATGATCAAGCAACAAGAGAGTGTTTTCATGACAAGTTCCAAATGAAAATCGGTGGCACGCCGAGGGGCGATTATGCAACGAGTTCTTTTACCACACTGCCTTGCACATCGGTCAGGCGGAACTCGCGGCCCTGATATTTGAACGTCAGTTTTTCGTGATCGAGTCCGAGCAAGTGCAGCACTGTGGCGTTCAGATCGTGCACATGTACGGGACGTTCGGCAATGTTAAAGCCGAACTCATCGGTTTGCCCGACGCTGCAGCCACCTTTCACGCCGCCGCCGGCCAGCCATATGGTGAATGCGTCTTTATGATGATCGCGACCAGGCTTCGTTTTTTCCCCATTGCCGCCGATACCCTGCGCAAGAGGTGTGCGGCCGAATTCACTTCCCCAAATCACCAGCGTATCGTTCAGCAGGCCACGGTCTTTCAAGTCGGCGATTAACGCGGCCATGGGTTGATCGACATCGCGAGCTTTTTTGGGCAGACTGTTCTCGATGTTTGCATGATGATCCCAATCGGCGTCGTACAACTCCACCACGCGCACGCCACGCTCCACAAGTCGCCTTGCTAACAAGCAGTTGTTGGCAAAACTGGCCTTGCCAGGCTGAGCGCCGTAGCGCGCGAGCGTTTCAGCCGACTCGGCCTTCAAGTCGATCAACTCGGGTACATTAGTCTGCATGCGATATGCCATTTCGTATTGGCTGATCCGCGTCGCAATTTCGGGATCGCCTACATCGGCGAGACGCGCTTCATTCAACGCTTTCGTCGCATCGAGTACACGGCGGCGACTTTGTGCGGAATGGCTGGCGGGATTCGAGAGGTATAACACCGCATCGCCCTGCGAGCGGAACTGCACGCCTTGATTCACGCTCGGCAGAAAACCGCTCGACCACATCGCGGTCCCGGCGCCACCAGCATTGCCGCTGAGTAGCACTACATACGCGGGCAGATCGCTGTTGGCGGAGCCCAAGCCGTACGTCACCCAGGATCCAAAGCTGGGCCGATCGCCACGGCCGAATCCGGTGTGCAGAAAGATCTGCGCCGGCGCGTGGTTGATCTCTTCTGTGTGCAGCGTGCGTACGACAGCAATATCATCCGCTACCTTCGACAAATGGGGCAGCAACTCGGAGAACTGCTGACCGCTTTCGCCATGTTGCGCGAACTTGAAACGCGAACCGGAGAGACGTTTTTCCGTACCGAGAAAAGCAAAGCGTTTGCCGGCCAGTAACGATTCCGGGCAGGGCTCGCCATCACGTTTGATAAGTTCCGGCTTCGGGTCGAACAAATCGAGTTGCGAAGGCGCGCCGATCATGTGCAGATAAATCACCCGCTTGGCCCGCGGCTTGAAATACGGCGCTGATCGCGCGGATTCGCCTTGCAACAGTCCCCACAGCGCGAGCGAACTGAGTCCCATGCCACTGTGCTGGAAGAACTCTCGCCGACTGGCAGGAGTCAGATAGTTCCGATGACTGTCCATGCGTCAGCCTTTGGTGATGGTTTCGTCCAAATTCAGCAGCGCGCTCGCCACGGCAAACCAGGCAGCATCTTCGCCAGCTGCATTACTTTCACCGATAAAGAGCGTTTTCAGAACCTGCAGTTCTTTGGCTTGTGGAGGTCGTGCGACTGCCAGCCGAAATGCATATTCCAGCTGTGCTTCGAGATCGGCGTCCGGCGTTTCCTTGCGAATTCGCTGTGCAAGGGCACGGGCAGTGCTGACGTAAACGGGATCGTTGAGAAGTGTGAGCGCCTGCAACGGTGTATTCGATCGCAGCCGCTTCACGCGACAAGACAATCGCGCAGTGGCATCGAACGTAATCAAGCTTGGGTTCGGCGACATCCGTTTGAGCACGATGTAGATGCCGCGGCGGTACTGTTCGGAACCAGGGCTGACGGCATATTCGTAGCGTTCGCCACCGACTTTATTCCACAAGCCATCCGGTTGCGGTGGATAGATGGGCGGGCCGAATTGCTTCTTATCCAATAATCCTGAGATCGCGAGGGCATTATCCCGAATGCCTTCCGCGCTGAGCCGAAAGCTGGGGCCACGTGCGAGCAATCGATTCTGCGGATCACGCTCCCGTAACCCTGGCGTTTGATGGCTTTGCTGACGATAAGTTTCGCTCGTCAGAATCAGCTTCAACAGCCTTTTCTGCGACCAGCCATTCTCGCGGAACTCGACGGCAAGCCAATCGAGCAACTCCGGGTGTGACGGCAATTGTCCTTTCAAACCAACATCTTCCGGCGTGCTGACCAGTCCTTCGCCGAAGATCTCGAGCCAGAGGCGGTTAACGGCAACGCGTGCCGTGAGCGGATTCTCGGCCGCCATCAACCAGCGAGCGAGCGCACTGCGATCGCCGGCGTTTGTCGGCAGTTTCGGCAACACTGCTGGCGTAGCGGCTGAGACTTCTTCACCAGGGGTTCGAAAGTCGCCGCGTTGCATGAGGTGAGTCGACCGGGCCTCAGTCACCTCTCGCATCACGAGCGTCCGTGGCGATTTAAGGCCTTTTAACCTGGCCTCGGCAGCGGACAATTGCGACAGCAGTTCCCTTTCCCCGGCGGGCTGAGCTTTACTACTGCTCTGCGTGGCTGACGTGAGAGCGGTGATGCGCACCCGCCCGATCGTGCGCGCTTGACCGAATTCCTGCACAAGCTTGATGGTCAGCTTCATTCCGTCGCTGCCCTTCAATGGCTCGGCGAACTGAAAATCCGCCCAGTGTGCCTGTTGAAATCGCGGCGCAATCGCCCAACCGGATTTCGGATCGCCATCGACAGCACCGGCGACATCCCACTTTTCTTGTGAGAAACTGGCTCCTGTCGCGGTCATCTTCAAAGACTTCGCATTGTCCGGAGACGAAATCGCAGCGGCAGTCGCGGTGAATTCATGCAAGACAAAATTCGTACGTTTCGGATCTCCCCGGCCGGGCCCAGTTCCTGGCAACGAAGGATCCGTCAGCGCTTCCAACTTCAGTCCGACAATCTGCGGCAGCTTCGTTTCAAAGGTCAAAGTGTACGTGTCAGTTGCGGGCGGATCCCCAACTAATAGCACGGAACCGTCGTGGAGAATCTTGTGCCCCGCATCCCCAGCAGAATCGAACTCGCTCGGCGTGAGGACCTCTTCGTTAGACGTCTCACTCGTGTCGTTGCGAATCGCCTTCGCTCTTGTGAGTTGTTTCTGCAGCAAACCGATCTGCGTTTCCAGTTGCTGTCGACTAGCTGCAGTCGCAGGATCGTTCAAGTCGAGATACGGGCCAATGAAGCGAATGGAGCCTGGCACTTTAGGATTTGATCGTTCCGCTTCGATTTCGGTTTGGTTGAAATAAGCGAACAGCGAGTAGTAGTCGCGCTGCGTGATGGGATCGTACTTGTGATCGTGGCACTGAGCACATTCAAGAGTCGTACCGAGCCAAATCGCGCCGAGCGTGTTTACCCGATCGAAAACCTGGTTGACGCGGTTTTCTTCTGGATCGGTCCCCGCTTCAACATTGCACGGCGCACAGCGATTGAATCCCGTGGCGACGCGCTGCGCCTCGGTTGCTTGGGGCAACAGGTCCCCCGCGAGTTGCTCAAGCGTGAATTGGTCAAAAGGCTTGTCGCCGTTTAGCGCGCGAATCACCCAGTCGCGATAAGGCCAAAGATCGCGCAGATCATCGCGTTGAAAGCCGTGGGAATCGGCGTAGCGGGCCGCATCGAGCCAAGGCCGCGCCCATTTCTCGCCATATTGCGGTGACTGCAGCAGTTGATCGACCAACGCTTCGACAGCCTTTGGCAAGTCCTTAGTTGCAGCTTGTTCGAACGCTGTAACTTCAGCTGGTGAAGGCGGCAAACCGATGATGTCGAGATACAAACGCCGCGCGAGCACGGCAGGTTGAGCGGGCCGGGAGGGTTGCAGATCGGCGGCTTTTAGTTTCGCACGCACGAATGCATCGACGGGATGCAGGTGAGCAATCGGCAACGCTGCTTTGCGTGGTGGCAGATAAGCCCAATGCGGCGCCGGCTTGGCCCCGTCAGGCCAGATTGCTCCTTCCTCGATCCAGGCTTTGATTTGAGCGACTTCGACCGCGGTCAGTGGCTCGCCGCGGTTCGGCATCACGTCGCGATCGGTCGTCGGCAGGGAAACTCGCCGCAGCAGTTCGCTGTCGGCCGCGTTCTTCGCGATCACCACCGCGCCGCTGTCGCCGCCTTTATTCAAGGCTGCCGCTGAATCGAGACGCAAACCGCCAGCTGCTTTCTTATCACCATGACATTCAAAGCAGCAACGCTGCAATATCGGGAGCACATCGCGCGCGAAATCGGTTTCCGCCGCGTTGATGCGGGGCAACGCGACGCCAATCAATCCCAACACAATCAGAAATCGCTGCAAACACATCGGTTCGGCTATTCCTTCTTCTCTTGCTTCTTTTTTGCAGGCTGCTTTTTGTTCTTTCCTTCGTTTTGATAGGTCTTCCACCAGGTAGGGCCTTCGGCTTCGATCTCGGCATTGAGCTTTTTGAGCGCGGCCTGCATTTCAGCAAATTTGGCTGGCTCTTTGGTGGAGAGGTCCTTCTCTTCCTTTTGATCCGTACTTAAATCATACAATTCGAACTTCGTTAGCGGCTCATCAGCAACAAGCTTCCAATCGTCAATCCGCATTGCCGTCTTCATTGGCCCCGGGGCAATGACGCACCGCCAATAAAGGGGCCGATCGCGTTTCACCGGCTTATGCTCGAGAGCGGGTAGCAAATCACCGCCATCGAGGACTCGATCGGTGGGTAACTTTGCGCCGGCGACTTTCACTGCGGTCACAAAAATGTCCGAGCCAATTACCGGAATGTGGCTGGCCGTGCCTCCAATGACATTTTCGTTTTTCAGGGCTTTAGGCACGCGTACAATGCCCGGTACGCGAATGCCGCCTTCATACACTGCTCGCTTGCGACCGCGCAAGCCGCCGGTAGAACCGCGGCCGGGAGTTTTCACGCCGTCCCCTTCTGGGCCGTTGTCGGAGGTGAAAATCACCAAGGTATCGTCAGTCAGCCTCAACTCATCGAGCGTTTTCATCAACTTGCCAAACGCTGCGTCGAGCTGCGAAACATTTGCGTGATGCTCGCGCTGTACGTCGTCCGTCAGATTAGGATAGAGCGCCTTGAACTCCGCCGCGGCCTTGATCGGATAGTGAGGCTCATGAGCCCATACCGAAAGTAAAAATGGCTTGGCAGAATTTCGTTTTTCCTTCAGCCACGTCGCGGCTTCATCGACAATGAGGTGCGATGAGTAGCCTTCGATCTTCCCCACAGATTTGCCGTTGCGTACGAAGTTAGTGGGGTTCTCATGGCTTGGCGCCGCGTTGTTTTGCGTGGCCAGCCAGTAGTCGTATCCGTGCTCGTTGGGTTGCGGCTGTGTGGGCTGATTGAAATGCGAGTTGAGATGCCACTTACCGACGTGGCAAGTTTCGTAGCCCACGTCCTTCAGCAACTTCGGCAGCGTGATCTCGCTGGTTCGCAGATGGATTTCACGGTTTTCCGGAATCCAAGTGAACACACCATTGCGGTAGGGCGTGCGACCCGTGAGGATCGCCGAACGCGACGGGCTGCAAACAGCACTCGCCGAGTAACACTGCATCAGCGTTACGCCGCGTTTAGCAAATTCATTCAGATTCGGCGTTTTGATCAGCGGATGGCCATACAACTCAAGATCGCCGTAACCGAGATCATCGGCAAGTATTAGCACTACATTTGGCACCCGATCGGTGCGCGGTTTCTGTTCGCAATTTGCCGTACGAACTGACACACAGAGGCAACAGGTGATAAGGATACACGTAGCTAACGAGTGCGTCTGACCGTCCAAATATTCGGCTGGGAAACGGGGTATTGTTTGGTGAAGGAGCATGAACCACCAACTGGAAAGAAGAGTTGCCGACGAACGAGGGGCAGTATCCACCGAGAGAATTTGCCGGTCAACACGCTGCCAGGAACGACGAAGCGAATGCCCCTCCCTGACGACAAGGGTGAAAGAGTTCGGGCCCCAGCGATCTAGCGGCAGCAGAGCCACCCAAGCGACTTAAACAGACTCCATTTTCTAAGATGGCAATTAATCAAATAGTGATCGCCTCGGCACAATGAACCCATAGTTGCAGCAATTTGTTTATGGCACCGACCGACACTTAACTCGCAAACGCTGCGTTCAAGTCATGCAGGCACTTCCGCTCGGCGTCCGAGATCGCATTGAAGCCCAGAATTCCCCCCGCCGCCGCAGCGATTTTTTCGGCCCGGCCCATGATGCCGTCTTGAATCTTTACGGCCAGCACCGGCCCTGCCTTCGCCGTTAATTCCTTGACGTACACCTTCCACAAGTCAAGTGCCGCAGCCGAAGGCCGGGCATCTAGCCAGTTCTGCAAAAAGACGTAGAACGGATGATCCTTTTGCACTCCCAAGTCAAGGGTTGCTTTGAGAATGGCGTTCTTCTCAGCAGCCGAAACCTGTCCATCGCACCAGGCGACTTCGACGAGTGGCAAAATTGCAATCGTTGGCGGCACATCAAGCCCCGGGGCCAAGTGGGCCATTTCGTGCTCGGTCAGGCCGAGTGTCACCGCGAGCAAGCGTTTCTTTTCGGCCTCGTTCAATTCACTCCGCAGTTTCTCGATCAACTGCCGATCGCGTTCAGCAAAGTAAGCATCTTCGAGGCTTTTGCCACGGGCATGCAGGGAATCGAAATCGTGGGCAGACATCGGATTATCTTTCTAGGGAGAGACTCAGTTGCTCAGCAATCAAATTAACCCGCAGACCGGAGCCCGCAAAGTAGGTACTGCCCGTAGTCGGAGCACTGCTCCGTCCAGAATTGACGCAGACCGAATCTCAACGCTGGCACCCACCACCTGAACGGTGCAGTGCTCCGCTCTACAGCTTCGCCTCAGCCGCCGCGGCGTGTTGCAGTGCCTCTTCAATTTCCTTTTGCTTTACTCCTTCGCGGCCGTCGTAGCGCAAAAACTTTGGCAACAGCAAAGCCAGCCCAAGGATCGCAACAATGCACAACAACCCACCGGAAACAACCGCCTGCTGCACGCCGTACTTCTCAGCCACGATGCCCATCTTCGCGTTCCCCAGCATCGGTCCTGCGAGGTATGAAATCATTTCGATGCTTGCCAGGCGGCCGCGCAGATAATTCGGAATCGTTTGATTCCAAATCGAGCCGCGAAAAATGCCGGAGATGGCATCGAAAAAACCGGCGAAAATTAAAAACGACAATGCCAGCCAAACGTTCCCAGCCCAGCCAAACGCCAGAATGGCGACTCCCCACAACACAGCCGCTGCGGTAATCAGCAAGCCGTGGCGATGCGCGTGCCTGGCCCAGCCCGACGTCAGACTAGCGAGCAAAGCGCCGGTGGCGATCGCGGCAGGAAAGAGACCGGTGAACTGCTTCCCATAGATTTCCCCAAGCGCCGGATAAAGCGCCTGCGGCATCGCAAAAAACATCGCGGCAAAATCAACGAGATAAGTGCCGAGCAACTCCTGGCGGCGGAGAGCGTACGACCAGCCTTGCAAGGTGCCGCGCAGTGTCGGCCGCTCTGCATGTTCGCGACCGGGATCTGCCCGTAGCATAAACACCGCGACGAGTGACGCGAGAAACGTCAGCACGTCAAAAGCATACGCGGCTATCGCACTATATTGCGTAGCCACAATCGCACCGATAGCCGGACTGATGATCGCGCCCAGGCACCACCGCAACGAATTGAGTGCCACCACTGCCGGCATGTGTTCGGCGGGAACGACCTTCTGAATGAACGACTCAAACGCGGGCCGTTGCACGGCCGCAAAGCCTGCATGCAGTGCGACCGCCACGAACAACACCCACACCTGCGGCTGCGCGAAGCATGAATTCAGCAGCAGCAAGGCCGTCGCCAGCGTTTGACCGATCTCTGTGACACGCAAAATTTGCCGGCGATCGAACGCATCCGCGAGCGCGCCGCCGAAGAACGCCAGCAACACCATCGGCACGAACTCGGCGAGATAGATTAAGCCGACCATGCCATCGGATCCGGTCAGATTGCGCATTTGCACCGGCACGACGATGAAGGTCATCATCGAGCCAAAAAAAGAAATCAACTGCCCAAAGAACAGCAGTCGATAATCGCGCGAAACCCGCAGCGGCGTAATGTCGAGAAGCATGCGTTGGTTGCTAAATCAAGGGAGAGTGCCGAGTCGCCTATTGTACTTCTTGCCGCCGAAAAGGTTGCCCGACAAGTGAGCCGAGGGCCTAGGAAGTTCTGCGAGTTGATGGTTCATCAACTCGCAGCGTTGCCTTGGCTCACGTGGCGGGCTAACTTCGTGCGCGTCTTCCGCCCTTTACTGTGCTCAATCCAATCCAAAAGCAATTCATGAAAACCGCGCTACGCTTCATTTTGGCAATCATCGCCGGCTTGTTCGTATTGTTCGTACTACTCGTGGCTGTCGAATTATTCAGCGCCGTGGTGCATCCGGTTCCTGCTGACTTCGGTCATACCGAGAAGGAAGTGATTGAGCACGTCGCGCGCTATCCGACATGGGTCTTAGCAGTTGCCGCGCCCATGTGGGCGGCGGCCGCGTTTGCCAGCGTTTGGACGGCGCGACACATTGGCAACATCTACGCAGCGGCGATTGTGGGCCTGCTGCTGCTCGCAGCGCTGGTTTGCAATCTCTCGATGCTGCCTTATCCGCTTTGGTTCAAGGCGGTCTGTTTGCTACTCATTCCTCTGGCGGTGCTTGCGGGTAGTCGGCTTGGGAAGAGCACTGTCGCTGCCAATACTGCAAATTAAACCTTGGGAGTGCACGTTCAAACTACTCGCGCGGCGCCGCAGCCTTTTGCAAGCGATCCCAAATCGCCGCATCGTGATTTTGCTTGTCGCGCTCGTGCACGACAAGCAATACCGCGTAGCCCGCATCATCGGCGGCCCGCAATGCAATATAAAGTCGCTGCGCTCGAACCACGGGATCGGCAGACAATTTAAACCAATGAGCTTGATGCACATTGGCCGCTTTCGCGACGAGCGGATCGCAGATTACGGCGAACCGCTGGCCGGCTTCTTCGCATTGCCTCATTGTTTTCGGCAGTTCGATAGGTTCGATGATCTGCACTTGAGCCTGCGGCGCATAATGGCTTTGCAAGCGGCCCGAAGCTCGCGTGGCACTGAGCAGCGGATCGCCCAAGTATTCGCCGATGACTGCTTGCATTTGCTCAACGCTGATCGCCCCCGGTCGCAGCAGGACGGCTTGCTCGCCGGTCAAATCGACGATGGTTGATTCCAGGCCGACTTGCGACGGCCCGCCGTCGAGGATCAGGTCCACACGATCGCCCAATTCCTGCCGCACGTGCGCTGCCAGTGTCGGGCTGAGTCGGCCGAAGCGATTCGCCGAAGGCGCCGCAATGCCGCGACCAAATTCTTTGAGCAACTGCAACGCGACGGGATGATTTGGTACCCGCAGCCCCACGGTTTCCTGCCCGCCAGTCACGACATCGAGCGCTTTCGGGCTCCGTTTCAAAATCATGGTCAGCGGACCGGGCCAATAACATTCGGCAAGCCGCAATGCGCATTTGGGAATGTTGTACGACCAAGCGTGCATGTCCTGGGCTTCGGCGAGGTGGACAATTACTGGGTGGTCAGCAGGCCGTCCCTTGGCAGCAAAAATACGGCGGACCGCCGCTTCATTTTCGGCGTCGGCCCCCAATCCATAAACGGTCTCGGTGGGAAACGCCACCAGGCCGCCTCCGCGTAAAATCTTCGCTGCCGCCGCGATTTGCTCGGCAGAGGGGGCCATTGGCGAAGTGGGCAGCGGCGAATTCGGGGTGGAGTCCACGCGAGTTAGTCAACCTCAAGTAGTGGCTGGATTTAGGTTTCGCACGATTCGTGTTGTCCTCGGCACTGGCGCGCGATAGAATTCGCGCGACTGGTCCTACCATTTATCTGGATTACCTGACCCGCAATTTCTACCCCATCGTTGTACGATGCGGCCGAATTCAGCGGGTAAGGGGCGAGGAATCTCGAATGCGACTGCTTTCTGGTGACACGACGTTCCAAGCATTTCGTCCGCTTGGTCTGCTGCTTGGCTTAACCGTGCTGGGGGCTTCGTTCGGCAAACCGGCAGTGTTAGCCCAAGCGCCGGCGACGGTGGCCAAAGCCCCCGTGGCCGCTGCACTGGTGGCCCCGCGGACTACCGACCGTCAGATTACCAAAGCCGTGACGATGCTCGTAGGTGGGCAACACCTCTCGAAGCACAAGTTGGATGACGAAATCTCGCAACGAGCTCTCGAGCAGTTCGCCAAGAAGCTCGACGCTATGAAGTTCTACTTCTACCAGTCCGACATGGACGAATTCGCCAAGAGTCGCAACGACCTCGACGACATGGTCGGCGCCGGCGATATCTCGTTCGCATACACCGTGTTCAACGTGTTTTTGAAGCGGATCGACGAACGGTTGGTCACGGTTGATGAATTGCTCAAGGAAAACCTCGACTTCACGATCGACGAAACGCTGATCACCGATCCCGACAAGTTGACCTATGCCAAGACTCCCGGCGAGGCCAAGGATCGTTGGCGGAAGCGGATCAAGTATGATTTGCTCACCTTGAAGAACGACAAGACTCTCAAAGGGGAAGATCCCAAGGCCCGCCTCAAGCGGCGTTATGCCAACTTTGCTCGCCGCATGCATCAGACTGATGCCGACGAGTTGCTGGAAATGTTTCTGACGTCGGTGACTGGTTCATACGATCCGCACACCACGTTCATGTCCCCCAGCTCACTGGAAAACTTCCGCATTCTGATGACGCTGAACCTCGACGGCATCGGCGCTCAGTTGGAAGATCGCGACGGTTACACTGTGCTCAACAAGTTGATCCCCGGCGGTGCTGCCGAGAAAAGCGGCCAATTGAAGGCCGAAGATCGCATCGTCAGCGTTGGGCAGGGCGACACCGGCGAAATGGTCGATGTCGTCGAGATGAAATTGAACGATGTCGTTTCCAAGATTCGCGGCAAAGCCGGCACCGTGGTCCGCCTGGGTGTAATTCCCGCTGCGGGTGGCGAAACAAAGATTGTTCGCATCGTCCGCGCCAAGATCGAACTCAAAGACAGCGAAGCCCGTGGCGTGATCTTTGAAGAAGGAAAGAAGCAAGACGGTTCGCCGTTCAAGATTGGTGTGATCGATCTCCCGAGCTTCTACATGGATATGGAAGGCGCTCGCGAGGGGCTCGCCGATTTCAAGAGCTCAACCCGCGACGTGAAGAAGTTGCTCGACGATTTCAAGAGCAAGGGTGTCGATGTGGTGATGCTGGATCTTCGGCGTAACGGCGGTGGCAGCTTGACCGAAGCCATCAGCCTGACTGGCCTGTTCATTGACGAAGGCCCGGTAGTGCAAGTGAAGGACCCGAACGGCCGCGTGCAGATCTATGACGACATGGATGCTGGCGTGTATTGGAAGGGACCGCTTGTCGTGCTGGAAAGCAAGTTCAGCGCTTCGGCCAGCGAAATTCTTGCCGGTGCCATTCAGGATTATCAGCGCGGTTTGATCATTGGTGACTCGACCTCGCACGGCAAAGGCACGGTGCAAAGCCTGCTCGATCTGGGCGAAACAATGTTCCGCGTCGGCAATCCGCCGAACCTCGGCGCTTTGAAGCTCACCATGCAGCAGTTCTATCGCCCCAACGGCGAGAGCACGCAACGTCGCGGTGTGCTGGCCGATGTGGTGTTGCCGTCGATCACCGATCACATGGACGTCAGCGAAGCTGATCTCGATCATGCGATTGCGTTCGACAAGATCCCGTCGGCCAAGTTCGACAAACTCGATCAGGTCAACCCAGGCCTGGTGAATCGCCTGAAGGCCGAATCGGCCGCGCGGCGTGAAAAATCGGAAGACTTCAACAAGCTGCAAAGCAACATCACGAAGTACATCGAGCAGAAGACGAAGAAAGAGATCCCGCTGAACGAAGCTAAGTTCATGGCTCGTCGTGCCGAACTCGATTCGGACAAGGAAGATCAAAAGATCGACGAGAAGCTGAACGATTCGTCGAAGGTGGTCGACCGCGACTTCTACTTCAACGAGTGCATCGGCATCACGCTCGATTACCTCCGCTCGCTGGGCAAGGACAAAGTTGCCGTGAAGTAATTTCCGCTGCGAGTCATACGCAGCCGTTGTGGCTGTGTCAGCTACAACCTGGCCCCGGTGAGCTCAACGCATCTCGCCGGGGCTTTGTGTTTCGTTAGAACGTTCCTGCGGAACTTGAAAACACCTTAAGCATTTCGGCAAACGTGCTGCATTCGGCTTCCGGCCAGCACCTTGGCCAAAACGCCTCCGAGACCTAAAATCGCGGGATTAGGCTGCAAAAACCGCAGCAGGCGACCTCCAGGCAGTAAGTACGGAAATAGACAACCATGGCCGATGCAAAAAAATCCACCACCAGCCTTTCGGCGCCCACCAAGCAAGAGTCGCAGTTCAAACGGGTCGGCATTCTGTTCGCCGGCGGCCCGGCTCCCGCCGCAAATGCGGTGATTTCGACGGCCGCCAATTCCTTTTTGCGAAACGGTACCGAAGTCTACGGCATTCTGTATGGCTATTCAGGGTTGATTGAATACACGCCGGAAAAACCACTGGAAGAAGAAAAGCACTTTCGCAAACTCACGCCGCAGCACTTGAAGCGGAGTCGCAATTCACAAGGCATCTTGATTGGCACTGCGCGAAGCAATCCCGGCAAGAATATCTCCTCGCCGGCACACTTGCATGATCCGCAGTTGAGCGCGCCGTTGCGTCGCGTCTATGAAGGCCTGTGCTCCCTCGGCATCGACGCGCTGATCTCAATTGGCGGCGACGACACGCTGAAGACGGCCAACAAGTTCAAGATGTATCAGGATACCTTGCCGGCCGGCTCGAAGAAGATTCCGGTGGTGCACCTGCCCAAGACCATCGATAACGACTACATGGGCATTGACTTCACATTCGGCTATTTCACTGCCGTCGAAACGCTCGCGGCCGAAATTCGCAACCTGCTGGCCGACGCCGAAGCCTCGAAGTCGTACTTCCTAACCGAGACGATGGGCCGCAGCGCCGGTTGGCTTAGTTATGGCGCCGCGATCGCCGGCGAGGCCAGCCTCGTCGTCAGCGTCGAAGACATTATCGGCAGTTATCGTTTGAAAGAAACCGTCGTCAATCCGAAGACGAATGAGTCCGAAGTTCGCGACATCATGGATGTCGATCGAGTCGTCGCTCGCATCGTCAAAACGATGATCGCCCGCGAAGAAGAGGGTAAACAATTTGGCGTGATCGTGATGGCCGAAGGGCTGGCGGAGTTGCTGCCACAAAAGTACTTGGAAGGTATTCCACGCGACGATCACGGCCACATCTCGATCTCGCACGTCAATCTCGGCCGCATGTTCTCGAAGCTGGTCACCGAAGCTTTCAAAAAGCAAACAGGCCGCAGCCGGAAGATCACCGGCTTACAGCTCGGGTACGAGTCGCGCTGCGCCCGGCCACACGCGTTCGACGTGATGCTCGGCAGCCAACTGGGCGTCGGCGCCTATCGCGCCCTAGTCGAAGAAAAGCTCAACGGCGTCATGGTTTCGGTCGTGGGTCAACTTCAACTGCACTACGTGCCGTTCGAGAAGTTGATCGATAAGGAAACGCTGGTGACTGTCGTGCGCTACATTGAGACGAGCAGCGATTTTCATCGACTGGCGCGGTTTCTAGAAACGTATGTTGATGAGTAGAGGCGAGTTCCGCACCCTACAGAGCGCCTTTAGTGCTTGGAATCCCTGGCTGCCGTGGATCCGCTTCTACCGCCATCCGCAATGCTCGCGCTGTGCACTTGAAAATCGCTTCGCTAATGTGATGTGTATTCCGGCCGTATTGAATATTCACGTGCAGATTGCACAGCGCATTTGCCGCGACCGCTTGCCAGAAGTCTTCGACCAACTCGCTGTCGAAATCGCCGATCTTCGGGCTCGGCATCGGCGCGTTGAAGACGAGATAATATCGCCCCGATAGATCAATGGCCGTCGTGCAAAGTGTTTCTTCCATCGGCAACGTGAAGTGACCGTAGCGGCGGATGCCCTTTTTGTCGCCGAGCGCGGTGCGAATGGCCTGGCCGAGGCAGATGCCGACGTCTTCGACGGTATGATGCGCATCGACATGCAGATCGCCCTTGGCTTGCACGGTCAGGTCCAGCGAACCATGCCGCGCAAGCAATTCCAGCATGTGATCGAAGAAGCCGACGCCGGTGTTCAGGTTCACCTGGCCACTGCCATCAAGGTTCAAATCGAGGTGGATTTGAGTCTCACGGGTGCTGCGATCAAGAGATGCGGTGCGATCCATTGTTGTCTTTCGAAAATCATCAAACCATCGAACCCAGCAGTGCGAGCAGCACGTCCGTTTGTTCGTCGGTGCCGACGCTGATCCGCAAGCCGTCCTTCCAGCCTGGATAATTCATATATCGAATCAATACCTTCTGCTCTTTGAGCTGTTCGTAAAGTGGCCGGGCAGCGCGGGTGGGATGATCGCACCAGACAAAGTTGGCCTGCGACGGAATCACCGCAAAGCCAAGCTTCTCGAGCCCCGCTACCAACCGGCTGCGGGTCGCAACGATCTTGCGGCGGTTGTCGGCCTGCCAGGCTTCGTCGTGGATCGCGGCCGTCGCGGCGCCAATCGCAAAGGCGTCGCAATTGTAAGAATCCTTTACTTTGATTAGTTGCTCAATGATTTGCGGCTGCGCCAACAGAAAACCGAATCGCAGCCCCGCCAGGCCGTAAGCTTTGCTCAGCGTGCGCGAAACAATGATCTTTTCGTGCTGTTGCACCAGATCAACACAATTGAACTCCGCAAAATCGGCATAAGCTTCGTCCACCAGCAACGGACAAGGTAGCCGCTCGGCGAGTTTCAAAACCTCCTCGCGCGAGACCATCGTGCCCGTCGGGCTGTTGGGATTCGGCAGAAAGACAAGTTTCAAACCGTCAGCCGCATCTCCAAACGAAGCAGGCAGCGACCAATCGCCATTGAAACGCACTTCTTGCCACTTCGCCCCCTGAATCTGCGCCAGCGAGCGATACAAAATGTAACTCGGATAAGGTAGCCGCAGCAATTCGCCCGCGCCGACAAACGCCCGCGTGCAAATCGTCAGCAGATCGTCGCTCCCATTGCCGCACATCACCCATTCTTTGCTCGGCAGCTTGAATAGATCTGCCGCTCGCGTCCGAAACGCATTGGCCATCGGATCGGGATAGCGCTGCAAGCCACGATCGAGCACTTCCTCGATCGCGCGGCGAATGCCGGCCGGCGGTGGGTACGGATTTTCGTTCGTGTTCAGCTTGATGAACTTCCCCGCCTGCGGCTGTTCGCCGGGCGTGTAACCATCCATCGCGAGAATTTCGGGGCGGAAATACATGAGTGCGGATTGCGGATTGCGGAATGGAAAATTACTTCGTTCGCTTCGCCACGCTTTGTTCATGCGCGGTGAGGCCTTCGACTTGGGCGAGGTACTCGATGTCAGCGGAAATGTTCTTTAGAGCGTGCTGGTCGTATTGAATGACGCTGCTGCTGCGGAGAAAGTGATTCGCCGACAGGCCCGAGGCCCAACGCGCCGTGCCGCCAGTGGGCAGCACGTGTGATGGTCCCGCCGCGTAATCGCCGAGAGCAACTGGGCTGTAGTTTCCGAGGAACGTCGCGCCGGAGTTGCGGATTTTTTTCAGCAGGTCGGCCGCGTTGTCAGTGGCAATGTGCAGATGCTCCGGCGCGATCAGGTCGGTCAAGCGGCAGGCTTCTTCCGCGTCGCGCACCAGGATCAAACAGCCGAAGTCGCGGAGCGACTGCAGCGTCAGATCACAGCGTGAAAGCTGTTGCACTTGCTTGTCGAGTTCAGCGGCAGTCGCTGCGAGCAATTTTTCGCTCCAAGTGATGAGGATACTCGCACCAGGCGCATGTTCCGCCTGCGCGAGCAAATCCGCCGCGGTGAAATCCGCACGCGTCGTATCGTCGGCGATCACGACCACTTCGCTGGGACCGGCGATCGAGTCGATATCGACGTCACCGTACACATGCCGTTTGGCGAGGGCCACAAACAGATTACCGGGCCCAACGATTTTGTCGACCTTCGGCATCCCTTCGATTCCGTACGCGAGTGCGGCGATCCCCTGCGCTCCGCCGACGCGATAGACCTCGCGAATGCCAATTTCATGGCACGTCGCGAGCACCACTGGATTGTGGGCACCGAACGCCGTCGGCGGCGACACGACAACGACTTCTTTCACACCCGCAGCCTGAGCAGGAAGTGCTGCCATCAACACCGTCGAAGGATAAGCCGCAGCGCCACCCGGCACGCATACGCCGGCGCGCTCTAGCGGAACATAACGCTGTGCGAGCAGCACGCCATCGCGGCGCAGTTCCTTGTCCTGATGCAGAATGTGTTTTTGAAACTCCAATACGTTTTTCCGCACGCGTCGCACGGCTGCGAGCAACCGTGGATCGGCTTCCGCGTGCGCCTTCGCTAGTTCCGCTGCAGAAACGCGGATCGTGTCCGCCGTCAGTTCCGCTCGATCCAGCTTGCGCGAATAATCGAGCACTGCGGCCAAACCTTGGTGTTTAACATCGGTACAAATCCGCTCGACCACCTGAACCGGCGTCAGCGGTTCGCCAAAAACTTCCAGCGTTCGCCTCTTACCTGCTTCGCTTACCACGTTGCCGCTCGGGCTGAGCTTAGCCCGCAGGGCATCGAGCGCGGCCGTCACATCGTCGCGGCGGGCATCGATGCGTTGGATTTGAAGGGAACTGGACATAAGTGCAGAAATATCGCGACGAAAAGAAAAGCAGGTACTAACCGAAAGACACCGAATCTCCCATTGTGTTCACTGCCGCCCCGTTGGGAAAGGGCCAGCGATGGCCCCTCCTGCAATACCTTGGCTCCTTTACAATGATGCAAACGACTTCCAACTGCACCCAAGGGATCGCCGATGAATGCCCGTTTTCCTGAGTCCATGCCTGCCCTGCGGAAAATTTACGATAAGCCCGGACTCTGGCTGCAGGAAGACACCCCGCTGCCGCGGATCGGGCCGCGCGAAGTGTTGATCGCGGTCACACATGCGGGCATTTGCGGCACGGATCGGCATATTTACGAATGGGACGCTTGGAGCAAGAGCCGAGTCGCAGTGGGTATCACTACCGGGCATGAGTTCGTTGGCAAGGTGGTGCAGCTCGGCTCCGCGGTGACACGGGCGCAGCTCGGCCAACGCGTGAGTGCCGAGGGGCACATCGGCTGCGGCGTTTGTCAGCCTTGTCGTACGGGCAACGGTCACATTTGCGAGCGTGTCGACATTCTTGGCATCGATTGCAATGGCTGCTTTGCCACCTATGTTGCCGTGCCGGAGGAAAATGTCTGGCCGGTGCATCCGAAAATTCCGAATCACATTGCCGCGGTGTTTGATCCGCTCGGCAATGCGGTTCATACGGTGATGGCAGCCGGCGTGAGTGGCCGCAGCGTTCTGATCACTGGCGTCGGCATCATTGGACTGATGGCCGTGACGGTTGCCCGCGCTGCCGGCGCTGGTTTGATCATGGTCACCGATCGTGATGAGCGCCGCTTGAAAGTGGCCAAGTCGATCGGCGCCGATCATGTCTTTCAAGCCAGCGACGACACCTGGCCCGCGCAGGCTCGACAATTGACGCACGATCAAGGGCCCGAAGTTTTGCTCGAAATGAGCGGCCATCCTAAGGCAATTCGTCAAGGCTTCACAGCGTTACGCAACGGCGGCACGGCAGCATTGCTGGGCTTGCCAGCCGAGCCGGTGGCATTCGATCTCGCCAACGACATCATCTTCAAAGGCGCGACGGTGCTTGGCATCAACGGCCGGCGGATGTTCGAAACCTGGTATCAGATGGAAAGCCTGCTCCTCAGCGGCCGGCTGGAACTCGATCAGATTGTGACGCACACGCTGCCGATGCGCGAATTCGAGCGCGGTTTCCAGCTGATGCAGTCGGGCGAAGGGATTAAGGTTGTACTCGAAATGCCGCAGGATACTTCGGCTGCAGCAGATCAACTGCAAGCCGCTGCTGTGGCGAAGTAGTCAAAACCAGCGAGCGTGCATCTGGAACAAAAACTCCTTGGTGAGCGGAAAACCCGCTGCCGAGCCGATGACGGAATCGATCCCGCAACGGGGGACACTACGCGGTGTCTTCTGGTCCGTTCCTGCGTAGAAACCCACTTCTTGATTCTGCTGGGTGAATAGGTCCCCAGGCAGTAGAAACATCCGCAGAGTTCACTGGCCAGAATTTCTTGCCGGTGATCAATCGAGTCCTGGTGGGCGCTTATGATGTTTGGGTGTTTCATTCCCCCCATTTCATCCTCATGAAAGCGCGGAATCAATGTTGCCCCGCACCTCTCGCCGTACATTTCTTGCTGCCAGCGCTGCCGCCATGACTGTGGCATCGTTCAATCGCCCCGCTTTCGCTCAAGCCAAGCCCAAGATCAAGGTTGGCCAGATCGGCACTGGCCACGCGCACGCGAGCAAGCTGAGTGTGTATCGCGCATCGCCCGATTACGAAGTGGTCGGTATCGTCGAAGCCGATGAGAAACAGCGCGCGCGGGCGGAGAAGCAGGCCGTTTATCAAGACCTACCGTGGATGACGCGTGAGCAGTTGCTGAACACGCCCGGCCTGCAAGCCGTGTTGATCGAAACGGAAGTGCGTGACTCGCTCGAGAATGCCGCCGCAGCGATTGCCGCGGGAAAGCACGTCCATTTGGATAAGCCGGCTGGCGTGCAACTGTCGAAGTATCGCAAGATTTTGAAGCAGGCCGAAGCCAAGAAACTGCTCGTGCAAATGGGCTACATGTTTCGCTACAGCCCCGCCGTGCTTCTGATGCGCAAGTTTCTCGCCGAAGGTTGGCTCGGCGATCTGTTCGAAGTGCATACGGTGATGAGCAAAGTTGTTGGCGCCGTAGAACGCAAGAATCTCGCGTTCTACGGCGGCGGCATCATGTTTGAACTCGGCTGCCACGTGATCGATCTCGTCATCAGCACGCTCGGAAAGCCGGAGCAGGTGCACCCGTTTGCTCGCAAAGTGTCGAAGCTCGAAGATAGCCTGGCTGATAACATGCTCGCTGTCCTCGAGTATCGCAACGCGACGGCGACGGTCAGGTCAGCAGCGATCGAAGTCGAAGGTGGCGCGCGGCGACACTTTGTCGTGTGCGGAACGCAGGGCTCCTTTCACATTCAGCCTCTCGATTCGCCGAATGTGACGTATGCTCTCGATCGTGACTGCGGCGAATACAAAAAGGGCCGGCACGAAATCAAGTTCGGCAACTATCCGCGCTACGTCGGCGATGCGGCCGATATGGCCCAGATCATTCGCGGCGAAAAGGGTTCGGAATTTTCGTGTGCCCACGACCTCGCGGTGCAGGAAACCGTGTTGCGAGCCAGTGATCAAGATATTGACTAATCGCCCCCGCCGCAGGGGCAGGGGCGGGGGCGGTTGTTTACGCATCGTCGCGGACAAACCAACCGAGCAGCAACGGCAGAATAATCAAGTTCCCTGCCAGGCCGCCGATCATCGCCAGGCTTACCAGCGCGCCGAAATATACGGTCGGAATGAACTCGCTAGTGCAGAGCACGAGAAATCCCAGGTCGAGCGTAAGCGTCGTAAAGAGCATCGCCCGACCGACGCTGCTTTGCACTTCGGCGAGCGCATCGGCGACGGATTTTCCCAGGCGCCTTGCGTGTAGGAATGTATCGAGATAGTGAATCGAGCTGTCGACGGACAGGCCCATCGAAACGGCAGCGATCATCGCGGCGCCCATATTGATTCGCAGGCCGATCCAACCGATCAGGCCCATCACTAGAAAGATCGGTACGACGTTCGGCACGATGCCGATCACTGCCAGTTTGAAACTTCTAAAAATGACGAGCATGATGAATCCCATCGCCGCGGTCGCTACCGCGAATGTCATCCACTGATCGCGGAGCATGCTTTCGATCAAACTGGTGAGCAGCACGAAGAAGCCAGTCACCTCGGCGCCACTGCGTGGGTCGTTGCCTTTTGCCGGCAACGGAAATTCTTCGAGCGCAATCGTGCGCACCTGTTCGATCAGCCAACGTTTTTGTTCTGCCGACTGCCGTTCGCGAGCACGCAGCATGATTCGCAATCGACTTGGTTCCTTTTTCTCATCGGGAACCGAGCGAAGTGCGGCGGTAAAGACCGGCAGCTCTTCCATCATTTTTTGGATTTTGAAATCAATGGTCAGCGGCACCATTGACAGAAGCCCATCGACTTTAACCTCATCAATGGCATCGACTAGGCTGATGACTTTCGTCAATCCCGGTCGTGCTGCCTCCGTGTCGGTTGCTGGGAATTCGATCGCCCGTAGCCGCGTTTGCAACTTGCGCACGCGGTCGAGATACGCTTCGTCGAGCTTTCGCGGCGCGGGAATCATCACATCCCATACACCCGCGCCACCGAGTCGCGTCTCGACGAACTCATACGACTTCACGACGTCGCTATCCGAATGAAAGTTGCGGGTGAAATCGGTTTCAACATCGAGTCGCAGCGTGCCAAACGCAATGAAGATGCCAAGCAACGTAATGACGATAGCGGCGGCAACCTGACGCGCTCGTAAAAACGCAAGCAGATCCGACAGGCCGCGGTGTAGCTGCCGGTCAATCCATGAGGTGTGCGCTGCTGTACTAGCGTTTGACGGTGTCGTTTCTTTTTGGCGAATGCCCAGTAACGAGATCGCCGGAAGCAGCAATGTAATCGCCGGGATGACCATCAGCGAGCCGATGAACATCATTGTGCCGAAGTCTTGGACGGGGCCGACCTTCGCCGACCAAAGAGAACCAAAGCCGCCGACGTCGGTGGCGATGGCGCCGGCAATGGGAATCGCCAGCGCCAGAATCGAAGTGCGAAACGCAGTGTATTTCGCGACGCCTTCGGCTTCGAGTTCGCGGCAGCGCACGATTAAGTGCACGACGCTCGCGACACCAACGACCGTGATGATTGCCGAGAGCATCGAACTGACCATGGTCAATTCCAACTGCGTCCAAACGAGCGTCGCTTGAGTGAGGAGCAACGCCCAGTTGACGACCGCCAGTGGTGCGATGAGCCAGCGGAAGCTGAAGAAGCAAACAACGACGGTTACCGCGAGCATGATCGTCGACCAGAGCCACAGCCGGCGGCCATCTTTTTCGAGCATGTCAAACCCTTCGACGACCATGACCGGTTCGCCAGCGAGCACGCCTCGTTGCAGTCCAGCGGGCAGATCTTTCACAATTGCGCGGAGCGAATCGATGGTGTTATTGCGGCGGCGCGCATCGAGTGCCTTCCCAGGTTGCGGCGGCTCGAGCATGCAAGCGAACGCGGCCGTCTTCTGATCGGGCCCATGGGTGTAACCCTCGAACAGCGCCAGAAAGTTCTGCGCCGTTTGATTGTTTACATCAACCAGCGGCGGGCTTTTCCGTTTGGGTTTCGTAACGTTGAATGCCTCGATCTTGGCAACGAGCGTGTTGATCTCTGCCAGGCTGAGCACATCGCGGACGCCGTCGACTTTTTCCAAGCGGTCGCGAACGGCAGCCACGCGCTGCAAACCACTCCCATCAGGTTCGAGGAGTTTTGGGTCGGCATAAACGGCCAGGACAATTTCATTGCCGCCGAATTCGGTCTTTAGCCGGTTATACGGTGCGAGCAGCGGATCGTCGGAAGCAAACATCCGCTCGACACTACGGTCGAACTTTACGCGCTGCGCTGCGGGGTAGGCAATCGCGGCGACGATCAGAGCAATAGTCAGCCAAATCCAGCGGCCTCGCAGATAGTAATCGACAATGCGATTTGACAGGCTGGCTCCCGGCGGTGATGACATGGCTTCCGTTATACAGGCGAACCGCTTCAAGGTGCCATTGGGGCAGGAGCGGCTGCTGCAGGCACTGGTTTGTCGGCCGGCTTGGCCGGTTCCACCGTTTCGGCTTCTGCTTCCTTCTTTTCCTTTTGAGCAACCTTCCGTTCGGTTCGCTTGGCTTGTTTGACAAGCTTGGGAACGAGCTTGTTCAATTCTTCCGCAGGAATTGCATAGGTAGTCACTCGCCCCGCGCGGGCGATGTTCACGCCCACGACCTTGCCGTCGAGATCAAGCAGCGGGCTGCCGCAGGCTTGCGGAATGATCGCCGTGTCGTGTGCAAAGACGGCTGGAAAGCCTGCGCGACGCACACTGAGGTCGCCCGAATATTCTTCGTCTTCGTCGACAAACAGCACGAGTTCCAACTTCACATCTAGTTCTTTGTCGGCCCTCCTCAGCTTCACTCCCACTTGCTGGCCGGGCTTCGTTTTTTCCATGTGTTCAAACAGGGCCTCTGCATCGGCGATCTTCTTGCCTTCGAATTCGACCAGGCAGTCATCGACGCGAATGCCGGCTTTCGCCGCCGGGCCACCGAAGATGACTCGCTTGATCTTCACGCCGCCATCGTCGGCATCGGCGACTTCCACTTTCATGGCGCCACGCGGCGGCGACGTCGGCTCGACCTTGCAGACCGCATTGCTGACGACACCGAGCGACAATGGCGTGGCGTCGATATCCGGGGTGATCAGCCACGCGCCGGGTAGCGGCGATTTTTCGGCGAAAGTGACGGGCTTTAACTTGGGCGCAGCTTCGATTTGTAGCAGCGCCAGATCGTGCTCTTCGCTGCGGGCGACAATCTTGGCCGCGAGCGGTTCGTCGTCGATGAGGCACTGAAGATCGCCTTGCAACACGCTCAGCTTTGTCATGATCAAGCCCCGGCGATTGACGGCCAGGCCCATGGCGACCGCATTTTCATCGGCGAGAACGTCGACAATCGAACGCTGCAGCGGCGATGTGAGTGGCTCCACACTGCCCAGCGTTTCGGCGCTATCCTTCGCCAATCCATACCAATCGGGCGCATCGACAAACCAACTGGCAACGATGTCGTAGAACGAAAGAATGGAATCCGGAATGAAGTTCAACAATTCGAATGCCGCGTCATAAGCCTCGGGATCGAAGGGTTCGCCGATTTCTTTGCTGGCGACGAAGTCGTCCCAGTTCTTTTGATAGATCTCGACCGGCACATGCTGATTCTCGAGGACATCGAGGCCGATGTTGGAATGAATGCCGATGACTTCGCCCTGCAAATTGAACAGCGGGCCGCCCGAATCGCCGGGATATACCGTGGCATCGGTCTGCAGTCCCGCGAGTGGGTCGCTGCCATCGCCCACGACCAAAATTCGCCCCAGCCGCAGCGGCGGCTTGCGATCTTTGAAGATGCCGCCCGGATGCCCCGTCGCTAAGCACCATTCGCCGGCTTTGGGTTTGTCTTTGGCCATTTTTACATGCGGCCACTTTTCATCTTTTTGGATTTTGGCGAGGCCCGCGTCCCACGCATGGTCCATGCCGAGCGACTTCGCCTTCACCTTGCGACCGTCGCTGAGTTCCACCTCAAAGATATCGCCCGGCACCATGATCACATGCGCGGCTGTGAGGATGTAACCATCATCGCTCACGATGACGCCGCTGCCGGAGGAGTCTTCCAGATGAATGCCGACGGTGGCGGCGATCATCTGATCGAGATGCTGGCGCGTTTGCTCTTGGGCCTTTTTCAAATCGGCGAGCGATGGTGGTTCGGCTGCCGCCGTAGCCAACATTACGAAAGCTAGACACGCGGCGCCGAAGAATTTGCCGAACTTCATTTGCGAACTCCCCCAAGGCAGATTCTTCGCGGGCAAGATCCCTGCAAAGCGGCCTTGGAACTGTCCTGAAAATGCGAATCAACGTCCGTGCGGCGAGGGAGAGAAGCCGAGTTCGCCGCCGATCAATGCAGCGGCAAAACTCGCCTGCGCCAGGCTCCTATTGTGATCGGAGGTGTGTAATTTGCCAAGAAGAGTGTGACTGCGGCGGACTGCGGAGCGGCGATGTGACTTGAATTATGCCAGGAGATGTTGTCGCTTATCAGCCAACTTCTTCGGCAATTGCGCATTGACGACCGGCCGAACAGTATGCAATTGATGCGTACTCGCGGGCAAACGCCACAAGCGATCGTGCCTTACCCCAGTTTGACCGCCGCTGATGACACCATCAGGCGGTTAAACGCTATTTCTTGTTGCCCGAATTGCACGTCGGCCACCAGTTATCGCGACGTTTTAAAGCGATGCTTGAAGCCAAATGATGGGGTAATCACGATGAAATCTACCAGTGACAAAACACGTTGCGAAGGGTTATCGTGCTGTTATCACCGCCGCTCGCCGAATTGCTGTAAATCACAATCAGCAATGCGGTTGCGACATTCAAAAGCGGCTCGAAAGTGTTATCGCCCTGACCCCCGAAGGAGTTCGGCTCGGACTGCCGCACTACCTGGGAGCTTCTGGCGGCGACTCGAGAATGGCGCGCTTGGCATCGAAGGGATTGCCGAGTGGATCGAGCAGTGCTTCGGTGATTCGGCGGCGGCGGACTTTGCGGACCTGAGCCCAGAGGCCGTCGAGTTCAACCATATCGCCACCCTTGAGGTTGTCGTCGCGGCCGGCGTTAAGCCAATCGTTGAGGGTCATGGCATCGGGGTTATCGCCGCCGAGTTCGGGGCGATTGAGTTGCGTGCGGAGTTGTGCGAGCGTCACTCCGCCACCCACGACCAGTTGCTGGCCGGCAGGGCTGATGTGCCGCGGCAGGCGATCGAATTCGTCCTGAATATCGCCGACCAGTTCTTCGAAAATATCTTCCTGCGTGATCATGCCGACGATGCGGCCACCTTCGCCACGGACCAGGGCCAAGTGCTGGTGTTCGGTCGTCATGCGGCGGAGGGCTTCGCTGAGCGTCATGTTTTCCGACAGGCTGCTGATCTGGCGGACGATTTCACGGATGACTGGATTGCCCGGATGCGTCTTGGCGAGCAGCACCATGTCTTTGAACGTGACATAGCCGATGATCTTTTGCGGGTCGCCCCGCTGCACGGTCACCGGAAACCGCGTGTGCAAGTCCATGTGGGCGATGATCAGGTTTTCGCTCAGCGTGGCGTCGGCGACGACCATCACGATGTCTTCTTCGGGAAGCATGATGTCGGCGACCTTCATCGCCGACAGGCGACTCGCCTGCAAAATGATCCGCTCTTCTTGCATACCGATGGCCTGGCTGGCACGGAGCAAGTTTACCTGGGCCCGCAGTTCATGCAGTCCGACGGCCCGGTGATCTTCTTTTTGCTTCATGAACGGCAGGCGTTCGACGAGAGCGACAAACTGCGTGGTAATGGACTCGAAGAACCAGACGGCTGGATAAAAAATCACCGAAAAGACCCACATCGTGGGGCTGAGCAGCAAGCAGACGAGTTCGGCGTTTTTGAGCGCGAAGACCTTGGGGATGAGTTCGCCGACCACAATGGTGAACGCCGAGATCGGCAGCACTACGCAAGTGATGGCGACGAAATCGGCGAAGTCCTTGTGGATGCCAACCTTGGCGAGGACACCTTCGAAATAGGGTGCTAGACTTTCTTCGGCCGAAGCGCCACCGAGGGCTGCCGCGATGGCCCCAACCAGCGTGATGCCCAATTGCACCGCGGCCAGGCTGGCTTCCATGCGACCCTTCATGCGGAGCGAGACGCCGGCACCGCGGCGTTTTTGCTCGGCTAGCAGTCGCAAACGGTCAGTCCGAACCGAGGCCAAAGCCAATTCATAAGCGGCGAACATGCCGTTGAGTAACAGCATGACGATGATGACCAAAACGACCGTAAGACTCATTCCGCGCGATTTCCTGAAAGCCTTGAGGCAAAACGCCTTGGCAGCAGGATAATCGAAACCAAGGGATGGGATAAGGCGGGAGATTAGTGCGGGGGCATGTTCGCTGGAACGCCAAAAAGTGGCCCGACCAGAGAGGCGAGGGAGTGCAGGGTGAAGCATTCCCATCGCCAACCCTCGCGGCAGCAATATACTTAAAAGGTCCACCTTATTTACGTTGCATGCTGTACTCCAGCAAAGGTTCCTCGGCTCACGCTTCGGGCTTACTGGAGGCGGGAGTAAGATAGGGAAAGAATTGTGACAGCATTTTCATGCCGAGATTCGCCTTTCCTCAACTGCCAGCACCTTGGTACACTCCGCGCCGTCCTTGCACTTACGGATTTTTGCAAGACGACACTGCCTGTGAGGGACAAAGCATGTCTGCCTGGATGTTGGTCTGTTTAGCACTCGCAGCCGATCCTGCTCCCGTGGCCGAAGCCGACGAAGCTCCTGATGTTGTCGTGGTCTGCCCGCGCGTGTTTGTCAGCGCGCTCGAGCCGTTGCTGGCCCATCGCCATGCGCAAGGACATCGCTTCGCGTATGTTCCCAACACTTGGAAGCCAGAAGAAATCAAAGCGGGCATCAAAAAGGTAGCTGACCGCGGCAACCTGAAATACGTGCTGCTGGTCGGCGATTCCGAGCCGCAAGCAGCGACCAATGTGCTGACGCGGCAACGTTGCATTCCTGCGCATTACGAGCCGGCCAAGGTAAACGTCAAGTTTGGCAGCGAACCGGAAATCGCTACGGACAATTGGTACGCCGATCTCGATGACGATGCGATTCCGGATGTTGCGATCGGCCGACTGCCGGCGGACAACGCGAAACAAGTTTCCGATATGGTCGCGAAAATCATCGCCTACGAAAACTCGATTGACCACAGCGAATGGCGGCAGCGGATCAACTTCGTCGCCGGTGTGGGCGGATTCGGCGGCGTGATCGATCCGATGATCGAAGCGACCACGCGGAAGTTCCTCACCGACGGCATTCCAGCCGGATACACCACGAACATGACCTACGGCAGTTGGCGCAGCCCCTTCTGCCCCGATCCTCGCAAGTTTCACGACGTGTCACTGCAACAGCATAACGATGGTTGCTTGTTCTGGGTTTACCTGGGGCACGGTCAGCACAACTCGCTTGACAAAATCGTCGTGCCAGGCGCGCGGTTTCACATTCTCGATAGCAACGATGGCCACAAGCTGAAGTGCCAGAACCGCGCGCCGATCGCGGTGATGCTCGCGTGCTATACAGCTGCCTTCGATGCCGAAGAAGATTGCCTCGCGGAAACGATGATTCACTCACCCGGCGGACCGGTCGCCGTGTATGGCGGTTCGCGCGTGACCATGCCTTACGCAATGGCCGTTATGGGCTCGGCGATGATGGAGCAATACTTCAAGCAACGTCCGGAGACGCTCGGCGAGGCAATGTTGAATGCCAAGAAGGAAATGGTTCTGCCGATCGACGAGACCAATCCGCTGAAGAACACCAACCGGCTGTTGCTCGACGGGCTGGCTTCGGTGATGAGTCCGACTCGCCAGCATCTGGCCGATGAGCGGAAAGAGCATTTGCATCTCTTCAACTTGATTGGCGACCCAATGACCAAGCTCGCTCATCCGCAAATCGTGAAACTCACTTCGCCACGCGAAGCGAATCCCGGTCAAACGATTGAAGTCTCCGGCGAGTCGACGCTCGCGGGTCGGGCTGTGTTGGAACTCTGCTGCCGCCGCGATTGTTTCAAAGGTGAACTGCCACAGCGTGATCATTTCGATCCTTCGAACGCTGGCCTCGCCGCGCTGCAACCGGTATATGAACAAGCCAATGACCGCTCTTGGGCGAAGTATCAATTGCAACTGCCGGTGGGTGCCTTCACGACGAAGATCGTTGTTCCTGCTGAATGCCTCGGCGCTTGCCACGTTCGCATGTATGTGCAAGGCGACAAGGCTCATGCGCTGGGGAGTTCGAATCTGTACGTGAAGCCGGTGAAACTGGTCGAGCACGTCGAAGCGAAGTAGATCGGCTTTGGAAATTGAGAATTTGAGGGGAGCCTGCTGCCGATGACGAACCCAACTTCCAAAGCCAAAGCGACGGCCCCCAGTTCCGTTGCTCGTGAACTGCCCCGCGATAAAAGCGCACGGCCACTCGAGCACTTCATTCCAATTCGCAAGAGCGATCTCGTGCGCATGCTGCTGAATGATCCCGCACTCGAGTTGCACGAGCGCGAAGCATTCGCACATTTCTGCAAGCTCGTCGAGGCGACACTGCATCACGACTTCCATCGGCACCTAGATGAACTCAAAGACGCTTACGCTCCGTTCGATCCCGATGCCGAACCCAAGCCGCGGGAAGTGCTGACGGTTGAACAGCGCGAAACGCATGGGCAGCATTTGTTCGATCACTTTGAAGAGCTAATGGCCAAGGCGAACTTTCGCCGGCTGTCGTCGGATGAACTTGACTATTCGCTCAGGACAAACAACGAATCGGGCGTTGACGTTCAGCCGAACCTCGATATTTTCGAGCGGCTCGAAATCTATGTCCGCGGCGACGTCATCGGCAAAAAAACCGTGCGTCACTGGTCCCGCATCGGCGCCGGCAAGGAAGTCGAAATCTGCACGTATCAGCGGCTCGCCATTATGTTCCGCTTAAAGCCGAGCAACATCGGCAAGCAGCCACTCGATTCGTCGGGTGTCGTGTTAAAGCTTTTCAAGAACATCCCGAAGTCCGATATCGAAATGTTGTTGCCGGGGACCAGCGTGCGAATGACGCTGATTGATCGCGGCAAGATCATCATTCCAACACTCTCGGGCGTGGTCATTACGATCATGAAAGTGTTGCAGGGGGCTGTGGCCCTCGCCTTTGCGAGCATCAACGGCGCGTTGGCTTTTTTGGCTCTAGTTTGCGGCGTGTTTGGCTATGGGCTGCGGTCATTTTACGGCTACCTGAATACGCGCGATCGGTATCATCTTAATCTGACGCGCAGTTTGTATTTTCAAAATCTCGACAGCAATGCAGGCGTGATTCATCGCTTGCTGGATGAAGCCGAGGAGCAAGAGTTCCGCGAAGTAATGCTGGCCTGGTGGTTGCTTAGGCAGAGCGGTTTTGCTGCCATCACCAGCGAACAACTCGATCGGGCCTGCGAAGTCTGGCTGCAAGCGAAGCTCGGGCTGCAAGTTGATTTCGAAGTCAGCGATGCTCTGGCGAAGTTGCAGCGGATGGGCCTTTGCCGAGAACTGCCGGGAAGCAAGTTTCGGGCAGTTGATCTGGAGGCCGCGCTCGTCGCTCTCGATCGCGCCTGGGATGCGCAGTTCGAGTTCAGCAACAAAGCGCAGCCGACCATTCCGCTCCGCCGCGCTGCGTAAATGGCGGCGAACGCGCCAAGCACCGTTGGCCAAATCGCTGCTCCGCGCTAGAATAGTGTTGCCATGACGGCAACTTTATCTGTCACAGCAACAGCGGCCGAAAACCTTCGGCAGCTGCCCGATGCGCTTCGGCGTTATGAGGGCTTTGCCGAAGCGACAGCGGCTTTGACCAAGGGTCAACCCGCCACGTTCGACGGAGTCTGGGGATCAAGCTGCGCACTGCTTGCGGCCTCGCTTGCGCGAGCTGGCAATCGCCCACTGCTGATTGCCACCGCGCACGACCGCGAAGCTGATGATCTGGTCGCTGACCTGCCGCTCTTTGACGCTCCACACGCAGAAATTTTTCCGGCCTGGGATCCTGACTCGGAAGAGCGCGGCCTGCGCGACGAGAATTACGGCGAACGGATTCGGCTGCTGAAAAAACTGGCTCTGCATGCCGATGCAAAAGATCCGCCACTCTTCGCAGCCAGCATCGGCGCGCTGATGCAACCCGTGCCGAGTGCCGAGCTGATCCGCGGTTCGACGCGCACGATGCGCCGCGGCGAAAGGATCGATATCGATGCGCTCCTCAAGTGGTTCGTCGAAAGTGGCTTTCACCCGACGAGCGCCGTTGAACTGCCGGGCGAGTTTTCGCACCGCGGCGGCATTCTCGATATCTATGCGCCCGACTGGCTTGAACCCGTTCGCCTGGAACTCTTCGACGACGAAATCGAATCGCTCCGCTCTTTCGATGTGGCAACGCAGCGCAGTTTGGAAGTGCTGGAATTCATCGAAGTCACCGTGCTGCCTAAAGATCAGCCGTTCACCGCACATCTCGCCGATCACTTTCCTGCAAATGCGTGGGCGCTGCTCGTTGAGCCGCAACAGTTGAGCGACGAGGCAAAGAACGTCCTCACGCGAGCGGCGGACACGGCGGTGTTTCATTCCGTGCAAGCGGTACTGGCCAGCGTGAGTCGGCTTGGTGTCGCGACGGCGGCTCATCTTTCGCCCGGCACCTATGGCGCGAATTGCCACCTGCCGATTGAATCGGTCGAGCGGTTCAGCGGCGATCTGCAGCGAGTGCGCGATGAGTTGGATCACGTCGCGGTCAACAACAACGTCTATTTGATTGTTGCGACCGATGCGGAAACCGAACGCCTCCGCGAGTTGCTCCGCGAAACAAAGTTGATGGCCACGGGCCGGCTGCATTTCGTCGTCGGCAGTTTGCGCGAAGGGTTTCGCCTGCCGCGTGATGAGGCGCTGATCATCACCGGCGGCGAGTTGTTTCATCGTGGTGAACTGCGGCGAATTCCGCGGCGGCATCTCGGCAAGGCAATCGACAGCTTTCTCGATCTCCGTGATGGCGATCTGGTCGTGCATCTCGCGCATGGCATTGGTCGCTATCGCGGCCTGAAGCAGATCAGCAAAAATGGCCAGGCCGAAGAGCATCTGGAAATCGAGTTCGACGGCGGCACACGCATTTATGTGCCGGCGATCAAAATCGACCTCGTGCAGAAATACGTCGGCGGCACGAAGACGCGGCCGACGCTCGCCAAGATCGGCGGCAAGACCTGGATCAAGCAAAAAGAGGCTGCCGAAGAAGCCGTCAAAGACCTCGCGGTCGAAATGCTCGAAGTGCAGGCCATGCGCAGCAGCCGGCCCGGCATTTCGTTCACCGTCGACAGTGAATGGCAACGCGAGTTCGACGCGTCGTTTCCGTATCGCGAAACCGTCGATCAGCTCAGTGCGATCCGTGCAATTAAGGGGGACATGCAAAAGCCGCGGCCCATGGACCGCCTCCTCTGCGGCGACGTCGGTTTCGGCAAAACCGAAGTCGCCATGCGGGCTGCGTTCAAGGCCGTCGATAACGGCTATCAAGTCGCGGTGCTCGTGCCAACGACGATCCTCTGCGAACAACACTACCACAGTTTCAGCGAGCGGATGTCCGAGTTCCCGTTCGACATCGGCAAGCTCAGCCGGTTTTGCACGGCGCAAGAAACGCGCGAGACAATTAAGGGAATCAAAAGCGGCAAGGTCGACATCGTCATCGGCACGCACCGCATCGCTTCCAAAGACATCGAGTTCCACAACCTGGGCTTGGTGATCATCGACGAAGAGCAACGCTTCGGCGTCGACGTTAAAGAGCGATTGAAATTGCTCCGTGCGACGGTGGACGTGCTCACACTCAGTGCAACGCCGATTCCGCGCACGCTGCACATGTCGCTCGTCGGCGTGCGCGATATTTCGAATCTCGAATCGCCGCCAGAAGATCGCGTCGCGGTGGAAACGCGCGTCACGCGCTGGGACAACGATCTGATCAAGCATGCGATCAATCGCGAATTGGCCCGTGGCGGTCAGGCTTATTTCGTGCACAACCGTGTGAACGATATCGAGCAAATCGTCACTCGCATCAACAGCATCGTGCCCGAGGCCCGCATTCGCATTGGCCATGCGCAGATGGCCGACGACGAACTCGAACAAGTGATGATCGACTTCGTCGCACACAAGTTCGACATTCTGGTTGCGACGACGATTGTCGAAAGCGGCCTCGATATTCCCAATGCCAATACGATTTTTATCGACGAGGCAGATCGCTACGGCCTCGCCGATTTGCATCAGCTTCGCGGCCGCGTGGGCCGGTACAAACATCGGGCTTACTGTTATTTGCTGACCGACCCCAACAAGCACATCACGCCGAATGCTTCGCGCCGCTTGCGGGCGATCGAGGAGTTCAGCGAAATGGGGGCCGGCTTCGCGATCTCAATGCGCGATCTGGAAATTCGCGGCGCCGGCAACTTGCTCGGCACCCAGCAGAGCGGGCACATCGCGACGGTCGGCTACGAGCTCTATTGCCAGCTGCTGGAAAATGCGGTGAGAGCGCTGCAGAACGCCGCGCCGCGGCTGAAGCTCGATGTCGATATCAATCTTCCCGGCGAAGCCTATCTGCCTGACGAATACATTCCCGATATCCGTTTGAAAATTGACCTCTATCGCCGACTGACGCGGATCAATACTTACCAAGAGCTGGCTGATCTGCGGGCTGAATTTGTCGACCGCTTCGGCCCGCCGCCGCGGCCCGTCGAACGGCTGATGGAAATCATCGAGCTGCGTATGGACGCTGCCTTGTGGTTCATTTCGGCGATTTTTCGCGAAGATAAGTTTCTTGTCTTTCAGTATCGCGATCGCTCCCGCATCGAACAGTTGGCCCGGCAACACAAAGGGAAATTGCGGGTTGTCGACGATAAATCGGCCTATCTGCCGTTGCCGGCGCAGAATCTCGAGGCCGACCAAATGTTTGCGTTGGTGAAATCCGTCCTGGCAGGCTCGCTCGCGAAGTAGCCCAAGATTGCATTCACGCGAGTTCACTTGGCTCGCAGAATCAGCCATACTAGTTTCTGATTGCCCGCGTCGCCCGCTCATCGATCCGTTTCTACTATGAACAATCTTTGGTGCCTCACGATGACAAAACGTCGCTGCCGGCAGGCGGCTGTCGATCGCACGTTGGTGGTGATCTTAGGTTCGCTTGTCGTGCTCGTGTTCCTTGTCGTGACGCTGTTGCGGAATAAGCCCGGTGTCAAACCGCCGGGAAATCAAGCCGACGCGGCGAAGCAGGTTCAGCCGCTCGTCGTATATTGCGCCGCCAGCAACAAGAGCGTGATCGAAGCAATTCGCCGCGACTATGAACGCGAATTTCAAGTGCCGCTGGAGTTGCAATATGGTGCTTCGCAAACCTTGCTGGCTTCGTTGTCGGTAACCGGCACCGGTGACTTGTATCTGCCGGCGGACGACAGTTTTTTGATTGCGGCGCGCGAGAAGCAATTGATTGATGACGAGTATCAGCTCGCAACAATGCAGGCCGTCGTCGCCGTAGCCAAGGGGAATCCGCTGCAGATCAAAACCTGGGGCGACCTTCTCAAACCAGAAGTGCGTATCGCCCAAGCCAATCCTGAAGCAGCTGCCATCGGCAAACTGGTGAAAGCTTCGCTCGATGAGCGAAGTTTGTGGAAGCCTCTGCATGAGCACACGACAGTCTTCAAAACAACCATCACGGAAGTAGCCAACGATCTGAAAGCCAATGCCGTCGACGCCGGCATTGTCTTCGACGCAGTGCTGCACGATTACAAAACACTGGAAGGTGTCACGCTGCCGGAACTTGAGCCCGTGAAAGCCAACGTGGCCATTTCCGTTCTCAAGTCGAGCACGCAAGCCCGCCAGGCGCGGCACTTTGCCCGTTATGTCTCGGCGAGTGACAAGGGCTTGAAACATTATCGCGAGTTCGGCTTTCAGCCTGTCGCGAGTGAAAAATGGAGCGAGGCGCCCGAACTTACGCTCTATTCCGGCTCGATGCTCCGCCCCGCCATCGAGCAGACAATCACGGACTTCGAAAAAGAAGAAGGCGTACGCGTGACCCGCGTCTACAACGGCTGCGGCATTCTCGTCGCCCAGATGAAAGCCGGGCAAGTTCCGGATGCATACTTTGCCTGCGACCTCGAATTCATGAAGCAGGTAAAGGAAATTTTCCCGGCGTACGAAAGCATCTCGCAGAATGAACTCGTCATTCTGGTGAAAAAGGGAAACCCTGCCGGCATTCGAAATTTGAAAGACCTTTCGAAGGATGGCCTGCGTATCGGCATTGGACATGAAAAGCAATGTGCGATGGGCTGGCTGACGCAGCGCACGTTTGACGAAGGGGGCGTGCGCGAATCGGTGATGAAAAACGTCGTCGTACAAACGCCGACCGGCGACATGTTGGTGAATCAAATGCGTTCCGGATCGCTCGACGCGGCGGTCGCCTATTTGAGCAATGCCGCCGGCGCTAAGGATGATCTTGATGCGATTCGCATTCAGGGCATTCCCTGTTCCATCGCCAGTCAACCTTTCGGCATCGCTAAGGATACGCCGCACAAGCAGCTCGCCGCACGGTTGCTGACGGCCATCAAGGCCAAGGAATCGCAGGAGCGATTTACCAAAGAGGGATTCCGCTTGGCGGATGAGGAAGCCGAGAAACCTGATGACGCGAAGGCTACTCCGGATGAGTGAAGTGCCGCCCGCGCAGCGACCGCATAAGGCAGGTTCCGATTGGCCGTTCATGATTGTCCTCAGTATTCTGGGTGGCAGTTATGTCCTGCTGATCGTCGCGCTGCTGATCGCCGATTTGGCTTACACTTCACCACGTCATTTTTCTGCCGCACTCGCTAAACCGGAAATTCAGTATGCGATCTGGCTCACCATGGTGAGTTGTTCGATTTCTGCATTGCTCTCGGTGTGGGTTGCGACTCCGCTGGGATATTTGCTCTCGCGATTTACCTTTCGTGGCCGCTGGTTGATTGACACCATCATTGACATCCCCGTCGTGCTGCCCCCGCTCGTGATTGGTCTCAGCTTGTTGATTTTGTTCCATCTGCCGGTGGGTGGCACGAACCTCGAGCGACAGATGCAGCGTCTGCTTGGTCTGCGCATTACGTACGCAGAACCTGCCGTCGTGCTCGCGCAATTTGCGGTTGCTTGTGCATTCGCCGTGCAAACGATGCGAGTTACGTTCGACCAGATTGATACCCGTGCGGAACAAGTCGCGCTCACGCTCGGCTGTCGACGGAGCCAGGCGTTTTTCCAAGTCACAATGCCGCAGGCGTGGCGTGGCATGATCGCTGCGTTGACGATTGCCTGGGCTCGTTCGCTCGGCGAATTCGGCCCGATTCTCGTTTTTGCCGGCGCCACGCGCATGCGGACGGAGGTGCTCTCGACGACCGTGTTCCTGGAACTCAGCGTGGGCCAACTCGAAGCTGCGGTCGCGGTTTCGTTGCTCATGGTCGTCGCCTCGATGTTGGTGCTCGGCGTCGTGCGATTGCTCGGGACCAAGGTGACCCGATGATCGAACTGCAAAATCTTTCGCTTCGCGCCGGCGCGTTCTCGCTGTTGAATGTAGACTTGCTGATTCCTCAGGGAACGTACGCGGTGCTGATGGGCGGTACGGGACAGGGAAAGACTTCGCTGCTCGAGGTTATCTGCGGCTTGAAGCCAGTCGCCGCGGGAAAAGTCCGACTTGCCGGACAGGACGTCACGCATTGGAAACCCGCCGACCGCGGCATTGGCTATGTGCCGCAGGACCTGGCGCTCTTTCCGACGATTTCGGTTCGTGGCCATTTGGAATTTGCGCTCAAGTTGCGGAACTGGTCGACTGCGGCAATGCGCGACCGCGTCGCTCACCTCGCCAGCGTGCTCAGCATCGAACATTTGCTCGATCGAGGCGTGCGGCATTTGAGCGGCGGCGAAGCGCAGCGTGTGGCGATCGGCCGCGCGATTTCTTTCGAGCCTGAAGTGCTGCTGATGGATGAACCACTCAACGCGCTGGATGAAACGACTCGCGATCGACTCTGCAATTTGTTACGGACCATTCATGCCCAAATCAAGTTGACGACGTTGCATATCACACATAGCCGCTCAGAAGCTCGACAAGTCGCTGATAAGTTCTACTTTCTCGTGGCTGGCAAGCTGCAAGAACGCCCCGTGTCTGAACTTGATGGACTCGCCAACCACTTTCACTGATTCCGTCCCCATGAAACTGATCGTCAAATATTCCGCACAACTTCGCACGGCCTTGCAACGGGCCGAGGAGGTGATTGAACTGCCGCCGGCGAGCCGGCTGTCCGAACTGCTGCTGCATCTCGCCGAACGCCATGACTCCGGCCGGCCGCACTTGCTGAACGCCAAGGGAAACGTCCAAGCCAGTTTGCTCGTTGTGGTGAACGAAGCTGCAGTGGCGGCGAACGACGCAACCACGTGGCAACTCAACGAAGGCGATGTGGTCCTTTTATTGCCGCCAATCGCGGGAGGATAGTGGGCCATGACAGAGCTGCCTCCACTAACTCCCGAAGAACGCCGTCGATACGAATGGCAACTTTGGGTCCCCGATTTCGGCGAAGCCGGCCAGCAGCGATTGAAAGCCGCGACGGTTTTGGTTTCCCGTATCGGCGGCGTCGGTGGCACCGCCGCATTGCAACTCGCGGCGGCGGGAGTGGGCAGATTGATACTTGCCCACGGCGGCGAACTGCGGCTCAACGATCTCAATCGCCAGTTGCTCATGACGACCGCGGGCATCGGCGTGCGACGAGTCGAACTCGCAACCGAGCGTTTGCGCGAACTCAATCCGCATGTCGAGATTGAAACCGTCGCCGAAAATTTCAGCGAAGCCAATGCGGCCGAACTCGTCAGTCGCTGCAATTTGATCATCAGCGCGGCGCCACTCTTTGCCGAACGAATGCTGATGAATCGCGAAGCGGTTCGCCAACGCAAGCCGCTCATCGACTGTGCGATGTACGAGCTGGAAGGTCGCCTGACGACGATCATCCCCGGCCAAACTCCCTGTCTCGCTTGCATGTATCCTGAGCCTCCGGTCAATTGGAATCGCGAATTCCCGGTATTCAGCGCGGTTTCATCAACTGTGGGATCGATGGCAGGCATGGAAGCAATCAAGTTGCTGGCGAGCTTGGGTGAACCGCTGGCGGGGCGACTCCTCGTTTTCGATTTGCGCGACATGAGCTTTCGCAAGCTCTCGATCGCGCGCCGCGCTGACTGTGCCGTTTGCGGGGAACTGTAAGGAATAGGGCGATGACCAATAAATTGCTGCCGCTGTTGCTGTATCTGTTCGTTGGGACCGCGACCGCCGCCGATTGGCCGATGTATCGCGGCGATGCGGAGCGAACTGGCTACACGGCTGAACCGCTCCCTGCGAAGCTGTCGCTGGTGTGGACTTATCGTCCCACGCATCCGCCGACTCCGGCGTGGCCACGAGACGATCGCATGCTCTTTGATCGTGCCAGCGATGTGGTCATCAGCGGCGGCGTGGCAATCTTCGGCAGTTCCAGCGATAGCCAGGTGATCGCGCTCGATGCTGCAACCGGCGCGCATCGGTGGACTTTTTTTGCCGATGCTCCCGTCCGATTCGCGGCGGCCATCTGGCACGACAAAGCGTTCATCGTGAGCGACGACGGCATGTTGTATTGCCTCGCGGTTGCTGACGGCAAATTGTTGAACCAATGGCGCGGCGGTCCCACCGATGACTTGATCCTCGGCAACGGCCGGATGGTTTCGCGCTGGCCCGCGCGCGGTGGACCTGTCATTCGCGATGACATCGTCTATTTCGCCGCAGGCATCTGGCAGTCGGAGAGAATCTATCTGACTGCGATCAACGCGGAGACCGGCAAACAGATTTGGCAGAATGACAAGGCGGGGCAGATCTACATGCCGCAGCCGCACGGCGGCGCGATGGCCAACAGCGGTGTGTCGGCGCAGGGCTATCTGGTGGCGAATGACAACGAGTTGATCGTGCCCACCGGCCGTGCAGTCCCTGCCGGTTTCGCGCGGCGGAGTGGTGAGTTTCTTTACTATCACTTGCAAGCCAACGGACACATCGGCGGCACACAGACGGTCGTGGCCGATGACACGTTCTACAACGGTGGCTCGGCGTTTCGAAACGAAAATGGCGCGCTCGTGGCCAAGTTGGGAGTTGGATCGATCGCGGCAACTCCAGCCGGCACGTTGTTTGGCACGAAGAAAGATGTGCGGCTCGTCAAATTGATCGAGAAGACTGCGCCCGATCGCAAAGGGGTACCGACGAAAACAATGGACCACCAGGTGGAATGGTCCGTTGCTGATGTCGACGGCAGCGCGTCCCTCATTGTTGCTGGCCACGTCGTCGTCGCCGGAGGCAGCATTAGCGGAGGCAACGGCAAGGTGACAGCCATCGATGTGCAGTCGCAAAAAATACTCTGGTCCGCAGAAGTCGCGGGCATTCCGTATGGTTTGGCCGCAGCGAATGGCAAACTCTATGTCAGCACCGATCGCGGCGAAATTCATTGCTTTGCAACAGAAGCGAGTTCCAAACCAGCAGTTATTACTCTGCCGCAAACAAAGATCGTTGCGAATGCCCAAGCGACGAAGGCTGCGCAGGAGATCCTGCGGAAAACGAGCGTCACTGAAGGATTCTGCCTCGATCTCGATTGCGACGACGGCGAATTGGCCGTTGCCTTGGCTCAGCAATCGAAGTTGCAAATCTATGCCGTTCATTCCAGCGCTGAAGATGTCGCCGCGTTGCGAAAAAAGTTGGCCGCGGCCGGCTTGTACGGCACTCGCATCACTGTACATCAAGGCACCCGTGACAAGCTCCGCTACGGCAAGTACTTTGCGGACCTCGTGGTTTCCAGCCAATCGCTGAAGTCGGGACCAATCCCCTCGACGGCAGATAAGATTCCCTCGGCGCTTCGACCTGCTGGCGGGCAACTCTGCTCCGGCAAGGTTGGCAACATGGAAACGTTCCAACGCCCCGCCCTTGCTCGTGCGGGGAGTTGGACGCATCAATACTCCGATCTCGGCAATAGCAGTTGCTCGACCGATGAGATTGTGAAAGGTGACTTGCGGGCCCTCTGGTTTCGCGATGTGGATCTCGAAATGCCGCAACGGCATGGCCGCGGTCATGCGCCGCTGTTTCAAGACGGCCGAATGTTTGTCGAAGGAATGGGTGCCCTCCGCGCGGTCGATGGTTACAACGGCCGCAACTTGTGGGAGTTCCCGCTGCCGAACATTCAAGCTGCGTACAATGCCGACCATCTGTCGGGAACTTCGGTGACTGGCAGCAATTTCTGCGTGGCCGACGGCAACGTGTATGTGCACGACAAGTTGCAATGTTACCGTCTCGATGCCGCAACTGGTCGCAAACTGGGGGAATTCAAGACGCCCGTCAATAAGGACCGCAAGCCTGGTTCGTGGGGCTATATCGCCAGCGACGGCAAGTTGCTGTTTGGCTCGGTCGCCAATCCGCAGCATGTTGCTCGCTTTGCTTGGAAGTTCGCCGATGTGAGCGAGTTGTGGGGCGAATCGGCGACGTTTTTCGCGCTCGATGCCAAGTCCGGCGAACTGCGCTGGAAATACGACGCCGAGGAATCGATCCGTCACAATGCGATCACGATCGGCAACGGCCACGTTTATTTGATCGACCGCGCCATCGCCAAAGAAGACAAGCTGACAACGGTCGACAAGGCCGGTAAGTTGCCGGCCGTCGCGGCGGTGAAGCATTCGCCGGGACAGATCGTCGCGCTCGATATCAATACGGGAGAGATTGCTTGGAAAGGGGAACGCGATGCCTTCGGCACTGTTCTCTCGCTTAGTCCGCAGCACGACACGCTGCTGATGAGTTATCAATCGACGCGGTTCAAGTTGCCTTCGGAAGTCGGCGGCAAGTTGGCTGCCTATCGCGCAAGCACGGGCAAACCTCTGTGGCAAAAAGAAGCCAAGTACGTTACCCGTCCGCTGATTAACGATCGCACCATCTACGCCCAAGGAGGCTCTTGGGATCTGATCACTGGCGAAGAAAAAGGCTTCACGTTGAACCGCTCGTACGGCTGCGGACAGTTCGCGGGCTCGAAGCACATGCTGCTGTTCCGTTCCGCAACACTTGGCTATTTGGACCTGTCTCGCGGCTCGGGCGTCGAAAACTACGGTGGTATCCGCCCCGGCTGTTGGATCAACGCGCTTCCCGTCGGCGGCCTGGTGCTGGTGCCCGATGCCTCGGCGGGCTGTGCCTGCAGCTATCAGAATCGAAGTTGGATGGCGCTGTCGGGGACGGGGGATGAGTGAAAAACACCGCCGCCTTGTACGGGGGAATTTGATAACACTTTTTGTGTCTGCTTGAAAGTTGCAACGGGTGAATTGCGCAATACTTGCGCATGAACAGGGAACAAGTTTGATAACATCGCGACCCTGGTTTCGGAGGACCGAAAACCGACGCAAGCGGTGTTTTATTAAGGACTTATGTCGCAGTCGGCATATCTTCGTTGTTAACATCGCGATAACCCGTGATAACCACTGACAAGTGCTCAATAAGCCTTCGTGCCAATTTGATAACGCTCTCTGATAACACCTGATAACAGGCTCCCGCCGCCAATTGCCGCAGTGCTTGGTGAAGCGCGCAGCAACAACCAGCCTCAGGCACGTCTAGCGCCAGGGTGATGGATATCTGATCTTTTGTATATATTGCCCAGATCCCAGGGCACGTCAAGATTGGCTGGCCAATTACACCTGGAATTAGCAGCTAGTTCCCTGGCACTCGCGCCGTTTCCACGCGCGGCGGAATGAGCAGCGTTACGCCCAGCGGCAAGATCTCGGGATCCGCGAGGCGATCGAGATTGGCCACGTGGATTTCTCCCGCGCGGCCGCCATCGCCTAGATAGCGTTGCGCTAAAGCAGTCAGCGTGTCCCCTTCGACGATACGATGTTTCCGCCACAGCGGACCTGGTTTGGCTTGAGCTTCTTTGGCCGCAGCAACCTCATCGGCCGACGGGAGTAAGGGTTCATGCACCGGCAAGTTCGTGTTGGGACCGTGGCTGATTTTGGTCGGACCGGGCACTTGCGGCGAAGAACCGGGATCCGAGCCCACCGGCACGAGCAGCGATTCGTACGACATGGGTAAGAACGGCGGCGCGGGCAATGCTTCCAGCGGCGGTTCTGTGGCCGGCACGGTTTGAAATGCGGCGGGCCGTGTCAACCGCCCCGGAGAAGTAGAAACCGGTGGCAGTTCTGGAGCAGGCGACTGACCGGGCTGCGAATGAACTTGCAGCGTCAAATCCTGCGGCGGCGACCAGGTGAGCGCGGGGCTCTCGTGATCGACGGACAAGGGCTGCGGCGCGACGGGCCGCGCATGACGAAAGGGCCACGCGAGCGCCACGCCGCCGGCCATCACCGCGCCGGCAATGACAAATCGTTTGTAACTCACAGCACCGCTCCACGCACAACTTGCTTGGAACGGCCTTGTTCCGCAGCGATCAACGCCTTTGGGATAGATTCCGCAGCAAATTCCCACACTGCGGCAACTCGCTTTCGCGGCGAGCTGATTCGTCCGTGGCTGTCATCGGCGCGTGCGAGCGTGCGGAGCGAATGATTTTTCGCGCAGCGAAAGTACCGCTAAAGAGCGAAGAGTTTCACAAACCGATTGCATAAGGCTTAACGAGCGGCGCGAGAACTGCGTAGGCCTGGGCGGCCGCTACGGGAGCCATGTGACTGTGCCGGCTGAGCTCCACATGCACGCCGCCGCGATAATTCGCGGAGCCCAGGGCGGCAATGATCGGCGGAAACTCCATCTCTCCTTCGCCAAACATCAGGTGTTCGTGCACGCCGGCCCGCATGTCTTCGACGTGCACGTTGACGATGTACGAACTCCAGCGGGTGATGTAATCGGCGATCGGCACTTCCCCTTGGCAGTAGAGATGCCCCAGGTCGAGCGTCAATTTCAACTGCGGCGAATCGACCCACTGCAACAACCGTTGAAAGCGGCTCATCGAATCGATGAACATGCCCGGCTCTGGCTCGAAGCCGATAGGCGTGCCGAGTTTCTCCGCCTCACGCAGCAAAGGTTGCAGGCCGTTGGCGAGGCGATCGAGCAAGGTTTGATCATCGGCAACCGACTCTGCATCAGGCGTTCCTGACCAGAGCGAGACGCAATCGCTTTCGAGTTCTGCGGCAGCTTGGAGCGAGCGCACTAAGAAATCGATTCGTCGTTCACGATCAACCTCCGCAACCGACAGCAGCGTGGGTTGATGCTTGCGACGCGGATCGAGCAGAAAGCGTGCACCGGTTTCAATGACCGATGAAAGTTGCAAGCGGCGAAGCGTGGAGCGCAAACGCTGCAAGTTGGCAGGCCAATCGGCGGCAAACGGATTCAGATCACCGTGATCGAGTGTAATCGCCACGCTGCGATAACCGAGTTCGGCGATCAGTTCGAGCGCTGCAAACGGGTCGTGATGAGCCCAGCCATTCGTGTTGTAGCCGAGCCGCATGCCTGAATCCTGATTGCTTTCTGACAGAACAGATTACGTAGAATAAACCCATTTGCCGAGGAGCACCGCGGGCCCGAGCAGCATGACGACGACAATCGCATAGACCGGAGGGCCGGCAGCCAGACAGACCGCGGCGTCAAGCATGATGATTGACAGGATCGCATGTTTCACAGCGCCTTGCACCAAGGCAGAAGAACCATCGAGGGCCGCGGCCACCGCGCGGCGGAGGATCGTGACCGTTAACAAGGCGAGCAATGCCGGATAAACCCAGTTGGGTCGAATTTGCAACTTCGTCAGCCATGCGGCCGAGCCCATTAGCATCACGCCGCAGAGCATCACCATCACTCCCAGCAGCAACTTGAGTGTTTGGCTTTTTTCTTCGGCTTCGGACTTGGCGTAAACAGTAATGCCAACGACATAAACCCCGATGCCTACCGCGATCAACCATTCAGCGTGAGTGTATCCCAGCCAGAAAAGGTCTTTGCCGACGTACGGACCAGCCAGACTCATTCCCAGCAACACATTCAGCAGCCGGCAGCAGCCCATGGCGAGGGGACCGACCAACGTTTTTTTCAGAATCGCGTCGTACGCCAAGACGGCAACCGCCAGCAGCGTGGCGATCACGCCGCTCCGCCAAGGATGGGCGACGGGCAGGATCGGATCGTTTTGATAGAGATATCCGGCCAGCCAACCAAACCCAACTCCTAGCAACAACATGACAAATCCCAAGGCCCGAGCCTGAGCAATGGCAATCTGGCCGGACGGGAGCGGGCGGAAGGGGCGTTCCTTTTTATCCACCTCCAGGTCAAACACGTCGTTCAGCACCATGCCCGCGGTATAGAGCAGCGCAGACGCCAGAACCAGGCAGGCGAGGGCTCCACCAGGGCTGAAGGAATGACGCGTAAAGACATACCCCATCAGCACATCGGATACAGCCGTAAACACGTTGGGCAGCCGCATTAACCGCAGTAGCGGCAGGAGCGGCCCCAGGGGAGAACGCCGCGGCCGCTGAAAGTCGGCCGTTTCCAAGGGGGTGCCAGTTTCGGCAGGGTTATTCACAGCAAATTCGTTTCTTCAGGTTTGGTTCGCTTCCCCTGGGTGGAGCCCAGTCTGGCGCAAAGCAAAAGCGATGACAATCCGGGGAAAATGATTTGCCAGCCAGAAAATGCGGAGCTGACATTAGGTACTTTTGCAGCTTTCGCACGTTTAGGAAGTTGGAGTTTGAGGTAGCGGGACTGTAGAATTGGTATGAAAGCGGAAATTCTTTCCAGATCAAAGGTTAGAAACGCTTGCATTGTCAATTTCAGTCGGCGAGAATACCGATGTTTTGCAGGTAGGTATTTGTGCGTAAACTGCTGGCGTGCCGATGGTTTGGGTGCGTCTGATCGAGTGATAGCTTGCATTCCTGCTGGTTGGGTCGGACGGAACAGGAGAGTCAACCGTGAAGCTGCTGGAAAGTTTGAAGCGGTCTTGGCGTCAACAGACGGGCGAAGATGAAACGCCCTTGGATGGCGATTCGCCGTCGTTTCTCATCAGCTTCGTAGTGCACTTGATCCTGCTGGTGATCATGGGCCTGGTCGTTGTGGTACCTCCCGACGGCCAAATCACGCTCACCATCACACAAGTGACCGAAGAAGAGCAAAAAGAAGAAGTCGAAATTAAGATTCCTGAAGAATTCTTCTTCAGCGAACAACAAACGCCCGAAGTCGGCGCCAACAGCTTCGATGGCGTCGCAGTAGCCATGTCACTGGCTCCCGTGGTCTCGGATGTATCGGAGGTTCCGAATCAAGAAACGTTCGTCGAAGAGACCGAAGTCGGCGTCCAAGTGAACGAAGCCATCGCCGTGGCGACCGGTTTGAATTATAGCGCCAATCAGGTCGTTCGCGGCGCTGCTGGCGAGGGGACAACGGGTGCCGAAGGTGCCATTGATCGCATCACCCACGAAATTCTGTTGTCGCTCGAAGAACGAAAGACTCTCGTGGTCTGGTTGTTCGACTCCACTGCCAGCCTGGTCCCACAACGCAAGTCCATTCATGATCGCTTCGATCGCATTTACAAAGAGCTGGGGATCATTGAAGCCAGCGGCAACGAGAAATTTACGAAGCACAGCGATTCGCCATTGCTGACTTCCATCATCTCGTTCGGCGCGGGTGTGGAATTGCTGACGAAAGAACCAACCGACAATTTGGCCGAACTGAAGCAAGCCATCGCGGGCATTAAGAACGACGAATCGGGCACCGAGAACGTCTTTTTGGCTGTTCACGACGCTGCGAAGAAGTTTGCGCCCTTCCGCTATACCACGGAAGAGAAGCCCACTCCTGAACGAAATGTGATGATCATTGCCATCACCGACGAAGTGGGTTCCGATTGGAAAAACGGCTTGGAACCGACCATTCGCATGTGCCGCCGTTGGCAAATGCCGGTGTACGTGATTGGTGTGCCAGCTCCATTCGGCCGCCAAGAAACGCAGATGAAGTGGGTCGATCCCGATCCGAAGTACGACCAAACCGCACAATGGGGCGTGGTCGATCAGGGGCCGGAAACGCTCTATCCAGAGCGGATCAAACTAGCCTTCTCAGGGAACAAGCTCGACGACGATCCGATTGATTCGGGCTTCGGTCCTTACGGCCTCACTCGCTTGTCGGTAGAAACCGGCGGCATTTATTTCGCCGTGCACCCGAATCGCAATGTCACGAAGTCGGTGAATCGCGCCGACACCGCAGCTTACTCTTCGCACATCAAGCACTTCTTCGATCCCTCGGTGATGCGGAAGTACAAACCCGAATACGTTTCGGTGCAGGAATACGACAAGCGGGTCAGCTCGAACATGGCTCGCCGCAAGCTGATCGAAGCGGCTCTGATTCCTGAAATGCAACAAATGGAAAAGCCCGAGATGCGGTTCGTCAAGCGTGACGAAGGTTCATTCTCGAATGCGTTGTCGGAGGCTCAGAAGGCCGCCGCCGTTCTCGAACCACGCGTGCGGGCCTTGGTCGAACTTCTCAAGCAGGGTGAGGCCGATCGTGAAAAGGAAACCGTTCTCCGCTGGCAAGCTGGCTACGACCTGGCCATGGGCCGCGCCCTCGCGGTGCAAGCCCGGACCGAGTCGTACAACGCGATGCTGGCCGCTGCCAAGCGTGGCTTGAAGCCCAAAGATCCTAAGAGCAACACGTGGACGCTCGAACCCGCTGATGAAATCAGCGTCGGTAGCGCTCTGCAAAAGACGGCGGACCGCGCCAAGATGTACCTGGAACGCGTGATCAAGGATCACGAAGGGACACCCTGGGCAATGCTCGCCGCTGCCGAGCTGAAGGATCCAATCGGCTGGAAGTGGAAGGAGTCGTACACCGACCTGAACCCCATGCGTGAAGGCGCCGGCAACGGCAATGCACCAGCGCCAGCCAACGATCAGCGCATGATGTTGCAAAAGGGACCACCGAAGCGGCCTGCTCCTAAGCTGTAACGCGGCCGGTGGTTGATTGATCAAAAAGGGCCGTCACCTTCTGGGGTGGCGGCCCTTTTTTTATTGATCACGCTGCGGTGGTTATTTCCGTTCTTCCCACTCTTCAATCGTGCGCGGCCAATCATCTTTCAGGAGCCGCGACAACGAGCGATCGGCGAGCAGCTTGCCGGCGGTTTGGCAGCGCGGGCAATAGTTACATTCATTCTCCGCATACACGATGCGCTGCACGCGGCCGCCACATACCGGGCATGGTTCGCCAAACTTGCCGTGCACGGCCATTTCGGGGCGAAAGGCCGTCACCTTCTCGGGGAACCGCGCGGCTGCTTCTGCGCACAAGCGATCTCGCCAAAGCGTGAGGATCTGCTGCGTGCAGCGATAGAGTCGTTCTAACTCTTCCTCGTTTAACCGCGACGTCCACTGCAACGGCGACAAGCCTGCGGCGTGCAAGATTTCATCGCTGTACGCGTTGCCGATCCCCGCGAATAATCTTGGGTCCACCAAGGCGCGCTTCAGCGTATGATTCTCGCGTTGCGTGGCTTCTTGGAATTCCGCCAGCGAACAGGTCAGGGGTTCGAGCCCGCCGCGATTTTGCGCCTGCACCGCGGACAGCGCCGAAAACAGATGCATGGATGCTCGTTTTTTGGGGCTGGCTTCGGTTAGCAAAAGGGTCCCGTTGTCAAAATGAAGAGCGGCGAGATCGTTTTTGCCTTTCGCTGTTGCGCCTACTTTCTTCCAATGAAATCGTCCGGCGATCATCAGGTGAAAGACCAAAAAACGATCCTCTGAAAATTGCCAAACAATCCGTTTCTCTTGCCGCCAAATGTGCTCAGTGCGTTGGCCGATTAATGATTCCAGCGGCGGGTCAAACGTCCGCAACACGAAGGGGCTGCGCACGACGACTTGCTCCAAGCGCTGTCCGCCAGTCAGCCGCCGCAGCGCGAGCAGATAGCACTCCAGATCAGGCAACTCGGGCATCGGCAGAAAGTGTCCGCAGAAATTCGGGCGACAACTTATTCCGTTGGCGGGACTGGCTCGGCAGCCTCCGACTTTGGCGAGGTAGTTGTCGCACTGGGATTTACCGGCATCGGAGCCCCCGGCGGTGTGACAACTTCGGGGACTGCTTCTGGATCGGGCTTCAGCAATTTGGCCGACGGCTCGGTGGGACGTGGGATGTCATCCAGGCGAGCGCCTGCGGAGTGAGGAGAAGTTTCTGACAATTGATAGTGCTCGGGGAGTTGTGAATGGGGCGGCAAATCCGCTGCCGGCGGCGATTGCCAGATCACGCCGAAATCGGCCGAGCGTTCGGCAGATGCCCAACGGCTGCGATTGTCGAGATTGAAATCAACCATCCCTTCGCCAGCCGCGACAGATCGGGCGCGAACGAACAGCATCTCTTCGCGCGGATAACAATTGTCAGTGCCGCTGAAGCTGAAGCGAATTTCGTCAAGGTTCGGCATGCCCGCGAACTCGAACAGCGGAGATTCGCTGCCGACGGTGAAGATGCTGCGATCGCTGGTCACTTCCAAATCGAGTTGATGGGCAGCGTCACTGCGCCGCTTCATTTGAAACACACCCTGCTGTGCGGCAACCGTAACGCGATTGAGCGCGAGTTCCAAGCGGCCATGCCACCGCGGCTTGGCGATGGTGCCACCGGTTTCAATCAGCCGCTTTGAAGAAATGAACAGCCCTTGATCCCATTCCAGACGGACGGGCAACTCTTCGGGGACGGAAAGGAACGTCGCTTCACCACGGACAAAGCAATCGGAAAGATAGATCGACGTGGCCGCAATCATTGCCATGTCGTCTTCCATTTTCATCATTTCGGTCAGCCGCCGCGTTTGCAGTTGCACCACGCTTACTTGATCGTGTACCGCGGCGCCGTTGCTCCCTTGATCAACGACGGTGACCACGCAGCGAGAAATATCGAGCGACTGCCCCTGATGCACGGCGAACATCGTCCAGCCGAACGATGGTTCGGCGGGGAGTTCCAGCCGCACATCCAAATCTTGCAGCGATAACCGCGAGCTACTGCCGAGCAAGCGAATCATCTGCCGTTGATCGACCACCGTCGACAGTTCAGGTTGAAACACAATGCGGGGTTTGCGGCCTGGCGCGGCATGCACCAACATGCGGCCGGCAGGGATTTCGAACGGATGCTCGACACTATCGCCGTTGAAATCGAGCTCGACTTCGGTGATCCCTTTTTCCGCCGCGCGGCGGATGGCTTGAGCCAGCGAGCCGACAACGTCTGTCTCGGCACTCATGATGCCGCCCGGGCGGACAATCACTTTTGGCACCGGCGGCTTGGGCGGGACGTCAGCAACTTCGGTCGGCAGTGTCGGACTCGGCGTCACTCGGTTAGCTACCGTATCCGGCGGCGGTCCCACTTGCGGCGGATTTTCGAGCAACGCTGCGACACCAGGCTGATCAATCATCGGCACACGATTTCCGCTGCCTGAATTCGTCGGCTCGTTGCCATTTGCTCTGGGCGGCACGACCGTGTTGGAATTGCCGTTCTCGCTGCTATTGCCTGGTGCAACTGGATCTTCCTCAGGCACCTCAACTTTCGGAACTTCGGTCGCTGGGATGGAAGGTGAAGTCGCCATCGCAGGCTGCAATTGCCAATGCGTCTCATGGGCCGGCGGCCGCGTGGCATATTCCAGCACTGCCAAAGCAAAACCCAGCACGACAACAGGTGCGATGATGGTCGCAGCCCAATTCATCCACACCGGACGAGGCGCCCCATGCGCATGGGAAAGCTCTACGGCAGCGTTGCCGATGTCGTAACCCAGGTCACGGGCAATGCGTTCAATTTCGTTGACCAATTCTTCGGCCGACTGCTGCCGCTGCACGGGCCGCTTGGCAAGCATCTTGCCGAGTAACGGACCGATTGCCGGCGGCAACTCGGGGCGGAACAAGCGGACGTCGGGTGGATCCACGCCGTTGTGCCGCAGCAGTTTTTGCAGCGCGCTACCATCCGGAAATGGTGGCTTGCCGACCAGCATGAAATAGAGCGTGCAGCCGAGCGAGTAAATGTCGCTGCGCACATCCGCGGCACGTGGATCACGCGCCTGCTCCGGCGAAATGTAATCGAAGGTACCGAGTGTCACACCGCTGGCCGTCAAATCGTCGAACGACGAATCGACCTGGTGCAAACGGGCCAGGCCCATGTCGACGACCTTCACCTGGCCAGCCGGAGTAATGAGCACGTTCGAAGGCTTGATATCACGATGAACCACATCGCGGGCAGATGCATGCGCCAGCGCTTCGGCTACTTCCATCGTGTAGCGGAGCGCTTCATCAATGGGCAGCGGACCTTTTTGCTGCACCAGTTCGCGGAGGTTGATCCCTTCGATGAATTCGAAAACGATGAAGTTCAGGCCGGCATCTTCGCCCACATAATGGACGCGGGCGATGTAGCGATGATCGAGCCGGGCGGCGCTTTGGGCTTCGTTGCGAAAGCGGCGGACATTTTCTTCCGACGATTGATCGCGCGACAGCACCTTCACGGCGACTGTTCGTCCGAGCCGCGTGTCATTGGCGCGAAACACAGCGCCCATACCGCCGCCACCGACGAACTCGACGAGGTTATAGTGCTCCAGCCGTTGACCGACGAGCGTTTCGCCCAGATGATGGGCCGCATGTTTTCCGCCAAAAGGGACGGGGAGTTCCACGTGCGGCGCACTCGACTTTGCCGCGGAGATCACGGTCTTCTCGTCGGGCAAAACATCCCCCGGCATGATCCCTTCCCCGGGACTGGAGGGGATCACCACCACGCGCGAATCGGTCGGCCGTTTTTTGCGCGTGCGGGTACCGCTGCCATCACTGCTGGGATGGTCGCCGTCGGGAAGTTGATTCCCCGGCAATTCCGCCGTCCCCGATTCAGGTGGTTGGCTGGCCATCCAATTCTCTCCACAGGTCTGACAAGTGGCATCCTGCCACTCTCACACGCGCAGCACACTAAAAGTGCCCTGATGCACGCGCCAGGAGCATATGCCCTAGCAAAGCGAATCGCTAACTGAATAGAAGCAAAGAAAAGACTGCTGTGATTATAGTTGCCGCTGCTGGGCAGGGTCAATAAATTGTGCACTTCGGCAGGCGACAATCTCCGCTGTTAAATGGCAGAAACTTCTCCGCACACGCCACTGAATGGCCTTCACTGCTACTTGCGTTACTCTTTGCCAAAAAGAAGCTGCGTTCCAGCTAAAACCCCCATAAAGAACTGCGCAAAGTGGTGTTTTGCGAAGCTTGCGAAGAACAGGTTGTTTCGGGTCACTTTGCCGTTTGTAGCAATCGAATTCGATTTGCGGCCTATAGCGGTCGAAATGATTATCGGGCAACCAGTTTTACGGGGGAGATTTCACATGCGTATCACGAATCTTTGGATCTTGGCGGCCGCGTGTGCCGCAGTCTTAATGTCCGGGGAATGGTCGATGGCTCAGATGGGCGCTGCGCCACCGATGGCACCGATGTCACCCATGGCAGGTGCTGCCACTTACGGCTGCTCCGACGGCATGTGCGGCATGGGCTGCGACAGCTGCGACGACTGCGGCTGGTCGAACCGCTGGAACGTCTTCGGCGAGTTCCTCTACTTGCGTCCTCGCGATGCAGAAACCGCTTACGCTACGATCCTCAATGGTCCAATCGTCGCCGGTGCTCCTGGCGTGCAAGTCGGTCGCACGGGCGTGCTCGATTACGACTATCAACCTGGCTTCCGCGTGGGGGCGGGGTTTACGTTGGATAATTGCAACCAGATCCAAGTCAGTTACTCGCAACTCGACGCCACGTCGAACGATACGATCGGCACGGCAGCTCCGTTCGTGCTGCGTTCTCTAGTCGATCATCCCAATGCACTGAACGCCGGCGCCAACTGGCTCGACGCAACTGCCACAGGCGACGTTCGCTTTCAACTGCTCGATGCAGCTTACCGCGGTTTGCTGGCCAGTTGCAGTGATTACGAAGTAGGTTATTTGGTCGGCGTGCGTTCGACCCGCTTCGAACAATACTTCCAAGCCACCTACACCAACGTGGGTTCGGAAACCGTGACTTCGTCGGTCGACTTCGATGGTGTGGGTATGCGGTTTGGTATGGACTTCGAACGTTATGGCCGCAACCGTCAATGGTTCGTTTATGGAAAAGGCTACGCCAGCTTGATCGGTGGTCGGTTTGAAACCGACTACCTGCAAGTCGACCAGGCTAACGCGGTGATTGCCTCGACCCAATGGGAAGCTGGCCGTGTCGTCACGATGATGGACCTCGAAGCTGGCATCGGCTGGCAGAACTGCGGTGGCAACCTCCGCTTGTCGCTGGGTTACCTCTACAGTGGCTGGTTCAACACGATCCGCAACAACGAATGGATCTCGGCCGTGCAGAACAACAACTTCGTTGCCAACGGCATGAGCACGTACGACTCGGGCATCACCTTCGACGGTTTGACCGCCCGCGTCGAACTGCTGTGGTAATAGCAAACGACTCTCGCTCAAACTGAAAGCCTAAGCCGGTTGCGTTCAAACGTAACCGGTTTTTGGCTTTTCTTGGACTACGCCCAGTCACAGCGGCGAAATTTGCCTCCGCTTCTAAACCATTCGAGCCTCAAGTCGGATAACTCGCCTAACCGATACTTCTTACCTGAATGACCGTCCCTGCCAAGTTCTATTCAAATAATGGTGTGACAGCATGACTAGCGTCCACGCTCGCGGCCGGTTTGGACCGCTGCAACGTGCGGATCGTCCCAATTGCTACCTCAACACGGTAAGCGATGGACGACAGCGGATGGCCGATGCGCGCATTGTCTTTTGCGGGCTGGCTCGCAATGTCGCCGACATCTTACCGCTCACCCGAACCCGCTTAGAGCGGACGGGCGCCTTGTTTCGAGACTATCGGATTTTTCTCTACGAGAATGATTCGCATGATTGCACCTCGCGTTTGCTGGCAGACTGGCATTCAGCCAATTCGCGAATGAGTTTTCGCAGCGATGGCCTGGGGCGACCACAGCATCCCTCCATCCGCTGCCTGAACCGTGCGGCAGACATGGCCGAGTATCGCAATCGCTGTCAGCAAGAAGTTGCTGAGCGGTGGAGTGATTTTGATTTTGTCTGCGTTGTCGATACCGACCTCCTCGGAGGCTGGAGCGACGAAGGCCTGGCCCATTCGTTCGGTTCGCAACCATGGGACTTTGTGGGTGCATACGGCACGATTAATCGCCGCCGCCATCTGACGCTGAAAGCCTTGCATTACGATGTGTGGGCGTATCGCGAATTCGGCGACTACACACCGGTCGATGGTCGCGTCGGCAATGCGCTGTCGTGGAACTGTGGCGAACCGCTGGTTCCAGTTTATTCTTGTTTTGGCGGGTTGGGTGTCTATTTGATGCCTGCCTGGCTATCGGCTCGATATTCCGGCGAGGACTGTGAGCACGTCACCTTGCATCGCAGCATGCGCGCTGCGGGTTATGGCCGGCAGTTTCTCAATCCCAGCCAGCGAACCTGCTACGGACGCAAGCCGCGGCGGTTCGACAGCCTGTTGCTGCCACTCGGCCGCGCCATCCATTCCACAGCGGCCATCTTCGTGTTTTAGCGTGCAAATTCGAGTAGGAATCATGCAGAAGCCGCGTATTTCCATCATCGTTCCCTTGCCCGATCATCGCGGGCACGCGCTGGCTGGAATCGGCTCTTGGCTGCAACAAACCGTCGATCGTGATTGGGTGCAGGTCATTGTGATTGCCGACGGGCGAGAACCGGAACTCGAACGCGACATTGATAATTTGCTTGGTCCGCACGATCTGAGATTGAGTGTTGAACGCGGCTCTTTGCATGATTGCTACAATGCCGGCGCGCACGCCGCCGCTGCCGATTTGTTCCTCTTCACCGAATCGCACGTGCAGGCTGATTCCGATTGCGTCGAGCAAGTTCTAAAGGGCCTGGCCGAATCGGATGTGGCCGCACTCGCCAGTGGCGGCATCGACAAGGATCGTTTTGCCGCACAAGAGCAAGCGATCTACGATGAGGCATTAGAAACGCGTGTTGCTACAGGTTGGAACCTATGCACGGTTCGCGGCTTTGTCGCTCGCCGCGCCGCGTTTGCACGCTCGGGTGGATTCCAAGTCCGCTACGGTCATTTTTCCGAGCTGCTCTTGGGTGCCATGTTTAAGTCGCAAGGCGCACGGATGGGCTATTTGCGCCGAGCGCGCGTGTCGCACTTCAATGACGGGACAATCGAGCACTTGGCACGCGAACTCGCTGAGTTTGGTCGAGAAGAGATTCACTTTCGTGCCACGCAGCCGAACTCGCCCGTGTTGAACCATCTTGGCCCTTGTCCTATCTGGGAACAGCGGAAAACTTTTCACCGGGGTGCCGCACTCCACGCAGCTGGTAAAGCACTGATACGAGGGGCTCGTGCGCTGCTGCAAGGAAAGGCGAAGGAGTTTGGCCGCAGTGCAGAAGCAGCCATTCGCGCGATCCCCTTCGTTTTCTTTGGTCCCCAGTGGCTCCAATGGCGAAGCGCGGCCAGCAGTGCTCTGGCGCGAAACTTGCTGAAAGTTAGCTATGTCCCAGACCGGTGGTACTACGCCAATTTTTGCAACTTTTGGAATTGCGAAATCCGTCGCGGACGCGCCGCAGCAGTGGCCGAATGGCTGGCTCGTTCAAGATCTGTGCCGAGCAAAGAAGCAGCGACGCCGACGGTGCATTATAAATCGGCAGCATAACGAGTAGGCCGACGCTTACGAAGTTTTCCACCCCGCTGCTTCTTCACCATCCAATCGCAGCGTCAAACACTTCGCGCTGCCACCTGCTTTTACAAATTCACTGAGTGGCGTTTCGTGTGCTGTGTAGCCTGCTGCGGTTAGATCGCGATGTAGTTGCGGGCACCCCGTGTTCGTCACCACGTGCTTGCCGACAACAACGGCATTGCACGCAAAACTGTGCGCCTCGTCTGCCGAGACTTCAATCAACTTCGGCACCGCCTCGCGCAACGCCGCGCGGCCGTAATCGTCGAATGCGCCGGGAAACCAAATCGCTTCACCCGCCGCGAGCGGGCAACAGCAGGTATCAAGGTGATAATAATGTGTGTCGAACAGTTCCAAGGGAATCACGCGACTGTCGACCAACTTGGCTACCAGCTGCTGACTGTGAATGTCACTCCGAATGCGATAGCCGGCAAGCAACGTCTCGCCGCAGAAGAGGGCATCGCCGGCACCTTCGAAATATCGGCCATTGGGCAAACGTTGCACCGCGAAGCCGTGTTCGCTCAGCCAGCGTTCGCAGAGCTGCTCTTCGCCTTGGCGTTGTTCGTGCCGAAAATGCGCGAGGATCGCTTGCTGGCGATAAATCATCGCCGCGTTGGCAGTGAAGACTAAGTCGGGCAGCCCTGCGGCGGGTTCCAGCAGTGAAATCCGCGCGCCGACTCCTTCCAGCAGGGCTTTCAGGTCCTTCCACTGCTGCTTTGCTAACTCACGATCCGCCTGCCGGCTGCGACTCATCCAAGGATTGATTTCATACTCAATGCCGTAGAAATCGGGCGGACACATGAGAATATGGGGTGTCCCGCTCATGAAACTCACCCTTCGCTAGCATGTGGCCTGAAATCGCTGAACGCAAGCAATCTTGTGACAAATGAGCGAATCTTCTAGTATTCGTCGCCCAGTCTCTCGAACCTTTCTATCATTGTACTGATGATCGACTACGAAGTTTCTCGCTGTACCCGCCGCTGCGCCGCGACCGATCGCGAACTGCAGCCCGGTGAGGCGTTTTACTCTGTGCTCGTTCCTCAGGGGGGACAGGTGCTGCGACACGACTATTCGGTTGCCGCTTGGAAAGGCCCACCGGAGAACGCGCTGGGCTGGTGGAAGTCGACGATGGCCGACGCCAGTCGCAAGCCACAATGGGCGCCGCACGATGTGATGCTCGAGTTCTTCGAAGGGCTCGAGCAAGATCCAACCCGCGAGGATCTGCGTTATGTCCTCGCGCTGCTGCTGGTGCGCCGCCGCGTGTTGCGGCTCGAAGGCGAAGAAACTGATCACCTCGGCCGCACGGTGCAAGTGCTCGATTGTGCGAAGAAGGAAATGCAATATCGCGTCGCCGTTGTGCTGCCCGAAGCCCATCGCGCTGCGGAGTTGCAAGCGCAGCTCGCTCAACTCCTGACCCAGCCCGGCAGTTCGACCTGAACGAATCCTGAAAAATCCAGTTGCAAGGATGCAACGTTGAATCGCTCACTCCAACTGCTGCTCATCGCACTCGTCGCTCTCAGCGCTGCGGGTTGTCGTAGTTGGCCGGGATTCGTTTCTCCTTGGGCACAGCGGCAACAAGATGCACCGCCGGTCCTATTCAGCTCGATCCCTGCCAAAGAAGAGTTAGTCGCGGCGCTCAATATTCCCAGCAGCAAGATCCAATCGCTACAGACACAAGGCGCCACGGTTTCAATTTCCGGTGTGCCCAACATCGCGACGGATATCTCGCTGCAACGCCCCGGCCGTTTTCGCTTCAAGGCTTCGTCGAGTTTCCTAGGTCAACTGGTCGACATGGGTTCGAACGACGAGATGTTGTGGTTCTGGACCTCGCAGGGAAGTCCACCGGATGTCTTCTTCGCCCGGCATGATCGCCTCGCGCAAAGCTCCATTCGCCAGCGCTTGGCCGTCGATCCCAGCATGATCATTGAAGCGTTCGGCTTGCTCGATCTCAAACCCGAGCAGGTCATCGGTGAACCAACGGCGGCGGGCAAAGATCGTCTGCAACTCGTCTGCCGCCAACTCACACCGGCTGGCGAATGCACACGCACGCTGCTTGTTCATAACAAGCATGGTTACTTGCTCGAACAACGATTGACCGATGCTGCCGGTCGCCCGCTGCTCCATGCCCGCTTGTCCAATCAACAACATTACGCGCTCGATGGTGTAACGCTGCCGCAGGAGATCGACTTGCACATTCCGAGTGGCGAAAACATGCGGGTGCAACTACATGTGCCGCGTTACTCGATCAATCAGCCGCTCCCCAACGGCGATGCCACGTTTGCCTTTCCGCAGGAGCAATTGGCTCAGCATCGCATGATCGACATTGCCGACCCCAACTTCTTGCCGCCTGGACAGCAGGCACCCGCACAGTATTCTTCCCCAGGCTATCCTCCGCCAACCGCTCAACCCGGATATCCGCAACCAACTTACCCGCAGCCTGCCTATTCGACGCCCCGAGCCAGCCAGACGCCGGCGCAGCCCTATCGCGGTCGACTATACTAAGCAAACGCGAACTCGTTGCGCGGCAACGAGGCACGACTGAGTTCGCGATCAGGGGCAGAACTTTTCTTGAGTCCTCGCATGACTTCATCCACTCTGAATCTGCCTTTCCAATTCCTGTGCGCTTTGTGCGCAGGATTGCTTATCGCAAATAGTGTCTCGGCCGTCGAACTGATCACCGTCAAAAAAGGCGGCGTCACGCGGATCTTGAAGGGCAAGGTGCTCGTCGAAGCTGAAGATGGTGGCGTGCTCTTGCTCACACAAGACGGCAAACACTGGCCGCTTCCCAAAGAAGAGATTCAATCGCGAAAGTCCGACGAAAAACTATTCCAGCCGCTAACCAAAGCAGAATACAACAAGCAACTGCTGGCCGCATTGCCGCAGGGTTTCAAGATTCATCAGACCAAGCATTATTCAATTTGTTACAACACATCGACCGGTTATGCCCAATGGGTCGGCGCACTCTATGAGCGGCTCTACTCGGCGTTTTATGTCTACTGGCCCAGCAAAGGGGCCGAGCTTAGAGAGCCGGAGTTCCCCCTCGCCGCGGTTGTGTTCGATACGCGGGCTAACTACGAGCAATATGCTCGCGGCGAGCTCGGCGCGTCGACCTCGACCATCATGGGCTTCTACAGTCTGCATACGAACATGGTCACGATGTACGACCTGACCGGGCACGAAGAACTCCACTTTGTCGGCGATCGCAATTCGCAAGCCCGCATTAGCCAGGTGTTGTCGCAGCCCAATGCCGAGCGGAATGTTGCAACCATCGTGCACGAAGCGACCCATCAGCTGGCCTTCAACAGCGGCTTGCAGCAGCGTTTCACCGATACGCCGTTCTGGGTCAGCGAAGGCCTGGCTGTGTTTTTTGAAACGCCGGATCTCGACAACGCCAAAGGCTGGCGAAAAATCGGCGCCGTAAATCGCTACAACTTGATCAACTTCCGCAAGTACTTGCGGACACGCGAACCGGGCGCGCTATCGAAGCTGCTTTCCGACGACAAACGCTTCCGCGATCCAGCCTCGATGGCTGATGCCTATTCCGAAGCTTGGGCGCTGAACTATTACCTGATCAACACGCAAGCCCAAACTTATTCGAAATATCTCAAGGTCTTGAGCGAACAAACGCCGCTCGTGATGCAAGACCCCGCCGCCCGCCAAGAACAATTCCTGAAGCTCTTTGGCCGGAGTTTGGAAGAGCTCGAAACGGACTTCTTGAAATACATGCGCAACGTCGAATAGCGCGACTACTGGTTACTTGGGCGCTGCCGGGTTGACCGTCACTTCGCTGTCAGGCAGCGCCTCGATCTTGGCATCGACACCTTTCAGATGCTTGTCGAAGAAGGCAACGGTCAGTTTGACAACCGCTGGCATCGCGAACGAAGCGCCACCATGGCCCGCACCGGGCAGCTTCTGCAGCGTGGTTTCGACGCCTGCTTTCGCGAGCAGATTGTTCAGCTCCACGCTTTGCTCGTAAGGCACCAGCGTGTCGTGATCGCCGTGCAGAATCAAAAAGGGCGGGTTGTCCTTGCTGACGTACTGTACCGGGCTCACTGCGTCGCATTTCGCTTTGTCTTCGCCGAGCTTCGCGGCGATCAAACGCGAATAGGGATCGCCGTTGTTCCACTTGAAGATGTTTTTAACGTTCTTGTCTTCTTCGGCTTGCTTGATCACGGTCCAAAAATTCGTGGGCCCGAAGATATCGCAAACCGCCTGTACGCGATCTGACTGATCTTCGTTGCCGCCGATCGCGGGAAACGCCTTCTTTCCGCCACTCGTTCCCACGAGCGCCGCAAGATGGCCGCCGGCCGATGCGCCGCCGACGCCGACTCGCTCTGGATCGATGCTGTACCTCTTGGCGTTGGCTCGCAAAAAGCGAATGGCTGCCTGGCAGTCTTGAATCTGCGCTGGGAACGGCGCCTTTTGGCTGAAGCGATACTCGATGCTGGCCGCCACATAACCGCGAGGCAACTGACTTAGATAAGGCATGCCGGCCTTGCTGCCACCGCTCCAACCGCCGCCGTGAATCCAGATAAGCAGCGGCAGCGGCTTCTCGGCTACAGTTTCCGGATAGTAGATGTCTAGCGCTTGGGCGTCGTCTCCATCCGGCACGTACTTCACGTCGTACTCGGCCGTGAAACCCTTCGGCAACGCGGGCCGCTGCGGCGCTTGCTTCTGCGCAATCGCCGTTCCGCTCCAGCAACAATAAACGGCAAGCACAATGGCGAACAGACGCAGCGAGCGCATTGAGTAATTCCTCGTGATTAGAAATTAGGTGAAGACAGCATGGTAACAACGCCGCGACACGTCGGGAACTATCAAATTCACAAACGTTGATATCAAGGTCCGCCGCGGTGTAGATTGACGCAACTTGAAGCCGCCGCGCCCGCCTGGTCGTCGCTGGCTTTGAACAGGAGTCACCATGAAGTACGCGTCACTTTTGTTGTTCACTTGGCTTGCGTTTTTCCTTTCCGCTGCAGCTGCCGACCGTTGGCCGCAGTTGCAGGGGGATGCGCTTCGTTCGGGAAATGCGCCCGAAGTGGTGTTGCCGGAAAAAATTGGATTGCTTGGCGCTGTCCCGCTGACTGATGGCATTTACGCGGCGCCAGTCGTCGCGGACGGCCTGGTTTATGTGGTCGACGGCGCTGGCGTGGTAAGTTGCGTCGACACCAAGTCGCTGGAAGTGCGCTGGCGGTTTGCAACTCGCGGCGGAGCGGGAAATTGTAACAACGTCGCGACTCCGGCGCTCAGCGGACCTTATCTGCATGTGGGCACGACGGCCGGTTACTACTACGTGCTGAAACGCGACAGCGGCGAAGTGGTGCGCGAAATCGATTGCCGCGAACCGATTTTCTCGGCGCCGGCGGTGGGAAACAATCGCGTTTATTTTGCGACGCTCGGTGCGCAGATCTATGCGTTGGAGCCGGACGGCAATACGGTTTGGACCTGGGACTTCGTCAAGGAAGTGGTCAAGTTCAATGGAAATCGCTGGAGCGGCGAAGATTGGTTGAAGGACCGCCAAGGCCGCGTGAACTGGAAGGACCACTTTGTTTGCTCGCGCGACATCTGCCTGATCGGCAAAACGATTGTAATTCCCGCAGGCGGACGAACGGTGTTTCTCGATGATGCCGGCGCTGCTCCGCAACTGCGAGTCGTTGGCGAAATTCCCAGTTTCGACGGCGCTGAGTTTCCCGCCACCTTCGGCCAAAGCGCCGATGCGGCCGGCAACGTGTATGTGCAATGGCATCGCCGTGACAACGCTGGCCGCGTGGAAAGTTTGAAACTCGTTGGCGACAAGCTCCATGCCGATTTTCTGAAGAGCACGCAAACGGCCATTCAGTTGCCCGGGCTCCTCAGTTTTGCCTCCGTCAGCATCCGCGGCGAGGATGTGTATCGCGTTCGTCCGGAAGCGGGCCTGGGCCTTTGTCGCCATCGCATCGGCGAAGATAAGCCGCAAGTGTTGAAGGCAGCTGGGGCGATTTGTCCGCCGGTTCTTACTCGCGATCACGTCGTCTACGGTGATCTGCAAGGCGTGTTGCATATCCGCTCACTGACGGAAGATGCGGGGCAGGAGTTGCCGACAGCGTTCGGCGCTCCAATCAGCGCACCGCTCGCCTTTGCCAACGGGCAGATTTTCGTTGCGAGTGAGGATGGTTATCTCTATCTCTTCGGCTCGGATGGAAAAGCTGCGTTGCCTTCGAAGAAACTGGATGTCACCAAAATCCGCAGCCCGCTCACGGGAAAGTTCGCCGCGGCGAAATACGACTGGTACACCAACTACGGCGATTTCGGCTCGACCAATGCGAACGCGCAAGATTTGTCACCGCCACTGCGAATGCGTTGGGCTCGGCGACTCGAAGGGACCGTGAAGCATCTGCCGGTGTGCGGCGGCGGGCGGATGTATACCCATACCGCCGAAGGGCAAATCATCGCCGTCGAGCAAAACACCGGTCGACTTCTGTGGCGACGGTATTGGCCCGATGTTTATCTCTCGTTTACTTCCCCGCTGTACTACAACGGCAAACTGCTCGTGCCGCAGGCGGGCATCAAGCGTTCGCTGATGCGCTGCCTCGACGCGGCGACGGGCGAATTGCTCTGGGAGGCGCCGTTCACCGGCTCACCGAGCTGGAGCCGGCAGTTTCCGCCGGTCGTGCATGGCAATCTGGCCATCTATGCATCCGGCTCCGGCGAGTACGCGCCACAAGGAACTGAGAAGCCCTACACGTTCAAAGGGACTCCGGAGAAAACGAGCGACGGCCGCGAAGTGATGAGTTGGATCTATTCCAACGACAATCCGTACTATCCCAAAGACAATCGGCCGCTGTTGTGGGCCTGGGATCTCGATACCGGCAAGGTGAAGTGGCAGAAGGACTTTTCCGACCAAGGCCGCGGAGGTAATGACTGCGGCATTTGCTTATTGGATGGCAAGTTGTTTTATTCGACGTTCTTTGGTTACTCCGCTAGCCATCGGGTACGGCGCGGTTTGCCGCCTGAGAATAACGGAATGACGGCCTGTTTGAATCCACAGACTGGCGACGTGATTTGGAAAATCAACAAGTACTTCGTCACGGCAAAATGCACGCTCACCGGCAAAGACGGCCGCATTTATATCGGTGGCTTCAATCCAGCCCGCGAAGAGACAAAGGACCGCTTTGTCTGGTGCCTCGATGCCAAGGATGGATCGCTAATCTGGCAATCGGATGTCGTGACGTCCGCGCTCAACGTGGTTACCGTCGGCGATGAATTCATTTTCTCAAATGCCCTGCGCGGCCGTGGCAATGTCTTTGATCGGCAAACGGGCAAAGTCGTGGGCGGCGTCGATCACAACTATGCTTGTTGCCGTTTCACGATGTCGGGTTCGTATATTCTCGGCGCCAACATGGACATGATCGACTTGGCGTCGAATAGCAAACTCGTGTCGACGGGGCCGGCGATTGATTCGCGCGAGTGTCTCGGCGCGGTCGTGTCGAACGGGCGCATTTTTTACATCTCGCAGGCCAGCGGTTTTGTCGTGTCGCAAACGTATGGCGACGAGTCGAAACGACTCCCCGCAGTTTGGGAACGGCCGTAACTGCAAACCAAGGTGATCCGATGAATCGTTGCTACCCGGCAATTGCGCTGGCATTTATTTCATTGGCGTCGCTTTCGCCAACTGCGTCCGCGGAGCCCCGGTTTGCGACGCCGCCAAAAGTCACTCGCAGTGGCGAAGGCTGGGAAATTTCCTTCGCGGTCAACCAGTCAACCGACGTCGAAGTCGCCGTTCTCGACCGTGATGGCAAAGTGATTCGCCACTTGGCTGCTGGTGTACTTGGTGGGAAGAATCCACCACCGCAGCCGCTGCAAGTTGGCCTTGACCAGCACGTCGCTTGGGACGGCAAGAATGATGACGGCGAAAAGGTTGCCACTGACGACGCGCAAGTCCGCGTCAGCGCGGGAACCAAGGTCCGCTTTGGCCGACTGATCGGCAGCAGTCCCTACACCGGCAGCGTGGCGGTGATGCCCTACCGTGCGCCGGTGAACGGCCTGGTGACTGACGAGCAAGGAAATTTGCACGTGCTCATGATGTCGGAAGTCGGCAGTCACGGGAATTCCGGCAAGTGGCCGTGGCAGTTGCGCAAGTTTGACTCGCAAGGAACGTATCAGCGCACGCTGCTGCCGTATCCACCTTCCACCAAGGCAGCGCAAGCGAGTGGTTATATCCTGCTGCCGACGAACGACAAACGCTTCGTGCCCGCCAATCAATCGAGCCTGTATCCGGTCTTTGCCACGTTTGGAAACGAAATTGTGCCGAGGCTTTCAGCGGGGCGCGTGGTGTTTGTGCATAGTGAGACGCGCGAGCTGAACTTCTTCTCCCTCGATGGCAGCAACAAGTTGCAGACCGTGCCGATGTGGCCGGCGACCAGCAAACTGAAGTGCCCCAACTGGATCGACATTCAAGTCGCGCTTTCGCCAGATGGAAATACGGCTTACTACTCCAACGTGGCCGGTCTTCCCTACGATGGCAAGAAGCCGGCAGATATCGATGCTGAATGGCCGCAGGGACGCGTCTATCGACAAGACCTCACCACGGCGGGAAGCGTCCCGACAACGCTGTTCGACCTTACGCTGCCAGACTTTAGCAAGAATCCCTACTGGATGCCGAGCGCTTGGGACAAAAAGTCTGCCTCGGCTGGCATCGACACCGATGCGCAGGGCAACGTATTGGTCTGCGATTTAGTGAATCAACAGATCGTGGAGATTTCGCCCGCCGGCAAGTTGCTCAGTTCGACGCCCGTTCCCTGGCCTGACAAAGTGCTGGTCGCGCGTAAGACGGGCGACTTGTATGTGGTGTCGCGGAAGGTTTCGCGCGGTGGACTGCCTGCAGCGACGCTCACCAAAATCTCCGGCCGTGGTACAGACGCAAAAGTGGTGTCAACGCTTGAGTTAGCAGGGATCATCGGCGCCGGACATACCCTCGATGAATCCGGCCAGACGCCCGTGCTGTGGCTCGCTGGTCCACGTGATCAACAAAATCAACATGAAAGCGGCGCGCTGATGCGTGTGGAAGACCGCGGCAACAAACTGGTGATCACTGGAGATCAGTTTCTCAATCGCGACGCACAGGCGATTACCTTCGTTAGTTACACCGATGCCGATCGCGAAGCCGAACTCATCTATGTGACGCGCTCGGGCGGAACGGTTTGGCGATTTAACGGCATCACGGGCGAAGGTGGTCCGTTGCCGTTTAAAGCAGCTGACCTGGCAATCGGTCCCCGCGGTGAAATTTATACGCTGGGTACGGTGGGAAGTTGGGAAGGGCCGATTGCGCGCTACACTCGCGATTTAAAGCCCATTCAGAGCGCGACCGCCGATGCGAACACCTACGGATACGTCTCAAACCGCGCGGGCCGCGGCATCAGCATCTGCGGCTTGGACGTCGATACACAGGGGCGTGTCTTCGCAACGTATGGCTCGAATGAATGTCACGTGCGTGTGTTCGATACGCAGGGAGCGCTCGTCGATTTTCCGCGGCAGGTGGATGATTTGCGGGGCAAAGGGAAAGTCCCTGTCGCGATTACTGGCGTCACCGGATTTGGCGGCAGCCTGCGAGTCGATCGCGCGGGAAACATTTATCTGCTGCAAGGCGGCGTTCCGTCGAAGACTGCCGTGCCGGCTGGCTTTGATGGCGATGAAGCCTGGCAACATGCCGTCGGCACAATTTACAAGTTCCCGCCCAGCGGCGGCGAAATCAATTCTGCCAATAACAAAGTGAAGAGCGTCAGCGGGGCGGTTGCGCAATACGTCGGTTGTGGCTCGGTGAGTCAATGGCGGGCGGCCGGTTCGTGCGTCTGCACCAAGCCGCGGTTCGACGTCGATGACTTCGGCCGGCTGTACATCCCAAATGCCATCACGTTTTCAGTTTCCATGCGCGATAATGCCGACAACGAGATCGTACAGTTCGGCGACTATGGCAACTTCGATTGCCAAGGAGCAGGCAGCATCGAATCGCAGCCCGCGATTCCGCTGGGCTGGGCAATCTCAGCCAGCGCCACCGACAAGCACATCTACATCGGCGACTGTTTGAACCATCGGCTGGTGCGCGTGGACAAGCAGTTCGCCGCGGCCGCAATCATCAAGCTCCCACAGTAAGCCTGACGCAAGCAACTACTTGCGCGGGGCGCCGTAAAACTCCCGCAGTGGCAATGCTTGGATCTGGAACGTGAAGTCGGCAGGATCACTCGACGGGTGCAACAAAACCAGCGTGTATCGCCCCGGCCGCGTGACGGTGAAGGCGGACGGCGTGTTCAACGCGAAGGAAACGTTCGGCGTCACTCCGCCTGGCCCTGTGAAGCTGTGTTGCAACAGCGCTGGGGGCGTCGATAACGGCGTGAAATACACTCGATCGCCGGCCGCAAGATCGAAGCAATAGAAGTGCCATTCGCGATCCGTGAAGTGCACGCTGATGGGATCGTTGTTCGTGGTAAGCGGCAAGTTGTTCAGGTTCCAGATGTGCGCAACCTGAGTAAACTGCGAAATACCCTTGCCGTCCATGACCAGGTGCCTCAAAGGCCCAAATATCGCCTTGATAGGGCAGGCTGAAGTTGACGGCGCCACGATCACGCCTTCATAGGCTGTTAACGCCACGTGGTAGATTTGCCGCTCCTGAGCGCGAAAATTAGTGTTAAAGATGCCGAGCCGGGCGAATTCTGCGGGACTGGTGAAGCCGCGCGCTTCCGGGCGCCACAACAGCGGCTCGCTGGCCAGGTCGAGCTCAATTTTCACCCAACTAGTCTTCGCGCCCGGCGCTAGGCCCGGCGCATCAATGACGGAAGCAAAGTTCCAATAGGGAACGTTGTTGATCACTCCCGACTCGTTCACAGCGGCGTCCGCGGAAATTCCCGGCAGCAGGAAGATGCCGTTCTCCACAAAGGTCTCGGTGTCGTTGACCAGCCGAACTTCAGCCGTGAATCGCCCCGTCGTTTGGTTATAAATGGGGTTCTCCATTGCAACTCGCAGCGGCGCCAGTGTTACGTGAGCGCTGGCATTCGCAGTTGGCCCAGCTGGCAACGCAGGCGGCGAACGCAAGGTGCCCGGCGAGCCCGCGGTACCGAGTGGATCGACAACGTTGCTCAGCGGACGGAATGCGATCTTCGAGCCGCTGTCTGCATCCGGATTGATCAACTGCAGTCGCAGTTCGAGCGTTTCCGCGGTCACATGCGACAAGTCGATGTTCAGGTGTGTTCCATCCCATTGCACCAGGCCGTTATGAACCTTGCCCTGCGTGCCGCGGAGCGTAAACAAACTGCTGCCGGGGCTGCCGGCATCGATCACCGTTTGGCCCGTCACCTGATTGAACAATGAGACCGACAAAAAATCTTCCGTGCCTGATTCCGTATCCGAGTAATCAAATTCCGGCTGCACCAGCAGCCGATACGTGCGCGCGCCGGCCGGCAAGGCGCCAGCTTCAATCGTAATGCTCTGTGAATCGCCAACGCGCCCCGCTTGTTCCTGCAACACATACAAACCGGCCGGGCGGGTGTTGAGATGATTGATCACCGCCAGGGCATCGAAGGCAGTCAAGAAGTTGTCACCGGTGGGATCAACAAACGGTTCGTTCGCTGGTTTGCTCGCCGGCAATTGATATGTCCCGACATTCAACCGATTGATGACTTCAATAGCATCGAACGCGCCGATCTGCCCATCGTTGTTCACGTCAATCGCATCAGCCGGGTTTCGCCAAAGCGTGGCCAGCAACTGTCGCGTTTCGAGCGACTCAAAAGCAATGCGGCGGGCGCGGTGCGATTTCATCTGTGGCCGAGGCATGTTGATGACTGCGAAGAGAGGCGTGCGGCAGCTCTTACACAAGGCGTAATGAGGGAGTGGCAGAAACTCCAGGCCATCCAGAACAGGTAGCAGTTGACACCGCAGAGACTATTTTTGTCGCGCCCTATAATGAGTGCAACCGGAATGCACCGCAGTCTCGCAAATCCAGTGAAAAATGACTCGTTCTGGGTAAGTTGACAAGTAAAGAGTCTTTAATTCCAGCGCCTTATCCGTTGCTTAATTTGCGAACCTTCTTTCGCCACCAGAGGATAAAGCCAGTCACATAAAGACCCGCCGGCGCGAATCCGACGAGGAAGAACAAACCACGACCGACGATGCCAAACGCATCGCCGCTGTGCAGCGCCACTTGTATGCGAAAAAAGACGTCGCTCGCCGTGTGCCTGCGCCAATCGCGCGTGGCCAACACTTCGCCGCCGTAGGGATCTACCCACACGCGACCGACGCCATGGGTTTGGCCGATCTCCCCTTCCTGACGTGCGAAGACTTTGTACGTTCCTTGCGGACCTTGCGGTAGTTCGATCGACATGATCCGGCAATTTGGCATCTCCCGCCGCGCGATGGCGATTGCTTCTTCAGCTGTCAGCCGTTTCTGATTTGTTGACGTCGGCGGCTTGGCTTCAACTTTGGTCGGGATCTTGGTCACGGGCGAAATCAAATTGGCGAGCGGACGCAACTGAGGCGCAAACACAATGATCGCCCCCGTTGCGCAAATCAGCGTCAAAAAAATCGTCGACACGCCGCCGATGGTTTTGTGCAAATCATAAACGCGTTTGCCGCGGCGAACGGCCAGGGCATTACGTAGCCCCGAAGTCAGCAGCGGCCACCATAAGACGACTCCCGAGATCACCGAAAGCAACATGAGCAGCCCCAGAATGCCCATGATGGTCGAGCCAACCTTGCCGCCGAGCAGGTTCGCATGCAACTGGTGCGTGATCGCCATAAAACTCCACTCCGGCTGCCGTTTGCCGGTAACCTGCAACGTGACCGGATCAACAAAGACCTCGGCCGCAATTCCCCTCTTGGCATCGCCTTTAAACCGCACTCGCGCGACGCTTCCTGCCTCGTGCGGCATATGCACATGGGCCGCAGTTCCCAAGTCGGGATAGGCGGTGGCCGCAGCCTCGACGATCTTGCCAATCGGCTGCTGCTGGCCAACGCTCACGGTAATCATCTGCGTTTCGTTCAGATGTTCATCGAGATCATGCTCGAAGACAATCAGGCTGCCGGTAATGCCCGACAACGCAAAGACGAGCCCAGCCGTGAGACCGAGATAAAGATGGATTTGCAGCCAGAGTTTGCGAACAAGAATCACGGACAGACTCGCGCAAGGAGCGGATGATTGCTGGCTGGCCCCACAACGTTCTGGCAGCGTGTGGGATGGCTAGAACTGAGGCAGCAAGTTTACTCGGGAATCCCTTCGAAGGTAACCGTCAGCCAAAGATTCCGTCGCCCTTAAGAGGCTTTTTGGGGCGACTGATTTCCAGCGTGTTTGTTGTGAAACCCAGGGCTGGCGGCAGGAAAAAACATCGCCAACCCAGAGAAACACAGCAAACGACGGCAGACTTTCACAACACGCACCCTGTTTCGAGTACCGGAAAAATCAACGCCCGTAGCGACTGTCGTCGAGATTGCAGGCACACATCATCCATAATAGCGTTGCAATATCTAGCAAAATGCCAAGCAACACGTCAGTCAGTATTGTGTAGTTCGCGATTGACACCTTAGGACAATATTGACAATTGACTAATAGGCATTCACGCCAGCACACAAGTTCCTTGTAAGACCTACTTCGCCGTATCTTCGTACAACGGCAGGTGGCGGTAATGAACTTCCAGAGAAAGGAGGTTCATGGTGGTGACATAGAGCCGGCCGGCATGAGCCGACCAACGATCGGGAACAGGACCGCGTGGCTGCCAACTGCCGGCGAGCGGGCCTTGCTTGATTTGTGAATCGACCAGCAACGGATGCAATTTGTTGTTCCAGGCTTTCCAGTGCTCGCCGCCGACGTGATACATGACTTGGGTGCCGTAGTACCAGTAGTAGGTATCGCGCTGCGGTTCACGCGGCGTACCGATCGACGGGAGGTTCTTGCGGAGATAGTCAGCACCGTTTCGCATCAGTTCGCTGTCGCGTTTCGAGCCGCTATACAATCGCATCAGCAAGCCCACCGAAGTCATCGTCTTGGTCGCAGTCAAGCCGTGCCGTTGCTCGGGCGTATCGGCGGCCAGCGGGTTGTAACGAAACTCGTGCGGCTCGCCTTTCGATTTTTGCGCCGAATTCAGCCAGAGATCGATCTTGGCATAAGTCTCCTTGGGGACCGTCAAATTCGCGAGTTCACCACTTTTGAGCGCCATCATCATCCACCCGCTCACGGAAGTGTCTGAACCCACGCCCGGAGCATAACGCCAACCACCACGTTCCTTGTGTTGTGCCTCGACGATGAAGTCGAGGGCCTTTTGAGCAGGAATGCGAAGTTCCGGATCCTGTGTCATGCCGTACGCTTCGCACAACGCAATCGTGGCGAGCGCGTGACTGTAGAGCCAGACACTTTGGTTGCTATTGTCATCAAGGGCCATGAACAGGTCGCCGTTCTCGCGCTGATGAGCAAGCAGATGATCAAGGCCGCCGCGAACGACATTTTTATATTCATGTTCGCGGTGCGTGCGCCCCGCGCCCTGGAATGCGAGTAGCGCGAGCGCTGTAGCGGCTGTATCGGACGACAACTGCGTCTCCTCGCCAAAGCCTTGCAAACTCCAGCGGCCATCCGTTTGCTGATAGCGAGCCAGGAACTGCAATCCCATATCGATCGCCGCTTCCGTCGCGGGTGGTGGAGCGCCTTTACCGCCGGCCTTTTCATTTCCCTTGTTGCGAGCCGCTCGATTGGCAAAGGGATCGGCGGCGATGACCACGGAAGTGCTGACCGATGGCAACCCGCCGGCTTTCTGCCGCAGGAAGCGAGCAGTCTGCACTTGAATCTGCACGCTGTCTTCGCGCGCCTGCCGCGTATTCAAACCCACTTTGGGTGCATGCTCCGCACCGAGGCCGCCGACGCCATCCGGCGCTTCGATGTTGACTGCCACAGCTTCGCCGGAGTTCTTCGTCATCGGGCCGTTGCCCATGGTTCCCATGCCGTGATCGAGTTCTGCTTGCGCGACAGCCGACATCGGCCCCATTTCAGGAACAACGGCGACTGTCGACGCACCACCGGCAATTTCTGTTGTGGCCGCACGTGCGCCAGGAGCCCCTGTATTTTCGACACCACCCACTTGCGGACCATCCGCCACTGCTGCCGATGCATTGCGGCGACCGGCGGCATCGCCTGGACCACCCGCTGAAGCAGTGTCGACAACCTGCGGACCAGCCAGCGCACCTGCGGGGCCGTCGCTGGTGGGACCGGCCGCGCCGCCGGCGACTCGTCTCACTTCCGTACCCTGTGCTTCAATCAGTTGGCCATTCGCTGCACCGCCCGAAGCTGGCGCGCCAGCGAGTTCGAGGGTCTCAGCCTGTGTGTTCGCGGCGAGCGTGATACCACTGGCTGCCCGGGTGGGAGTGCCAGTGCCGCCGCCCAGTGCGGGAGTGCCCGCAGCACCATCGACGGCTTCGGCGCGGGCCACGGTCACACTGCCGACTTGTTCGGCGCCACCGCGGGCGGCGGTGCCCGGTTCGCCGGCGGCGATGGGAGTGCCGCCGCGAAGTGCGCCGCCGTCTTGATTTTGTCGCCCCGAGGACGTCGAGGCAGCTGCCACTTGGGGAGAAGCGTTTGGCGCGCCGCCATCACCCGCCGCACCCATCGGCGACTGGGGAGATTCTGCGATGATCGGAGCTGAAAGGGCCAATTGCGGGCCACCACCCGCTGCCTGCCGCGCCAATCGGAGGGCCTTTTCTTTTTCGTCTTCCAGATCCGGTTCACCGGCCTGCGCTGCGCCGCCAGCAGCCCCTTCGGCGTTGTCAGCCCGGCTGACGGGAGATTCGGCCAGGACGGCGGCTGCATTTACTTCCGCGGAAGGACCTTGTTCGGTTGCTCGCGACGGTCCGCCGGATGCTGGTTCCAATCCCCCCGCGAGCGTCCGAACTGCTGAAACTGCAGCGGGCCCGGGATCCGTCGCGGCTGGCTGACCACCCGACGTGCCCATCGGCGCTGCGACGGTTTCATCCACCTTGGCCGAAGCCAGCGACATGGTCGGGCTGCCTCCCGTTTCCGTCTTGCGGGCAATTTGCGGCGCATTGGTTTCGAAGTTGAGTTCGGCCTGGCCGCCACCTGCAGCGCGTCCCGCGCCAGCTTCAGCGACGATTTGAGTCGGGCCAACGTCAACCTCGCCGGCCCCCTTCGCACCCGTGACTTCGCCCGGTTTGGCGTTCGAATCGGCACGCGTCAACGCAGCGCTTGAACTAGCCGTGATCTCTGCCACTTGACTCGCGCCGGGTGAAGTTGCGCTCTCGATTACCTGGGCTTGGAGCGCAGCGGTTGGCGCTTCTGCTCCTGCACGGGCGCGGGCGATTTGTGCGGTGGCACTGGGGGCTAAGGCTTCGCCTTCAGGCCCCGTCTGTGTAGCTTCGGCACGACGTGCTGCGGAAGATGCGACGAGCGCGGGCCCCGCGCCGCCGGGAGCCGAGCGATCCATATTCGGACTTTTACCCACGCCAGCGACGCCACCGAGTGCGCGATTAAGAGCCATGCGAGCAGGCTGCGCAGATGGGTCGCCCGCACCTTGGGCAGCGATCGATTGTGCAGGACTATCGACGGCTGTCGGTGATGTGGCTTGGACTGCCGTGGCAACCGCGCGATTCGGCGATCGGCCAGGCGCGCCTGATGGATCAATCGTGGCCGTCGTCGAACTCTGCGCGCGAGCAGCGCCACCGTGAGAAACTTGTGCCGTCGGGCTCGCAACATTGACATTCGCCGCAGGCTGCGTGCGCGTCGCTCCTGCCGCGTTCGCCGTCAATTGACGTGATGTGGTGGCGGTCGACGGGCCCAGCGCGGCAGTAGCTGCCGTTTGTGGACCGGCGTTCGTAGGTACATTCGCCACGTTCGTCACGGCATTGCTTTGTACCGCTTGCGTCGTGCGCGTCGTCGCAATCTGCGAAGGGCCGGCATTCGTCGACGGCGAATCGGTGTTACTTTGCGAGTTGGTCGAGCGGCGGGCCGTGTTGGGGCTGGCAGTTGGATTCACCGCATTCGAAGCCACCGTTACTGGTCGCGGCTGACCGGTGGTCGGCGCTTGCTGCGCGGCGGCGGAAGTAGTGCGTTGCGTAGCCGTGCTCGTGGGGGAAAGTTCGCCACTGTTGGCGACCTGTGTCGGCGCTGCGGCGGTGGTCTCGACTCGAGTCGCGGAGGGAACACTAGGGGCCGCATTGGCATTGCGCGTCAGTGTTGGTGTCTGCGTGGGATTGGCCGTCGCGGCTGGTGCATTTTGGCCCGTGGTCCGCGTAATGCGCGAAGCAATCTGACTGGTTTGGGCGGTGTTGGGTTCAGCGGAAGGAAGCTCGCTCGCACGTGGCGCGGAGACCGTTGCGGTCGCGCGTTGCGGCGAACTTGTCTGGGGAGTTAGTGCTGCTTCGGTGGCGCTTGGCTGGCCCGCAGTATTGCTGGGAGTAACCACGGCGGCCTGCGTGCGGACATCGGGGCGCTCGGTCGCTCGCGGTTGACGATTCGGAACCGGAGTCGCGGTTTGCGCAATCGTCGGTTGCGCTGGCGTGTCGACCTGACGACGCTGCGGCTGCGGTGTGGGTTGCGTGCTGACTTCCGGCAAGGGCTCGGCTTGATTGCGTACGATCGACGGGCTGGCCGTGGTCGTCTTTGTCGTTTGCGTGTTCGCGGGCTTCAGATCTTGCGTCGTTGTCTCTTTGGTTGCGGCGGGCGATTCGGCGGAGGTAACCTGTGCGCGCGGCGTTTGCGTAGCTTGAGCCACTTGTCGCTGCAGCGTCGGCTGCGCCGTTGTTTCGGTCGTCGGAGCATTTTGCTGCGTGCGTTTGGCAACGTTGGCCGTCGGGCTTTCGGTTTGGGTGGTCGGCTCCTTCACTTCTCGCGGCGTGGCCGTGGCGGCGGCAGCGGTCGTCCGCTCTGTCGGGGCTGCTGATGGCTTGACCTCAGCCGTCGGCTTGGCAGGTTGTGGTTGTAGTTGGGGTTGCTGGATGAGCGAGCTGATCTTCGCTTCCGACGGTTTGACCTGTCGAGTCAACTTCGACTGCGTTTCTTCAACCTTCGGCGCCGCTTCGTTCGGCTGAGCCTTCTTGATAATGTTGGGCTCCGCAGTCGGCATGACTTCGGGGACTTTGATCGGCTGTTGTTTGGGCGGGGCCGGTGTTTCCTTAGGAATTTCGGGCCGGAGCACTTCTTCGGGCTGCTTCGTGACTTCGGGCGATTCCGTTTCGACCGGCTTTTCGTGCTCTTGCTGCGGGCGATCTTCGGCGGGAATCAGTTGCTGGGGACGATAGATGGGAATGGGCTTTAAAGGCCGACGTTCGATGCGACGAGCTTCGGGTGTGCTGGGGGGCAGCGAAGTGAAGAGGCCCGTTTCATACATTTGCACCACGAGCGCGAGATGCACGATCGCGCAGACTACCGCGGAAAACTGCATGCTGCGTCGCCAGGTGCGACTATCGAGCAACGTGAGGGCCAGCATGAAACCGCCGACAATCAGCGGAATCAAGATCATGTACGTCAGCGCGTTGTTGTACCACTGCGGCGCCGCGAAGCTCTTATATGCCGCGCTCACGCCCATCGAGAATGCGCCGAGCACAACCAGCGCAATGTACGTTGGCCACAGTTGATCTTCGAAGATATCGCCCTGGTGCTCTGCTGCTGGCTTGCGCACCACGCGTCGAATTTTGGCCATCCGTTCGTTCTCCCACAGGCTCACGCCGTCCGCTGATCGGGCCTGTTTCCCTCTCTGTGCTCGTCCTGATTGTTTCGGTTACTGGGCGTCTTCGACAGAAGTCGCATGATCGAGCAAGCCGGCTTTGATGCAGGCATTGGTCGCGGCGACGACACGATCGAATTGCACACGCTTGTCGGCGCGGATAATCACGCGCTGGTTGGTTGGATTGTTGATGGCCGACTGCTGCAAAAAGGTTTCCAACTCGGCTAAGGTCAATTCACGCTTACCGGTGAAGTACTGCCCGTTCTGGTTGATGTTGATCGAGATCTCAACGGGCTCCTTCGTCAGCGGTTGCGCTTCGCTGGCTTGAGGCAAATTCAAGTCGATCTTCTGCTCGGCGTCGGCAAAGTTCGACGCGACCATAAAGAACAGCAACAGGTTGAACACCACGTCGATCATCGGCGTGAAGTTGAACAAGTCGTCGGCTTTGCCTTTGTTGACTTTGAGTGCCATGGCTTTATTTCACCAACGTAGAAGCCGTGGCTGGAGGCGCGGCCGCAGAAGTCGTGGGAGCAGGCCGACTCTCTTCCTTGGCCGGACCTTCCTCTTCGCCCTGGCGGGTAAAGCGGACGCGACCTTCGTACCGTTCGACTTGCGGCAGCAGGTTGAAGGCCAACTCATCGACTTCGTGGAAGAACAGAATCAGTCGCCCTTCGAAGTACTGCGAAGCCATCGCCGCGGGAATGGCGACGGTAAGGCCCGCGAACGTCGTCACGAGCGCCGTGTAAATGCCGGCCGCCAACGTATGCAGCGGGCTTTCGCCGGCTTTGAGCAAGCTGAGGCCGTGAAAGGCCAGAATCATCCCTTGAATCGTGCCAACGAGCCCCAGCAAAGGCGCGACCGAGGCCGCCAAATTGAGCCAGCGAACATTGAAGTACAACCGTTCTGACTCGCGTTGACTGGTTTCGCCAATGGTGTGTTCGATTTCCGAAACGGGCCGACCGACCTTGAGCAACATGGCCTTAACGACGCGGGCGGCGGCCGACGGATATTGTTGGCACAGCCGATAGGCTTTGCGCGGATCGAAGCCGCCGCTGTTGCCGAGTTGACCGAGGCCGTCGACAAACTCTTGCGGAATGATCCGGCTGCGGCGAATCGCAATGGCCCGCTCTACGCTCATGGTCACCGCCAGCAGCGAGAGGGCATAAAGCGGATACATGAAAATGCCGCCCTGGTTGGCCAGGTCGATTAAGTTCAAGCCGCTGGGCTTCGCGGTGGTTGGCTGCCCTGCCGCATTCGGCGTGCTTTCCGGCAGCGCCTCGCCGCTGGGACCGGCGGCGGCATCGGTCGACTGCGCAGCAAGTTGCCGCGCGACGGGTTGCACCACAAACAAGACGGCGAAGGCGGCGACGGTGAAGATCGCGATGCGCACCCAGGGGCGCGCATGCAGTGTATTGATTTCGATCGAGCGTTTCTGCATGGTAACCATCTGGCTGGAGTTACTGGCGAATCTTTATAGCTTACTTAAAACATCGAGCCGTTTCTTGGCGTCGGCTGCCAATTCATGCTCGGGATGCTTCTCGACGACGAAAGTATAGAACCGCTTGGCATCGGCGATGTGCTTCGCTTTGGCGGCAGCATCCTGCGTTGCGCTAATCTGCACTTCGGAGCAGCGGGCGGCATCGAAACCGGCCATGGCTTGCCAATGTTTCGCTTTCGCTTCGGCCTTTTCACCTCCAAAGCCGAACATCGCCCGCTGGAACTCGCGGATGGCGTCGTCAAATTCCTTTTTCTCGAAATGAATCTGCCCCATCATGAAACGGGCTCGAGCGCCGACGTGATCGCGCGACTTGCTGGCTGCTGCTTCATATTCCTTGAGCGCGTCGGCCAACTGTCCCAGATTTTGCTTCGCCCAACCGGTCTCATAGAGTGCTTCGGGCAAGCTGGGGGTGTCTGGATACTTAGTGGGAATTTGCGTCAGAAATTCGAGACTGTCTTTCCATTGCTTGAGTTGGGCGGCACTTTGACCGGCATGCAACAGCAGCAGCACGCTCATCGTGGGAGACGAAAACTTTTCCTTGCTTGCGGCTTGGAAGGCGGGCAGAGCGTCTTTGTAATTGCTCTGCTTGAATAAGCACTCCGCTTTCATGAAGGCCGCATCGCCGGCGAGCTGACCCGTTGGTGCGTCCTTTAGTTGGGCGCCGAACGCGGCTGCGGCAACGTCGTATTGCTTCAGCTGAAAGTTCGACCAGCCCAACTTGTGATTGGCCTTTTCGAGCAAACCGCCGGTGGGCTTGCCAGCAACCGAGGCTGCGTAACTCTTCGCTGCCTCGGCGTAGGCCTTCTTGTCGTACTGATCTTCACCCAGCTGATAGTGCGCTTCCGCGGCATACGGACTCTGCGGATGATCTTTTACCAATTGCTGGAAGTAGGTGTTAGCTTCCTCGAGTTTGTTTTGAAACTTGGTAGCCCAGGCCAATTCGTTGATCACACTGTCGACGCGAGCATATTTCGGATTGTCTTTGAGCAATGCCGCGAACGTCTTTTCGGCAGCGGCGTTTTCCTTGAGCCCCACTTCAGCGAGCCCTTGCTCATAAAGCGCGTCGGCCTTCTGCGTTCCTTCGGGATTGGACTTCAAATAGATTGCAATGTCTTCGATGCAGCCCTTGTAATCGTCTTTTTGCCGCCGCGCCATGGCGCGGGCATAATGAGCATCGGGCGCGAACGCATGTTCCTTGTACTTCGCGAGGAAAGAGGTGAACGTTGCCGCGGCTGAATCGTAGTCCTTGGAATTCTGCTGCGACCAGCCTTTGAAGAAGACCGCATAGGGCGCGAACTCTGAATCGGGCCATTTCGTCGCAACCGTTTCGTAGAGCGCGGCAGAGGTTTTGTAATCCTCTTCGGCGTACGCAATTTCGCCGAGGCGGTAATTGGCCTGATCTAAGAATCGCCCTTCGGGAAAATCCTTGAGGAGCTGATTCAGCGTCTTCTTGGCTTCGGCCCCTTTGTTTTCCTTCCGCTGAGCACGAGCCAGATGCAACAACATCTCTTCGGCTTGGCGTGCTTTTGGGTTCGCTGTCAAACCGGCGGTCAACGCTTTCTCGGCCTCGGCAAACTTATCCTGAAACAGCTGACTGGCGCCGAGGTAGTAGTTGGCTTCGGCCTGCGAATCGGCCGACTTCAAATCTTTGATGACACTCGTCATCGCGGTGACGGTCTCGGCATACTTTTTTTGGTTATAAAGACAGAGCCCCCACCGCAAACGCCAAATATCGATTTCGGCATGGCTCGCATGATCTTTGACCAAGGCCGCAAAGATCTTTTCTGCGGCGGGGTAATCCTTCAACTGCAGTGCACACTCCGCAGCGACATATTGCACGTCGGGCAGCAACTTATCCTTGGCGTAGGCCTTTTCAAAATCGGCCGCGAGCGTTTTGCCTTGCTCAAAGTCTTTGAGCTCGAGGGCTGTGAAGGCCGCATCGTAGAGAGCCTTGGGAGCGAGGGCATGTTCGGGATGGGCCTTGGCTGCCTGGGCATAGGCATCGAGGGCTTCCTTTTTCTTGTCTACCGCCAGCAGCGCGTCGGCTTCGTCGATTTTCAAATTGACGAGAAAGGGGCCGTCCTTCACTGCGGCAATTTGCTTGCTCGCGACATCGACAGCCTTGGCGGGTTGCTTTTGTTTGAAGTAGATCTGGCAGAGCCAGTGGGCAGCCTCGGTAGCATCTTTGCCCGCGGCGGCGATCGTCTTCTCGAAGGATTTGATAGCGTCGTCGAACTTTTCAGCGCGGTACAAGAACCGGCCGGCCAAGATCTGTGCATCGGCCGCGAGTGGGCTCTTGCCGTAATCGGCAGCGACAACCGCGTAGGCAGCGCCCGCTTCGGCATACTTTTCATGCCGACCGAAAACCGCGGCCTTGCGTACGGCGACTTCCGCCGCATTGGCGTGCTGCGGAAATTCCTTTAAAAACGCATCCGCCGCCGTGACCGCGTCGGGGAATTTGTCAATTTCGTCCAAGGTTGCGGCCGCGGCATACATCGCGTCGGCCCGCCGCGTCGACTTTGGAAAATCCTTGTTCAATTTCTCATAGGCCGCAATCGATTCGGCCTTCTTGCCGCCCGAATAAAGCGCCTCGCCCTGGTAGTAGAGGGCGTCTTCGACGTATTTGCTCTTGGGGAACTGCTTGACCAGTTGTGCAAAATTGGCCGCCGACTTTTCGTGCAAGCCTTCTTTGCCCTGACCGGCCAGCGTGTATTGCGCGGTGGCCAGGTTAAAGAGAGTGTCTTCGAGAAACTCAAACTTGGGATTGTTCTTCGCCACGGCTTCGAATGCCTCGGCCGCCTTCTCGAACTGCTTCAGCTGCAGCCGGCAAATGCCCAGGTAATGTTGAGCTTTGGGAGCCAGCGGATCCTTGGTGTGATCCTTGAGAAACTTTTCCCACTCTTCCGCAGCAACATCAAAGGCGCTGTTGTTCTGCAAGTTGGCCGCGTCGGAGAACGCCACTTTCGCCGCGTCGGACGATTCTGCCTTGGCTTCGCCTTTTTTCTCTTGGCCCCAGGAGGCTCCTGCCGTCAGGGCGAGGACCGCCAAGACCATCGTTGCCGGGCGAATGAAATACTGCCGCATGATGCTCGCTTCCCACTGAAAATTGGCCCACCACCGACGACGCAATTAACCTGCTCGCCAGTCACCGTTGCTGTTTCCTTCGGCGGCAGAAAGAGGGGCCGCAAAAGGGTACTTGTGCCCATTCCCGCCCGTCTTCCGGGTTTAGAAAGGCTCCAAACCCAGTGTATAACTCAGCTCTGGGGTGGTAAAGTCACTGGACCATTCCCCTCCGCAACCTGTTGGCTGCCAATGTGGTTACCGTTACGCGCGGGGAACTGAATTTGCGATAAAGACAGAAACCCGCCTTGAACACGGCATCGCCCCAGCAGTCTGCATCCTCGCTGCGACAATCCGCACCGCAAAAAATCCTGGTCACCGGTGGCGCCGGCTTCATCGGTTCGCATCTCGTCGAAGCGCTGCTCGCGGCAGGCAACCACGTTACCGTCGTCGACGACGAATCGACCGGCCGGTTCGCAAATCTGGACCCTGCCCGCCGGCCCCAGTTGGCCGCGGCGTTGCAATCGCAGCAGCTGACGCTGGTACGCGGTTCCATCGGCGACATCGCGCTGGTGAAGTCATTGCTCGCCGGGGTGACAGCGGTTTATCACCTGGCCGCAGCGGTCGGTGTGGCCCTCATCGCCAAAGAGCCTCGGCAGACCATCGAACGGAACATTTACCCCACGCAACTGCTGTTGGACGAACTTTGTGCCCAGCATCAGCAGGGGAAAAACGTCAAATTCTTTCTGGCCAGCACCAGCGAAGTGTATGGCAAGAACCCAAAGCCGGTTTGGAATGAAGAAGACGATCTGGTTTTCGGCAGCACGACCAAGCCCCGCTGGTCGTATGGTGCGAGCAAAGCGATCGACGAATTTTTGACGCTGGCCTGCAGTCAACAGTTTGGCCTGCCAGTGGTGATCGGCCGGTTTTTCAATGTCGTGGGCCCGCGGCAGACTGGCGCTTATGGCATGGTCCTGCCGCGCTTCGTCGCCGCCGCCGTTGCCGGGCAACCGCTGGTCGTGCACGACGATGGTCAACAAACACGCTGCTTTGCCCACGTCGCCGATGTGGTGCGGGCAGTCACTGGCCTCATGGAATCGCCCGCTGCCGTGGGTCGCGTCTTTAACATCGGCAGCGACCAGGTAATTTCGATTCTGCAACTGGCCGAGCGCGTGATCGCCGTGGCAAAGTCGTCGTCACAGGTCGAGTTTCAAAGTTATCACGACGCCTACAATGCCGATTTCGAAGACATTCGCCGCCGCGTGCCAGATCTCACTCGCATCCGCACCACCATCGGCTGGCAGGCTCAGCTGACACTCGACGACATCATTCGCGATTGCCTGCAGGCAAAAGCACCTTAGATTGATTCACTCTCTCTCCTCGGTACTCCGGGGAGACGGTTGGGCCGAGGGGCCAGGAGCTGCAGCTCCTGCCGGCTCATCGGAGGCGAGTTCATTCCAAGTTTGCTTCACCCACTTCGCCCCCAGGCCAATCGACACACCCATACAGATAATGGTCAAGCGGTCAGCCCACCAGGATCGGCGCGTGCGAGCAGCGGGAGTCGATTCAGACATATATGCGTTTTCTGCTAAGCGTGTCGGCGAGGATTTGCATGCGCGGTTGCATTGCGGGTTTCCTCGCATCGATCATAACGTTGCACAGTTTCTGCTGAAAGTTCCCGCAACAGCGAATCCCCATCATGACTGTGCTGCGAATCTTCAATCTACTTGCCGTTTTGCAGGTCATCGGAGTGCTCATCGCGTTGCTCTTCGCCTGGGGCAATATTGAGTCGATTGTCTTTTCCGGGCCACTCCTGAGCGTGACGGGACTCGTACTCTTCGTGGTTTCGCTTTTTTGGCGATTGTGGCTGGGAGCAATGTTTGCCGCTGCAGTGCCGCTCCTCAGCGTGACCTGCTTCGCCACCATTGCCACCAATCGCTGGTCGCCGACAGAAGCTTACTACCCGATCAACTCCGTTCTGACTGCATTTGCGTTGATTCATGTTCCGCTGGGCATGTTGGCGATCCGCGACGTCCGCCGCCGCGTGTTGCGACCAGCAGACCAATTTCAATACCAGTTCTCCATCGGCGGCATGATGATCGCCACCGCCGCAATCGCGGTCACGTTAGGACTGGCGCGGGCGATCGGCCTGATCGGACTGCCGCTGGCGGTGGTGCTGTGGCATGTAGTGGTGATCGGCTGGCACCTTTGGACATCGCCGCCGGCCAGCTTTGATCAGAAATGAGCGTCACGCTATCCAAAACGTTCAAAAAGTGGTCGACTTTTTGAACACCTGCGGCAGGGAATCCCGAGAGATACGCAATCCACTGTTCAAAAAGTCGGCGACTTTTTGAACGCCCCCTGTTAGAAGTAACGACCGAATATGTCGAGCCCGGGCTATTGCGCGACCATCATTTCTGTTGCCAACATCAGCGCCATCGCCCCGCCACGAGCGTCGACGCCCCAGATCGCCGGGCGGTCGTAATAATCGCGCAGCGACTTCTGCTTGCCGGTGCCAGTGCAGATATCGACGATCACGCCCTTCGGCCCAATCCGTTGCTTCACCGCAACCCAAGCGCGATCGAGTGCCGGTTGATGCGTTGACTTGTCGAGCCAACCTCGATCCATGCCGCGTTTGATCGCCCAAGCGATCATGGCAGTGCTGCTGAATTCGCGATAACTCCCCGGCTTGTCGATGACTTGATGCCAACAGCCGAATGCGTCTTGGTGCTTGAGCAGGGCTGTGATGTGATTCTGGAAATCCTGCTTCAACTCCGGAAACGCGGAGTGATCTTCGGGGAACTCGCTCAGTGCCCAAGCCAGGCCCATGGCCGGAAAGCCATTGCCGCGGCCCCACGCGGCCTGGTCGAGTGGCGAATGGCGATAGATGCCATCCTCGCGCAAACAGAGTTTCTTCATGCTGCGAAAATGCGTGACGGCAGCGTCGAAGTACTTCTGCTCGCCGGTCAGTTTTCCCGTCGCGCAAATAATGGGCGTGGCCATGAAGACGGCATCACTCATTTCGTTGTGGTACGGCATCAGCTTCAGCGGCATGCCATCCTTGTCAAAAATCTGATCGGCAGCAGCGCGACAGAGTTCGATCCAGCGCCCGCGGTCTTTGCCTTCCGATCGCTTGGCCATTTCGGCGAAGAGCAAGTGTCCCGCCTGGTCGCTGCCGGATTTGGGAATCGGATTCACAGCACCCTGCAGCAAGGGGTTCAGCAGTTCATTCAGGGCTGTGAGTTCATTCTGCTCCTGCGCAGCCTGTGCAACCCTCAACCGACCGATGACGGCGAGCGCGGGAATGTAGGCAACCTGCTTGAGGTCGTGCCCATAAACCTTGCACAAGGAGGTTGCCACTTCGATCGGAGACAATGCGGCCCGGCGTTGAAGCTCGCGATGGATGGGCGACACTTCGAGAAACTGCGTCAGCCGCAGCACACTCGCGACATGAACGAACTCTTCGGCCTCTTTGCCGGCTGCAACCTGAATCATCAACGCCGGCACCGTTCCTAAATCCTGAATTCCCTTCTCTGCGACTTGTCGGCAGAATTCATTGGCAGTAGGTGGCGGCAGTTCTTTCCAACTCTCCATCAATGACGGCCGTAACGCAGCCACAGTTTTGCCAGGTCCACCCAGCCAGAAGCCGGACTTGTCGCCACTGCGAATGTCGATCACCAGGTCTGGACCATACATGCCGGTCCAACGCCATAAGTACCGTTGCTCGGGGCTGTTCGCATGATCGTAGAAGCCCTTGTCCGGCGGATAGCCTTGCGTGGGCTGCTTGTTTTCTGCGGCGATGCTACTGGGAAAGACATTCGGAATGAGGGTACAACCGTCGGGACCTCGATCCTTGCCGATGAGTGTCACGAGCTCTTCGACCAACTTGGCTGAAGCGGCGTTCCCTTCATGTCCGCCAATGACGAGCACGCGACACGCGGTTAAGTCGGCGGCCTGCGGCGAAAGAATCGCCTCAATCTCCTTGTCTTGCCGAGTGATGCCGATGGCAGGCCGCGATTGCGCGACCGCTTCGCCGAGTAACCATGTCTGCAGGCAGCAAGACAGAAGAATCGCGCTGAACCATCGCAACATGGTTGGCCTCTTTTTCGTAACCAGCGGCTTCAATTGGGCAGCCGCTACTGCTTCTTCAGCGTCGTCAAATACTCCACCACATCGACCAGATTCTGCGCGGTCAACAGCTTCTGCAAATCGGCCGGCATCAGGCTGACGGTGGATTTCTTGAACTCCTCGACATCTTCGCGAGGGATCTTCCGCACGATGGCTTCGGCGGTTTTGATCTGGAACTCGGTGTCCGTCTGGCTGATAAGAATGCCGCTTTGTACGCTGCCGTCGGCGAGCAGCAGCGTGTACGTTTCGAAATTGTGGCTGATGCCGGCGCTGGGATCGAGGATCGAAACGTAGAACGCTTCCTTCGAAAGCTTGCTGCCAATTTCGGAGAGATCGGGGCCGACCTCTTTTCCTTCGCCGCGGACCTTGTGACACTTGGCGCAGGTGCCGATCGTGTTGAAGAGTTGCTTGCCGGCCGCGACATCGCCGCTGCGCTTCACGAGTTCGGCGACTGGCGGCAATGGCTTGCTGTCGGCGGTGGCGGGAAGTGTAAGGTGCTTGCTCGCCGCGGATTTGATCGCTGGGTCGGCGGACGAGAGCAAAACATTCGCGGCAGCGAAGTTCAGCTCTTTCGCCAGCATGCCGGTTTGGACGAGTTTCAGGAGTCGCTCCTGGCCGGCCTGGTTGCGGCCCAGCGACGTCACCGCTGCCGAACGGAGCGGGACACTTTCATCCGTTGCGACGATCACACCCAGCAGCAATTCGTTGCCGCGAGGATCGCCGGCAAGTCCGATCGCCGTGACGAGCCGGGCCGCAACCTTTTCGTCTTCGCCAGTCAATTCGCCGGCGATGGAGTCTGTGGCTCCAAAATCAAGCAGCGTCTTCAGAGACTCGACGCCGATTGTTTCTTCACCTTTGTCAATTACGAGCTTCAACAGTTCTGGCACCGCTGCCTTCAACTTGAAGCGGCGGACGAGTTCGAGATACTCGTCGGTTCCCTTGATCGTGTCGAGGTGCCGCAGCAGAGATGCTTCGGCTTCGGGGAGCGTTTCGAGATCGACGTCTTCCAGTCGCAACAGGGCTTTGACTCGGCGGGCGTCTTTGGCGCGCGTGGCGTCGGTTATTTCTTGGGCGAATGTCGCGGAGAAACTAATAACGAGCAGCAATAGATAAAAGTAGCGCGACATTCTCAATCCGGTCAATTCAAATGGTAAGACTTTTTGCAGCTCAGCCCCTCTCCCCGGAGTACTGGGGGGGAGGGAGTGAGGAATTTAGAGGGAGCAAACTTTATTCCAGGATGGCCTTGAGGGCTGCTTCCTTTTCGGGGCCGCTGAGGAAGTCGAGGGCTCGCAGGTAGCGCGGTTGATCTTCTTCCTTCGTCGAGTCGGCCGTGATGATCTTAGCGAGCAGCGTGGGCGTTTGCTTCGCGCGGCTGCGCCAAATGATGTCGCGACCAGCGGCAGTGTCCCACTTGTCGCCGACCTTGGTGAGGTAAGCAGCTAGGCAAGCATCCCAGTTCAGGCCGGCGCCGATGCCGAGGGCTTCGAGATACCAGCGGTCCTTGCCGTCGTATTGCGCAGCGAGTTCAGCCCAGACCGCAGCCGCATTGGGCGACTTGCTGTGACGCAGACCAACGGCCAACTCGCGGCGAACTTCCGGGGATGAATCTCTGACCAGGTCATTCAAGGTGGTGATATCGTCACCCAACTCGCGAGCGAGGCGGATACCGACGATTCGCAGATCAGGATTGCCACTGGCGAGAGCAGCCTTCACGGCAATTTGCCCTTGATCGGGCAATTTGCCGAGCGCCCACAGAGCGCGAGCGGCCAAACGCGGGTTGTCCTTCTGGCTCGTCTCCGCAAGTTTGATCAAACCAGGAGCAGCGGCCTTGCCACTCTTTTGAATGGCTTGGAACGCCATGTAACGCACGCTGAGCGCGGGGCTGGCGAGTGCTTCGAGTTGACCAGCGGGAGTGCTGAAGTCGTACTTCGGCGTCTTGTACTTCGCGTTGGCCGGAGCGAGGCGGAAGATGCGACCGCGGTCGACGTCTTGTTGATTGTGGCCACCCACGCCCGGATCGTACCAGTCCGCAACGAACAGCGAGCCATCGGGAGCGGTGCAAACATCGCTCGGGCGGAACCAGTTGTCTCGCTTGCCATGCAGCACGTTGACGATTTCGGCGTTGTAGCCAGCGCCATCCTTCGTCGCGACGTAAGCACGCACGACATTCGGGCCCGCGTCACAGTGAATGACCTGGTTGTGGAAAATTTTCGGCAACAGTGTTCCTTCATACACGCAAATGCCGGTCGGCGAACCTGCACCCGTGAGAATCAAATTCGGCACCACGCCCGGATCGTTCAAGTGCCAATGGCGGCGGGGAATTTCGGCTTCGATGTTCTCGCGCTTGCTTTGCCAGCCAGCGCCGGTGAACTCGTCCTTATAGCCGTAGTTGCCAAACTCCATCACGAAATTGATCCGCACACCTTTGTTGCCGTCGTCGTCGTTGTCGCTCTGCCAGATGCTGCCGAACGAGTCGGTTGTCACTTCCCAGTTGTTGCGGAAGTTCCAGCCCAGCGTTTCCAGATTGCTGCCATCCAAATCGCAGCGGAAGACCATGCCTTCTTGATAGGGCTTGCGAGCATCCGTCACTGGATTGCCGGCCTTGTCGACAATGACCTTGCCGTCTTTATCCTTAAGGTGTTTGCCCGAGTTGCCGAAGTTGAAATACAGCTTGCCATCGGGGCCCGGAATGAAGGCGTGAATGCCGTGGTCATGCTGCGTGCCAGCGATGCCGCTGAACATCACGTCCTTGCGATCGCTCTTCAGATCGCCGTCGTCATCGTAAAAATTCATCACCTTGTCGCCGGCCGAGACAATGACGCGGGTCTTGCCATCGGGGCTCGGCAGCACGCACACGCCATGCACCGAGTCGATGTCGCGACCTTGGTAGAAGACGGTTTGTTTTTCCGCAACGCCATCGCCGTCGTTGTCTTCCAGCACGAGGATGCGATCACCTTCAGGCCGGCTGTTGTTCCACTTACGATAGTTCTTCACTTCGGCAGCCCACACGCGGCCGAGGTGATCGATGTCGATGTTCGTGATGTTCGAAATCTGCGGTTCGCTGCTGAAAACTTTCGCTTCCAGACCTTCGGCCACATCGAGACCGGCGACGGCTTCGTTTGGTTCGCGCGAAGCATCGTTGCGACCGGCGACAGCGCCTTGCGTCGACGCAACTTGCCCGGGGTTCTGGTCATAGACAAAGAACTGCACGGTCGAGCCGCAGCCTTGCTTGGTGCCCCCTTCATCAAGGCCGGCCCGCGCTTTGAAGCGCGTGGCGCCTTCCGGTAGATCAAAGCCGATCACGGAAACGGCATGAGTGCCGATGCCGTAATCCACAGACTGGCCGTTGATCTTGATCGGTTGGCCGCCGCTATTCTTATTCATATTGACGTTGCCGTGGCCGCTGGTCGCAACAATCGGCTTGAGGTCGGTCAGCTTCTTTTCACCCGCGGCAGTTAACAACCGTGGCTCAGCCCAAGCGACCCAATCACAGCCAAAACCGTCGCCGGCGTCGGTCGCGACCAGGAACAATTTCTTGGCGCTTTTGAGTTCGACATCGATTTCGATCGCGTGACCCTTGGTCCCGGCATCGACCACCTTGCTTTCGAACAGCGGCTTCACTTTGCTTGTCGGCGGCTTTGGGGCGGCAGCCGGAGCAGCATTACTCGTCGGAATGTTCGGCGTGGCCGGCGGCAGTTCCTTGCCGGACGACTTCAGCTTGAACTTTTCGATAATCTGCTTGCTGTTGAGATTGTCAGGCCGTTTTTCGTCCTGATTTTCGGTCAAGCGTTCGAAGGTCACTTCTTCGCCGCCGACACCATCCTTTGGCACATCGCCCTTCGCGCACCAGACAATGGCGTTGAGGACGACCTTGCGGAAATTGTCGTCGCCCCAGTTCCAGTGATTGTGACCGCCGGTAAAGCCAAAACCGCGGCCGCCACCTTCGCGTTCGCCGGCCCAGGCAACGTGTTGAATCTCTTTCTTCTCCAGTACATCGCGGCGGACATCCGGATTGCCGCTGTGCGGGCCATCGCCGCGGGTGAGTGTTTCTTTCGGCGGCAGGGCGCTGAGAATCGGCGTGACATTTTTCATGTCCGGCCGAAACCGCATGTGGTAATACCATTCGTCATCGCACGCGAACGGCTGCACGCCGCGGCTGATCGGATGATCGGGGAATTTTTCAAACTTGCCGACCCAGTGCGGATTGACCGACCAATGGGCTTCGAAGTAACCACCGGTCCAATCGAGAAAGGCGTCGCCACCCTTGCCCTTGGGAATTTCGACCGCGTAGTGAATGCAGACGATGCCGGTGCCGCGCTTGGCGACTTCGCTCATCGTATCGAGAATGCCGTTCACCGGATGGCCGCCGCCGCCGTCGCTGTACATCACAACGCAATCGGCGCCGTCGTAAGCGCTCAGTTCCTTCGGCCAATTGCGGTAATACACTTCGGTCTTATAGCCGAGGCTCTTTTCGAGCTGAGCCGCGAGCAACTTGCAGCCCGCGAGGTGATCGTGCGAACCGTAGCCGTGGCTCTGGCCGCCGGCGAGGAAAATGATCTTCTTCGGTTTCGCGTTATCGGCACCACCGCCACCGTTCTTTTGCTCGACCGGCTTGGCGGCCTTCAAATGCTTGATCTGAATGTTGCGAAACTGCACGGTCATCGGCGGACCAGCGTGCAGTTGCAGCGCGAGCAGGCCACTCATCCTTCGTTTCGACTCTTCATTGTCAGTGAGATCGACGGTTACAATACCGTTGAGCTTCTGCACGATGTGATTGCCGTCGGCGATGATCGTGTAGTCGTTCCAGTCTTCTTTCTTGATCGACGCGAGAATGTCCTTCTCTTCGGCAGTGCGACCGGCGTCTTCCTTCTTGCCGTCAGCTTTCACCTGGACTTTGTTGCCCCGCTTGGCGAGCACGCCGCGGCCCTTTTCTTCGTACAACGTGCCAGCCCAACCGCCAGCCGCGTCGAAGTCGGCTTGATAACCCTTGATCACATGCTTGGCGACTTCTTCGCTGCGATATTGCACGCCGCTGTTGCCGCCGACAATCTTGAACTGCAGCCGCAATTCAAAGTCGCCCACTTCCCCCTTGCGCCAGACCAGGAAGGTGTTCGCCTTGGTCGGCTTCTCTTTGGTCGTTTGGCCGGTGATCACACCGTCCTGCACGCTCCAAAAATCAGGATTGCCATCCCAACCATTCAGGCTTTTGCCATCAAAGAGCGACTCAAAGCCATCGTCTGCGGCAAAAATCGCGGCGGGGAGCAGCAGCCCGGCCAGCAGGAAGTAGAGAGGTTTCTTCAACCACGACATAACGCAAACTCCCAGGGACAAAACTGTGTGATTCGAAAGCAGCCAATCGCCATTGGCTGATGGTGCACAACCGTGCGAGGGAACGAAAGGCGGGTTCCCCGCCAGTGGCTTATTCTAACGGCGAGGAAACGGCTCACGATAGCTAGAGGCAAGGCCGTCGTCAAATCGGGGGAAGGTCGCCAGCAATCACTTCTTACAGCAACTCCACCGCCAGGTGAGCCGCGCCGCGAGCAAACCACTTAGAAACATGATAAGCGCGGTAGCCGACATCAGGTCGCTATCGGGATGCAATCCATCGGCATCCACATCCATCGAAGCACGAAAAACCGCTCCGCTCACCGCGCAGCCGCCAATGGCGCCGCAGAGAAAGGCAATCATCAACCGACACCCCGATGCATGTCGCCGCGGCGGCGACCGATCGTCTCGAACGACGACAGCTTCCGGCGATTTGTCAGAATCAACTTCCATCCGAACGCCGACTACTTCGCACCGGGCAATTGATAAACACGCACGCCGCTTTTCCCATCATTTTTGCCGGTGCTGACATTTGTCATGAAATAGCGACCGTCACGCGACGCGCTGAAGTCCTTCATTGTTCCGGCCGGTTGTGCTTCGCCGAGCACTTTGCCCTTTTGATCGTAAACGCGAATGCGCGAGGTGAGCGCAGACGACGGCAACTGGAACTGCACTTCCGGCAAATGGCCGCAGACAATCAAGCACTTGCCATCGGCCGAAGCAGCTGCGATTCCAATCGAACCCTTGGCAGGCTTTTTGTTGGAGACATCGAACCCGTCGAAGGGGCTGAACTTCGACAGTTCAGCGCTGGTGGAATCGGAGAACATCGCGACGCTGCCGCCGAACTCAGCAACCACGAACGCGCTTAGTTTTTCGCTCCAGTTTGTGAAATGAATTTGCGTCCCCATTTCTTTTGGATATTCCTTTGCCGTGCTGATCTTTCCCGATTCGACATCAATGAGTTCCAGCTTGCGTGCCTGCAGGGCGAGGCGTTTGACATCGTCCGAAAACTGCACGCGCGTGGGAAAGACCGTGTGCCGCTCGGGCTCCAACTTGCGATCAATGACGGATTTGCCGCTGGCTACGTCAATCACTTCCAAGTGTACGGCCCCGCCCGCTGCATTCGCCTCGGCAAGGCACAGATATTTCGCATCGCGCGATAATGCAATCGAACCACCGCCGAATCGCCAACGTTCGTGATGCTCAATGACCTTTGACTCTTGCCAGGTCTTGGCATCAAACAGAAAGGTGCGGCAAGCGGGCCTGATTTCAGCAGCAGTGGCTGCCAGCCAGCCACCATCGGCAGAAACGGTAAACGGTTAACTTCGGGAAACCGATGACCGTCAGCTCGCGCACGACTTTGGCATCGGGAAGGCTATAGATCCGAACCAAATCTTTCCAACCGATGGCAAACCACTTGCCATCGACTGACATGACAAAGTGCTGGCCCTTGCTCCCCGACAACAAGCCGGGCTCCGCAGTAACGGTGACGATTTCTTTCAGCGGCTTGGGCTGCTGAGCCTGGATTGGTTGCGAGGTGAGAGCGAAGAGCACAAACAGAACCGCGGCGACTCGCGACATGAAATCACACCTTATGGAATGGACTACGCATTTATGCAACACGCTTCAGGCTTGTGGGACCCATTGGAAAAATGCGTTGCACTGCACCTTTGGATAGCAGCAGGAAGAGGTGGGTGGGATTGTCTCAACAACCGCCAGCAGTTTCAAGTTTTCGGCAAAAGACTTTCGGCAAACACCCCAAACCTCCCATCTTCGCCGTTCGCCTGCAATCCCGATAACACCTCCGCACATCCTGCCGCGTCATCGCTCTTTACCAAAACCACGGCAATCGTCTATTATTGCCGCAGGTCAGCGATTTCCGTTGACCACACGGGGTATGGTTGTTGGCCCCCTTACGCTTCAGCAGGACCGCTGAAGTGGGAGTTATGAAGCGATGAATGGAATCGCGCTATTATTATTGGCCGCCACGATCGGCGTGGAGTACGACTGGCAAGCGCTCGACGATGGCCAGATCGAATATACGCTGATTGTCGAACCCGATTTTATTCCTGCGCTCGGCGAAGGAAGCGAAATCCGCAGCAGCGTGCCCGATGTGCTCGAAAGCGTGCAGCGGCTCTGCATTCGCATTGCGCAGCCCGCGAAAAATGGCGTCGCGCCGCCTCCACAGACCCGCAAGTTGCCAGCGGATGCTTTTCGGACGTCTCGCATCGGCCTGCGCGCGGCGGAGCCGATGACCATGCTTTGGAAAGCACTTTCTCCCCAGCCTGAAGAAACCACGCTGATCCGTTACGGTTGGCAGCCAACGAAAGACGGTCAGTTGGAATACTTCGTGCAGATTGATCCCAAGCTGCTCCGCACGCTGGCGCCGGGCGACGAGATTTACGCCATGCTGTCGACCGAGGCGGGGCACATTGATACCTTCGTCGTCTTTTCGAACGGCAAGCAGTTGCCAAAAGTCGCAGGCAAACCGAGCGTCGTACCGCGGACCAATGGCCTGGCAGGAAGTACTGCCACTAATCCACCAGCGCCCGGCGCGGCCCCTTTTACGCCAGCTCCGTTCACCGCACCGAACAGCTTCAGCCCGGCACCCCCTCCGGCTAGTTCCACGAGCTTTGGCACGCCGGCAGCTCCGCCCCTGACTGCGCCGCCGTTGAATCCAAGCGGCTTCAATACGCCGGCATATAGTTCGACGACGGCTCCGCTCACTGATAAAGCGCCGCCGCGAACGTTCGGCAACATCTATGACGATCCTGTGCAAGACACCAGTCCGAGCTCGCGCGTGAATCCCGCTACTGGCTACGGACCGGCTTCGCCTGCGGCTACCGACAACGTACGTGGCTATCAGTGGGAGAACAGCCGCACCGACATGCCTCGGCCGAATTTAAATTCACCCAGCCCTGGATTGAATCCGCCTGCGAATCAGCCTTTCGGCAACGATACCTACGGTGCGAATGGCCTGCGTAATCAACAGCCCTTCAACAATCAGCCGCCGGCCAACGACTTGTACGCCAACAACCCCGGCGGCAACTTGCGACCCAATGGTCCGCAACTCCCCTCGGCTGGCAATGCGCCATATCGGCCGACCGTCGGTTACCAAGACAACAACGTTGCCAATCAAGGCTACAACAACCAAGGTCCGAACAACGGCTTCGCCAGCAATCAGCCCTTGCCGCCAAACCCGCAAGCGGTGGGCTACGGCCCGGTGAACGACAATCAAGTCGCGTCGCTCCCCAATAATTCCGTGCAACGGCCTGGTTTGGGAATGGATCCGCGCAGCGCTTTGAACTCGAACGCACCTGCGACCTTGGCGCCGGCAGTGACTCCCAAAGCGCAGCCTTGGTGGCCGATGGTCTTTGTCACATTCTTCTTGTTTGTGTCGCTGGGCGCCAACCTCTATCTGGTTTGGACTGCCATGGAGTTCTACAGCCGGTATCGTCTGGCCGTGGAACGGCTACGCACTTCTGGCACTCGCGGATAGCTAAGCGATGCTTCTCGCCCGTTAGGAAGCCCGCAGCGTTAGCTGAGGGAGTGCAGAGCGAAGATCCTCCCGCGGCAACTGAGCGATCGCACAAAAAGACATCTCGCCCCAAGGTTGCTTCGATTCAAGTCGCACAAAAGTTGCGGTCCAATTGCCGCGTCAGCGTGTGCTGTCGCACGATTGCCGATAGTCAGCCAACGCGCGGCTCTTCCTCGGCTTCGGGCTACCTGCCCACGCCTTACGTCATCCACTCCGGCAACAAGCTCCATTCGAAATAGGCAAACATCCCGCACATGGCGCTGAGGCCGATAGTGAGCAGGGCGGCAATCAGCAGCGCGGCAATCGTTAGGCCCCGCCCCTCAGGATTGCGGCCGCCGAGTCGCATCATCCGCAGATCTTCCGCGGCGAGGAAGATCACGGTGACCGCAGGAATGATGCCGAGAAGCGGGAGGACATAACCCGCCCAAAAAACGAAAATGCCAACGCCGGCCGCGGCGAGACTGATGGCATCGATGAAGAGCAGCAACCAGCCACGATGTTCGGCAGTTGCAATGTACTGCGGCAGAAAGGGGCGGCTGGTATCGGCAGCCGCCGCGGCGAACGTATTCGCTTGCCGTGCACCGGCGCGCGCCGCATCGGCTTCGAGCACGCCGTCACCTTCCGAAAACGGATTGGCATCGTCGGCGACCTTCTTCGGTCGAAAGCGATCATCCGGTTGCAGCAAAGGATTCGACATGCGACGCGTTCCGTAAGCCGCGTTATTTCACGCGACAGTGATCAAGCATCTCGGCTGGCGTCGCCACATAGCTGACATAGAAAGGCCCGAACTCCGCATATCGCGCGCTCGCTTCGTCGAACCGCATGCGATAGACGATCTCCGTGAGGTACTGCGGATTCTTGGCCCACAGCGTGACGCCCCATTCCCAATCGTCGAGACCGAGACCGACCGTGATCAACTGCGAAACCTTGCCAGCGAACTCCATGCCGCTGCGAGCATGTTCGGCCATTTGTCGATTTCGTTCGGCGAATGGCAGCAAGAACCAGTTTTCGCCCACCTTGCGCTTTTTATTCATCGGATAAAAACACGTCGCCGGATAGGGAGGAAACTCCGGCGTCAGCCGCTGTTTGTTCATCATCGGCAAGCGATCGGCATAAGCCTTCAGCTTCGCTTGATAAACGGGAGTTCCCTCCGCGTCACCTTCGGCGATCAATCTTTGCCCGTATTGCTCGACGGTCGAAACGTATTCCGAGATCTCGGTAATCGACACAAACGAGTACGTCGGAATCAGCGCCGGTCCCAAAGTCGTCGCCAGCAACGCTTGTTGCACGGAATCGATCTTGAGCGGATGCGGATCCATGAGCATCAGGCCGAAATCGGCTTTGTGGCCGCTGACGATGCTCGTCTGCAATCGCGTCGAAGCATTCGGCCCCGCGGGATCGAGTACAGCGATCAGCTCGTCGCGGCCACTGGCGCGCTGCGTGGCCGATAAGCCGGCGAGAACACCGCGATCAAAGCGGTAATAAAGGTGCGTGCAATGCCACCCCTGCGTCGGCTCGAGGCTGATGGGTATATTTGGCGGCGGACCATGCGAACCGGCGGGACGACCGTGACCTTGCGACATTGTTGGTTTTTGTCTGCGAGCGAGTTACGAAAAAACGGGAAGCCGCCAATTGTATCAAGGTGTCGCTGCCTGAACCACCTTGCCAGGCAACCACCCAGGAGGACTGCAAAGTCTGATTTGTCGAACTGTATTGGCTTGGGTTGCGTAG
>CAYMWL010000022.1:0-103260 GCA_964394305.1 uncultured Pirellulaceae bacterium
GTCAAATCGATTGTCAAGAATTCCGGGCAGGGCGCAATCTTTGGGAGGGCGAGGCTCCCGCCGAGCCGCCGCGATACCGCAATGTGGCTGGGTGCGCTTCGTATTGCTATATTGTCGCGAACAACTTGAACAGCAGCACTGCATTCAGGCGAACTGAGAAATGGCGAAAAAGGAAGCAGCGGCGAAGCCTTATCAGGTGTTCATCAGCCATGCTACTGCCGACAAATGGCTTGCCAAGGTCATTTGCGAGAAGCTCGAAAGCGTGGGAGCGACTTATTTTCGCGATGATCGAGATCTGCAGGGCGGTGACGATATTCCTGAGGCAATACGCCTGCAGATTAAGCGATCACGGGAGTTGTTGGTTCTGCTTACGCCAACTTCAGTAGGCCGACAATGGGTTACACTGGAGGTTGGTGCTGCTTGGGGCTGGAGTCGCCGCAGTCGAATCGTCGTGATCCTGAATCACGTCTCGGTGGATACAGTTCCAGACATCATCAAAAACAAGAAAGCCATGTCGCTCAATGACTTTGATAACTACCTCAAGGAACTTGCCGAGCGAGTGAGGGCACACCATGGTTGACCGCAAACGATCATTCGATATTTTCATTTCCTATGCTGGTCAGGACCGACCACTAGCAGAGCAACTCGCGGCCGCCTGTCGAGCTGCAGGATTGTCGTCGGTATCTGCTAACGATATTTCGCCAGGTGTGAAAGTCGATGAGGCGTTGTGGGAAGCGCTTGCCGAAAGCAAGGCACTGCTCGCTATCATTTCAAATTCTGCACCTACGGCGAATATGGGAATCGAATTGGGTGCTGCCCTGGCGTGGAACAAGCCAATCTTTGGAATCGTCGAAGAGGCCGCAAATGCCCGACTTCCCCCAGGGCTTCCCGCAATGAGGCTCTATCCCGCTAGTCGCATCGATGATGTGATTCAAGCGGTAAAGGCCGCCGACGCTGATCTGACGGACGAAGATCGGGAAGAGTTGAAAGACATTTATCTGACGATGGCTGTGCCCGTTGACAAGTTCGCAACGGAACTGGATACGCTGCACCAGCTGACTGACCAATTTCGCCGCAGAACCAATAAGGTTGTAAGTCAGGAAAGGCTGCTGGAACAATTACTGCGAATGCGCAAAGCGGGTAAGCTCGTAGTGAAGAGGGTTGCGAAGGATTCGTAAGATAAAGCCTTACCGCTTTAGCACGGGCATCGCAGCCCGCGATGAATGGAGCGCCGACGGCGGGCAGTAGACATCCTCGCCGTACTCGTAGCCGTTCCCCTGGATGAACGTTTCGCCGCCGTAGCCCACTTGCTTGGCGCCGACGCCGAGTGGGCGGCCGTCGAGTGCCCCCTTCAAACCGAGCTGCCGCGGATCGCGCGCCAGCTTGTCGGTAAGCGTCGTCACGTTGGCCATGATCGGCTTCACTTGGAACGTGATTTCTTCGATGTTCGTCAGCGAGCGATTCAGCTTTTGATACAACTCTTCGTCGTTCATCAATCGGCCGAGTGTGCCTTGCTTGCTGTTGAGGTTGTCGGTGAACTCCACAAGCTGCTCGAGCAATGCGTTCACATTCGCGAGGCTGCCGTCGAGATTGTTCACCAGCTGTTCGCCCCGTTCGCCGAGCGGACGAGTGAAGTTTTCGAGGTTCTCCAGGTTCCGCGACGCCCGGTCCGTGACAGTCTTCATGCCCGCAAAACCTTCGTTCGCCTGCCGCAGGGTTTCACGTGCTTCGGCGAAGAGTTGCGGCACGTCGCGCAAGGTTTGCTTCAGCCCGTTTTGCAGCTGTGGATCGCCGAACATGTTGTCCATCGTCTTCATGGTCTTGTTGAACTGATCGAGCGCCAGCTCCGACTTTTGCATGATCCGCGGGATTTGATCGTCGTTGTTGGCGATGGCGTTGTTGAGCGTGGTCGAAGCCACGCGGATCTGCTCGCCGGCTTCGCGCATGGTGGCAAGGACCGCGCGGATGTCGGGCTCGAGATTTGCAAAGGCATTGATGGGGTTGCCGGCCACGACGCCGTTTTGAATTTCTGAGCCGTGTTCGAGAGGCTTTGCATTGCGCGAATCCAGGCCCGGCACAAACTCCAGCAGCGCATCGCCGAGCAGCGACGAAGTGCCGACGCGGCAGTATTCGCTGTCGAGCAGTTGGTACTGCGGATCGATGTCGGTGGTAATCCGCACGCCTGTCGGCTTCAGCAGTTCCACGCGCGACACGCGGCCGATGGTGATGCCGCTTTTGCGCACGGGCGTGCCGACGGCCACGCCGGGGGCTTCGGGGAACAAAACGTAAATCACTTTTTTCGAGCCGCCCGGCAACGGCATATCACCCATCAGCATCACGAGGATGCCGGTGACGAGGATCGCGGCCAAAACCACGACGCCGACGCGGAGGCGGAGGGTACGTTCGTCCATGGGAAGCAGGATTCGGGGTTCGGGGGTCAGGAGTCGGGGGTCAGGAGTCGGGGGGCAGGAGTCGGGGGTCAGGAGTCGTCAATTGCTGACTCCTGACTCCTGATCCCTGTCCCTGGTCTAGAGGTCTTCATTCGCCACGCCGCGCGCTTCGCGCAGCTCCATCAATCGTTGGCCCGCTTCGCCGCGGACGAATTGACGTACGCGACGATCGGGATAATTTTCAAGTTCGCTGGGCGGACCATCAAAAATGATCTGCGATTCGCCGGCCGCGAGGCGCGCGATCGGATAGAGCATGATCACGCGATCGGCCACCTTCCGCGCAGTCCGCATGTCGTGTGTCACCACCAGGCTCGTCACCTGATGTTGCCGCCGCGTCCGCATCATCAATTCGTTGATCACATCGCTCATGATCGGATCGAGGCCGGTGGTCGGCTCGTCGTAGAGCATCATCTCAGGATTCAAAATCAGTGCGCGAGCCATGCCCACACGCTTCCGCATACCGCCCGATAGTTCCGCCGGTTTTTTCACCACGACGGAATCCGGCAAACCGACTTCGGCCAGGCGATCGAGCACGACTCGTTTCAATTCGAGCTCCGGCAAACGGCGATGCTGTCGCAAGGGAAAAGCCACGTTCTGACCGATCGTCATGCTGTCGAACAGCGCCGCGTTTTGAAACAAATAACCGAAGCGAATCCGCTGCTGCACCAACTCGCGATCGTTGAGTTTCGTCAGGTTCCTGCCATCGAACAGCACTTCGCCACTCGCTGGCTGCACCAGGCCGATGAGCGTTTTCAGCAGCACCGTTTTGCCGCAGCCGCTCTCGCCGATGATCGCCAGCGTCTGTCCCTTGGGCACTGTGAAGTCGAGATTGCGCAGCACGCTTTGCGATCCGAACTGCACATGCAGGCCGCGGATTTCCAAAACGCTCGGCAAGTTCGACGCTGGCATGGCCATTAGAACAACGACTCCGAATCGGGATACAAGCGGTAATAAACGGAGTAAAGCGCCTGGCCGAGGACCAGATCGATAATCAGGATCAGCACAAACGACAGCACAAACGACGCCGTCGCCGCGCGGCCGACACCTTCGGCTCCGGGCGTGCAATTAAAGCCGCGATGGCAACTGACAATCGCAATCGCGGCACCAAAGAAGATGCTTTTGAGCACGCCGCTGAATAAATCGAAGATGCCGACGAAGCGTTCGCTGTGATGCCAGAAGTAATGCTTGTCGACGTCGAGCACGACAACGGCATGAAAGTAACCGCCGACCACGCCCATGTAATCGGCCATGATCGTGAGTGTGGGAATCAAAAAGATGCAAGCGAGAAACCGCGGCACCACCAGATAATGAATCGGATCGGCCCCCATGCTTTCGAGGGCGTCGATCTGTTCCGTGACGCGCATCGTGCCGAGTTCGGCCGACATGGCGCTGCCGACGCGGCCAGCGAGCATCGTCGCCGCGAGCACAGGCCCCAGTTCGCGGAGCAGCGTCTTGTTAATCACCGCGCCGAGATACGATTCAAGATTGAGATCTTTGAACAGGAAGTAACTTTGCATCGACAGCACCATGCCGATGAACGTGCCGGTCAGCGCGATCACGGGGAGGCTCAGCACACCGACCTGATAAAAGGTCGGCAGCAGCGTGTCCCACTTGGGCGCCCGCAGAAAGAGCCAGGAAAGCGTGCGGAAGAAAAAGATCGTGATATCGCCGACCATGCTCACGCCATCAACCACCACGCCGCCCCAATCGGCGAGCGCATCGCCGGCGGCCGTCGAATACGATGTCGACGTCTGCGGCTGCGAGTACGCAGGTGGCGGGGATTGCGGAAGTGAGGAGTCGGTGGACATGATGGCTGCTGTTGGTCGTCTTTCGTTCCGCAAAAGAACGGGTCTTCGTCAGCGAAGACGGCATTCGCGCGGTATCTCGTATGGCATTTTCGGCTGCCACGGCGAGCAAGTTGAGAAGATTTGCCGGTTACGTAAATTTTGCCGGGAACAGCTGCTGTCATGCCAGCACTAGCCATCGCTGCCCAGCTGCAGCAACTCCAGCCGCGGGACGTCAATTACGCCACGCAATTTGTAGACCTCTTACTCGGTGCGGCTCAGCAGGTGAAGGCCAGCGATATTCATTTGCAACCGACTGCAGCGGGATTGGAAGTTCGCTGGCGACTCGACGGCGTATTGCAAGCTGTCGGCGAATTTCCCCGCGGCGAAGCGACTGATATCGCTGCGCGCTTGAAGGTGCTGGCACGCTTGCTGACCTATCGGACCGACATTCCGCAGGAAGGCCGGATCCCCGCCGAGAACACGCGGATCGAAATGCGCGTCAGCACCTTTCCCGCGCTGCACGGCGAGAGAGTTGTCATTCGCCTCTTCATCGCTCCGCAGGAACTGCTGCAGATTGCGGACTTGGGATTTCCCGCGGACATTGCGAGTTCGCTCGAACAAACGCTCGCCCGCACCAGTGGCGCCTTATTAATCACGGGACCAGCAGGGGGCGGCAAAACGACGACAGCCTATGCTTGTTTGCGACACTTGGTCCGCTCGACCGGCGGCGCGCGCAGTATTGTCTCGCTCGAAGATCCCATCGAAGTGGCCCTCGCGGGTGTTTCGCAATCGCAGGTGAATCCGGCCGCGGGATTTGATTTGGCGAGTGGCCTGCGCGCCCTGCTGCGACAAGATCCTGAAGTCGTGCTGCTCGGCGAGATTCGTGATCAGCCCACCGCGGCGGCTGTTTTTCAAGCAGCGCTTACCGGACAACTTGTGATCTCGACCTTTCACGCCGGCAGCGTGTGCGAAGCGATTTCACGTCTCGCCGAAATGGGCATCGAGCCCTACTTGCTCCGCAGCGGCTTGGCGCTGTTAATGCAGCAGCGTTTGCTGCGGCGGTTGTGCGAATGTGCCCGCAGCGGTGAACCCGTCGGCTGTGCGTTGTGTCAGCAGAGTGGGTATCGTGGGCGAGTTGCCACGGCGGAAGTATTGCCGCCCCTATCCCAAGAAATCACCGCCGCTGTGCTGCGCCATGCCGACGCGGCGGAATTGCAAACGATTGTGGAAGCGGCGGGCATGATTCCGCTGCAACAACGTGCATACCAGTTACTCAAGTCCGGCATCACTTCCCGAGCAGAGATATTCCGCGTGCTCGGTCATCGTTAATGGAACACTTCATGCGAACTTTGTGCTTGATCCTCCTTCTCTTCACCACCACATTCCTCATGGCTCAACCTCCCGTCGCTCCCGTCAAACCCGTTGTTGAAACCCACTTCGGCACCCAGGTGACCGACCACTATCGGTACCTGGAGGATTTCAAGAATCCCGATGTGCAAGCCTGGGTCAAGCAGCAGGCCGATTATGCGGAGAAAAAGTTGTCAGCGATTCCAGGCCGCGGCCAGTTGCTGGAGCGGATCAAGGAACTCGACGCCGGCAAGCCGTTCACGATTTCGGATATCACGCAGTTGCCCAGCGGTGAACTGTTTTATTTCAAGCAACTGGCCAGCGAGAACCTGGCCAAGCTCTATGTCCGCAGCAACTTGGGCGGCGAAGAAAAGTTGCTCATCGATCCAGAGCAGTTTGCGAAGTCAGCCGACGGAGGACATTTCGCCCTGAGCTTTTACCGCGTCTCGCCCAGCGGCGAACAAGTGCTCTATGGCTACGCGGCGTCGGGTTCGGAACAAACAATCTTGAAAATCTTCGATCGCAAGTCGGGCCGCGATCTGCCCGAGAGCATCGATCGGCTGGAAGCCGAATATGCCCGGCCTTTTTGGCTGCCGGATGGCAAGCGGTTTGTGTACAGCCGGCGGCGCGAGTTGCCCGCCGATGCGCCGGCGACGGAAGGCTATAAGTTTACGCAGGCGTTTGTGCGTGAACTGGGGCAGGATGTTGGCCTGGACAAAATGATCTTCGCTGCCGGTGCTGCGGGTTCGCCGGAAATGAAAGAGATGGATTTCCCAGCCGTCATCGTGCCAACCGGTTCGCCGTGGGCGATCGGGCAGATCAAGCATGGCGACGAAACGGATTTGACGTTGTATGTCACTCCGCTGAAGTCGCTCGGCAGCGACGACGTCCGCTGGATGAAAGTGTGTGACCGCAGTGAACAAGTCACCGAGTATGCAGTTCACGGCGACGACATTTTTCTGATCACTGCCAACCAAGCGCCGCGGTTCAAGGTGGTGCGCACGTCGCTGGCGAAACCAAGCTTCGCTGCGGCCGATGTGGTGGTGCCACCCGGCGAGCAAGTGGTTGATTCGCTCGCGGTCGCCCAAGATGCACTCTATGTCGGCGTGCTCGCCGGCGTGCCGAACAAGATTCTGCGTATTCCCTATGGCAACTTCGCTGCGGCGGAAATGATCGAACTCCCCGCTGATGAGCCGGCCGCAAATGTCGCGGTCGCGCGCGCTGACATGCCCGGTGTTTATCTCAGCACCCGTTCGTGGTCGCGAGCCGGCAAACTGTATGCGTATGATCCGGCGAGCAAAAAACTGAGCGATACGCAGTTGTTGCCTGCCGGCAAATTCGACGCGCCTGACTGGCTCACTTCGACAGAAGTGATGGTGACCAGTCACGACGGCGTGCGCGTGCCGCTGTCGATTTTGCATCGCCGCGATATCAAGCTTGATGGTTCAAACCCGACGTTCATCTCCGGCTATGGCGCGTATGGCTTCACGGCGTCGATGAACTTCAAGCCGACCAATCTCGCCTGGCTGGAGCGGGGCGGCGTGCTCGCGATTGCGCACATTCGCGGCGGCGGCGCGTTTGGCAAAGAATGGCATCACGCGGGCAGGAAACTGACGAAGCCCAACACGTGGAAAGACTTCATTGCCTGCGCTGAGTATCTGGTCGAGAAAAAATACACGTCGCCGCAGAAGCTCGCCGGCGAAGGTGGCAGCGCCGGCGGCATTTTGATTGGCCGGTCGATCACCGAACGGCCCGACTTGTTCGCTGCCGCGCGGATCAGCGTCGGTTGCACCGACATGCTGCGGTTTGAAACAACGCTCAACGGCCCACCCAATGTGCCCGAGTTTGGCACCACGACTAAGGAAGATGAGTTCCGCGGCCTGCTCGCCATGAGCACGCTGCATCACATTCGCGACGGCGTGAAATATCCAGCCGTGTTGCTCACGCACGGCGCGAATGACCCGCGCGTCGAACCGTGGATCTCGGCGAAAACAACGGCGCGTTTGCAAGCGGCGAGTGGCAGCGGCAAACCCGTGCTCTTCCGCGTTGACTATCACGCGGGTCACGGGATTGGCTCGACGCGCGATCAGCGGCAAGCCGAACTCGCCGATGTCTGGAGCTTCTTGCTCTGGCAGTTCGGCGAAAAAGAGTTTCAGCCTTAAGCCGTGCGCGATTAGGCGACTTGCCGCAGCCGCACCACAATTTCCGGATACGCCTCGTGATAGTCCTGGCGGGCTCGTTGCACGCGGCGGTAACTCTCCGTCCGACTCATCAGCCAGGCAATGAATAACAGGAATGACGACCCGCCGAACGTGACATAAACCGATTGCCGCGGCGCCAGGAACAGGCAGAGCACAAAAATCAGGAACGCGACCACGCCGGCCGAAGCGATCCAGGTTTGGAGCCACCACCACCGCTGAGCGGTGCTGCCGGCCTGATCGCGGATCCAGGTTTCGTAAACTTCGGCGGGAATGTCGGTGGTAAACAGTTCCGCAAAGTATTCGCCTGCGGGGAGCGGCGAGTCGATGCCTGGCGTCGCTTGCTGGTTGAGCAACAAGCCGCGTTGGTCAAACAGCAACTCGACACCCACAAAGCGACCGCCGCCGGCAATTTTCAGGGCGTCGCATTTGGTCACCAGGTTGCAATACGCATCGAGCTGCGCGGGGATGGGCTCGTCGAGCAACAAGAGCAGATGATGATCACCACGCGCGTGGGCGGGGATGAAGAGGAGATGCCCCGCGTTGCGAAGTTCCTCAACGATCTCCTCCGGCTCTGCGGTTGGGTCTAGCAAACGCGCGTCCAAGTCGACTGGCAGGGCCTGTGGCCAGCAGAGGACGAGCTCAGCACTTGTGGTGCTGCCGGTGGCGTGGAGTTTCATGGCCTTGTCGCGTGAGCAAGCATGGGAAGGGAAATCAGCCCGCGGAACGGTTGGTTGTCAGGTTTAAGGTCCTGCGCCGCGGCGGCTCGGCGGGAGCCTCGCCCTCCCAGAAAATGAAGGGGGTGGCGGTGAAGCTGCCCAAGTCTAGCAGCCGCAGCCACTTGCGGGTGAAGAACGAGTTGATACCGCAGCGCGCAACTTGACTTTTGGGGGGCTTTCAACGATGATCGTGGCGTTCGTAAGTTGGAGCATGTTACGGGGTTGCACGGATGTGGGCGGTTGACCCCGAGTTTTCCGGTTTTCCTACATCCAAATTCTTTTCCTGCTTGTTGTTGGCGAGTACAACGGAGAGATTGCGCACTTTGGCCACACACCCGGCCGATAGTGCGGGTTCTCTCCACCCGTGCTGCGTATTGCTCCCTGCATTCATCCCGAAGTGCGCGCGACGGATGGTCGTCGCACTTCTTATATATCCCCCGCACTGCCCCTTATAGCTGCCCGCTGGAGTCCTCGGATCATGTCGATTCGCCGAGTTGGATCATCTTCCCCTGGTTCTGCTGCCTCTGCTCCTCAGCGTTTGCGATCGACTGGTTCCTCCGCCGCCAAGCGCCGCGGCAAACTCAGCCCAGCCAAGCGCCGCCGCGCTCTGTTTGGGAATGTCGAGAAGCTGGAAGATCGCAGCATGATGGCGATCTCGATTACGACCGCGGGCGTGCCTTATTTTCAGAACTTCGACGGGCTGGCGAGCAGCGGGACAAGCTCGACGATGCCGGCCGAGTGGGTTTTTAATGAGTCGACCGGGAACACGACATATACTGCCGGAACTGGATCAAGCAATACAGGAGATACCTACAGTTTTGGAGCGGCAGGCAATACAGAACGCGCGCTGGGCAGCGTTAATACAAGCTCACTTTTTCCGATCATCGGCACATCGTTCACCAATAATACTGGCGGTCCGATTTCGTCGCTGACCATTACTTATACGGGAGAGCAGTGGCGTTTTGGTGAAGCGAATCGTGGCTCTGCAGATCGACTCGATTTTCAATACAGCACAACAGCGACTGCCGTGCAAACCGGAATCTACGAAGACTACGGTACGCTCAATTTTATTGCGCCGGTAATTACGGGCGCTGTAACTGCGCTCGATGGCAATGCAGCTGCAAACCGGCGGACGATGAGCGCCATCGTGCCCGTTACGCTTCCCGCTGGCGGCACCATCTGGCTGCGCTGGAACAATTTTAACGCCACCGGCGCTGACGACGGCTTGGCAATTGATGACTTCACACTCACTGCGAATGCGCCCGTCGCGCCGACTTTCAACATCCCTAATCAAACGACACGCTCCTACACGCCGATCACGGTGCCATTCACGGTTGCCGATGACCTGCCGAACAATGTCAACTTTACGGTTGTCTCGAGCAGCAACGAAGAAGCCTTTCCGACCAGTAACTTCGTCTTTGGCGGTAGCGGCACGAATCGCACCATCACGATCACACCTGCGACCGGAACTGCAGACCCGGTAGTGACATCTATCACGGTTCGGGCATCGGATGGTTCGTTTGAAACCGACGATACGTTCGACATCACGCTGAACGGCGCGCCGACGTTGACGTTGGGCGCGGTGTCGGGCAAGGCCGGTGATCTGGTAAAGATCCCCGTGCTGCTCACAACCAACGGCACTCCGTCGGAACCGATCCTCGGCATCGATCTGGCCGTCCTGTACGACACCAATTACCTGCAGTTCCTGCCGACCCCTTCGCTCACCGTCCCTGGTCCTGGCCCGGCTTCGTCGAACAATCCCAACATCATTGCCGGCGGACGGAGCGATGATCCGGGCAAGGTCAGCGCCGGGTTCGCGTTCCAAACGACACCCATTTCGGGCAATGCGACCAACTTTTTGCTAGGCCATTTGAACGCAATCATCAAGTCGACAGCGCCGCTCGGCACCACGCCGATCAACATGGTGAAGACCATGGTGGTGGGTGGCTCGACCACCATCATCACGCAGATCAACGAAGGGGACGTGATCCTTGGTCCGGACCCGACGAACGCCACCAGCGACATCAACGACACGCTGGTGACCGTGACCGCTGGCTCGAATGTTGCGCCAGTGAATAATCTGCCGGCCCCGATTTCAGGCCGCGAAGACACGAACATCCTGCTGCACGATGCGGGCAACAATCCCTTCTTTACCGTCACCGATGGGAGCACCGGCCAAAACTATTTGACCGTGACCCTGTCGGTTCCCAGCGCGAGCGTGGGTACCTGGATCACCAGCGACGTCGGCAGCAGCGCCGTGCCGCTTCTCTCGAACGGCGGCGCGACGATCGCCATCTCAGGGCTGGAAGACCAGATCAACCTGGTTCTCGGCACGCTCGAGTTCCGCCCTGCGCTCGATACCTTCGGCACGGTGAGCGTCAATGTGTCGACGACCGATACGATTGCCAACACCAACGATACGTTTGATATCACCGTCCTTTCGAGCAACGATCGGCCGAGCTTCACCGTGCTGGGGAACCAGACGGCCGTGAACAACGCGACGCAGGTGTCGGTGCCGGGCTTTGTGACAAGCAGTTCGGTTGGTCCGAGCAATGAATCGGCTCAGGCGATCACGGCCTATAACCGCATTAGCACCAGTTCGACCTTGTTCTCGGTGCAGCCGGCGATTGCCACGAACGGCACGCTGACCTTCACTCCCGCAGCAGGTCAAACGGGTGTTGCCACGGTCACTTTCCGGGCACGCGACAACGGCGGCACTGCCAATGGCGGGTTGCAGGATTCGCTGGATGTGACGTTCACCATCACGCTCACCCCCGGGGCAGGCAACACCGCGCCGACCATCAATGCGATTACGCCGAACCCGCTCAATATCAATGAAGACGCGGGGCTGCAGACCATCAACCTCAGCGGCATCACCGCGGGTGGCGCCGAAGTGCAGAACCTGACCGTCACGGCCAGCAGCAACAATGCGGCGCTGCTGGGTACGATCAGCGTCACCTACACGCCGAATAATCCCACCGGTTCGATTTCGTTCACGCCTGTGGCCAATGCCAGCGGCACCGGGACGATTACGGTCACGGTCACCGATGCTGGCCCGGACAATATCGCTGGCAACGGCGACGACGCCAGCACGCCGGTCACGCTAGTGGTGAATGTCGCCGAGGTGAACGACGCGCCGTCGTTCACGACGCTCGGCAATCAAACGGTGAATGAAGACGCCGGCCCGCAAACCGTGAATGGTTTCGCCACGGCGAACGCAGGTGGCGGCGAGACGCAGACGTTTACCTATAACATCACGAACAACACGAACTCAGGGCTGTTCAGCGCGGGGCCGTCAATTTCGCCGACGGGCGTGTTGACGTACACGCCCGTTGCCAACGCCTTTGGTACGGCCACGATCACGGTGAGCGTGACGGACAGCGGTTCGCCGGCAGAGACGAGCCCGACGCAGACGTTTGTGATCACGGTCAATTCTGTGAACGACACGCCGTCGTTCACGACGCTCGGCAATCAAACGGTGAATGAAGACGCGGGTCCGCAAACCGTGAATGGTTTCGCTACCGCGAGCGCCGGTGGTGGCACCGACGAAAACGGGCAGACGTTTACGTACAACATCACGAACAACACCAACTCAGGCCTGTTCAGCGCGGGGCCGTCGATTTCGCCGACGGGCGTGTTGACGTACACACCTGTCGCCAATGCCAGCGGCACCGCGACGATCACGGTGAGCGTTACCGACAATGGTACGCCGAACGCGACGAGTCCGACGCAGACATTTGTGATCACGGTCAATTCTGTGAACGACACGCCGTCGTTCACGACGCTCGGCAATCAAACGGTGAATGAAGACGCGGGTCCGCAAACCGTGAATGGTTTCGCGACCGCGAGCGCCGGTGGCGGCACCGATGAGAATGGGCAGACGTTCACCTACAACATCACGAACAACACGAACTCGGGGCTGTTCAGCGCGGGGCCGTCGATTTCGCCGACGGGCGTGCTGACGTACACACCCGTTGCCAATGCCTTTGGCACCGCGACGATCACCGTGAGTGTCACCGACAACGGCACACCGAACGCCACGAGCCCGACGCAAACGTTTGTGATCACGGTCAATTCGGTCAACGACACGCCATCGTTCACGACGCTCGGCAATCAAACGGTGAATGAAGACGCGGGTCCACAGACCGTGAATGGTTTCGCTACCGCGAGCGCCGGAGGCGGCACCGATGAGAACGGGCAGACGTTTACGTACAACATCACGAACAACACGAACTCGGGGCTGTTCAGCGCGGGTCCGTCGATTTCGCCCACGGGCGTGTTGACGTATACACCCGTTGCGAATGCTTTCGGCACCGCGACGATCACGGTGAGCGTTACCGACAATGGCGCGCCGAACGCCACGAGCCCGACGCAAACGTTTGTGATCACGGTCAATTCCGTCAACGACACGCCGTCGTTCACGACGCTCGGCAATCAGACGGTGAATGAAGACGCGGGCCCGCAAACCGTGAATGGTTTCGCTACCGCGAGCGCCGGAGGCGGCACCGATGAGAACGGGCAGACGTTTACGTACAACATCACGAACAACACGAACTCGGGGCTGTTCAGCGCGGGTCCGTCGATTTCGCCCACGGGCGTGTTGACGTATACACCCGTTGCGAATGCTTTCGGCACCGCGACGATCACGGTGAGCGTTACCGACAATGGCGCGCCGAACGCGACGAGTCCGACGCAGACGTTCACGATCAATTTGCTTTCGGTCAACGATGCTCCCAGCTTCGTGAAGGGGGCCGATCAGACCGTGCCGTTCAATTCGGGCGCTCAATCCGTCACCGGTTGGGCGACGGCGCTGTCGACCGGCGCCGCGAACGAATCGCAGAGCCTGTCGTTCACGCTGAGCAACAACAACACCGGCTTGTTTAGTGTGCAGCCCGTGGTGCTGCCGAACGGGACGTTGCAGTACACGCCGATGGCGAACGTCGCGGGCACCGCGATCGTCACGATTCAGATCGTGGACAACGGCGGCACGGCCAACAGCGGCGTCGATACCAGCGCGCCGCAGACCTTCAACATCACGGTGCAACCGGCCGTTGCCAATGCGCCGCCAACCATCAATCCGCTCACGCCCAACCCGCTCAATATCAATGAAGACGCGGGGCTGCAGACGATCAACCTCAGCGGCATCACCGCGGGTGGCGCCGAAGTGCAGAACCTGACCGTCACTGCCAGCAGCAACAATGCGGCCTTGCTGGGGACGATCAGCGTTAACTACACGCCCAACAGTTCGACGGGTTCGATTTCGTTCACACCTGTTAGCAATCTGAGCGGTACGGGTACGATCACGGTCACCGTTACCGACGCGGGGCTCGACGGCATCGCCGGCAACAGCGACGACGGAAGCACGCCGGTTACGCTGGTAGTGAATGTCGCGGAAGTCAACGACACGCCGTCGTTCACGACGCTCGGCAATCAGACGGTGAATGAAGACGCGGGCCCGCAAACCGTGAATGGCTTTGCGACGGCAAACGCCGGCGGCGGCGAGACGCAGACGTTTACCTACAACATCACGAACAACACGAACTCGGGGCTGTTCAGCGCGGGGCCGTCGATTTCGCCGACCGGCGTGTTGACGTACACACCCGTTGCCAACGCCTTTGGCACGGCGACGATCACCGTGAGTGTGACGGACAGCGGCACGCCGAATGCGACGAGCCCGACGCAGACGTTTGTGATCACGGTCAATTCCGTGAACGACACGCCGTCGTTCACGACGCTCGGCAATCAAACGGTGAATGAAGACGCGGGCCCGCAAACCGTGAATGGTTTCGCTACCGCGAGCGCCGGAGGCGGCACCGATGAGAACGGGCAGACGTTTACGTACAACATCACGAACAACACGAACTCGGGGCTGTTCAGCGCGGGTCCGTCGATTTCGCCCACGGGCGTGTTGACGTATACACCCGTTGCGAATGCTTTCGGCACCGCGACGATCACGGTGAGCGTTACCGACAATGGCGCGCCGAACGCCACGAGCCCGACGCAGACGTTTGTGATCACGGTCAATTCCGTGAACGACACGCCGTCGTTCACGACGCTCGGCAATCAAACGGTGAATGAAGACGCGGGTCCGCAAACCGTGAATGGTTTTGCCACAGCGAATGCAGGCGGCGGCACCGATGAGAACGGGCAGACGTTTACCTACAACATCACGAACAACACCAACTCAGGGCTGTTTAGTGCGGGTCCGTCGATTTCGCCCACAGGCGTGCTGACGTACACGCCCGTTGCCAACGCGTTCGGCACGGCGACGATCACCGTCAGCGTGACGGACAATGGCACGCCGAACGCCACGAGCCCGACGCAAACGTTTGTGATCACGGTCAATTCCGTCAACGACACGCCGTCGTTCACGACGCTCGGCAATCAAACGGTGAATGAAGACGCGGGCCCACAGACCGTGAATGGTTTCGCTACCGCGAGCGCCGGAGGCGGCACCGATGAGAACGGTCAGACGTTTACCTACAACATCACGAACAACACGAACTCAGGCCTGTTCAGTGCGGGTCCGTCGATTTCGCCAACGGGCGTGTTGACGTACACACCTGTCGCCAATGCCAGCGGCACCGCGACGATCACGGTGTCGGTCACCGACAGCGGTACACCGAACGCCACGAGCCCGACGCAGACCTTTACGATTACGGTCACGGGCGTTAACGACCAGCCGTCGTTTGTCGCCGGTGCGAATCCGACGATTCTGGAAGATGCCGGCGCGCAAAGCATCAGCAACTTTGCCACCGGCTTCTCGCCTGGCCCCGGCAACGACGCGGGTCAAACGGTGCTGGAATATGTCGTCAGCGGCGTGACGCCTGGCTTCTTCTCCGTGGCGCCGTCGGTTTCGCCGGCCGGCACGCTGACGTATACCGTCGCGCCGAATCAGCATGGCAGCGGTTCGTTCCAATTGGCCGTTCGCGACAACGGCGGCTCGCCCGGCGTCGACACCAGCGCGGCCGTCACGGTGACGATCACCGTGACGCAAGTCAACGACGCGCCGACGTTCACGCTGGCAGGCAATCAAACCGCGGCCTTCAATGGCCCGATGACGGTGATCGGCGGTTTTGCCTCGGCCATCGCGCAAGGTCCACTCGACCCGGCGCAGAACTTGAACTTCCAAGTCACCAACGACGCCAACAGCTTGTTCAGCCTGCAGCCGACGATCGCGATCGACGGCACGTTGACCTTCACGCCGGCGAACGGTCAGTCCGGCACAGCCATTGTGACGGTGCGGCTCGCCGACGATGGCGGCATTGATAATGGTGGTGTGAACATCAGCCCGGCGCAGACCTTTACGATCACGATTGGCGCCGCGCCGGTGAATACACCGCCGACGATCAACGCGTTGTCGCCGAACCCGCTGAACATCAACGAAGATGCCAGCCTGCAGACGATCAATCTCAGTGGTATTACGGCAGGCGGAGCGGAAGTGCAGAACCTGACCGTCACGGCAGGCAGCAACAATGCAGGTCTGACCGGTACGATCAACGTCAGTTACACGCCCAACGGCTCGACGGGTTCGATTTCGTTCACGCCCGTGGCCAATGCCGTCGGCAGTGCGACGATCACCGTCACGGTGACCGATGCCGGCTTCGACAACATCGCCGGCAACGGCGACGACCGGAGCACGCCGGTGACGATGATTGTGAATGTCGCGGCCGTCAACGATACGCCGTCGTTCACGACGCTCGGCAGTCACACCGTAAATGAAGATGCCGCGGCGCAGAGCGTGAGTGGCTTTGCGACCGCGAATGCGGGTGGGGACATTGATGAAAACGGCCAGACGTTCACTTACAACATTGCGAACAACAGCAACCCGGCATTGTTTAGTGCGCAGCCGTCGATCTCTTCGACGGGTGTGCTGACCTACACGCCGGCCGCTAATGCGTTCGGCAGTGCGACAATCACCGTGAGCGTGAGCGACAACGGCACGCCGGTGGCCACGAGCCCGACGCAGACGTTCACGATCAATGTGAACTCGGTGAACGACCTGCCGTCATTCACCACGCTTGGCAATCAAACGGTCAATGAAGACGCGGGCCCGCAAACCGTGAATGGTTTTGCCACGGCCGACGCCGGTGGCGGGGAAACGGGGCAAACGTTTACCTACAACATCACCAACAATACGAACTCGGCGCTCTTCAGCGCTCAGCCGTCGATCTCGCCCACGGGCGTGCTCACTTATACGCCGGTGGCCAATGCGTTCGGCAGTGCGACAATCACCGTCAGTGTGACGGACAGCGGCTCGCCGGCTGCCACGAGCCCGACGCAAACCTTCACCATTACGGTGAACTCAGTGAACGACACGCCGAGTTTCACGACGCTCGGCAATCAGGCCGTGAACGAAGACGCGGGACCGCAGACCGTGAATGGTTTTGCCACCGCGAGCGCGGGGGGCGGCACGGATGAGAACGGCCAGACGTTCACTTACAACATCACGAACAACACGAACTCGGGGCTGTTCAGTAGTCAGCCGTCGATCTCGCCGACCGGTGTGCTCACTTACACACCCGTCGCCAATGCGTTCGGTACGGCGACGATTACGGTGAGCGTGAGCGACAGCGGCAGCCCATCGGCCACGAGCCCGACGCAAACCTTCACCATTACGGTGAATTCCGTCAACGACACGCCGAGTTTCACGACGCTCGGCAACCAGACGGTGGCCGAAGATGCTGGTGCGCAAAGCGTGAGTGGTTTCGCCACCGCAATCGCGGGTGGCGGCGCGGATGAGAACGGCCAGACGTTCACGTACAACATTACGAATAACACCAACTCAGCGCTGTTCTCGGTGGCGCCGTCGATCTCGCCGACCGGTGTGCTGACGTACACGCCGGCCGCCAACACCAGCGGCAGCGCGACGATCACCGTGGCGGTGAGCGACAACGGCACGCCGGCTGCCACGAGCCCGACGCAAACATTCACGATCACGGTCACGGCGGTCAACGACGCGCCGTCGTTCGTCGCCGGTGCAAATCCGACGATTCTGGAAGATGCCGGTGCGCAAACGATCAACAACTTTGCCACGGGCTTCTCACCCGGTCCGGGCAACGATTCTGGTCAGACGCTGCTGAATTACGTTGTCACCGGCGTTACCCCTGGCTTCTTCTCCGTGGCTCCATCCGTGGGGACCGATGGCACGCTGACATATACCGTCGCGCCGAATGCGTTCGGCAGCGGTTCGTTCCAGTTGGCGGCTCGCGACAACGGCGGCACGCCGGGTGTCGACATCAGTTCGGCGGTGACAGTGACGATTGCCGTGACGCCGGTCAACGACGTGCCGGTCTTCACCGCGGGCGGCAATCAGTCGGTCGCTTACAACGCGGGTCCGCAAACGCTAAATAATTTTGCCACCGGCATCGGCACGGGCGCTGCGAACGAAACGCAAACGTTGACGTTCGAATTGTCGAACACCAACAACGGTTTGTTCAGCAGCCAACCGACAATTTCGGCAGCGGGCACGTTGCAATATACGCCGATGCCGAATACTTCAGGCACGGCGACTGTAACGGTCCGCCTGCGCGACAACGGCGGCACGAGCGACGGCGGCGTTGATTTGAGCCCGCCGCAAACCTTCACCCTCACGGTCGCGCCGGCGCCGGTGAACACGCCTCCAACCATCAACCCGCTGTCGCCGAATCCGCTGAACCTGGTGGAAGACGCTGGGCTGCAGACGATAGGTCTCAGCGGCATTTCGGCCGGTGGCGCCGATACGCAAAACCTGATTGTCACGGCCAGCAGCAACAATCCGAGCCTGACGGGACCGATCACCGTCAGCTACTCGCCGAACAATCCGACCGGTTCGATTTCGTTCACTCCGGTGGCGAATGCCAACGGCACCGCGACCATCACCGTGACGGTGACCGACGCCGGGCTCGATAATATCGCCGGCAACAGCGACGACGGCAGCACGCCTGTGACGATGGTGGTGAATGTCTCGGCCGTGAACGATACGCCCAGCTTCACCGTGGGGCCAAATCAAACGGTGAATGAAGATCCCGGCGCAGTGACTGTCAATCCGTGGGCGACCGGAGTGTCGCGCGGCGGCGGCACGGACGAAGCGGGGCAGGTCCTGACATTCAACATTGTCGGCAACACAAATCCCGGTTTGTTCTCAGCGCTCGGCATTTCGTCGACCGGTGTCCTTTCTTACACACCCACGCTGAATGCCAACGGCAGTGCGACGATCACGATTTCGCTCAGCGACGACGGCGGCGGCGCGAACACAACCGCGACGCAGCAGTTCACGATCACCGTGAATCCCACCAACGACCTGCCGGTGTTCACGCTCAGTGCGAACCACACGGTAAACGAAGACGCCGGGCCGCAAGCGGTGAACAACTTTGCCACGGGCATCGGTCCTGGCGGCGGCCCGGACGAAGCAGGGCAGACTTACAATTTCAACATCACGAACAACACCAATCTGGCCCTCTTCTCGTCGCTGCCGACGCTCTCGCCGACCGGCGTGCTGACATATACCCCTGCGGCTAACATGGTGGGCTCGGCGACAATCACCGTCACGTTGTCGGACAGCGGAGGTGCTCCCAGCATCAGCCCGCCGCAGACCTTCACCATCACGGTCAACGGCGTGAATGATCCGCCCTCGTTCGTGGGCGGCTCAAACATCAATGTGAATGAAGATGCCGGTCCGCAGACATTCAACAACTGGGCTGCATTGATCTCGGCCGGGCCGAGCGACGAAGCGGGGCAAACACTCACGTTCAATGTCTCGGCCAACTCGAACCCGAGCTTGTTCTCGTCGGCCCCGAGCGTGTCGCCCACGGGTACGTTGACCTTTACGCCGGCTGCCAACGCCAATGGCTCAGCGATCATCAGCGTGCAACTGTCCGACAATGGCGGTGGTACGAACACGAGCGCGGTGCATACTTTCACCATCTCGGTGAGTGCAGTCAACGATCCGCCGACCTTCACGGCTGGTCCGAATCAATCGGTCAACGAAGATGCCGGGCCGCAATCGGTGGCGTGGGCATCGAGCATTTCCGCAGGCCCAACGGCAGACGAAGCCGGCCAGACTCTGACATTCAACATCACCGGCAACAGCAACCTGGCTCTGTTCTCGTCGCAGCCCACGATTTCGTCGAGCGGTGTGCTCAGTTACACCCCTGCCGCGAATGCCAGCGGCTTGGCGACGATCACGGTTACGTTGTCCGATAACGGCGGTGCGCCGAGCATCAGCGCCCCGGTGACTTTCACCATCACGGTGAATCCGCTCAACGACGCCCCGTCGTTCCTCGCCGGTCCGAATCAAACGGTGAACGAAGATGGCGGGCCACAGTCGGTCAGTTGGGCGGCCAACGTCTCGGCAGGCCCTCCGGATGAAGTGGGCCAAACGGTCACCTTCAACATCACGAACAACAGCAATGCCCCATTGTTCTCGGTGGCTCCGAGCATTTCGCCCAGCGGCGTGTTGACTTACACACCGGCCGCGAACGCTTTCGGCGTCGCGACCATCACTTACACCGCGAGCGATAGTGCCGGCGCTACGACGTCACCGCAGACGTTCACCATCACTGTGAATCCGGTCAACGACGCGCCGAGCTTCAACGTCGGTCCGAATCAAACGATTGCGTTTGGCTCGGGCGCTCAATCGGTGACGGGCTTTGCCACGAGCATCTCGTCTGGTCCGAGCAATGAATCGGTCCAAACGGTGCAGTTCAACATCGTGGGGAACAGCAATCCAGCTCTGTTCACAACGCCGCCGGCCATCGCGCCGAACGGCACGTTGACCTACACGCCGTCGCCCACTGCCAGCGGCAGCGCTTTGATCACGGTAAATATCTCGGACAACGGCGGCACCGATTTCGGCGGCGTTTCGACGAGCGGCACGCAATCGTTCACAATCACGATCACCGCGCAGCCGATCAACAATCCGCCGACGATCAACCCGATCAGCTCGCTGACTATTAACGAAGATGCCGGGCTGCAGAACGTTGGTTTGTCGGGCATCACCGCCGGCATCAGCGAAAGCCAGCCGCTGACGGTGACGGTGGTCAGCAGCGATCCGCTGATCATTCCGGCGCCGAGCCTGTCTTACACTTCGCCGAACAGCACCGGCAGCCTCAGCTTCACGCCACTGCCAAACGCGTTTGGTACGGTGACGATCACGGTCACGGTTCGCGACACAGGTCTCGACAATATTCCCGGCAACGGCGACGACGGCATCATCAACATGCCGTTCACCGTAACCGTGAATCCGGTCAACGATACGCCCAGCTTCACGCCAGGTGCCAGCCAAACGGTCAACGAAGACGCCGGTCCACAAACCGTGACTGGTTTCGCTACCGCGATTTCGGCGGGACCGACCAACGAATCCGGTCAGACGCTGAGCTTCAACATCGTCGGCAACAACAACGCCGGCCTGTTCTCGGTAGCTCCGGCGATCTCGCCCAGCGGCGTGTTGACCTATACGCCCGCGGCAAATGCCTTTGGCAGCGCGACAATCAGCTACACGCTCTCCGACAACGGCGGCGGCGCAGCGACGACGGGCATCCAGACCTTCACGATCAACGTCAATCCGGTCAACGACGCGCCGAGCTTTGCGGTTGGCGCCAATCAATCAGTTAGCGAAGACGCCGGCCCGCAAACGGTCGGCAATTGGGCATCGGCCTTGTCGGCTGGTCCGGCCAACGAGAATGGACAGGCCCTGTCGTTTAACATTTCGAATAACAGCAACCCGTCGTTGTTCTCGGTGCTGCCGAGCGTCTCGCCGACTGGCACGTTGACCTACACACCGGCCGCGAACGTCAGCGGCACCGCGACGATCACGCTGAACATAGTCGACAATGGCGGCACGGCGAACGGCGGCGTCGATGCGAGCGCGTCGCAGACTTTCACCATCACCGTCGGCAGCACGAACGATACGCCAACCTTCGTCGCCGGTTCGAGCCAAACGGTCAACGAAGACGCCGGTCCGCAAACCGTGAGTGGTTGGGCCACAGCGATTTCGGCAGGGCCTGCCGATGAAGCCGGTCAAACACTGACCTTCAACGTGACGGGCAACAGCAATCCGCTGCTCTTCTCGGTCGCTCCGGCGATTTCGCCGACCGGTGTGCTCACTTACACGCCGGCCCCGAATGCCTTCGGCAGCGCGACGATCACCGTCACGCTCTCGGACAACGGTGGCGGACTGAATACGAGCGCTCCGCAGACGTTCACGATCAACGTCAATCCGGTCAACGACGCACCGAGCTTCACCGTCGGCCCGAATCAGGTCGTGAATGAAGACGCCGGTGGTCAATCGGTCAGCGGCTTTGCGACGGCTCTTTCGGCCGGCCCCAGCAACGAAGCCGGCCAGCAGTTGACAGTGAACATCACCGGCAACAGCAATGCGGCGCTCTTCTCGGTGCAGCCGACGATCTCGCCGACCGGCACGCTGACCTACACACCGGCCGCGAACGCCAGTGGCGTCGCCACCATCACGGTTACCGTGACCGATAACGGCGGCACGGCCAATGGCGGCGTGAACACGAGTGCGGCGCAGACCTTCACGATTACCGTCAATGATGTCAACGACAATCCGACGTTCACAGCGGGCAGCAGCCAGGCGGTGAACGAAGATGCCGGTCTGCAAACCGTCAATGGTTGGGCGAGCGGCATTTCGGCCGGTCCCGCAAACGAATCGGCCCAGACGCTTACCTTCCTGGTCACGGGCAACTCGAATCCGAGCTTGTTCTCGGCGGGGCCGAGCATCTCGCCGACCGGCACGTTGACTTACACGCCAGCAGCGAATGCTTTCGGCACGGCGCTCATCAGCGTGCAGCTGAATGACAGCGCTGGTGGCGCGAGCACGGTGCAATCCTTCACCATCAATATCGCGCCGGTCAACGACGCGCCGAACTTCACCGCGGGCGTCAATCAAACCGTACCGGAAGACGCGGGTGCTCAAAGCGTGAGTGGCTGGGCAACCGGCATTTCGTTCGGCCCCGCCAACGAAGCTCCGCAAACGGTCATCTTCAACGTGACCGGCAACACCAACTCTGCCCTCTTCTCGGTGCAACCCACGGTTTCGCCGGCAGGTGTGCTGACTTACACTCCGGCCCCGAACGCCAGCGGCAGCGCGACCATCACTCTGGTGGCAGTCGACAACGGCGGCACGAGCAATGGCGGCGTGAACACGAGTGCACCGCAAACGTTCACGATCAACGTCACGCCGGTCAACGACGCTCCGGATGCTGCGGACAGCACCTTCACGACGCCGCTGAACACACCGCTCAACGTCAACGTAGTCGTCAACGATCCCGATGGCCCGACGCTGACGTACGCAGTGACGATGTCGCCGGGCTTAGGCACGTTGACTTCGTTCAACACGGCGACGGGCGCGTTCACCTACACACCGAACACGGGTGCGACGGGACTCGACCTGTTTACCTTCAGCGTGACGGATGGGACGAACACCGATACGGCGACGGTCCGCATTTCGATTCAGTCGTCGACGCCTGTTGTGACGGCTTCGGGCGGCAATCTCCAGGTTCTCGGCACGGCGAGTGAGGACACGGTGATTATTTCGCGTGGCCCCTCCGGTCAAGTCTTGGTGCGCACCGCGAGCGGCGCCTTCAATGCGTCGGCATACTATCCGCTGACTGGCGCCATCACCGTCAGTGGCGGCGATGGCCGCGATTACATCGTGGTGAATGGGCTGACGAATCCCACCAACATCGATGCAGGCGCCGGCGACGACTACATCTCGTCGGGTACCGGCGATGACGTGATCATTGGTGGCACGGGCAACGATCAAATCAACGCCAGCGGCGGCAACAATGTCGTCTGGGGCGATGAGCTTGGTCAACAAGATCTGGCCGTCGGCGGCAACGACATCCTCAGCAGTCTGACCGGCAACGATGTGCTCTACGGCGGTGGCGGCGACGATCAGGTCTATCCGGGCGATGGACAGGACTATGTTTATGCCGGCCAAGGGAACGATACGGTGTCGGCAGGAGCCGGCAACGACCGCGTGTTCGGCGGCGCTGGCAACGATATTCTGGTCGGCGACGGCGGCGACGACGTGATCTCCGGCGGCAGCGGCAGCGATTACATGATCGGTGGGGATGGCAATGACGTGTTGATTGGCGGCGCTGGCGGCGGCGGCGATTCGATCGATGGTGGCACCGGCGGCGACTTGATCATTGCCGGCGACACCACGAACAGCCAAAGCTCGCTGGTGGGCGATGCCAACGATACCGCGCTCATGGCGCTGCTTGCCAATTGGAATACCACGCACGCTGCGGGGATCGCCAATGGCATTGTCACGGGTGACGATGGTGCGAACGATATACTGACCGGCAGCGCGGGCGATGACGACTTCTACGCTCTGCTCAGCGATACCATCAACGACCTGAACACGACCGGCTCGGGAACGGATCGCCGGTTCCCGTAAGCAGGTAGCCCGTCGCGCGAGCAAGGGCGTCTCTCTTTTCGAGAGGCGCCCTTTTTATCAGCAGGAAGGCTGCCTCACTGACGTTACGGACTTCTTAGCTGCGCTGTCCACGGACGGACCAGAAGCGTTCTTCCGGCATGACCATGGAGGTAATGCGAATGCCGAATTTCTCGCCGACTTTCACGGCTTCGCCGACGGCGAATGGATTGTCGCCGACCGCGAGAGACAAAGGTTGCTCGCACGATTGATCGAATTGAATGATCGAGCCCGGCCCGATTTCCAGAATGCGACCGACCGGTAAATTTGTGGTCGCTAGTGACGCGACTACCGGCACTTGAATTTTCAGCAGACTCCGCGTGTAAGTCGGCAGCGCAGGAATGCCTTCTTCAAAATCGAGCTGCGGCTTGTTGCCCGCAAAGCGCGAAGTCGGCGGCAGCGGCGATGGAACATACTCCGGTTCCGTAACTGCGGCTTTCGTTTCGACGGGCGGGGCAACTTCTGCCGGAGCGGCTAGCGGCGCGGCTGCTGGCGGCGCTGCGGTCAAGGCAGCTCCCTCCGCGACGCCGAGCAGCAATGCATTCAGCGGCGTCTCGCCGTGCTTGATGGTCAACGGCAGCGCATCGACGCCGCCTGCCGGTGAGCAGCGGAGCAGCGCTTCTTGCAAGTTCTCGATTCGCACCGCGAGTTCGCTCGTGGGCATCAGCGCTTCGGGCAGCGCGATCATGCCCAGCTCTTGTGCGAGCGTGGCCAGGCGGCTTTTGGCAGAAGCATCCGGTTTGGCGAGCCATTCGGGAAATGCATTGCCGGGGTCAGCCACCAGCAGCGCGACGGCGCCGGTCGCCTGTCCCAGAATGACTGCGAGTCCTGCGCTGTTCCATTCATCGCGCGAAAGCTGCGTCAGCACGTCAGCTGGTTCACCGAGATTGAACTCAGTCGCGGTGAGCGCGAACGCGCGCTGCCAGGCTTCAGCAGCTTCACTCGCCCCCTTGGCAAAGGTGGCGATGATGTCGGCAGTAATGCTAGGCGCGGTCATGTTCTGCATATCGGCGAAATTGCGCGCAAACTTCGGCCGTAAAGTTCGCCTCGCCGGCAAAGTCCGCGTCAAATTGCCCGGTCGCTGCTAGCTCTGCCTGCACTATCATTGCACTTCCTCAAACTTATCGCGATTTTCCCCGCAAACGATTTTGCGGGTGTATTCGTTAAGGTCACTTTGCCGAAAGAAAGGATGCGACGTCGGCACTCGCGCCGGCGTTTGCGTTTTCATTTGCGAAGGTTGCGACTATGGCTGTGCGAACATTTCTCGCTGCGGGTTTTTTCTTCGCGTGCACCCTGCTGGCAGCAACTGCCAGGCTGGCCGCTAACGATCAATTGCCCTGGTGCGAAGACTTTGCGACCGCCTGCCAGCAGGCCCAGGCCCAGAACAAGCTGGTGCTGCTGCACTTCTATTCCGACGACTGCCCGCCTTGCGTGCGCGTCGAAAAGAATGTCTTCAGCCGCCCGGAAGTCGGCGCGGCGGTCGGCCGCAGCTACATCCCCGTAAAGGTGCATGCTCGCAAAACGCCCGCCCTCGTCGAAAAATATCGCGTGCAGCAATGGCCCACGGATGTCTTCGTCACGCCAGCCGGCTTGGAGCTAACCCGCAGCGTCAGCCCGCAGTCACCGACCGATTATGTGGCCATGGTGAACTCCGTTGCCTCGACCGCTGGCGTCGGCATTGCGAAAGCGAACGCCGCGGCGACAATCGCGCAGGTCAGCACTCAGGCCAATGCGCAGTTCGGCTACCTCTCGAATACCGCTGCGTCTTCTTCGCAACAATTCCAACAAGCGGCCGCGCAAGCTCAACAGTCCGCTCAACAAGCGGCGCAGCAATCCTGGCAATATGCCCAGCAGCAAACCAACCAGGCCGTCGCGAATACGCAGCAAACAGTTGCCGCGGGAGCCCAACAGGCTCAGCAACAATCGCAGGCTGCTGTCGACTCGGCCAAGGAAGTGGTCAATCGCTACGCTCATCCGTACCAACAAGCGGTGCAAGGCGCCGCGCCTGCCTGGCAACCTCCCTTTGCCGCCAGCCCCGCGCCGGCCGTTCCCGATGTGAACGCCTCCGCCGCTGCAGCAGGAGCCGCTCAACAATTCGCGACAAACTTCACGCCACCACATACGATTCCTGCCGGGCAGCCTGCTGCTCCGCAGAGCCAATCAGCCGTCGCCCCAGCCACTGCATCGGCTCCTTCGGGAGCTTATCCCGTCGCGATGGAAGGTTACTGCCCGGTCACGCTGGCCGTCGAACGCAAATGGAAGAAGGGGCAGCCGCAGTTTGGCGCTGTGCACCGCCGCCGCACGTTCCTCTTCACTTCGGAAGCCGAACAACAAAAGTTCCTGGCTGATCCGGATCGCTACAGCCCCGTCATGGTCGGCTACGATCCGGTCAAGTTCATGCAGACCGGCGAACTCGTCGACGGCCGCGCGACGTTCAGCTTGACCTATCGCAAGCAAGTCTATCTCTTCACCGACGATACTTCGCTGAAATCGTTCTGGCAGAATCCTTCGCAATTCACCGAAGGCCTCCGCCAGGCCATGACCCGCGCTGAAGGTCGCGTGATTCGATAGACTGCACGCATGAGCATGCGTCCGATTGTTGTCGCGGTGGCAGGAATTTCCTTGCCGCCGCTCTACAATCCACAGCAAAATCGAACCGATGAATCCGACAAAATCTCGCGGCCCGCTGTTTTTGGCGATCGCACTACTGCTCCTGCCCACGTTGTACCTCGGCAGCTATTTCGCACTGGTGGTGCCGCGAGGAATTCCCAAGCAACTGGACTCCATCGATCCCTACTCCTACAAAGACCTCTTGTGGAGCCACAACCGCGTGGCCAACGATTTTTTGGAAATCGTGTTTTGGCCGCTGGAACGAATCGATCGCAAGCTGAGGCCCGACGCTTGGGACAACGAACTACCTGGGCTGGGATGGACGTCGTACCCACCGCTGCCGCTGCCACCAGCTAATTCCCCAGGCGCGGGTTCTTGAAGTTGCATGCTGTCGGTCGTCGCCCTACGATGATCCGATCATCAACGCTCGCCGTTGTTTTGCGCTAGATGGTTTTGCGCTGGAGGTGCTCGCGTGATTCCTGCCACACAAGGAACGTCGATTCGCTTTCGGCTGGCTGGCCGTCGGGGATTTTTGCAGGCGACCACACTCGCTGCTGCTACCGCTGTTGCTGGTTCGGCGACAAACGCGCAAACCAAGCAGCCCGCGCGCAAGAAGTCGGCGATTCTATTTTTTCTCGCCGGCGGACCGAGTCATATCGATACGTTCGATATGAAGCCCGATCAGACCGAAGAGATTCGCGGGCCGTTTCAGGCTTGCGAAACTTCGCTCCCTGGATTGTGGCTGCCCGAGTTGTTGCCTCAGCATCACAAGCTGGCGAAGGACCTCGCGGTAATTCGCTCGATCACGCACAACTTGAGCGTGCACGATGATGCGACGCATTGGGTGCAAACTGGTTACCCGCTTATTAACGCGCGGCAGCGCGGCCAGCAGAATCCGGCGATGGGGGCGGTGGTTTCGAAATTGCAAGGCCCACGGCAGCCGGGCATGCCCGCGTATGTTGCGGTGCCCGAAGACTATCGGACGCACATGGGCTTCTATTTGGGAGCCAGTTTTTTGAAAGGGCGGCACCTGGCCCTGAACGCCGGCGGCGATCCCAGCCTCGGCAATTATCGGCCGCCGGAGTTTGCCCTGCCGCGCGATGTCTCGCTGCCACGGCTCGAAGATCGCCGCAATTTGCTGCGCTCGTTCGATCGCCTTGGTGCCTTTGCGAACGCAACTTCTGCCTATCGCGACAACGACGACGCGCTCGACCAGGCCGTCGAACTCGCTTCGGGTTCGCGCGTGCGGCATGCGTTTGATATCGCGCAAGAAGCGGCAGCAACGCGCGAGAGCTACGGCCGGCATGCGTACGGTCAAGGCGCGTTGCTCGCGCGGCGGTTGATCGAAGCGGGTACTTCGCTTGTTGTGATCAACCTGTATGAGAAGGATATCGACTGGTGGGATGATCACTCGACGATCGAGAAAAATCTGCGAGCGCGGCTGCCGCATTATGATCGTGCGTTTTGTGCGCTCGTGAATGATCTGCGCGAGCGAGGGTTGCTACAAGACACGCTGGTTGCCTCGTTCGGCGAATTCGGCCGCGGGCCGCGTATCGACAAACTCGCCGGCCGCGGCCATTGGCCCGCCGCGATGTCGGCCGTGCTGGCCGGCGGCGGATTGCGCACCGGACAGATCATTGGCTCGACAACCGCCGATGGCGGCCAGCCCAAAGATCGACCGCTGACGCCGGGCGATCTGTTAGCGTCGATCTATCGAACGATGGGCCTCGATCCAAACAGCACGGTGCCCGATGCGCAAGGCCGGCCGATTCCGATTCTTGCGGCGGGAGTGCCGATTCGGGAGTTGTTTAGCTAAAAACGTTTTTCTCGTCGCTGCCCTTGGCGCAAACGACTCCCGCACGGCAAACTGCAGGGATGACTTCTGCAACCCTCCCCCAAGTAAAACCCCTCTGGATTGGCAACGTTAAGGTTGATCCGCCGATCTTGCAGGCGCCGATGGCTGGCTTCACCAACTACGCCTATCGGCAGATCGTACGGCAGTTTGGCGGCAGTGGTTTGCTGGCGACCGAAATGGTCAGCGCACGGAGTTTTGTTTGGCTGGAAGATAACGAAGCCGAACACCCGGAGCGGCTGTGGGGCGTGAAAGAAGAAGCCCGCCCGCTGGCGGTGCAGATGTGGGACAACGATCCCGAAACGCTGGCCCGCGTCGGCGAGCGGTTGGCGAATGAATATCAGGTGAGCGTGGTCGATCTCAACTTCGGCTGCCCGGTGAAAGATCTCACGGAGAAGGCTCACAGCGGTTCTTACTTGCTGAAGTTTCCGAGCCGCGTGGGTGCGATCATCGAGCGCGTGGTAAAGGCTTGCGCTCCGACGCCGGTGACGGCCAAAATTCGCCTGGGTTGCTCGCATGCGTCGATCAACGCTAGCGAAATTGCTCGCGTGGTGGAAGCTTCTGGCGCTGCGGCGCTCACCGTGCATGGCCGCGTGGCTTCCGACTTTTTTCGCGGCTCGGCCGATTGGGAAAAGATCAGCGAAATCAAACAGCATCTGCAGAAGATTCCACTGATCGGCAACGGGGATCTTGATTCGCATCACAAGGTGATTGCGGCGTTTCAGAAGTATGCCGTCGATGGCGTGATGATCGCCCGTGCTTCGCTCGGCCGGCCTTGGCTGTTTCAACAATGTGCGGCTGCTCTGCGCGGCGAACCGGTGCCTCCTGAGCCGACTCTGGATGAGCAACGGGCCTGGATGCTCAAGCACTATGAATTGGTGTGCGAGCGTTTCGGCGAGGACCGCGGCACGCTGTTGATGCGGAAGTTCGCTTGCAACTATGCCCAAGGAAAGGTCGGTGCACGACACTTCCGCGGCGCCGTGGGAAATGTCGCGACGCGGGCAGAATTTCTCGCTGTCGTGGAGCAACATTTCCCGCGACAAGACAATCCGCAACTCGATCGGCCTCATGACGACGCTGCCGAAGCCTGCGAAGAAACTTGCGGCTAATTCTGCGGTTGTTGTGTAAGAATCGCCACGGTCGGCGGTATATTGCATGTATGCAAAAATTATCCTTGCGGAGTTCTGTAATGCGCTCGTTGCTGTTGTTGGCTGTGCTGGTTGGTTGTGGACCTGTGGCGATCGATTCGGTGCAGTCTCCACGGGTTACTGAATCTGGAGCAGTCGCAACCACACCAGTCGCACTGGTGAAAGAGTCGAGCGATTGGCCGCAATGGATGGGCCCGACGCGCGATGGCGTGTGGCAGGAAACGGGCATTGTCGAGAAGTTCCCCGAGAGCGGTTTGCCGGTTGTTTGGCGAACGAAGATCGGCGGCGGCTACGGCGGCCCGGCGGTCGTCGGCGATCGTGTGTATGTGATGGACTATCAGCGCAAGGAAGGGGCGTTGCAGAACGACCCTGGTTCTCGCAATGAACTGAAGGGGACCGAGCGAGTCCTCTGCCTTGATGCCAAGACCGGCGAGATTTTGTGGAAGCACGAATACGATTGCCCGTATGCGATTTCGTATGCCAATGGGCCGCGGTGCACGCCTACGGTGCATGAGGGAAGGGTTTATGCACTTGGCGCCGAAGGCAATCTTCACTGCCTCGATGCTGCTTCGGGAAAGTCGATTTGGTCGAAGGAGTTCAAAAAAGACTACCAAGCGCCGTCGCCGATTTGGGGTTTCACGAGTCATCCGTTGGTTGACGGCAATAAGCTGATCTGCCTCGTTGGTGGCAAGGGCTCGGTCGTCGTCGCGTTTGATAAAGAGACCGGCAAGGAATTGTGGAAGGCTCTCGACGCGCCACATGCGGGTTATGCACCGGCCACAATCATCACCGCGGGCGGCAAACGACAACTCGTTATTTGGCATCCTGAATCGCTCAACGGACTGAATCCCGAGACGGGCGAAGTTTATTGGACGGAAGAACTCGTGCCCCAGTACGAGATGTCGGTTTCCGCGCCGGTGAAGCATGGTGACTATCTCTACGCCAGCGGCATCGGCGATATCGGCGGCGTGTGGAAGCTCGATCCTGAGAAGCCGGCCGTCAGCGAAGTCTGGATCGGCGACAACAAGTCGGCTGTTTACACCTGCAACAGCACGCCGCTGATTGAAGATGGCGTGATCTTTGGTTTTGATTGCCGGGGCGGGCAACTGCGCGGGGTCGATCTGACGTCGGGCAAACGCTTGTGGGAATCGTGGGCGCCACTCGCCGCAACGCGCCGCGTGAATCACGGCACTGCCTTCTTGGTGAAGAACGGCGACCGCTATTTTCTCTTCAATGAATTGGGCGATTTGATTATCGCCAAACTGAACCGCGAGGGCTATGAAGAGATCAGCCGCTTTCATGTTTTGAAGCCGACCAGCGAAGCCTTTGGCCGCGAGGTGGTGTGGAGCCATCCAGCGTTTGCCAACCAGAGCGTTTATGCCCGGAATGATGAAGAGATTGTGTGTGTGTCGCTGGCAAAATAGCCAGCAAATCGCGCGACCTTCAAGATTGGTTCCGCTGCCATTTTCAGCTATGCTGACGGGTTGTTGCCTGCCTCCCACCTCACGCCGATCATGGCACCGGGTACCTCCCGGAACACAGCGCGATGAAATCTCTCTTTATCGGAATCGTCGTTGGTTGTTTGCTCGCTGGTTCGATTGCCAGCGCACTCGCCCAGGTCAAGCCTCCGGCCATCGATTACAACCGCCAGATCCGGCCGATTCTGTCGGACAAATGTTACCGCTGTCACGGGCCTGATGCGGCCGAACGGAAGGGTGGCTTTCGGCTCGATCAGCGAGAATCGGCAACCGGCAAGACAGAGTCAGGCGAAACGCCGATCGTGCCTGGCAAGCCGGAGCAGAGTGAACTGCTCAAGCGGATTCACGAGACCGATGCCGATCTGCAGATGCCGCCGCCGTCGTTTCTGAAAAAACTGACGGCAGAAGAAAAGACGCTGCTCCGCGACTGGATCGCCGCCGGCGCCGACTATCAACAGCATTGGGCGTTTGTGGCACCGCGCGCTACGGCGCTTCCGGTTGTGAAAGATCAACGGTGGGCGCGCAACGCCATCGACTTGTTCGCTCAAGGGAAGCGCGAACAATTAGGTTTGCCTGCGTCCCCGATCGCTACCAAGGAAATGTTGCTCCGCCGCGTAACGCTGGACCTCACCGGCTTGCCGCCGACGATTGCCGAGCTCGATGCCTTTGTCGCCAATCGCAGCCCCGATGCCTACGAACAACAAGTCGATCGGCTGCTCGCTTCGCCCTATTTCGGCGAACGAGTTGCCGTCGATTGGCTCGATGCCAGCCGGTTTGCCGATACGCATGGCTTTCACATCGACAGCGGCCGCGACATGACCCGTTGGCGTGAGTATGTGATTGAATCGTTCAATCAGAACGTGCCGTACAACCAGTTCACGCTCGAACAACTCGCTGGCGATCTGCTCCCCACCACTGGCGACGAAGCCCGCGACCTGCGGCAAAAAATTGCCAGCGGCTTCAACCGCAACCACATGATCAACTTCGAAGGGGGAGCGATTCCGCAGGAGTATCTCACCGCGTACATCATCGATCGCGTGAACACGACGAGCACGGTTTATCTCGGCCTCACGGTTGGCTGTTCACAATGCCACGATCACAAGTATGACCCGATCACGCAGAAGGACTTCTATCAGCTGTATGCATTTTTCAATGCGGTTCCTGAGAGCGGGCTCGATGGATCGAAAGGAAACGCAGCGCCGTTTTTAAAAACGCCGACAACGTTTCAACGCAATGAAATCGCTCGTATCACTGCCCGGATGCAGGCGATTCAGCAACAGTTGGCCGGCGACTTGCCCGAGGTTGATGCCGAGCAGGTCACTTGGGAAAGAGCAGCGGCCGGGACTTCGGCCGAAGTGAAGTGGGCGATCGCCGATAAGGTCGAAGCGAAGAGTCGGGGCGGTGCGAATTTCAAAGTGCTCGATGATAAGTCGCTGCTGACAAGCGGCCCGAACGCAGCCACCGAACAGTTGGAATTCACCTGGTATGCGAGCTCGCCGACCGTTACGGCGATTCGTGTGGAAGCTCTCGCCGACAGTAGTTTCACGGCCCAGGGGCCGGGCCGTTCGGCCAACGGCAACTTTGTGCTCACGGGTGTGAAGGTTGAAGCTGCCGATGGCAGCGACAGTTTTCAAGTAAAGAAAATTCGACGCGCGTCGGCCGATTTCGAGCAAGAGACGTTCCCCATCGCCAATGCCATTGACGACAACGGCGGCTCGGGTTGGGCCATTCATCCCCAAGTGGGCAAAGACCACTTTGCAATTTTCGAACTCGCCGAACCGATCAAGTCGTCGGAAGCTGCGAGGCTGAAATTGACGCTGCAGTTTGAATCGCAATTCGCTCAACATCAGCTGGGGCGCGTGCGACTGGCGACGACCGACTCGGAACAGCCCATCAGTGGCAGCGGACCGCCGGCGAAGATCGCCAGGCTCCTGACGCAATCGCGCGAGTCGCGCAGCACGGCTGAGCAACAGGAAGTGACAACTTACTTCCGCACGAATGTTTCCAAGTCGTTGCGCTACGTCCGCGACGAACTCGCCGCGCTCAAGGCGCGGCAAGCGGAATTGGAGGCGGCCATACCCACGACGATGGTCATGCAAGAGGGGCAGGCTCGACCGACTTACTTGCTGATGCGTGGGCAATACGACAAGCCTGATAAGAATCAACAGCTCACTGCCAATGTGCCGAGCTTTCTTTCGCCGCTGCCAGCCGATGCGCCGCAAAATCGGCTGGGGCTCGCGAAGTGGCTTATCGATCCAGGTCATCCACTGATGTCGCGGGTGACGGTCAATCGTTACTGGCAGCTGCTCTTTGGGACGGGGTTGGTGAAAACCGCCGACGATTTTGGCTCGCAGGGAGAACAGCCGAGCCATCCAGAGTTGCTCGATTATCTGGCCACAGATTTTGTTGGCGCTACATCCACTGGCGAAACGCGCTGGGATGTGAAACGGCTGCTGCGCGAAATGTTGACATCGGCGACGTATCAGCAAACCTCGGCCGCTTCGCCCGAATCGCGCTCGCGCGATCCAGAGAATCGTTTTCTTACGCGTGGTCCACGGTTTCGCTTGCAAGCAGAGTTTATTCGGGATCAGGCGCTCTACGCCGGCGGCCTGCTCGATCGCCGCATCGGCGGCAAGAGTGTTTCGCCGTATCAACCGGCGGGGCTGTGGGAAGAATTGATGTCGCGCTCGGACAACGACAAGTGGACGGCCCAAAAATATTCGCAGAGTCACGGCGTCGATCTCTACCGCCGCACGATGTACACGTTTTGGAAGCGAACGTGCCCGCCGGCGAGCCTGGCGACGTTCGATGCACCGGATCGCGAAGTTTGCACGGTGAAACGTTCTCGTACCAACACGCCGCTGCAGGCGCTCGTCACGCTCAACGATCCGACTTATATCGAAGCTTCGCGCAAGTTTGCCGAGCGGATCATGACCCGCGGCGGATTGGCGTTGGATGAGAAACTCACCTTTCTATTTCGCACCGTGACTTCACGTGCTCCCAGCGCTGCGGAATTTGTCGTACTCAAGAACCTTTATGCCCAGCAACTTGTCCATTTCCAGAAGAATCCCGAAGCCGTTGCCAAGCTGCTGAAAGTGGGCGAGTCCGCTGCGGATGAATCACTGAATGCGGCCGAGCTCGCTGCGTGGACGATGGTGGCCTCGGCTGTTTTGAATACCGATGAAGCGTTGACCAAGGGATAATCACTATGCACTACCAACCCACCAATCCGCTTCTCGCCCGTCGCCAGTTCCTCGGCCGTTCTGCTGCTGGCTTGGGCGCAACTGCGCTCGCCGGTTTGCTGAACCCGCAATTGTTCGCTGCACCCGACACGGGCAAATCGCGGCCGGGCATCCTGCCGCAGACGCATTTTGCGGCGAAGGCCAAGCGCGTTATCTATCTGGTGATGTCGGGCGGCCCGAGCCACATCGATTTGTTCGATTACAAGCCGCAATTGAAGCAGCATCACGGCGAAGAGTTGCCCGCCTCGATTCGCATGGGGCAACGCATCACGGGCATGACGTCCGGACAAAAGTCGTTTCCTTGTGTGTCCTCGATTTTCAAGTTCCAGCAGCACGGCAAGTGCGGCACATGGCTGAGTGAGTTGTTGCCACATCTCGGCGGAGTCGCAGACGACATTGCGGTGGTCAAATCGCTGCACACTGAAGCCATCAATCACGACCCAGCGATGACGTTTATTCAAACCGGGTCGCAGCAGCCGGGCCGCCCCAGTTTTGGTGCTTGGCTCAGTTACGGCTTGGGTGCCGAGACGGAGAATCTGCCCGCGTTTATCGTGATGATTTCGCAAGGGAGCGGCAACAAAACGGACCAGCCGATTTTCTCGCGCTTGTGGGGCCCGGGTTTTTTGCCATCGGAACATCAGGGCGTGCGGTTCCGCAGCGGCGACGATCCGGTTTTGTATTTGTCGAATCCGCCCGGTGTCGATGCCACCGCGCGGCGGGAAATGCTCAACGGCGTGGGCCAGTTGAATCAGCTGGCTGCAAACAGCATCAACGATCCCGAAATTCAAACGCGGATCGCGCAATACGAAATGGCGTTTCGCATGCAGTCGTCGGTGCCGGAACTGACGGATCTATCCAGTGAAAGCAAAGAGACGCTCGAAATGTATGGTGTCGACAATGCGAACGTCGACGGCGGTTTCGCTCGCAACTGCCTGCTCGCGCGGCGGATGGCCGAGCGCGGCGTGCGCTTCATTCAGCTGATGCATCGCGGCTGGGATCAGCACAGTTCGCTGCCCGGGCAAATCAAAGGTCAGTGCAAAGACGTCGATCGCCCCAGCGCGGCACTTGTCAAAGACCTGAAAGATCGCGGCCTGCTCGACGATACGCTCGTCATCTGGGGCGGAGAATTCGGCCGTACCGTGTATAGCCAAGGATCGCTCACCGCAACGAGCTACGGCCGCGATCACCACGGCCGCTGCTACAGCACGTGGCTCGCCGGCGGCGGTATCAAAGGAGGCATCTCGCACGGCGAGACGGATGATTACTGCTACAACATTGTCAAGGATGGCGTGCACGTGCACGATCTGAATGCCACCGTGCTCCATTGCCTCGGTATCGATCACACGCGGTTGACGTATCGTTTTCAGGGCCGCGATTTCCGCCTGACGGATGTCGAAGGGCACGTCGTGAAGCAGTTATTGACGTAATTTGCCTTTGTTTACGTTACTCCGGCCCCACACCCTATATACTTCTTCACGGAGTGCCGGGGCGAGGGATCGGAACTTTTGATTTCTAACCCTTCTGCTTCTCTTGGAGACCAACCCGGAATGCCCGAGCTCGGAGTGAACATCGACCACGTTGCCACCATTCGCCAGGCACGCAAGACTTATGAACCCGACCCCGTCGCCGCTGCCGTCCTCGCAGAGCTCGCCGGCGCGGATGTGATCACGGTGCATCTGCGCGAGGATCGCCGGCACATTCAGGATCGCGATGTGCGCGTCCTCCGCGAAACGGTCCAGGTCAAACTTAACCTTGAGCTTTCCGTCACTCCCGAGATCGTCGATATTGCGACGCGCATCAAACCGCAACAAGCCACGGTCGTTCCCGAGAAGCGCGAAGAAGTGACGACCGAAGGTGGGCTCGATGTTGTCGGTAATCTCGATGCCGTGCGACGAACCGTTGATCAATTGAAAAGTGCTGGCATTCTCGTCAGTCTTTTCCTCGATCCCGACCCATGCCAGATTGACGCGGGGCACAAACTGGGCTGCGATGCGATCGAACTGCACACGGGCAAGTACGCTCTCACCCGTGGCAAAGAACGGGAACACGAGTTAGCCGCGCTCGTCGCTGCGGGCAAGCAGACGCGCGAGCTGGGAATGCTGTTGCACGCAGGGCATGGTTTGAATTATCAAAACGTGATTCCCATCGCGCGGATCGGCGAAATGCGTGAGCTCAACATCGGCCACAGCATTATCTCGCGAGCCGTGCTTGTGGGGCTCGAGCGGGCAGTGCGCGAGATGAAGGAATTAGTACGCTAGAGCTCGTGGCCGACGCTGCCAGCTTCGACAAACTTGTTCGCTCGTTGTGAAAGTTATCTCCGTGCCGAATCCCACCGCGTCTTCACCACAGGCTTTGCAGGAAATTGTCTGTTGCATGGGGCAGCCCGTCGCCGGGAACCCCACTCAGTTCATGATGGAACGAGCTTTCGTCGCTGCGGGCCTCGATTGGCGTTATCTCACGCTTGAAGTGCCCGCTGCGCAATTGCCCGATGCCGTGCGCGGGATGAGGGCGATGGGGTTTCGCGGCGCGAATTTCACTATTCCGCATAAGGTTGCCGTCATTCCGCTGCTCGATGGTTTGAGCCCGGCCGCGGAACTGATGGGCGCGGTGAACTGCGTGAAGCGCGACGGCGACAAGCTGCTGGGTGAAAATACGGACGGCAAGGGCTTTGTTGAATCGCTTCGCACGTTGCTTGATCCTGCCGGAAAGAAGATCGTCATTCTGGGCGCCGGCGGAGCAGCCCGCGCGATTGCAGTGGAACTGGGTCTCAGCGGCGTCGCGGAAATCACCATCGTTAATCGCACGCCGGCGCGCGGCCAGGAGCTGGTAACGTTGCTCTCCGACCGCGTGAAGATCAGCAGCCAACTAGTGCAGTGGAAAGGGGACTACGAAGTCGCCACTGATTGCGACGTGCTGATCAACGCGACGTCGATCGGCCTCGGCGACGCACAGGCGCGCGTGGCTGTCGACGTGAATTCGCTGCGCAAGGAACTCGTCGTGGCTGATGTGATCTTTAATCCGCCGCGCACCCGGTTGATTCGCGATGCAGAACAGAAAGGCTGTCGCACGCTCGACGGTCTCGGCATGCTGGTGAATCAAGCAGTAATCGGCTTCAAGATCTGGACCGGCGTCGATGCTGACCCAACGGTGATGCGCGAGGCGCTCGAAGAGTTTCTGAATATCTGATGTTGGATCGCAGATTGCAGATCGCAGCTTGCAGATTAGGGAATGCAGAACGGCTCAGCGTATTTCACATTGCCGGCGACGCCATTTAACGCGCCAGGCTGCAGCTCGAGCGCCATCCAATGCGGGCCGTTGAAGGGCGAGTGCAGCGGTTTCGCGAGCTCGGCGGAAAAGCCGAACCGCTGGTAGTAATGTTCGTGACCGAGGACGACGACGATTGATTCGCCTGTCTCCTTGAGTCGCTTCAATCCCTCACGCATCAGAGCGCTGCCAACACCCGCGCGCTGCCACATCGGCCAAACAGCAAGCGGCGCCAGGGCAACGGCATTCCAGGTTTGCTGCACTCCTTCGATCCGCAGGCGAGTGAACAAGATGTGGCCAATGACTATATCCGCATGGGTGTGGGCTACCAGCGAGAGTAGATGGAAGCCACCATCCCGCAACGCGCGAACGAGCTTGGCTTCGTCCTCTTGCCCAAACGCTTCGAAAAGGATGCCGTCGATCGGAAAGATATCGCTTCGCCGCTCAGAACGGATACGATAGGTTCGCGGCGACTCTTCCGGGCTGTCTGTCATGAGGTCCTTTCCATGCAAAGAGCAATTGTCTTCGTCATCACGCTGGCCAGTTTCCTTGCAGGGCAAGCATTCGCTCAGCAATCGCCTACCCCAGCCGATGTGCAGCAGACCATGGTCAAGGTCGCCCGGTTCGCGCACGAAAAAGTGGCACGTCACGGCGGCTATGTCTATTTAACCAGCTCCGATCTCACACTGCGCGAGGCCGAAGGAATTCCCGGGCCAGAAACCGTATGGGTGCAGCCGCCGGGCACTCCGGCCGTGGGTGCTGCGCTTTTGCGGGCGTATCAAGCGACCGGTGATGAGTCGATCCGCCGTGCAGCGTATGACGCAGCGCTTTGTCTCACGCGCGGGCAACTACAATCCGGCGGTTGGTATTACCAGATCCATTTCGATCCCACAGAGCGCGCCAAGTGGCTCTATCGCCGCGATACGAGCGGCAAATTGCAACCTGATCCGACACCGGCTGCGGCCAGGCAAGCGACCGGCGGCTGGGCCGATTGGAAGCAGCGGAAAGTGAAAGGGAATCAAACGACCTATGACGATGATGTGACGCAATCGGCGATTCGGCTGCTCATCGAATGGGATGCGGAGCTAAAGTTTCAAGATGCCGAGATTCACGACGCGGCGGTTTACAGTTTGCAATCGCTGCTCGGCGCACAGTATCCCAGCGGTGGCTGGTCTTCGTCGTGGGATCGCTTTCCGGAAAAGTCGCCGAGCGTCGAACTGTTTCCGCTCAAGAAAGCATCCTTTCCCGAAAGCGTCTCGCAACAGTGGCCCAAGGATTTCACCGGCTGCTATGTGCTGAACGACAGCCAGACGAGCAATTGCATCGATACGTTGCTGCTCGCCTGGCGAGTTTACCAGGATGACAAGTATCTGGCGGCCGTGAAGAAGGCCGGTGACTTCTTGATTCTCGCTCAGTTACCCGAACCGCAAGCCGCCTGGGCGCAGCAATACGATGCCCAGATGCAGCCTTGCTGGTGCCGTGCATTCGAGCCGCCGGCAGTTACGGGCGGCGAATCGCAAAAGATCATTCTGTCGTTGATCGCGGTCTACGAAGCGACGCGGGACAAAAAGTATCTCGCGCCGATTCCCGCCGCGCTGGCCTATTTCAAGAAGTCTGAACTCCCTGGCAAGCGACTGGCGCGGTTTTATGAAGTGAAGACGAATCGGCCGATCTATTTCGAACGAGGCCCTGGCGGCAAAGGACATGTGTGGACCTACAGCAACAAAAACATCGCCGATGGATACGGCTACATTGTCGACTCGAATGTCGATTCATTGGAGAAGAAATATCAGGACGTGCTCGCGGGTAAGGTGGTCACGGTGCCGAAGAAACCAGGCAGTGGCCCATCAGCAACTCGTGTGCAGGAAGTCATCGCCGCGCTTGATGAACGAGGCGTCTGGCTCGACAAGGGCAGCATTCGCGACGCTGCGGGCAAGAAGGTCGATCCGCCCGGCGGTATTATCCGCAGCGATACGCTCATTACGAATCTGGATGTGCTAAGTGCCTATGTGCGCGCGGCACGAAATAAGTAAACTGTTGACCTTTGCCCGCTCGCGCGCTCGTAAAAGATTCCCATGGCTATCGACACTCCCGCCAAACTTGCCATCCTCGGCGCCGGCCCGATTGGGCTTGAAGCAGCCCTCTATGCCCGGTTCCTCGGTTACGACGTGATCATTCTCGAACAAGGGCGTGTTTGCGAACACGTGCAGAAGTGGGGCCATGCGCAGCTACTCGCGCCGTTTGCCGATCATTGTTCGCCGCTGGGACTCGCGGCACTCGAAGCCCAGGACGAACACTATCAACCGCCGCAGCCAACCGCGGTGTTGACGGGGCGACAATGGGTGGAGCAATACTTGCAGCCGCTCGCCGATACGGATCTGCTCAGCGAGCACATTTTCACGGAAACTCGCGTGTTGGGCGTGGGAAAAGAGCAAGTTTGCAAGACTGATCTGGAAAGAGACTTGCCCGAGGGAGACGAGCGGGGCGACTGGGCGTTTCGCCTTCTTGTTCGTGATGCGGCGGGCGTAGAGCGGATCGAAATGGTCGATGCGGTGCTCGATTGTACTGGCGTTCATTCGCAGCCCAATTTTGCCGGGCATGGCGGTCTGAGGGCCATTGGTGAAGCCAGTATGGGCAAGCAAATCGTTTATCACCTTCCCGATATTTTGGAAGTGGATCGCGCGCTGTTTGAAGATCAGCACACGCTCCTCGTCGGCGACAGTCTGGCTGCCGCCCGCGGCGCGATTCTACTCGATGAGTTGCAGCAGCAGTCACCCGCGACGCGTTTTACGTGGATCACAGCGCATGAAACGGAGCCGGTGAATGGGCCCATTCGAATTGCCAAAGAAGCATCGCGCCAGACGGTCCAACTTGCGACCGATGCCAATCGCCTGGCTCGCGAAACCCAAGTGTGGAAATGGGGCGTGCAGCTCGAACAGATTCGATTGGCGGAGAGCAAGTTCCAAGTCACGCTTTCTGGTCAGCTGACTGGCGAGCACACGTTCGATCGCATTCTCGCGCTTGTCGGATATCGCGGTGATGCCTCGCTATTCAGCGAATTGCAAATCGCAGTCGACCCCGTTACCGGTGGCAGCGTGGCGAAAGACATTGGCTGCGGTGAAGCCAACTATTACATCCTAGGATGCAAATCGGCCGGTCGCAACGCGGAGCTCTTTACCTTTCGCGACGGTCTGCATCAGATTCGCGCGGTATTTGCCGTCATTGGCGACCGGGAAACCCTCGATCTGTATGGCGAAAAACCCCAGCTGCCGTAGTTTTTTGAGATTTACTGTTGCCAACCCGCGTGCCGACCGAGTAAGGTTTGAAGAACAGGGGCTGACGTAACAGGATTCTTCCATGTCCTTTGCATGGTCCGTGGTCGGGCGTGCGCTGGTCGGCTTCCTCATTGTGTGCTGCGGCGCGGCGATGCTCGCCCCTCTCTTCGGCGACGTTTCTTTGCCGGCTTATCCCGACCGCAAAGCCGAGGCAGTGAATCGCATCGAGCTCGCGTTGCAGCAGCCCGTCAGTTTTCGCGTTGTCGACATGCCGCTAGCCGAACTCATCGGCCGCCTGAGCGACAAGCTGAACATCACCATCGTCCTCACCAAGAAGATCGAGGATGCCGGCGTGCAGCCCGATCAACCAGTGAGTCGAGACGTCAGCAACATCTCGGCTGAAGCGTTTTTGGCTCTGGTGCTGGGCGATTTGAATCTGACCACGATGGTCACAGACGAAGTGCTCAAGATCACGACGGTTGAAGACGCCCAATCGCCGGAGAACATGGTCACGCGGATTTATCCGGTTGCCGATCTGCTTGATTACTATCGTCTTCCGGCCGCGGAAGGGGGCGGCGTGTGTGCTGATTTCGATCCGCTCGTCGATATGCTCACTTCGACACTTGAGCCCGACTCCTGGCAGGATGTCGGCGGACCCGCGGGGATCAACGGGCATGACAATTCGCGGACGCTCATTGTTTCGCAGCGGCGCGACATTCATCAAAAAATCGAAGGGACGCTTACCACGTTGCGCCGGGCAAAACGGCTGCAAGCGGTGTCGCTGCACTCGATGCCCATCGCCAGTTCGGCATTGCCCATGGGGGGCGGGTCGTTGCCGGTTCGCAGTCGCAATTCACCGATGGGTGGTGGCGGCAGTTTCGGCGCTGGTGGTGGTGGTGGTGGTGGCGGCATCTCCGGCAATTTTGCGGGCGGCATGGCGGGAGGTTGCTTCTAAGGCGAATGCCGCAGGTTGTTCAGCGGCCCGCCTCATTTCTTGTGAAAAACTTGCAAGAATCCGTTCGGGCTGATGTTGACACTGTCATATGACAGTGTAATATTCACTCATGAGCGACACTTGGCGAATCGACGAACTGCAGGCCGTGGCCGAACAGGCTCTGGCTGCAGCGCTCCCTGACGCCGACCTTTCCGGCCGCGTGCGGGCGGTTCCCGATGCTCGCACGATTCGCTATTACACGACGATCGGCTTGCTCGATCGCGCGGCGGAAATGCGGGGGCGGACTGCGTATTACGGCCGGCAACATGTGCTGCAGCTGGTTTGCATCAAGCGGTTGCAAGCGGCAGGCATGTCGCTCGAACAGGTACAACAGAAGTTGGCTGGCGCGACGACGCGCAAGTTGACGGATTGGGCAGCGCTCCCCGCCGGTTTTTGGGAACGACAACTGTTGAAGAAGCCACGCGCGACACCAGCCGCAGCGCCCGTCGCGGCGACAACAGTGCCGCAGCGTGCGAACTTTTGGATGTCGCCGCCGGTCGTAGCTGCTGAGCTGCAAGTCACGCAGCAGCCGATTGCCAGTTTCCGTTTGCCCCTGGCCGACGGAGTTTCGCTCGAAATCACCGGAGCCGCCGCTGAGCGTTTGACGCCAGCAATGGCGGCCGAATTGCGTCCCGCTTTGGAAAAACTAACCCAGGAGCTACACCGACTCGGGCTGCTGCCCGGCTAACCCAAACCTCCGTCCCTCAAGTCGAATCCGAGTCTGCGTCCACTCTTATCTTTTCTGGAGACTCCCCATGACGATGTGCGCTACTGGCTCTACCAAATCAGCCCGCAAACTCCCCGAACTGTTTGAACAAGTCGAAGCCCTCGAATCCGTCGGCATCGGCGCTCTGACCGCAGGCGGCCACAACCTTCCGCTGCGGCGACTGGCCGTTCGCTCGCGCGTCAGCGGCGTCCATTGCCAGACGACCATCGCGCAAGTCTTTGCCAATCCGCATCGCGAGTTCGTCGAAGCGACCTATATCTTTCCGCTGCCGGGCCGCTTTGCTGTAACCGCGTGCACGATGCATGTCGGCGGCCGCGTCATCGAAGCCGAGTTGCAAGAGCGTTCGCAAGCGCGGGCCACTTACAGTCAGGCCATTGCGGCCGGTCATCGCGCGTCGATCGCCGAAGAAGAGCGAAGCGAAACGTTTACGCTCCGCGTCGGCAACATTCCACCGCTGGAAGAAATCACTGTGGAACTGACGCTGGTCGGCAGCATCACCGTCGATCATGGCGAGGGCACGCTGCGAATTCCGCTGGTCGTCGCGCCGCGCTATGTGCCAGGGCAGGAACTCGATGGTCCTTCCGTGGGAATGGGAACGGCGAACGATACCGACGAAGCGCCCGATGCTTCGCGCGTCACGCCTCCGACACTACTTGCCGGCTTTCCGAATCCTGTCGCGCTGTCGCTGGAAGTTGATTTAGATCCCGGTGCCGCAGCGACCGATCCAAGCTGGCGGAACTCGATTCGCTCGAGTCTGCATAGCGTGTTCGTCAGCGAAACGACACCGGTCAAAATCAAGCTGCTGCCGGGGGAGCGGCTCAACCGCGATTTCATTCTCCGTTTTCCCGTGCTGCCGGCCGCTGCCGCTGGCGTTGCGGAGTATGCCGCTGGCAAAGAAAAAGCGCTCGGCACGTTTGCAGTAACCATCTACCCGCCAGCCGTCTGTCCGAAAAGCACGCTGCCGCGGGATGTGGTGTTTGTGCTGGATCGCAGCGGCAGCATGGGTGGTTGGAAAATCGTGGCGGCCCGCAGGGCTCTGGCGCGGATGATCGATACACTCCGCGAAACGGATCGCTTTCGCGTGCTGGCCTTCGATGATGAAATCGTCACGCCGCATGCGAAGGGTACTGATTTTCAAAATGCCACCGACCGCGAACGCTATCAGGCCGCGGAATGGATCGCCAAGATCGAGTCCCGCGGCGGCACCGAACTGGGCGGCGCTTTGCGGAGTGCGTTGCAACCTTTCGCCACGTTCGGAATGCCGGAGGGTCGCGATGCGATTGTGGTCCTCATCACCGACGGCCAGGTCGCCGGCGAAGATTCCGTGCTGCGTACGATCGAATCGTTGCATCTGCCACGCATGCCGCGCATCTTCACGCTCGGCATCGATCGCTCGGTGAATGCTGGCTTATTGACGCGACTCGCCCAACTCGGCGGCGGCGCGTTCGAATTGATTGAATCGGAACAGCGACTGGATCAAGTTCTGGAACGCGTGCATCAACAAATTGCGGCCCCGATTCTGTCGGACATTTCGATCGAGCCGCTAGATTGCGATCTCGTTCAGAGCAGTTTCACGCCGAACGCCAATCAAAACGTGTTCGCCGATCGGCCGCTCACGATTCTGGGCCGCTGTGGCCCCGATCCCCAAAGTCTGCGGCTGCGGATCACCGCCCGCGATGCGAATGGCGGAACCTGGCAGCAGGAAATCACTGCCGAGCGAACCAACTCGCCGATGCTGTTGCCGCTGTGGGGTCGCAGTCGCGTGCGCGAGCTCGAAGATCAATATGCTCGCAACAGCAATCAACAGTTGCAGAATCAGATCGTCGCCACTTCCCTGGAGAGCCACATTCTGTCGCGGTTCACATCGTATGTCGCTGTCGATCGCGAGGAAGTGGTGAACAAGGGCGGGCAGCAGCATCAGATTGTGCAACCGGTCGAGCAGCCGGAAGGTTGGGAGCATGCAGCACCAGCAGCGTTTCGGTCTGCTGCTCCGATGCGGAAAAGAATGGCCCCCTCACAATCGCTGCTAGGTTCGATCTTTGGAAAGGCAGAGGAAGGTGTAGAAGACACTTCTTTGCGGGCACGACGCAGCATTACTGGCACGGTGATCGGAGCGGTTTCTACTTTCTTCCGCTCGTCGGGAGATGAAACACCCCCAGCGGCTGCGATCCCTGCAGCGGCTCCCGCCGAACCATCCGCAGAAGTCATTCCTGAGGAAATCATCGAATTGATGCCCGAATCGATCGCTCGCGAGAATGGCGTGCTGCCAGTCGCTGAGAAAGATGGCAAGCTCGTTGTGCGGATGAGTGATACCAACGATCTCGACACCATCGAGAAGCTGCGGTTCATTCTCAATCGCCAAATCGAAGTGCAGCCAGGCTCAGCGGCCGAAATCGCCGAGTCGATCAACCAGCACTATCCGCCAGGCGAAGGCGGATCGGCCGATTCGGTGCTGCAGGAGTTCTGCGACACGGCCATTGATTTCACGGAGAGTGAATCCACCGCCAGCGAGCCGATGCCAATTGACGAAAACAGTGCACCCGTCGTCCGAATGGTGAATCTGATGATTCAAGAAGCAGTGCAGCTGCGAGCGTCGCACGTCGTGCTGCAGCCGGAGTCGGACATCGTTAGCATTCAGTATCTGATCGAGGACAAACTGCACCGCCGCGACTGCCCGCCACGACGATTGCACTCCGCAATTCGCAGCCGGTTGCAAATCCTGGCGAAGCTCAACATCAGCCGTGACCAATTGCAGATCGGAACGATCAAAGTCACCGTGAGTGATCGCGATGTGGATATCCACATCGTCATGATTCCCACGCCGCAAGGTCTGGCGATTGTGCTGCGATTGCTCCCCACGACGTTGTCCGCAAATTGCGAGCAGTTGCTGGCTCCCTGGCTGCAAGCTGCGGTTACTGCCAGTCCCGAACAGGCAGCGGTGGTTCTCGCCACGCTCTGTCATTGATGGCTGTCGCCACTTGATTCAAACGCAAATCGAGCCCGAATCATTCGGGCTCGATTCAGCGATGGATCGTCAGAGACGACGGAATTATTCCTTCGGCAGCAGCACGGTGTCGATCACGTGAATCACGCCGTTGCTGGCCGCGATGTCGGCCTTCACAACCTTCGAGTCGTTGATCTTCACGCCGTCCGTCGCGTTCACCATCACCGCCTGCCCCTGCAGCGTCTTCGCTTCTTTGACCTTGACCACGTCGGCGGCCATCACTTTGCCCGAGACGACGTGGTACTTGAGAATGGCGACGAGCTTGTCCTTGTTTTCTGGCTTGAGCAATGTTTCAACGGTCCCCTTGGGCAACTTGGCGAATGCTTCATCCGTTGGCGCAAAGACCGTGAATGGGCCGGGGCCCTTCAAGGCTTCCACCAGGCCGCCGGCTTTCAGTGCAGCCGCGAGTGTCTTGAACGATCCTGCTGCGACCGCGGTGTCGACGATGTCCTTCGCAGAACCGCTGGGCTCAACTGCCACGGCCGAGACTGAGAAGCTGGCAATCAACGCGAACAAACCGAGAAATCCGAAACGTTGCATAGGTCACCTGTAACCGTGTCGCGGGTCAGGGCGAAGGGCGGCAACACCGCCGCCTGCAATGTAAATCGCCCGCCGCTGCGAACTTGGTTGTGCTGGACTCTATAGGCGCGTCGGCAAGTGGCTCGCTGCGATTTTTACAATTTTGTCGGGACGTTCACAGCGTCATTCATGGTCCGAGTATGTCGCGATCCGCGTCAAAAGCTCATCGAACGAACCCGCCATTCATGTCGCACACGACAAGGAGCAGCCTTAAATTGTCGTTCAGCCTTGTCGCTTGACCATTTCGTTAATCCAAATCGGCGCGAACGGAGACGTGCAGCCTTTCGAGCACGGGTAGTCGCGATAAAGTCCGAGCTTCTCACCGATAGCAATTGCGCGCTTGCGGAGCTTGGGAAAATGAATGCCGATCTCCGCGAGGCACATGTTCATCGTCCATTGCACTTCGGTGGCAGCCGAGGCCATCTCCTTCTCAATGCGACCGAGCAAGACCGTAAGATCGAGGCCCTCGGGGCTCTGCGCCACGCGGCCCGCGGTCAGTTGCCAGGCAGCGCGAGCAGTCCAGCGGTCGGTTGATGTCAGCCACTTCGCGCGAAGCGCTTCTTTTTCGGCGTGCTCCTTGGTAACGTACGACTGGAGCCAATCAGCCACCCACGCAAAGCTCACCGACTGCACCATTTGCTCCAATTCAGCGGCTGACAGCCTCTTCACGTCGACAAGCAGCGTCGCCAACTGCTGGGCGTCGACGTTGCCCGTCTTCCAGAGCGACAGGGCCAACTCGTGATTGGTTTTGATCTTGTTCGCCAGCGTCCGGATGTCGCCGCGTTTGACGCCGAACTGGTTTTCGCCAGCGCCGGCGCCCCAGGCGCCACCTTTGGCGTTTTGGGTTCGCACACTGGCGTTGCCCAGCGACTTCAGCTGCGAAAGCGTATTTTCGAGCGTGAACGTCGAGCTATTCTTCTTCGCTGTCGCCGTTTTTGGTTTGGCTGTTTTAGGTTTCGCTGCCTTCTTGGTTGCCGATTTCTTCGCCATGTTTTCCGCCTTGATGGTGCATGCTCAGGTCGGCGTCATTTTAGCCAGCTTTTGGCGAGATTCACCGCTCGCTGTTATCAAGCTGTTATCACTTCTGGAACAGGTGGTTGCGAGTTCTGATAACAGCTCGGCGCTGTTATCAGTTATCGGCCTGAAAGTGGGGTTTACCGCGGTTCGGTGGGGATGTCGATCCACCGGCGCTCAGCGTGCGATTGCAGGGTCGCGTCGGCGATGACTTGGGCTTGGAGGCCGTCGTAGAAGCTGGGGACGGCTTCGCGTTGGTTGACGATGGCATCGACGAATTCCCAAACCAGGTCGTAGCGGAAGACTGTGGCCGGTTCCCCTTCGCCAGCTTTGCGAGGGCTGCCGGCAGGCACGAGGAACTCGGCGGGGACGTCGACCGGGGCGAGGTCCTGGCCCGTTTTGCCCATCATCAGTTGATTGGGCATGTGCAGGCGGTAGACGACCGAGTATTCGGAACCGTTGATTTCGGCCCACTCGTGACCGAAGCCCTTGAAGCCGTAGCCCTTGGCCAGCGTCGTCCCTTCCCAAACGCCGGTGGCGCCGCTTTCGAACTCGCCCAGGATGCACGACCAGTCGTCGACCTCGGACGGCGGGCAGTCTTTGCCATCGACGGTTTTGGTTCGCGGCACGAAGCGGGCAACGGCGCCGCTGAGGGTTCTTAAAGGGCCGAGCAAATCGAGGGCGAAGTCGATGCGGTGGATGGTCATATCGAAGAGATCGCCAGCCCCGGCTCGGGCTTTGTATTGTCGCCAGCCCCAGCTGGTTTCGGGCCAGTCGAGAAAGCGTTGGCTGCGGAAGTGGCGGAGTTCGCCGAGTTTGCCGCTGACGGCCAGGTGCTTCATGTACCGCATTGAGGGGGCAAAGCGGTACGTGAAGGCGGTCATGTGGACGACTTTGGCATCGCGGCAGGCGTGATACATGTCACGCACTTCCTGGGCATGCAGGCCCAGCGGCTTTTCGCACATGACGTGCTTGCCGTGCTTGGCCGCGGCCAGGGTGATCGGCCGGTGGGTGTCGTTCGGGGTGGCAATGATGATGGCGTCGACGCCCGGATCGGCGCAGATGGCTTCGAAATCGGTGGTGACTTTTTCGACGCCCCAGTCAGTCTTTCGCTTGGCGAGGAGCTCGGGGCTGGCATCGCAAACAGCGACAAGTTGGGCCCGCGGATCGATGCGAATGCCGGGGACATGGTGATAGTCGCTGACAGCACCGGCGCCAACGATCGCGATTTTGACTGGATTTGCCGCAGAGAATGTTGCCATGAAAATTCCTTCAACCTCTTCAACAGGTCGTGCGTAGAATGGGCAGAGTAAGAGATGTGGTTTGTGGAAAGTTTGCAGCCCACCAATGTGACGCGAGTCACGGCGGCGTCAATTCGGGGTGGGAAACTTGTCGGCAGCAGTTCTCGAAAACGAGCCAAAAACTGTTTGACCAAGTTTCCTAGAACCTGCGGGCGCACGCGAATGTCTTTCTGAGAAGAAAAGTCGTTCGCGGCGAATCGCTGCCGCGGAGGGCGAGTTTTGAGTGGAATTTGCTGCTCGTTCGGTTTGCTGCAAGCTATTGAAAAATAATGCTTTAAGCTAGTCAGGAGTCGCCTAGAGATCAGTCACAATAGATGTTGCAACAGGTTTGCCGCTTCTCTGCCAAGCTGTGAATCTTTTCTCAATCATCACCCGTTAGAGGGTGTCCTTTTGATTCGTGAGCCGTTACATTAGCTCTGACGGAAACGGACCAGTAAGCTGACGTGGAACGGCTACTGGGTTATCGCAACCCACATATGGATAAGAACTTATGTGTTTGCTCGCTATTCAATACCGCTCGGTTCCGGAGGCGCCAATCCTGGTCGCCGCGAACCGAGAGGAAGTGTATGACCGACCCTCGCTGGTCCCGGCAATTCAGCCCGGCAAGCCACGCGTGTTGTCGGGTGTGGATGCTCGTCACGGGGGTACGTGGCTGGGCGTGAATCAAAACGGCCTGTTTGTCGGTGCCTGCAACCGGCCCAAGGCCTTGGCGACTTTGGGACCTCGGTCCCGCGGTTTGCTCTGCAAGGAGTTGCTCCGCGTGAACTCGGCCCGTCAGGCCGTCGACCTCGCGATGGAAGAACTTCTCTCCGGTAAATACGAAGGGGTCAATTTTGTCATCGCCGACGCCGAATCCGGCTGGGTAGTGCACGGCAGTGAAGACCCGGAAGTGGAAGAACTGGAAGAAGGGCTGAACATTATCTCGAGCTACGATGTGAACGATCCTCGTGACGAGCGGCAAAAGCTTGCCCGCCGGTTGCTCACACTGCAGACGCTCGACTCGGCCGTAAAATTTCTGGCGGTTGCCAGCAAGGCGTTCGCTCGTCCGCCAGCCAGCCCTGATCGGCCCGGCATGGTGGTGCAAGGCAAAGAACGTGGTACGGTCAGTTCGACGTTGATTGCCCTCGGCAAGAAGCCACGCGACGCGATTTTTCAATACGCGGCTGGTTCGCCCGATCAGGCCCGGTACGAAGATTACTCGCCGCTGTTGCGCGATATCCTCAGCCGCGGTCTGCGTGAATCGCGGACCCGCGCGAAGGCCTAAGTAAGTCATCGATCGCTCTGCGATCGATGAGTGGACTGGCAATGCTGAAAAACTTAAGACGCTCGCGATTTCGGTTGCGAGCGTTTTTTCGTGGGCGCTCGCTTCCTGGTTTTCGCTGATACTTCCCGCACCACTTCATACGTCAGCGCATTCCCTTGCTTACCAACCAAATTCATGCCGCCGGTTTTGCGCAAGCAATAAGCGATTCGCTGCGCGACCCAGCGTTGAATCTTCATCGCAGCGGCGAGGTCGCCCGTATGAAAGGTCTGTGGCAGTTCGTTCGGCAGCAGCGCGAGTAAATCGTTGTTAGTTTGAAAAATGTGCGTGGAGACAACATCGACCATGCTCAGGTCATATGTCACGTGATCGTTCCGCCGCCAGCGTCGACGTTTGCCGTGACCGGGGATGCGACGCTCTTCGACGGTCACGAGCGGCACTTCGAGTGTGAGTCGCGGATGCGGAAAAACCGCGGTGAAGTAGACCAGTTCGTGAAATAGATCGAGCACGGTCGACTGCTTGGGGCTCATGCGCCGGCTGATCTCGCCGCCGTGCTCGCCGTCGAGCTTGATCAGCGTTTTGCGAGCGATGAGGGGTTTCACCACGCGGACGGGATGCTTCTCCAGTAGCTTCGCCACTTTATTGCGAATCGCTCCGAGCGAGCCGTGCTGAATCTCCACCAGTTCGTCGCCGCGGACCACATCGATTCGATAGCCCGCAAACTTGCGCGATTCCTGTTCGCTCGCGGCGTGGGTGCCGGCATAGAGAGCTTTCAGTTGGCGGTGGAGGGAGGTTTCCATGGCTCAAAACTTTAGCAGGCCGGGCGGCGTGAATGTAGGGCAATCGGCGGCGAACCGGCGAGGTGAGGCCTGTGTCCAGCAGAAATGGTTTGCTAGCACGGCTGTTTTGATCTGGGCGCGAGCTTGCAAACACAAGATACTCCGCGCCTGCGCCAGTCGTTGCCTGAGGAAGCGAAGATGTCTGATCTACGAAAAGCTGCTGTCCTGCTGATGAGCCTGCCGGAAGAGGAAGCCGTTGCGCTGATGGGCAAGCTCACGCCCAAGCAGGTAGAGGTCGTCTCGATCGAAATCGCCAAGCTCGGCAAGTTGTCCGGTACAGAGCAAGAAACAGTGATTCAGGAGTTCGCTGGCGTGAACCCCGCGGCGCTCGGCGTCTCGGGCGGCGGGCTCGAAGTTGCTTCGCATCTGGTTGAAAAGGCACTTGGCGATCAGGCCGGCAAGACGCTGGAGAACGTGCGGCAGTCGATTCAGTCGCTGCCATTCGGATTTCTGAAAAAAGTCGATCCGCAGAACCTGGTCACGTTCATCATGGATGAACATCCGCAGACGATTGCGCTGATTCTCTCGCACCTGCCGTCGGCTTATGGGGCGGAAATTCTTAAAGGCCTGCCCGCCGAACGGCAACTGTCGGTCATCCGCCGCATCGCGCACATGGGGCAGACCAATCCCGAAGTGATCTCCGAAGTTGAGCGCGGTCTGGAAAGCCGGATGGCCAACTTGATGAATCAATCGTTCGAAAAGGCCGGCGGCGTGAACAGTGTCGCTGAGATCTTGAACGTCACCGATCGCGCCACGGAACGTTCGCTGCTGGAAAGTTTGTCGCAAGAAGATCCCGAACTTGTCGATGAGATTCGGCGACTGATGTTTGTGTTCGACGACATCGGCAAGCTCAGCGACAAGGACATTCAAACGGTGCTTAAAAGCGTCGAAACCTCGCAATGGGCCATGGCGCTCAAAGGGGCCAGCGCCGAACTCAAACAGAAAGTGCTGGGCAATCTTTCGACTCGTGCGGCACAGACGCTTAAGGAAGAAATCGAATACCTGGGAGCCAAAAAGCTCTCGGAAGTCGAATCGGTGCAGCAGCAGATTGTCGACATCGTTCGCAAACTGGAGGATGCAGGGCAAATCACGGTGCACGCTGCGGAAGAGAACGAGCAACTCGTGCAGTAAGTTACGCCGAATCGGCCTGCGAATTGGCGAGCAATTTTTCCAGCACACTAAACTCGATCGGTTTCTCCGAATGCGAATTGACGCCGGCCGCTTGCGACCGACGGCGATCCTCTTCCTGTCCCCAGCCGGTTAGAGCCACCCGCACGATATGTTGCCCCCACGTTTGCTTGCGAATTTCGCTGGCGGTTTCGTAGCCATTGAGCCGCGGCATGCCGATGCACCCAATTGCCGGATATAGTTTGCGACGATGGGCCGTCACTCCAAAGCCACGGCGCCGAAGTTCGCAGGACGACTTTACTTGCCGATGCAAAATCGACTGAAGACACGATCGAGGATATCGTCGGTATAAACCGCACCGATAACTTCGCCGAGTTCCCCGAGTGCCAGCCGCAATTCGGCTGCGATCCATTCTTCGCTGCCAGCATTGGCTGCCAGGTCGGTAGCAGCAGAAAGGGCCGTCGCGGCTGATTGCAGACTCGCTCGGCAGCGGAGAGCGGTAGAGGCGATGACACGAGTTTCGCCTCGGGCTTGCTGCAATGCGCAGGCGATGACCTCCCGAAGTTCGTCCAACCCCGCTCCAGTGATGGCACTTGTTGGCAGGACAGGGGAGGGGAGGGGGACTGATTTCAAATCCAATGCCAGGTCGCATTTCGTCCCCACCACGATTCGCGGAACTGGCGAAGTCGTTGCTAGTTGTTCCAGTGACCATCGCGAGATTGGCTGCGAGGCGTCGATACACAGGAGCTGCAAATCGGCCTGTTGATGTTGATCTCGACCCAGTGTTTGAGCATCGGCAGCGATCATATCATTTGCGGCAACATCTTCGATGCCGGCGGTGTCGATCAATTGGATCTGCTGATTGCCGATCGTGACGAGGCGGATCAAATAATCGCGCGTGGTGCCTGCGACGGGCGAAACAATGGCGGCGGCGGAACCAGCGAGCGCGTTGAGCAAGCTGCTTTTGCCGGCATTGGGTTCACCAAGCAGCACGACTCGAGGAGCTAAAGCACTCGTTTCCGTCCGCGACTGCAATTGATCGACAATCTGCTGAACGGTCTGCGCTGCGGCGGAAACCTGGTTCTGTAAATCATCACGAGTGATGAACTCGATGTCTTCGTCGACAAAATCGAGACCCGCTTCGAGATGAGCGAGCAGATCGAGCAATTGGTTTCGTAAGCCTGCGAGCTGATGCGACAAACCGCCGGCGAGTTGGGTCAGCGCGGTTTGCAACTCGGCTGCATCGCGCGCTTCGATTACTCCCAGCACTGCTTCGGCCTGCGTCAGGTCAAGCCGACCGGCGAGAAAGGCTCGCAGCGTAAATTCGCCGGGACGAGCCAGCCGTGCTCCGCGATTGCACAGCGTGCGAACAGCAAGATCGAGTAGCGGCGGTGAACCGGGGAGGTAGACTTCCGCCAGGGGTTGACGCGTGTAACTGCGCGAGGTGGGCCAGAGATAGATCATCGCTGGCAGCAGGACGTTGTCGCGATACTCGCTCCCGAAACGCAAGCGGACGTTGAGCACGACGGAATTCTTACTGCGGATTTTTCCCGCGTCCCAAATCGACTCCAGCACGTTGACCACAGCGGGACCACTTAAGCGAATGATCCCTTCGTAACTGCCGCCCGAGGCCGACGCGAGCGCGACGATGGTGTCGTCGATGGCCAGCGGCATGGATTAGCGCTTCTTCTGTCGGCGCGCGGTCCGCGCGGAGACTTTTTCTTTGGCCGATTCGCCCAATGGTGTTTTAGCCGCCGCGACTGGAGCATTGGGATCGATCGGCTTCGACTTGGGCAGCAGCGTCCGTTCGGCGACGCTCCACAAGCTCGAAGTGATGAAGTACAAGCAAAGACCGGCAGGCACTTTGTAGAAGAAAATGCCCATCATCAGGCTCATCATCAGCATCATCTGCTGCTGCATTTCCTGCTGCTCGTCGGTCGGCGGCGGAGTGAACAGTTTCTGCTGCAAAATGAAGAGCGCGATCGTGATCAGCGGGAAGACGTTGAAGAATGGCCCCAGCCAACCATCGGCCTCATCGGCGATGAATGCCGGCAGAGCGTCTTTCCAGTAATACAGCTTGTCGGGCCCGGCCAGGTTCGAAACCCACGACCAGGTCGAGAACAGTCCAGCGTCGCGCAGATTGATATCCACGCTCAAGCAGCGGTACAGTCCGACGAAAATCGGCAGCTGAAAGAAGACCAGCAAGCAACCCGCGAGTGGGTTTGGCATGCCGTGCTTTTTCATCAACTCGCTGGTGGCTTGATGTTGCTTGAGAGGATCATCTTTGTATTTTTCTTTGAGTGCGGTGATCTCGGGCTTGAGCTTCGCCGAGATCTCTTGCATCTGTTTCGCAGCTTTTGCTTGTCGCACGCTGAAGGGGAGCATGCAGGTTCGGACGAGCACGGTCAGGAGTATGATCGCGACACCGTAGTTACCCGTCAGGCTGTAGAGCCAGTGCAGCAAACCGGCGAGCCACTTGGCGGGAACGGCTGCGTATTGCCAACCATATTCAATGATCTGGCTGAGTCCGTAAGGCTGGAGGATTTCGGGATCTTTGGGCCCGAGGAACACCTGGTAGTGATGCTTGAGCGAGGCCCCTTGGTCGAGGCTTTCCCGCGCGGTCACCAGGCGGATGCTGGTGTTGGTCATGCGAATTCGCGTTTTTGTTAGCTGATTCACATCGTGCATCGGAATGGCCGCAGCGCGAGCAAATTGAATTGGCTTGTCGCTGGGCTTCTCGCCTTTGCCTTTGGGAATGACCATCGCAGCAAAGAACTGTGCGTCGACACCGGCGAAAGTTAGTGGCTGCTGGTTACTTTGATCGATGAGCGGATAATCCACGGGCGTTTTGCCCTTGAGCGCCTTTTTGGCGTGATCATAAATCATCGGCGTGCCAACAAGATGATGCGGCCCGGCGCCAAGTTGGAACAATACGTCCCGCGCTCCAGCACCCTTGAACATGTCGCGGTGCATCTTGGTGCTGTACCACCAACCTTCCAGCGGAATGCCGTTAGGACCATCCAGGCGATAAGCCACTGCCAACGGCTCGTCGTGAGTGTTTTCGATCCCAATCACGAGATCGAGATGGTATTTCTGAGTCTTCGCAGCTTCGTTCGCCTGCGGCAGTGAATAGCGCTTCGTTACTTTCAGCGACCCATCGCGGCCAATTTTCTTCAGGTCAGCGGAGGTGAGGGTCTTGGAAAACACCACGCTGTCGGCCGTTTGTTCGCTGACTTCCCAGTTGGAGTCATAGAGCGAAGGTAGTTTGCGAATCTCTGCATCGCTCGGCTTCACCGATTCGCCCTGAAGGGTTTCAAACGTAAGCAGGAACGATAAGGGATCCGTGACCTGCGACTTGTTGGCCGTGGTGCGGCTCTCCGGCCGAATCATTTCCAGAGGGCGGCGAATGAGGGCGACTTGATAAACCAACGAGGCGCGCTTGCCACTGATGATGCGATCGACGGTGACATCGATCGTTTGCCCAGGCTTGGTGTTTTTGTGGAGCCACGATTCGAACTCTTCGCCGCGCTCGATGGGTGTGCCGTTCACATCGCGAATGATATCGTCGACCTTGAGACCAATTGGCTGCGCTGAATCGACCGGCTTGGCCGTTGCTGCGGGGGTGCCCGGGCCAACGGTTTGAATCACAGGGGACTTTGTGTTGCGGCCGACGAGCGCAAAGCCGAGATGGCCGCAGTAACCGCTGAGATCTTCGATGTCTTTATACTTAGGGTCGGTAAGTTCCACGCGTTCAACCGCAGCACCTTGGCTGTCGAGCGTGACCAACATGCCAAAAGGACTGGTCGGGTCGAGCGAGCCGATCATGACATGAGTACGGGCGATCACCGCCGGAACGGCTGCTTCGGGCTGGTCGGCGGGAGTTTTCTCAGGATCTGTCGCCGGTTCGGGCGGCGACTTTTCGGGCGGCGTTTTTTCGGGGTTTGGATCGTTGGCTTTGCCGGCCGGATCATCGCCGGGTTGGACGGCCTTCTGCTGATTTTTCGCGACTGCTTTGGCGTTTGGTTTGGCAGGCGCAAAAAGTTGCTTGCCGGCCAGAAAGGCGGTCCAAATCAGGAAGGTAACAATGAGAAAGGTGACAAAACGTCGATCCACAGAGAGCAACCCTCGCGCGGCGGGCATAACAACGGGCAAACTGCCCCCGCCCCGAAAGGGGAGGCTTTCCGCATTCAGCGGCCAAATGCCGCCAAAGTAGTATTCTCGGGCTGGGGCGGTTTCTTGCAAGTGCGGTACGAGGGCTATGGAAGCCTATGTCCAGGCGTTCGCCTCGCAAACGAAGTTAATTCGCCCGATTCGCATAGGTCCGCCCCAAATAGTCCACCACCGCCCGCCGCACCGCTAGCGGTTCCAAGGGCCCCGCCTTGCGGTAAATCACCTTGCCACCGGGAGCAATCAGCAGCGTGTAAGGGACCGGGCCCGGCCAGTCTTTGTCGAGCAGGTCAGCAAACTTGTCTTTCGAAGAAATCGTGGAAATGTAATTGGTCGCTGCGACTTTTTTTTCCTGCAGCACTTTGAACGCGGCTTTTTCGTTTTCCGGCTCATCGAGGCTGATCGTGATCAGCTGAAAATTTCGTTTGCGATACATGCGATTCATCGTCACAAGTTCTGGCAACTCCGCCACGCACGGGCCGCACCAGGTAGCCCAGACATTCACGAGCAGCAGTTTATCAGTGTCGTTCGTCGCGAGCTTTATGAGGGCTGCTTCGTCAAGCGGGCCGAGTTTGACTTCCTCGGCGTTCCATTTGGCGAGCGAATTGCGGGCCTCCTCACGCTTATCCGCCCACTTGGTGGAACAGCCAAAGACGCGCGTTGATGGGACCGCAACGGGCTTGCCTGCGAGCAATGCATCGAGTGCGTTCCGCGTGTCATGGCTCGTCACGGTCTTCACGTCAGAGTCATCAATGCGTCCAACATAGCGCAACTTTCTCGCTACATCGAAGATCATGACCTGCGGTGTCGCCAGGACTTGATATGCTCGCGAGACATCTTGATTCTCACCGTCGTATAAATACGGAAACTGAAAATTGCGTTCCTTCGCTCGCAACTTCATATCTGTCAGCGAATCGCCGACGTCGGTGTAGCCAAGCTCATCCAATCGCACAGCTTCCGCATCGTTGGGCGAGATGGCGACGAGCGCCACGCCTTTGTCCTTGTAATCCTGATGCAGGTCGATGATCCGCTGTTCATAGGCCTGCGCCGTGGGGCAATGATTGCAGGTGAAAATGACAACCAGCAGCTTTGCGTCTTTAAAATCGGCGAGCGAATAATCCTTTCCATCCACTCCCGGCAGTTTGAAATCCGGCGCCGGAGTACCGATGGCAAGAAGTTTGGTTGGATTGCCGACGGGTTTAGCTTCCTGAGCGAAAACTGAAATTCCACCCAAAAACGCGAACACCACCGCCAGACGATATACCCCGAAGATCATGGCAAAATCCTGGAGAGGTTGGGGAACCAAGCGTTCCTCGCTAGTGTAGCGCACGCGCGGTCCGTTGGAAACAGACGGCTGGTTCTCTATGATGGGTGAATGCTCCGCACCTCCGCTTCCGATCGCTGGCAACGTCAACAACTCTCGCGCGAAGCCCTGCGCGCCTGGCAACTCGAACGGCTGAACAAGCTGCTGATCGAGGTCATTCCGCAAAACAAGTTTTATGTCGAGAAACTCGGCAAGCTCGTCCGGCCGATGACTTCGCTCGATCAATTGGCCGATTTGCCGTTCACGTTCAAAGAGGAACTCGTCACCGCGCCGGCTGCGGGAGAGTTTGCGGCGAACTTGACATATCCACTCGATCGCTACGTGCGCTATCACCACACATCAGGCACGCGCGGCCGGCCAATGCCGGTGCTTGATACTGCTGATGATTGGCAATGGTGGGTCGAGACGTGGCAATATGTGCTCGATGCCGCCGAAGTGCGGAGCGACGATCGCGCGATCCTGGCGTTTTCGTTCGGGCCCTTCATCGGCTTTTGGAGTGCCTGTGATGCGTGCATTCAACGCGGCCTCATGGTCATTCCCACGGGCGGCATGAGCAGCCGCAGCCGGCTCGAAATGATTCGCTCCTGCCAGGCCACCATTCTCTTTTGCACGCCTAGCTACGCTTTGCACCTGGCCGAAGTCGCCCACGAAAACCAGATCGATCCGCGCTCGCTGTGCATCCGGCATGTGATTGTCGCCGGTGAACCCGGCGGTTCGGTCCCGGCGATTCGTCAGCGGATCGAACAAGAATGGAATGCCCAACTCATCGATCACGCCGGCGCGTCGGAAGTCGGCCCCTGGGGCTACAGTCGGGATGATCGTGGCTTGCATGTGATCGAAAGCGAGTTCATCGCCGAGTTTCTTTCGGTCGCTACGGGCGAACCGGCCACGGAAGGAGAACTGTCGGAGCTCGTGCTCACATCCCTCGGACGCCGCGGCAGTCCGCTGATTCGGTATCGCACCGGCGATCTCGTGCGACCGCAGTTTGATGCTGCCGGCGACTGCCGGTTCGTGTTGCTGGCCGGCGGAGTGCTGGGACGGGCCGACAACATGCTCGTTGTTCGCGGCGTGAATGTCTTTCCGAGTTCTATTGAGCACATCCTGCGAGCCTTTCCCGAAGTGGTCGAGTTTCGCGTTACGGCGAGCAAGTCGGGCTCCATGGACAGCCTCGCCGTGGAAGTGGAAGACCGCCTCTCGCAGCCCGAGCGGATCGCCCGCGAGCTACAACTCCGCCTCGGTCTGAAGATTGAAGTCCAGCAAGTGGCCCTCGGCACGTTGCCGCGGTTTGAGGGGAAAGGGCAGCGGTTCGTCGATCGACGCTAGCCGCGACGTAACTATCGATCGGTTCAAGCCCGTTCCATCCTACTTGTCCACTTATTGGCGCGATTGTTGGACACCCAGCCCGCAAAATCCTCGGGCATGGCTACCTGCACTGTCCAACAATGGCAACCATTGTTGGACGCCCCCCGTTCGAGGCCGCAGGCACTTACGTCAAAGTCTGCAAGCAGGTCATCTTCACCCGCGCACTCCGTTGCGGCTACCATACAGCCATTCAAAATGTTCAATGAGTGGAACCTGAGGGAGTACGGGATGCGTCACGTTGCGATTGATTCCAAATTCTTTACTGACAACCGCGAGCGGTTGCGCGCGCGCTTGCCGGCGACAGCGCTGGCGGTGGTACATGCCAACGATTTGTTCACGACCAATGCCGATGGTCACTTCTTGATGCACCCGAACTCGGATCTCTTTTATCTCAGCGGGATCGAGCAGGAAGAGAGTATTTTGGTGCTCGCACCGTTTGCGGAAGATGAAAAGCTGCGCGAAATCCTCTTTCTGCGCGAGCCCAACGATCATCTCAAAGTGTGGGAAGGACACAAACACACCAAGGAGCAGGCGACCGAGATCAGCGGCGTGAAGACCATCAAATGGCTGAGCGAATTTCGCGGCGTATTTCACAAGCTGATGTGCGATGCCGAGCAGGTCTTCATCAATTCCAACGAGCACAAAGCCGCGTCGCTCGATGTGCCCAGTCGGGACCTGCGGTTCATTCGCGACACGCGCGAAAAATATCCGCTGCACGATTACCGCCGGCTCGCGCCGCTGATGCACGATTTGCGCGTGGTGAAATCGGCTGCTGAAATGGAGCTGCTTAAAAAAGCTGTCGACATCACCAAGGCCGGCTTCTTGCGGGTGTTGTCGTTCACCAAACCGGGCGTGTACGAGCACGAAGTCGAAGCCGAGTTCGCGCACGAATTCATTCGGCAGCGGGCGAAGTTTGCTTATTCACCGATCATCGCGGCCGGCAAGAACAGCTGCATTCTGCACTACAACTCCAACGACCTACCCTGCAACGATGGCGATCTGTTGCTGCTCGATGTGGCAGCTTCATACGCTAATTATAACGCCGATCTGACCCGCACGATTCCGATCAGCGGCCGTTTCACGCCGCGGCAGCGCGACGTGTACGACGCGGTGCTGCGCGTGATGCGAGCCAGCATCAAAGGCGCTGTCGTCGGCAAAAAGCATCGCGATTGGACGAAGGAATCGCAGCAGCACATGAACGAAGAGTTGCTGAAGCTGGGCCTGATCACCGACGAAGACGTCAAAAAGCAGACCGAAGATGAACTGGCCTGCCGCAAGTACTTCATGCACGGCTTGGGACATCCGTTGGGTCTCGACGTGCACGACGTCGGTCATCTCACCGAAGCCTTTGCGCCGGGTTGGGTGTTGACAGTCGAACCGGGCATTTACATTCCCGACGAAGGCTTCGGCGTGCGGTTGGAAAACGATATCGTCGTCACCGAAAAGGGCCCCGTCGATCTGATGGCCGGCACGCCGGTCGAGGCCGATGAGATCGAACATTTAATGGCGTCCCGCCATAACTAGTTCAAAAATCTCCCTCGCCCGAGAGTAACGGGAGAGGGAGTATGTCTTCCAAAAATCCATCCTGCTTTCCCAAGTGAAAAACCATGCAGCGAATCCTCTCTTTCCTCTGCATCCTGCTCGTCGCAACTTCACTGCACGCTGCCGATGCACCTGCGCCGATACCGCCGCAGGAGGCCGTCGGCAAGATGAAACTCCCCGAGGGCTTTCGTGCGACGCTTTTTGCCGGCGAGCCCGACGTGGTGCAGCCCATCGCGTTCACGTTCGACGATCGCGGCCGCTTGTGGGTGGTGGAGTGCTTGTCCTATCCCGCATGGTCCAAGACAGGGCAGGGGAGGGATCGTGTGACGATCTATGCAGACCGCGACGGCGACGGCAAGTTTGACGAGAAGAAAATTTTCACTGACAAAGGCGTGAATCTCTCCGGCATCGAATGGGGACACGGCGGCGTGTGGCTGACCGCAGTGCCGAATCTGATTTTCATTCCCGATCGTGATGCCGATGACAAACCCGACGGCGAGCCCGTTGTGATTCTCGACGGCTGGGACCTCGCCGCGAAGCACAATGTTGTCAACGGTTTGGCGTGGGGGCCGGATGGTTATTTGTATGGGCTGAACGGCATCCTTTCGAACTCGAAGGTCGGCAAGCCAGGCTGCAAGCCAGAGGAGCGGAAGCCGATCAACTGCGGCGTGTGGCGAATTCATCCCCAGACGCACGAGTTCGAACCGTTCGCCTACGGCACCACGAATCCTTGGGGCCTCGATTGGAACGAACACGGCCAGCTGTTCATCACCAACTGCGTGATCAAACATTTGTTTCACGTCGTACCCGGCGGCCACTACGAACGGATGTTCGGTCAGGATCTCAATCCGCGGTCGTACGGTTTGATTCCCAGTTGTGCGGACCATCTGCACTGGGGCGGCGGACATTGGACCAGTTCCCGCGGCGGACAAGGCATTCACAACGACGCAGGTGGCGGCCATGCCCATTCGGGTTGCATGATTTATCAAGGCGAAGCGCTGCCGGCTGCTTTTCGCAATCGCGTATTCGCGTGCAACATTCATGGTGGACGGGTCAACCAAGATCGCCTTGAGCCGCACGGCAGCGGGTACGTCGCCAAGCACGAACCGGATTTTTTGTTTGCCAACGACAGTTGGTTCCGCGGCCTCGCCGTGAAGCAAGGTCCGGACGGCAGCATCTATATGACCGATTGGTGCGACACCGGAGAGTGTCATGACTATGTCGATGTCGAGCGCGAGAACGGCCGCATTTACAAGCTGACTCCACACGCTGCGAACACTCGCCAGGTTGATTTGGCGAAGTCGTCGCAACAGGAATTGCTGGGAATGGTCGCCGACCGCGATGAATGGGTTTCTCGCCATGCCCGGCGGCGACTGCAGGAACTGGCCTTCAGCGGCAAGCTCGATCAGGTGGTCGCCCGCGAAACCTTAGTTACGACGCTAGTCACGGGTGAAGCAGAACACGCTCGGCTGCGAGCGCTGTGGACCTTGCAGGCCGCGAAAATGATCAACGACACCGATCTGCGGGCCGCGCTCCGCGATCCGAATGAACACGTGCGGGCATGGGGTGTCACTTTGGCGGTCGATTCGATCAAGCCCAAGAATGTGCATCTCGATGCGCTGTTGCGGTTGGCGGCGGAAGATCGCGCGCCGCAGGTACGACTCGCGCTCGCTTGTGCGCTGCAACGGCTGGCGCTGAAAGAACGCTTACCGCTCGCGCAGCGCCTCGTCGCGCGTGAGGAAGATGCCGACGATCATCACATTCCGCTCATGCTGTGGTATGGCATCGAGCCACTTGTCGATCAGCAACCGGCTGATGTCGCCAGGCTGCTCGTCGAATGTCGCATTCCGCTAGTCCGGCAACACATTGTCCGTTGCTACCTGGAAAGCGACCCCGGCGAAATGAAACTCAGCACCGTGATCGATTCGCTTGGTGCCGCGCGCGATGCCGAAGTGCAGCAGGATCTGGGACGCGGGATTCTGCTCGCGCTCGAAGGTCGCCGCAGCGTGCCGCCACCATCGACTTGGAAGAACGTTTTCAAAGTGCTGAGCAACAGTCGCGATCTGCAAGTGCAGGATCAAGCGACAGCGCTCGCGGTGAAATTCGATGATGCAACAGTCATCGCCAAACTCCGCGAACAACTGAGCAACAGCGGCCAGGATGTGGCCACGCGCGAGCGGGCCTTGCAGTTGTTGCTAACGAAGTTGCCCGCCGATCTGCCGCCGAGTTTGTTCGCTCTGCTGAGCGAACCCAAGATGAGAGCATCAGCAATCAAAGCCCTGGCCGCGTATCAGCACGAACAAACACCGAGTCAACTTCTCAAGCTTTACGCGAAGCTCACCGAAGCTGAGCGGGCCGACGTGGTGCAAACGCTCGTATCGAGACCGACCTACGCGGTCGCACTGCTCGATGCAGTGCAAAGCAAAGCGATTCCCCGCAGCGATATTTCCGCCGGCATGCTGCGGCAGCTGCAAGCGCTCAACCATGAGAGCGTAGCGAGGAAGCTCGAAGCGATCTGGGGCACGATCCGCCCCGCTGCGGAAGATAAAAAGGAGTTAGCGGTGAAGTACAAATCGCTGCTGACCACCGACGTTCTCGCCAAGGCGAACTTGCAGCAGGGCAGGGGACTGTTTGTGAAAAACTGCGCCAGCTGTCATCGCCTGTTCGACGAAGGTGGCAAGATGGGGCCGGATCTGACCGGTTCGCAACGGACCAATCTCGACTACGTTCTCGAGAACGCGCTCGATCCGTCGGCGGTCGTGCCGCGTGAGTATCAAGTGACGACGTTCTTGCTCGACAATGGCCGAGTCGTGCAGGGGATTGTTCTGCGCGAAACGGTGCAGGCCGTGATCGTGCAAACGCCCAATGAGGTGCTGACCATTCCGCTTACGAGCATCGAAGAGCGGAAGCCTTCAAAGCTCTCGATGATGCCGGAAGGGATTTTTCAACGCTTAAGCGACGACGAGGTCCGCGACCTCGTCGGTTATTTGGCGAGTCCCAAGCAAGTGCCGTTGCCGTAAGAAAAGAATTGGTGACATTGCTGGGAGGGCGAGGCTCCCGCCGAGCCGCCGCGGCGCTTGGCCCTAATCCTTCAACAATGGTTCCGCGGGAAATAGACGAACTCCCGCGGAGACGTTACGCGCGAGTTTCGCGAGAATCGCCGCGGCGGCTCAGCAGGAGCTTCGCCCTCCCAGAGTCTGCTACGACAACGCCAGCTTCCACGGTGACCGATACGGACGATCAAGCAACCCAGCTGCATCGGCATCGTCGACTTTTTCCGCCACCGGATCCCACTTCAGCTTTTTGTTCAGCCGCGTGGTCGCATTCGCCAGGTGGCAAACCGTCGCGGTGCGATGGCCGATTTCGACGTCGCAAATCGGATTGTTGCGCGAAGCAATGCAAGCGAGGAAATCCTTGTGATGGCCCGGGCTCTTGTAGAGCTTGGTTTCCATCGCCGCGAGATCCAGCTTGAGCAGTTCGGGATTTGAGGCTTCGATCTTGCCGCGGTTGACCCAGATCTGTCCTTTGTCGCCGATGAAGGTTGTGCCGCCGGCGATGTCTTTACCGTTGTAGTCCTGCTTGCCTTGCGTGACGATCATCTTCACGCCGTTGGCATACGTGCAGGTCACGCGGCAGGTCTCGCTCACTTCGTGCCACTTCTGTGGATGGAATGTAGCAGTCCCTTCAAACTCGACGGGGCCGCTGTCGTCCATGCCCAGGCCCCACTGCGCGATGTCGATATGATGCGCGCCCCAGTTGGTCATCTGGCCGCCTGAATAGTCCCAAAAGAAGCGGAAGTTGTAGTGGACTCGCTTTTTGTTGTACGGGCGAAACGGAGCTGGCCCGAGCCACATTTCGTAATCGAGTTCGGCGGGCGGATCGCTGTCGGCAACCGGTTCGCCCGGATGGTTCGACTTCGGCAGGCCCACCAGCACTGTGTGCACCTTGCCGATGTAGCCGTTGCGCACCAGCGAACAAGCTTGCAGAAACTCCTTGCTGCTGCGCTGCTGCGAACCGGTTTGCACCACGCGTTTGTGCTTGCGGGCAGCCTCGACCATTTTGCGGCCTTCGGCGACGGTCAGCGTCAGCGGCTTTTCGCAGTACACATCTTTGCCCGCTTCGCAAGCATGAATGGTCGTCAGCGCGTGCCAATGATCAGGCGTCGAAATCACGACGGCGTCGATATCTTTCCGCTCCAGCATTTTGCGATAGTCGCCGTAGACTTCGCACTTGTTCCCTTTGTCTTCCACTGTCTTGGCTGCTTTGGCGGCATTGGTCTTGTCGACATCGCACACGGCGACCGCGTTGCTGAGGAACTGCCCGAGATTGCCTCGACCTTGACCACCCATGCCGATGTGCCCCGTGATCACTCGTTCGTTCGCACCCCAAGCACTGCGCGGAACAAACATCGGAATGGCCAGCGTCGAAGCCATGGCGGCCGACGCCCCGAGGAAAGAACGACGAGAAAGTTGGGAACGGGACATGCGAAACGCTCCTGCGCGGAGGAATTTGAGAGGGATGAACGAAGGCAGTCAAGCTATTGTAGCCAAGTCGGAATCGCCCTGCCTGCCCAGCGCGTGGCGAGGAAAAGGTGGATGCTGCGGGCGAACCTGAAGACAACCTGAAGAGAATCTTGAGAAGGGACTAATTTTGCGGGTTTTTCCGCCTGCCGATGACAAATCGTTGTCAGTGAAATTGGACTTGAGTGCATTTTCACGCCAAACTTGTCGATAGATATGGTCAGCGTGATAGTTGTTTTAACAACCCTCTGATAAACACCCTTGGATCGACGAAATCACGCTGCGACATGAGTCAAACGGGCTCAGACGCTTTTCTACTGACTGTAGGTACTTGAGCTGCGGCTCACTCTCTTGGAGATGGTACTGCCCCACTTTCTCCAAGTGCGTAGCCGCAGCTCTTTTTCATTTCTTGCTTGTTAGCTGCTCGGTCCAAAGCGTTCATCGGTACCCATGCCAAAGGTGTTAAAATCACCGGGGCTCATGGCGGGTGCTTCGTCTGCCAGATCGAGCGACTCCCAGCAGAAGTCATCGTCGCCGATGTCGCCGACCAGGTCATCGTCCTGGCCATCGTGCGTCACAAGGCCGAGCCCGGACCGATCGCTCGCGCTGCTCCATTGCGCGAGCAACGATAGCAGGGCCGCGTCGTTGTCGAGCATGTTGCTATAGGTTGCAGCGCCGAACGTGGTGGTGCTGGCGACAGAGGTGAACGTGCTGTTCTCGCCGGCCGTGTTGCCGCTCACCAGCAAATCGTTCCCGTCGCCACCAGTCAGATCGTCGGCGCCGCTGCCAGCGAGCAGCACATCGTGCCCTGAGCCGCCGAGAAGGCGATCGTTGCCGCTGCCACCGCTGAGCAGGTCGTTGCCGCTGCTGCCACCGAGCACATCGTTGCCCGGGCCGCCGTAAACGCGATCGTCACCGATAGCGCCGTCGAGCGTGTCATTCCCCATGCCACCGTGCACATAGTCGTTACCGCCACCAGCGCTGACCTGGTCATCGCCGCCGCCGCCGTAGAAGACGTCGTTGCCGCCGAGGCCGCTCAGAATGTCGTTGCCGCCGACCGCAGTGTCTTGCGGAGTGGGGTCACTCGGCACGACCGGCGCGTTGTCGCCATAGATCACATTGTCGCCGCCGCTGCCATTGATCAGATCGGCGCCGAGACCGCCGACGAGGAAGTCGTTGGCCATGCCGCCGGAAATATAATCGTCGCCACCTTCGCCATAAACTTCGGCAGGCTGCGTGACATTGGAAAGCGTTACATAGTCGGCCGATGCGCCGGCGACGGTAAACGACTTGCCGGTCAGCAGGAAGTCGACAACCAGCAGATTGACGCGCACCCGCGTGGCGGCAGGATCGCTGCCGAATGTGGTGTTCTTCATGAACTGCACCAAATCCTGTCCACCTGTGCCACGGACGAAGGTATCGCCCATCTGCACGTTCACCAGTTGGTTGTTCATGATCAGATTGAGATCTTCGATCTGCTGATAATTCAGTGGCTGGAAGCTGCCGATGGCGACCGTGCCGCTGGCCGTTGGCAGCACCAACGCAGAAGCCGACGGCAGACCGGAGAGATCGAGATTGAGGACGTCGCCGATCGTATCGCCGGTTGGCACCACCGGTCCTGTGGGTTGGCCGCCGTTGATGTTGATCATGGTATTGGCACTCGGGCGAATGCCGCGAACGCTGTCGAGTACGACCAGGCCGGCATTATTCGAACCCGTCCCCACGATGCCTGCGTCCCTTTGACCAAACACATCGTTTCCGTCCGCGCCGTTCGGATTGCCCAACGCGTCGCCGTTGAGATTGATCGTGGCCACGCCGCTGCTCACGCCGGTTGGTGTGGGGCTCGTGCCGCCTGCCTGATCCGAAGTGAACAGCAGGAACTGATCACCGCCGAGCCAGCCGTTGATCGTGACAACCGACAAGTCGTGCAATGGCACTGTGTTGACGAACTGCGCGTCGAGCACGTCGTCACCTTGTGTGCCGGTGTAGGTCAGCGTGTCGATGTTGCGGAACACCACGTCGTCGACAGCCGTAGTGTTGATGCCATCGATGCGATAGTCGCCGCTGGCCGCGGCATTCACGGCCGAGATAATCACATTGTCCGTAGAGGCATCGCCGGTATCGATGATTGTCAGCGTGTCGTTGTTTGCCGCGACGTTTCCATCGGTGCCGTCCACGATCACCTGTCCAACAATGCTGTCGACGGTGTTCAAGGTGTTGTAAATCTGAAACACATCGCTGGCAGCGCCGCCATTCAATGTCACCGTGCCGGTGTTTGCGCCCGTGCCATGCACGCGGAGCGTATCAATATCGCCTTGGCCATTGAACGTTGTCAGCAGCGGATTGGTCTGCGTGGCGCCGATGCTGAGCAGTTCGAGCGTGTCGGCGCCATCGCCAGCGTTGATCGTCACGCCGCTAAAGAGATTGCCGACAATATTCAAGGGGACTGCGGTCCCTGCCGTCACGGCAACGGGGAAGCTGCCTGCGGAATCCACGGTAAACGTGTTAGCGCTCGTGTCGCCGATGACGGTGGCCACGCCGGGCGTGGCGCCTGAGCCCGTCGCTTGCAAGGCTTCCACATTTTGGAAATAGCTTAGCAAGGTCGTTGTGCCCGAAGTGCTGGCCACTTCGCCTTGCAGTAGCGCGCCGCTGCCGTCGCCAATCGCATAAGTCAGCGCGGCATTTGCGCCGGTGAATTGATACACCAACGAGTCGTTGCCCGCGTTGCCGTTGAACAGCAACTCCGCGGCACCTGCCAGATTGGGATTGTTCGGCACGCTGGGCACGTTGGTTTGGAAATCGACCATGCCGCCGACGTCGCTGATGGTGAGAATGTCGTTGTCATTGCTACCCAGGTACGTGAACGACAGAATGTTGCTCGCGTCACCTTGGAAAATCTGACCCACATCGTCGTTATCAGGCACTGCGTTCGACCCGGTGCGCGTGATCACCAGATCCGTGCCACTCATGTTGAGTGTGACCAGGTCATCGACATTGGTATTCGCCCAAGGCATCAGGTTCGCGTCGAACACCATGTGGAACGGCACGATGCCGACCGCATTGACTTCTTCAATGCTGGTGTAAACCACGCTGTCGAGCGGCGGCAAAAATGTCCAGATACCAGCGCCAGGGCCGGTGGGCATGAGGGACGGACCGATCGCGCCGGTCAGATCGAGATTCAGCACATCACCCGGAGCAACCGTCGGTGCGTTGCCGTTGATGTTGAGCGTGGCATTGGCTTGCGGCGCGACATTGAACGTGTCGGCATCTCCGCCGCCAACCAGGAACGCGCCGCTTGGCGCGTTGATTACACCCGTGACCGTCAAGGTGCTGCCGGTCGCTTCGACGCTGCCGACATCTACATTCACGGTAACCGTCGATGCTGAGCTATTTCCAGCCAGCGTCACGTCGTCACCTGCGTTGAGCACGATGGTCGAGCCCGTTGAAGTGAGCGTGGCGCCCGCGGGCAGCGTGACGTTCTGCGTTCCCGCGGCCTCGACCGCTTGCAGCGTGATGGCAGCGGTGGCCACACTCGCACCGAGCAGGTCCAGGCTGGAATTTTCTTGGATGTTGACTGCTCCGGTTGAGCTAAACGTCAGCGAACCGAAGTTCACCGCATCGCCGGCCTGGGTGCCGAGCGTGATGCTTGGTGCGGTGAGGTTGGCATTGCCGCTCGCGGCAACGTTGGCAGCGACCGCATTGGTCAAAGCGCCACCCGCAGTGATTGTCAGCGAGCCGTTCGCTACGGTTGTCGCGAGCAGATTCAGCGCATCGGTTTCATTCAGATTGATGTTCCCCGCGCCCGTCGTGCTCATTGAGGTCGCTGTGGCAACCGTCGTTTCGAGCGTCACGCCTGTCGCGGCATTGGCGGTGAGGCCATTGGCGACAAACCGCGAAGTGCCGTTGAGGTTGGTGTCGATGATCGCACCGGCCGGTGCGCTCAGAATCAAATTGCCGGCCGTACCCGCGTTTACGCCGTCGCCGATCGAGATATTGCCGGTTGTCGCCGTGATTGAAACGTTGGCGCCCGCCGGTGCGACTCCGCCTTGCGTCGAATCGATCGTGTTGAGATTGAACCCCAACACATTGGCGACCACATGGCGATTCGCGGTCAGGCTGATAACACCGCCGGCGGTCGTCAGGCGCGAGTTGCTTGCATCATTGGTCAGGATAATGTCTCGGCCTGCTGTGACCGTGTTGGTTCCCGCACCGGTTACATCCAGGAAGGTGTCGCGCTGCAGAATGAAATCTCGGCCTGCGGAAATCAAAATGTTGCCGCTGCTGATCGAATCGCCGTAGGCAGTGGCCGTTCCCAGGATCACATCCTGGCCGGCCATGAGCGATACGAGAGCGCCCGCACCAGTGCTGAAGATCGTTGTGAATGGTGCGATGGTATTTGAACCGCCGGTGTTGATGTTGCTCGTCACCCCTTGGGCGTTCAAGGTGATATTTCCCGGTCCAAACACATCTTCATTCTGCGTGACGACACTAATCGAACCCGTCGCCACCAGGCTGATCGCACCACTGGCGCCGGTCACATCCACGCCACTGAGCGTGGCCGTGACACCGCCGATGTTCAAGGTGCCGGTGTTGTTCAGGAACACGCCGCCCGTGGCCGTTGCGGCTTCGAAGTTCGTGATCGTCGATTCCAGCGGATCAACCGCCGTGCCGATGCCCGTGCCGGCTTGCAGGAAGATGCCGCCGCCGGTGATGTTGTTGTCATCATCGGCATCGGTAATGGCGGTCGTCACCACGATGCCGCCTGTGGCGGTCGTCGTCACATTGGCGATCGCCGCGCCGGAAGTCGACGTCAGAACATTGTTCCCGAGTGCGAGCGTCGAGTCATTCGTCCCGGCACCTGGATCACCAGCACCGACGTAAGACGAAATCGTTTCACTCGCAAGCAATTGCAAGGTGGCACCGAGACCGACATTAACCGGTCCGGCGGTATCTAGAATCGCGTTGCCGTTCTGCACGGCCAGCGTTCCGGCGGTCACCGTAGTATTGCCGCTGTAGGTGTTGGCACCGGAAAGTGTCGCCGTGCCCATGCCGACCTTCACCACTTGCGAGGCATCACCCTGTGTCACATTGCCCGCGAGGATTAGGTTGCCCGCGCCTTTGAGCGTGAGTACCGAGCCATTGAGCGCGAGGCCACTGGTCAGTGTCAGAGCGCCGGCGTCGGAACGAATATTCAAATCGCGGCGCACCGGTCCGAGATCTTCCAGCGTAATGCCGTTGATGATCGGATTTGGATCCCCGAAAGGCGCAGGCGGAGCCTGCAATACATTGAGAATGGTATCCAAGGCTTCATACTGATGCGTGATCACGGCGCCCAGCGCGGTGTTGTTCGTGCCCCCTTGCGTTACGAACGGCGCGAAGTCGGGCGCGATCATCGCCCCTTCGGCGCTGACGTCAAAGCCACGCATGCAGCAGCTTTCGGCATACAGCAGTTGCAGTTTGTAGACATTGCCTGGCGTGAGATTCGCCAGATCCATGGTCACCGGTCCGGTGTTCCACCGGATCGATTGCATCACCACTTCCAGGTTGTTGTCGTTGGCCGTACTGCCATAGTTGGCCGCGTGCCAACCAGCAATCTCATTCGGAGCCGAGAACGTGAAACCGGCCGGCAGCGCAGCGGTCGAAGTGAAGCTGACGTTCTGCACAGGGCCGGTGACCGGACCACCCATATTGACCGCATAGGGGAATGTGCCCGTCAGATCGAGGCCTTCGCCGACATCACCGCCCGTGAAAGTGCCGATGGTGGTGGGAAGAGGGTTGATCGTGGCCAGCGTGATCGGACCAGCAAACGAGTTCGTGCCGCTGACATTCACGATCGAATCTTGCGTGTTTCCGATCACCGCTTGTACGGTCACCGGTTCTGCGACGACTGCGACATTGCCGGCAAAGCCCAGGGTTGCGCCAATGGCCACCGTGGTCTCTGCACCGATCGTGCCGAGCGCGGTGTTGTTGGCAGCGACCAACATGCCGGCGTTGATCGTCGTGGTGCCAGTGTATGTATTCGCGCCGCCGAAGGTCGTTGTGCCTGTGCCATTCTTGATAATGCGATTGTCTTGAATTACCGGAGTCGCGGTGCTGCGGATGTAAATTTCCGCATACGGCATGGCATGTTGTTCGTCCGCAAATTCCCACAGGAACGAGCCAGCCGCATTGGTGCCGTTGCTGACCGTGCTGCCATAGGAGAAGCCGCGCTGATTGTTGTGTCCGCCCCACGGCCAGGTAAAGATGCGGCCCGCGTCGTTGCCAAATGGCGGGATCGAATCACGTGTGGATGTTGCCGCCGGCCCACCGACTCCTGGCAGGATGGAAGGAAAAACTTGGGCCGTGACGGCCACACCCGCCCCCGCATTCGCGTCGTCGAAATCAAACGTGAAAGTGGGAGTCGAGAACGTCCAGCGTGCTTCCTGAAACGCCGTCGCGCCGGTGGGATCTGTGGCCCGGCGAATTCGATATTGAGCATTTGCGTTCGTGAGGCTCGATTGCCCAAGCAAGTCGTTAATGATCGCATCACTCAAAGCAGCTGGCGCAAAGCCCGCAGCCACGCCCACATTGGTGCTCACGCTCGTCGGCGTGCCTTGCCCGTTCGTATCGAACTCCCAGCCTTCACGGCCGCGGCCGATCAGGATCCAGGAATCAACGCCATCGTTGTTGACGTAAACAGGGAACGTCTGTCCCGCTGCGGTAATCGAATATGTGCCTGTCGGAAAGTAATGGAGCGAGGCCAGAGAGGGGCCGGTCGGCAGCACCGAACCAATCGCCCCGTTAATCGTGAGAGCGCCAGCGCCATCAGTGATCAATCTGGCAAATTTTAAGTTCACCGCGGCATCGATGGTGAGTGTGCCTGTCACGCTGCCCATGCCAATTTGTTGAGCGGTGTCGGTGGCTGCGACAGTAGCCGAAGCCGCGATCGTGTTATTGCCGCTGATATTCACCAGCGCGCCGGGCATGCCTGCTGCGCCAATCCCATTTACTTGAATCGATTCACCAGCGATCGTGGCATTGCCGGCCAGGCCTAGGGTAGCACCGCTTTTTACGGTGGTGCCAGCTGCTGCTGCACCTAAAGCATTCGGCGACGCGGCGACGAGTGTGCCAGCCGCCACGACCGTATCCACCGTGTAGGTGTTGTTGCCCGAAAAAGTCACCGTGCCCGTGCCGAGTTTGGTGATCAGCTGTGCTGGAGTTGGTGGTAATGGAATCGCCAGCGAGTACTTCGTTGCCAGATAGGCTTGCACAAGCGCGAGTTCGGTGTCTGATAGCACGCGGTTGTACATCAACAATTCAGACACTTCCGCTTGCGACGCTTCGCCGAGACCGTTGTAACCGCCGACTTCCAAACCGTCCGGCACGTTGTTGTTAAACGAATCGCCCGTGCCACGGCTGTCGTCTGTCAGCCGCACGCCATCTCGCCACCAATCGCCGGCGGGGTTTGTCGCATCGCTGAAGACATTCATCTGATTCGCGTGCAAGTGCCAATTCGCATCGGTCACATAGCCGACCGGCGCCGCGTCGAGTGAACCCCAGCCATCGTAGTGCCCGCCGCGATTGGTGCTGCCGCCATGGAAGCCGAAGAGCCAGTTGTGGCCGTTGTAAGCAGCGCCAATCACGCGCTCGTTATCACCGCCGGTATAGCGCGCTACGCTAATCAGCGTGAACTCGCCGTTGCCATCGATGAAGTTGCGTGGGTTGTTGGTGGTGTTGTTGGTTCGCAGGAAGTCGTTGCCATCGAAGTTGATCGCCGGCCCGCCGTGCGTGCTGCTCGTGACCAGGTTGGGATCGCCACTGAAACTGTCGAAGTCTCGGTTCTTGCCTGACTTGTCTTGCCAGTTGGTGATCACGGCGCCATTGGCCACGGCGCTGCCATCCGCGTTCGGATCAGCAGCATCGAGCCAAATTTCGAGTTCCCCCGTTACGCCGTTCAGCGGCAGCGCGGCGCCTTGCGAAATGTTGCCGCTGACAATCACATTGCCGGCGCCATCAAAATTCAGCGGCGCGGCCGTCATGTTGATATTGCCGCTGATTGTGAGCGTGCCCGCCGTCGACCCAATCCGCAGTTCCGCGCCGGTTCCCGTCACATTGCCGGTCAACGTATTGCTGCCCGACACGTTGGCGATCCCGCCGGGTTGGCCAGCAGCACCCGCGCCGCTTGCTTGTACGGCTTCGCCGGTCACCGTCACGTTATTGGAAAACGCGAGTGTCGCGCCAGGGAACACGGTCGTCCCAGCCGCATTCGTACCAAGCGCGTTGTTGTGGGCAACGACAAGCGTGCCGCCACCGATAGTCGTTGCTCCAGCATGATTGTTATTGCCAGCCAACGTCACGGTACCGGTGCCATTCTTGGTCACGGTGTTCGCACCTGTGACCACCGGCGTGAGGCTGCGAATATAGACTTCGGTGTACGGAATCTCGTGATTCTCGCCGCCGTTTTCCCAGAGGAAGTTCGTCGCACTGGGGCCGGCGACCAAGTTCACCGAACTGCCATACGAGAAACCTCGCTGGCTGCCGTGACCCGACCAAGGCCACGTGAAGATGCGGCGGGCATCGTTATCGCCTGAATCGCCCGTCGTCACATTCGTATACGTCTGCGCTGCGCCTAACACCGACGCTTGAATCTCTTGCGTAATGCCAGTGAGGAAGCCGGAATTATTATCAGTCGTGTTATTCGAGAACGACCACGTCCAACCCGTCACGCCGAAGTTCCGCCAGCGTGCTTCTTGCCACTGGGTGCCAGCGGCATCGGCCGCACGGCGAATTCGCATTTCCACATTCGTGAAATTGAGTGCCGACTGACCGAGCAGATCATTGATGATGTTGTTGCTATAAGCTGCTGGAGTAAACGCCGTCGACGTTCCCAGATTCTGATTCACCGCTGAGACCAAACCTTGGCCATCGGCATCAAACTCCCATCCCTGTCGGCCGCGGCCCACCAAGAGCCAACCGGTGCCTGCCACATTATCGACGCGGGCATTGAATGTTTGGCTGTCGGCAGTAAACGAGTAATCGCCCGTCGCGAGAGTATTCAGATTGGCAATGCTGTTCGTGGGTATAACGCCGGCTTGCAGCGCGCCGTTGACCCGCATGTCGCCGCCGCCGACGAATGTCAGATTAAAGAACGAAAGATTGATGTTGGGGTTGATGGTCAGCAAACTGCCGGTCGCAGAGCCAATCGACGCGTTGGCGGTCAAGCGAATCGGCGTGTCGATAAAACCATTGCCGCCGGTCTTGTTGATGGCGCCGACTCCACCGAATCCCGAGCCCGCAATTGTTATCGGTTCAGCAGTTGTGTAGTTGAACGCACCGTTGAAATCGAGCGTCGCGCCAGCAGCAACACTGGTTCCACCTGCGACCGTGCCAAGTGCGCCATTGGCAGTTGCGCGAACCGTGCCAGCTGTGACCGTAAGTGCACCGGAGAAACTGTTGCCACCATTCGTCAAAGCCAACGTGCCAATCTGAGTTTTGGTGATCGCAGCCGAACCACTGATCACGCCATCGAACTGCGCGATGCCGCCGTTGCCACCACCGCCGCCGACTTGAATGGTCAGCGGACCGGTAAGCACGATGTTCTGCGGCAACACGACCGTGCTTGTATTCTGGTCGTCTTGATTGACGATGATCGTGCCGGTTGTCGGCAATGTGGCGTTCGGCACCGTCAGTGTTGCCGGCCGGCTGGCAATGTTGCCACCGCTGGCGATATTGACAACGTTGCTCAGCGAGAGCGCGCCGCCGGTGAGGTAATCCAGCGTGCCACCGTTGCCGATGTTAACGTTCCCCGCGCCCAGAGCATTTTGACCCGCGAAGAACAAACGCCCGGCGTTGATGTTCGTCGTGCCGGGCGCGCTCAGCGGGCCGTTGTTGGCGAGAATCAAATCGCCGGCGCCAATCTTGGTTAAACTTGTCCCCCCGGCAAAGGTTGAGTTCAGCGTTAGTCCGCCAGCACTCACATCCAGCGTGCCGCCGCCAGCGCCCAGCGTGATGCCACGATTGCCATTGATCGTAAACGACGCCGTGGTGCGGAGCGTTGCATTGTTCAAAATCGTGACTTGATTACCGACGAATGCGCCAGGGGCCGTGCCAAGCGCTGCATCGGAATTGATCTGCAGCACACCGCCGTTGATGGTTGTCTCACCAGTGAATGTATTTACGCCGTTGAGAATCTGGGTCCCCGCGCCCGCTTTAGTAAGCGTGAAGCTGTCTTGCCCCAGGCCACCCAAAACGCCTGTGAATAAATGCGGTCCGCCTGCCACGTTCAAAGTTAAGTTAGGCGTGCCTCCGCCACCATTCACCACGCGATTGACGGCCGCGCTGGCAGAGATCAAACCGGTGACGGTTTGGCTTTGGCCGTTCAAATCCAACACACCGCCCGTAGCTCCTTGTCCCAAAGTTAGCAACGTCGTGGGCGGCAATCGGTTCGAACCGCCGCTGAGTTGCAACGTGCCATTGGCAATGGTTGTCGAGCCTGTGTAAGTATTGACACCACTTAGGACCTGCGTGCCCGAGCCCGTCTTCACGAGGCTCAGCGTGCCAGCGCCGTTTTGAATGATGCCGGAGAAAGTGCCATTCGTGTTGCCGCCGCCAACCGTCAGTGTCGACAGGCCCGCGAGAGAACTCGTGACGGTGCCAGCGCCGGACAATGCGCCCATGGTTTCGCTCGTCCCCGCCAGGTCGACCGTCGCCCCGGCTGCAACCGTCACCGCAGAACCATCGGGAATTGGATTACGGGCCGCGCCGCCGGCGGTGTAAAAGATGACTTCGCTCAAGCCGGTGTATGCATCGGCAGTCCCATAGTTCTGGGTGTTGTTGAACCGTACATACTGAGCGTTGAAGGGGGCGGCAAAGTTGTAATCAAATCCGGTATATGTCGCAAAGTTGGTTCCTTGATAGAGCGCCGTATTGCTCCAATCGACGGACTGCGCCGTGACCCAACTGCCGACGCCGCCGAATTCCGGCGGCGCTGAGGTGGCGTACTGCAAATCAAAATTACGCACACCGCGGCCAATCCAGTTGGCCGCGACTTCGTTGTAGTTCCAAACGTGCGCCTTGCCGATGTTGTAAGCCGAGCCCAAATCCCAGGCGATCCACGTGCCGGCGCCCGTGGTGCCGTTGCTCAGCCACATTGAGTTCGCCGGGGTATTTCCTGCCGTAGCATTGGGGAACGTGCCGGTCTGACCTGCCCAACTCGACACCGTCCACGGCGCACGATTGTCGGGCGAGTAAAACGATGACGCTTTCACGTGGTTTGTGTCCGCAATGTTCAGACCGCCCGACGTGTTCGACAGATTGATCGGGATTTCCGGCAGCGAGCCCAGGACCTGCAGAGTGCCCGCGTTGACGTTGGTTACACCGCTATAAGTGTTGTTCCCCGCCACCACGAGAGTCCCCGCGCCGATCTTATTCAAATTTCCGGTTCCGGAGATCACGCCATTGTCCGTCAATGTCGTGCCGGCGATTACGTCAAACGTGACGCTGGTCGCAGGTGAGGCGATGACCAATTCGGTATTGATCGTGTTGCTCGTCGTGCCTGTCTGGCTGATGGCCCCGATTGTCAGCGACAAACTGCCACTGCCGGTGCTATCCAACGAAAACGACGGGCCCGTATTCGTGAACAAGATGCTGCCGACCAGCACATTCGTCGGGACATTGACGACGCCTGGGTCGGTATTAGCAAACACGGCCACGTCGTTACTGTCCGGCATCACATCGCCGACCCAGTTCGAATTGTCGGTCCACGTCGAACCATCGCCCGAGCCGTCCCAGGTGACGTTGTTCGAAGCAGCCGAAGCATTGATCACGACGCCGCGCGAAGCGGTGCTGGTGAACGTGGCGCTGTCGGTTGCCGCAAAGGTGACCGTCCGCGATGGGGTTGCCTGATAAGAAGCCTTGGTGAACGTCACCGAGCGCAAGGCGGTTTCATAATTTGCAGCAGTAGTCGCTCCGCTGAGCGTCAACACACCGGTGCTGCTATTGTAAGAACCGGTAATGCCACCCACCGGCGTGAATGCAAGCACGTCGGCGTTGCCATTGACAAAGCCATTGATCGCAACGGTCGCGCCGGTGATCGTCGGGCTGCCACCTTGCACCAAGGTCAAGGTTGGATCAATGGCCACCGCCGCGCCGCCGATGGAATATGAAGTGCTGCCGGGAGTCGTGGTCAACACAGGTCCCGAGGCATCGCCCAGCGTATAAAGTGCTGAAGAGACTTGCGCCGGCGTAAGATTGAATTTGATCTGATCTCCCGACACAATTGCCGTCGCGCCGACATCGGTCCAGGTGATGCCATCCAAACTGCGCAGCAGATTGAATGTTGTTGCCGAGCCGATCGCCAGCCCAGCATCGCTGTAATCAAAAGCAAAGGTCGCCCCCAGGTTGTCGTTGCCGTCGCCGACTTGCACTTGCCAGTTGCGGGTGAACCGCCGCGCGACGCCCGATGGCACGCCGGCAGTGGTGAAGGCATTCGTGGCTACGTTGTGCCCCGCACCGATGAAGTCGTTGTCGTCGTTGATGGTCGTGGCTTCGATGCCAAAGCCTGCCTGGCCGGCCGACATCAATTGATTCGAGGCATCCAGTCGACCGATGCCGAAGACATTACTGTCGTAATTTCCCAGGCCTGGATCGTCGCCCGTGTATCCGTTCTGCGTGCCGATCGCAAGGTTGTATTTCGCGCTCAAAGCATTCAGCACCGCAAACCGTTCTGCTTCGTTGAGCACGCGGTTGATGATGACGATTTCTGAAATGTTGGCGTCGGAGTTCTGGCCGAAGCCGCCTCCAAGGGATAGTTGCCCAGGCTTGTAGTTCGTGCCGTTGTTCGCAGTACTGTTGCTGTCTAGCAACGTCCCATTAGCCCAAAAATCGGTCATCGCCGCGCCACCAGGTGTGCCGTCTGCATCTGGGCCGACCAACGCAGTGTAAATGCGACCGTTTTCATCGTTGGGCCCCCGATTGAACGGGCCGCCCTCAAAGTACCAACCTTCGGTATGTGGATTGTGATGACCAAACAGCCAGTTGTGATTGATGGACGTAATCACCCGCTGATGGCTGGCCCCGTTGAACCGCGAGACAGCAAAGATCGTGTAGTTTGCACCTAACGCATCAAAGTCAAACGCCGTCGTGAGCAAGTCGACGCCATTCGACGCTGTGAAGCCAATTGCCCCCATGTTGTTCACCGCGGGGTCAGCTGTTACGTATTGCGGGGTGCCGGTGTTAACGGTGGCATTGCGTCCAAAACCCGACTTATCTGCCCAGGTGCTGATCGTCGAACCGTTGGCGGGAATCACTCCCGTGCCGAGCGGATCGCTGGCATCGAGCCACAGTGCCAGCGACGACGCTGTCGAAAACGATTCAAAACCACCCGGCCCCGCGCCGGCAGTGATCGTCGCCAGCAGCGACCGCGACTCCAGCGTCTCGAGAAACATCCGCCGCCGGCGAGAGCGGGCACTTTTTAAGATCCGGCGATGGTTTCGTTTCGATTCAGTGATTGGCGCGCGCGCGGAGGGATTGGTAATCATAAGAAGAATGATTCCGCTACGAAGAAGGCTTTGAGAGTGAGGCAATGAGAACGGCATTCATCGCGGCGCGAGCCGCATCAACAGATGAAAGCCCCACTACAAACGCTTTGAGAGCGAAATGTCTGTAGAGGAACTGGGGATTCCATCAAGGCGTCAAAATACGTACCCCCCACCCCAATTGCAAGCGATTTTCGGCAAAATCAAAAGAATGTGCTTTACCGGCACAAAGTTCGTCAAATGGTTAACGAGGTTTCATCTTCCGTTAGCGGTCTGTTTTAGCTGGTAAAATACCGATCCGCACGGCTTGTGATTCGCGGGCGATTCGGAACGCCTCTGCTGTCGCTGATAGCGGATGCCAAACCGGGACAAGTTGTCGGAATGGGAATTTCCCCTGAAATTGGCCGAGAAATGCCATCGCAGCCGCCAAATGTCTCGGTGCGTAGTTGTGAACTCCGGTAAGCGTCAGTTGCCGCCGCACGATTTGCTCGGGGAGTAGCGAGAGTGGCGGCACTGGAAAAACAGACCCCACCAGCACCGCCCTTGCGCCGATGCGGAGCAGCGGCAGTGCGTTTTCCAATGCAGCGGTCGCTCCAGTGAATTCCAGGAGCAGGTCCAAGCCGTGTCCTTGAGTTAGTTCGCGCGCAAATGAAGGGAGTTCCGCTGGTGCAACTGCCTGCGTGGCTCCAAAGTCGAGAGCTTGCCGTCGCCGATTTTCATTCATATCGACGCAGATGATTTGTGCTGCGCCGGCAGCGCGGCTCATCGCACACGCAGTCAAGCCGAGCATGCCGGCGCCGAGTACGACCATCGTCCTCTCGCGCAGTTCACCCGCTGCCTCCAGGGCCGCGGCGACTGTCGAAGTGGCACAACTCGCCGGGCAGGCAACTTCCAGCGGCAACGATTCCGGCACACGAATGATTGCCGTCCCGCGAACCAGCAAACAATGTTCGGCCAGACCGCCGAGTAACTCGCGTCCAGGCCGAAACGCTTCATGTCCATACTTCACGCTTTGCAAACACTTCTGTGGCAAACCGCGCTGGCAATAAAAGCACGCGCCGCAGCTCGCCACAATCGCCCAGGTCACGCGATCGCCGATTTGCAGCGTAGCGCCGCCAAGATCAATCAGCGGCGGACCGTCGCCAAACGCGACGATCTCTCCCACAATCTCATGTCCCAGCACCGTCGGCACGGGCACCTGGCGATGGCCTTCGTAACTGTGCAGATCGCTGCCGCAGAGCGTGCAGCCCAGCACGCGGACCAGCGTTTCGCCGCGTTGCAAAGTAGGGAGCGCAAGTTCACGCAGCTGCACTTCGCGCGCGACTCCTTCAAACACAGCAGCCAGCGACAGACTCATGCCGATCCTTCCCAAGCCGCGGATTCCGCCTTCACGAGCAACACCGGTTGCTGCCTCGGGCGAAATGCAAAATAAATCCAACTCGCCAGCAAACTCAAGAGCGACAGCCCGGCCGCTAGCCAACAGATCGTCAGGAAGAAGTGGATGAACGATCCTTCGACCTTGAATAGGTTCTTGGACAACAGCACGCCGACGACGCCCGAATAACCGATCGCGTCGGCTACGTACATCAGGAATCCCAAATTGCCGCGCTCCCGGGTCATCGCGAGAAATCGTTCGAACACGGTTGTGTGAATCGCCACGTAGGGAAGATATAAACCCAGCCCCACCAGCACGATAAACACGAACCCTCCGATGAAATTGCTTTGCACCGCGAGCAGCGCGGCAATCATCAGCACCAAGCCCGCGCCGCACACTCCCAGGGAAGCAAAAAATGCCACTCGGCTGTCGCGCACCAGCATCAGCGCGCCGTTCACCACCAGCACCCCGAGCGCAACGAACATTTCGGATTGACTGAAGATCTCGGGCGCCACTTTCGTGTTCAGCCCGTGCCACAGTTCCGGCGCAAAGTCGCTCCGAATGCTCCGCAGAATCGAGATTAATAAATAGACGAACACAATCGCCGTCAAGCCAAACCAATGTCGGCCATACAAGCTCCAGCGCGCCTCGCGCGTCAGTGTGACGCGCTCGGAACGTTCGGCCACGTCATGATTGGTCGGCAGCGGCACGCGGGCGAGCATCCACACAAACACCAGCAGTGGAACTGCAAACAGCAGCCCCGCCACAAAGGGCATCCAGGCCGCAGGAACTTGCTGCGTCAGCAACCAAGAACCGACGGACTTGGTCATCCCGTCGGCCAAGATAAAACTCGTACACAGGCCGGCAGCGAGCGCTTCGGTCGCGCGGCGACCTTCCAGAAATCCCAGCACGAGGCCAAACACCATGCCCAGCGGCAGCCCATTGAAGAACAGACAAATCGCACTCCAAGGCCGCGGCATGAGGCCGAAGCCCAGCAGCGCGAGTTCCGCACAGCCAATCAACACGAGAATAGCCACAGCCCGCCGCTGCGGCGGCATTTCCGAAATCACCTTGATGCCGATGAATTTCGACAGCATGTAGCCCAGTGTTTGCGAAATCACCAGCACCACTTTGAAGCTCAAGCCCCACACCAGCAACTGGCCAGGCTCATCGGCAATCGTGGTAAACGGTTTGCGAAAACCATACATGCAAAAGTAAGTGCCAAACGCCGCAATCACCGACCACACGCCCCAATACCAATTGCTGGCCGGCGGCAGTTCGTGCGCGATGGCCTCGTGCACTTTTGGCGACTGGTAGGGATTGATCGGCTCCGGTTTCATACGCCGCATAATACTGTCCCGAGCCCGCGGAGAGTATTTAGATTTGATGAATCTGCGGCCACCGCCCTGCTCAATCATCGTAGCGCGCGATACGATAGCGCGAACAAATGAACTCCAAGGAATGACGATCATGCAACATCATCCTGTCACCCGCGAGGTGCTGCAGTTGTTTCAGCAGCATGGCGGTTCGCGCTATGGTGGTGAGAATGTTTCGCAACTCGAACACGCTCTGCAGGCCGCGTACTTTGCCGAAAAAGACGGGGCGCCTTCGACTTTGATTGCCGCGGCCTTGCTGCATGATGTCGGGCACTTGTTGCACGATCTTCCCGCCGACGCACCGGACCACGGCATCGACGATCAGCACGAAGCACTCGGCGCTCGCTGGTTGGCCAGTCGCTTTGGCGCAGCGGTCTGCGAACCGGTGAATCTGCATGTCGTCGCCAAACGTTATTTGTGTGCGAGTGATGCGAGTTATTTCTCGCTTCTCAGCGCCCCTTCGATTCAAAGTCTCGCCCTGCAAGGCGGTCCGATGACCGGCGCAGAGTCACGGCAGTTCGAACAGCATCCGTTTTATCAGCAAGCAGTTCGCCTCCGTCGCTGGGATGATGCTGCGAAAGTCGAGAAGCTCGTCACTCCCTATCTCGAACACTTCGCAGTACATCTCGATGCTGCCGCCGCGGAAAGGTCAGCTGCGTGAGCAAGGTCGGCATCATCGGCGCTGGCATTGTCGGTCTGGCGCAAGCCTGGTCCGCGGCAGAGCGTGGTCATCGCGTGACCGTGTTCGAACGCAGCGCGCAGGCCAGCGGCGCATCGATCCGCAACTTCGGCATGGTCTGGCCTATTGGCCAACCCGCCGGCGAACTCCATGAAATTGCGCTCGCGAGTGCGCAGCGTTGGTTGCGCTTGGCCGACGAAGCGGGGGTGTGGGTCAATCGTTGCGGCTCGATTCATCTCGCTCACCGTGCCGACGAATGGCAAGTGTTGCAAGAGTTTTATGCACAAGCTGCCGGTCTCGGGTTTGACTGCCAGCTGTTAACGCCAGATCAGGTCTGTCGACAGAGCCCCGCTGCTAACCCACACGGCTTGCTCGGTGGATTATTCAGCAACAGCGAGCTCGGCGTCAATCCGCGCACCGTCATTCGCCAACTGCCCGGTTGGCTCGCGCAGAAGTACGGCGTCGATTTTCATTTCGAAACCACGATCACACAGGTTGGTGATGGCCTCGCGCGGAACGCAGCAGGCAAGCAGTGGATGTTCGATCGAATTGTCGTTTGCGGTGGCGCCGATTTCGCAACTTTATTCCCCGAGGTCCTCGCCTCGGCCGGCATGAAGCAATGCAAACTGCAGATGTTGCGCACGATTCCACCAAACAATAACTGGCGAATTGGCACGCATCTCGCCAGCGGACTGACACTGCGGCATTACCACAACTTTGACGTCTGCCCCTCGCTCGCGAGTCTCAAAGACCGGATCGCCAACGAAACGCCAGAGCTCGATCGCTACGGCATTCATGTGATGGCATCGCAGACCGACGGCGGCGAAATCATCCTCGGCGACTCCCACGAATACGACCGCGATATCGAACCCTTCGATAAATCGCTCATCGACGACCTGATGCTTCGCGAATTGCAAAAGATCATCCAGCTGCCCGACTGGACCATCGCTGAGCGCTGGCACGGCATCTACGCCAAGCATTCGATGGCGCCGCTATTCGAAGCTGAACCGCTTCCCAACGTTCACATCTGCACCGGTACCGGTGGCGCTGGCATGACAATGTCATTCGGCCTGGCAGAGCGTTGTTGGCACCGCTGGAACGCCGTCTGAAACTACCAATTAAACATTACGAATTGCCGATGCCAAAGAAACTTCAAGCCGTACTCTTCGATTGGGCTGGAACCACTGTCGACCACGGCAGTCGCGCCCCGACGGCCGTCTTCGTTGAAATCTTTCGTCGCCGCGGCGTAGAGGTGACCATCGCCGAAGCCCGGGGGCCCATGGGGATGTCGAAACGCGAGCATATCGCCGCGGTTATCTCGCTGCCCCGTGTCGCAAAACTTTGGAGCGAAGTGCACGGCCGACCGCCCGTCGATAGCGACGTGCAGGCAATGTACGACGAGTTCCTGCCGTTGCAAATCGATACGCTTTCGGCCGGCTCCGATCTGATTCCGGGCGTTGTGGAGGCAATCGACGAATGCCGCCGCAGGGGAATGAAGATCGGTTCGACCACGGGTTACACACGGGCTTTGATGGAAGTCGTCACGCCGATCGCCGCGGCCGGCGGCTACATCCCTGATTGCTTGATTTGTTCCGACGACGTTCCACTCGGTCGGCCCACGCCCTGGATGAACTTTCGTGCCGCGGAGAAGCTGAACGTCTATCCGCTCAGCGAAGTTGTGGTTGTCGACGACACGCCGGTCGGCATCGCCGCGGGCCTCAACGCCGGCTGCATCACGGTCGCGGTCTCACAAACGGGCAACGCACTGGGCCTGTCGATCGCCGAGGTCGGCCATCTTGATTCGCAGGAATTGAAAACGCGACTGGCGGCCATCGAGCGAGATTTTCTCGCCCACGGGGCGCACTACGTGATTCGCTCCGTCGCAGAGTTGCCGCAATTGCTCGAGAAGATGGGAATCCCTCGCTAACGCGACGGGCTGCCTGCCTTTCCCGCGGAACGCTGTTTTTGCTAAAGTGCCATGCACCGATCGAAAACAGCTTCTCCCTGGGCCCGCACTTTCATGTCCGATCCACTTCGCGAGCAATTGTTCGCCGCCGCTTCGACCATTGTTGTGAAGGTCGGCACGCGCGTTCTCACTTCGCCCGACGGCACGCTCAATCACGAGCGGATCGATCGTCTCGCCGAAGAAATTCTCATGCTCGGCCAACAGCAAGTTGGCAAGCAAAAACGCCGCGTCGTCCTGGTTAGCAGCGGCGCGGTGGGCGCAGGAATCAGCCGGCTGAAGTTGCCAGGCCGGCCAACCGATCTCGCGAAATTGCAAGCCGTCGCTGCGGTCGGGCAGGTGCCGCTGATTCAAGCGTACGACCGCACGTTCAGCAAACACGGCAGCCATGCCGCGCAGGTGCTGCTCACGGCCGAAGATGTCGACGACCGCGTCCGCTATCTCAACGTCCGCAACACGCTCCTCTCGATTCTCGAGTTCGGCGCCGTGCCGGTGATCAACGAAAACGACACCGTCAGTGTCGAAGAACTGCAAACCACCTTCGGCGACAACGATCGCCTGGCCGCGATGGTCACGAACCTGATTCGCGCACCGCTGCTAATCATCCTTTCGGACATCGAAGGACTGTACGACGGCGATCCGGCCAAGGCTACTTCGAAGTTAATCAACACGGTGCCTGCGATTGACGAAACCGTGCTCTCCTATGTTCGCGACAAAAAAACTGGCCTCAGCAAAGGTGGCATGGCGAGCAAGCTGGAAGCAGCACGAATGGTCACGACGGCCGGCGAAAACATGATCATCGCCAGTGGCCGGCGGCTGGATGTCCTCACGCAGTTGACTGCAGGCGAACCGCTTGGCACTTATTTTCAAGCCCAGGGCAAAGGGATCACGCCGTTCAAGCGCTGGCTCGGTTTCAGTGCGCAGACTCGCGGCCGCATTCAACTCGATGCCGGTGCTCGCCGCGCCATCGTCGAACAAGGCCGCAGTCTGCTCGCAGCCGGCATCACCGGCACGCAAGGTGATTTCAAAAAGGGGGACGTCGTCGCACTCTGCGATGCTGACGATAATGTGGTCGCCCGCGGCTTAACGAATTACTCGTCGGCGGAAGTGGAGCGAGTCAAAGGCCTCAAGTCGGAAAAGATCGCACAGGTCCTCGGTCACAAGCCGTATGAGGAAGTGATTCATCGCGACAACCTGGCGATTGTGAAGAAATAGGCGCCAAGAACAGTCGCCGAACGCTCCGCGGTCGGTGAATCGTTCGCGGAGCGAAGCGACGACTATGCTCCCAAATCAATTTCACTCACGGTGATTTCTACCGCCGCAGTAAACGATTCGCCGGGCTGCAACACGCACAATCCCGCATCGACGCCGCGCGCGGTGAGTTCCGCCGCATTCGGCACGCAGCTGTAAGGTTCGATGCAAATCGCTTCACGATGCGGCGGCGTGAAGACCACGCACTCACGGAAGATCGAGGAAAAGCTGATCGTTACGGCGAGCTTGGCAGCAGGGTCGTAGACGTGGCCGCGACACCAACCGTCGTCGAATTGCAGATCGGTGAAAACGTCGTCGAGTTGCAAACCGCCGAATGCCGCGCCGGCGCGATACTCCTGCGCATTCGGGAGCGGTACGCGCTCGCCCGTCGGCAGCATTTGATCGAGCACCCAACGTGCGTTACCTGGCAAAAGCGCGAGGCAATGCTTCGGATCGCCATCGAGAAACGGCACATGGAAATACGGATGCAAACCAAGACCGCAGGGGAGGGGAGTGTCACCCGGATTTTCGATTAGGTAGTTCAATCGCAACATGCCGCCGCTCAGGTCGTAACTCGCGGTGATGCGAAAATCGCTGGGCCATTGATCTTTAAGATTCGCATCGTCGACGCTCGCTTGAAATTGTCCCACGACGCGGCGGCGATCTTTTTCAATTACGCGCCACGGCCGCGTGTGAACGAAACCGTGAATCGCGTTACCGAGCGCATCGCTGGCAGGAATGTTGTACGTCTTTCCTTCCCACTCGAACGTCGTGCCGCGGATGCGGCCGGGAAAGGGGAACAAAATCGGAATGCCGCTGCGCGACGGACGATCGCTGCCGGAAAGAAACGTCGGCGAACGCCAGAGCAAATCAACCTGCCGGCCGCGGTGCGGCACCGAGAAGCGATGACAGTTGAATCCGAGATTGACGAGAACTTCGGCCGTCGCGCCGCTGGCCGGATCGTGAAGCGTGAAGTTTTCCATGGTTAATGTTTCAAATGCAGGACGGAGAGAGGTTGAGCGACCGTGACTCGATTTTGATTGATTGTTGGTCGCGAAAGTTGTCGCGCCGCGGTCATCAAAAAAATCACGAGAGTCATCGCAATCATCGCGCGAATCATCCCACCGCGCGTCGGCTCGCCCAGCGTGATTTCAGACAATTCTCGCAGCAGCCAGACGACCAGTGCTAGAGAAATTCCCAGGCACAACGTCGGCCACAGCGCGGTACCCGTGAGCTGCGCTTGCAAGTCGGGCGGCGTCGTGGCAAGCAACCACAGTCCTACGACGAGCTGTAGTCCTGTCGCAAGAAGCGCGCTCCAACCACCCCAGTTGGCAATGCGCTTCGCGCCGCGAGGATCATCGTCGGTTTTGAATCGACGCAGCGCGAGGCCGAGCAGCATGAGTCCAGCCATTGCGAGTGAAGCGAGTGCGAAGTGAACGGTCAGCGCGGGGATTTCATCGAAGGCCATCAAACGCCGGAACGCGGGCGGATCGATCACGCCGCTGGGAACATCGGCCGCTGCGGGAAAACCACGATCGGCCAGTTTGCTGGCGATGATCAAGATCGGCGGGAAGTGGTAGAGCAGGTTCGTGCTCGTCAGCAGCAACAATGCACTACGGCCCAGGTAGCCACGGCGAGTCGGCAAATTGGCCCAACGTCGCCACAGCCAATAAGCAACCAGCATCGTGGCCGAAACACCGAGTTCCACGAGTCCCCACTTCAGCTTGCGAGAAAGTTGTATTTGCCAGATTTCTTGATACGCGGGCGTCCACCGCAGCCAGCCGAGCAGCAAGCCCAGCAGCGCACCAACAAAGAGCGAGATGACTGCCGTCGCGGCCAAATAGCGCGCCGCTTGCGGTGCAATCACATCGCCACGGCGATCTTTCCATTCCAGCCATAGCGCCAGCAGCGGCGCACCTGACGCCACATTCATGCATATCAAATGGACGGCCAGCAGCACGATTTCCAAAGCGACCATTACAACCCGCGGTTTGCTACCAAGGTGAGTGAAAGCGAAGCATTATAGCGCACCTGCGCGCCGCGCGATCAGTCGTCGGCTGGCGGTAAAGTAAAATTTGCTCTTTCCCGAATTTTCCGCTCCGGCTATGGTGCCTAAGGTGAGTCAGACTTGCCGGGCGGCAGGCGCTGCGCCAGGAGGGCGCGGGGCAGCTAGCTACGAATCGGAGCTTTGTTGCAAAAAGCTTCGGCCGGCAGCGTCAGGGAGGACGAATGTGAATTCGCTCAAATCAACTTGCGTCGTACTCGTGCTGGCCGGTGTGCTGTACGGGGTTTACGTCACGCTCAATGCGCCGCCGCCATCGAATCACGGCCATTCACACGCGCACTCCGATATTCAGCTGCCGGCCATCGACTTCGGCCCCGCGAGCCAGGCCCCTTCGTTGTCGCCGCCAGTCACGACCAATCTGCCACCCCTCGTCACTGATCCAGCCGTCGTGCAGCCGACGGCGAATGTTGTGGAACCTTCGCCCGCCGATGTACGCGGCGCGACGTTCAACGCCCCCGACTTCACGCAGCCAGCTTCGCCGCCGGCCACTGATCCGGTGGTTGAACAACCCACTCCAGCATCGCCGACGCCTGCGGAATCGACATCCGCTTACACGCTGCCGAATACCACTCCGCCCGCTCCCAGTTCGACTCCTGCGCTCGAAGCCTACAAGTTGAAGAATGCGTGGGCCGCGGTGGAGCAGCATGTAAAGGCCGGAAAACTCCGCGATGCTTTGCTAGAACTTTCGCCGTTCGCCAACAATCCGCAGCTGACACCCGACGACCGTCGCGCGGTGCACAACTGGCTCGATGCACTGGCCGGCAAAGTGATCTATGGCCCGGAACATTACTTGAGCGGACCCTTCCGCCCTGCCAGCGGGCAATCGTTGTACGAAGTCGCCGCGCATTGCAAAGTGCCGGTGCAATTGCTGCAAAATATCAACTCGCAGACGGTCCGAGATCCTTCGGTGCTGCTGCCTGGCACGGAGTTGAAAGTGATCCCCGGTCCGTTCCGCGCGGAACTGAGTCTGGCTGCCGGCGAACTGACGCTGTTTGTCGGGCCGCTGTACGCCGGGCGGTTTGCCTTTACCGTGGGAGAAGAAAAGCCCGCAGCAGGCAGCTATCAAGTCATCACCAAGGATGGCCCGCGAGCCTACATCGGCCGCGACAACCGCCAAATTCCAGCCGGTGATCCCAACAACCCGTACGGTAACTGCTGGATCGATCTGGGCCGCCAGGCCAGTCTGCACGGCAGCGCTGCCAACCCAGGTCAAGGTTCGGCCCTCGGCTGCATCAGCTTCAGCCCGCAAGACGCGCAGGATCTCTACAACATTCTGAGCGTGACGTCAGAAGTCGTCATCAAGCAGTAAGTTGCCGCCAATACGCCGCGTGGCCGAAGTCGCGGAACGAATTCGGCTGAATCAATTGCGCGAGGACCTCGAGCGTTTCGATCAACCGCGGGCCGCTGCGATTCAATAGCGCGTTGCCGTCGAAGGCAAAGACATGGCCGGTTTGCACTGCCGTTAGTTCTGACCAAACGGCCAATCGCGGCAATTGTTCTGCCTCTCGTAATGTCCGTGCGAGATCAAAGCCACAAGGCGCGACGATAATCACTTGCGGATCGAACGCTGCAACCTCTTCCCAAGTTGCATAGCGACTATGCTCGCCTGCGACCGCCAGGCCGCTGATGCCGCCAGCGAACTCGATCAACTGCGGCGTCCAATTGCCGGCGGGCATGAGGGGTTCGATCCATTCGATGCAGAGCACGCGTGGCCTCTGCGTTGTTGTCAGCTTTGCCGTCTGCTCCACGATTGCAGCCACTCGCGCGCGATAACCCGCGATCAATGCGGCAGCGGTTAATTCTGTTGCCGTTGCGGCTCCCATGCGAGCGAGATCGACTAGCACATCGTCGAGTGAACTCGGATTCAGCGGTAGTACGCGAGCGTGTTGCAGTTCCGGCGCGGAAGCCTGCAATCGCAGCACATCGGCCAGGCGGATTGCACAAACATCGCACTGCGCTTGCGTGACAATCAAATCAGGCGCGAGCGATCGCAGCAACGGCTCATCGATTTCGTACAAAGGTTCGCCGGCCGCGAGGAGTTGTTTGACCTGTCCATCAATGGCGAGGCTGGTCTGCAAACTATCGATGCGCGAACGTGTTGCTCGCGGCAGATGTGTGGCCGGCGGCGGCCAGTCGCACTCGTGGCTGACTGCCAAGACCTGCTTACCAAGGCCCAGCGCGAAGAGCATTTCTGTCGCGCTGCTGAGGAGTGAAACGATCCGCATGGTATTCCTCTCGCTCCGCCGAGAGGATCGTTGCTGGCGTTCAGCCTCCAACGCAAGCGACGTGGAAAGTTGAGAAACTCGAGCAATTATCGATTGTCGTTCTGAGCCGCGAAGTCGGTTGCGGAACTGGCTGGACGCCACTTCCGGTCATCTCGGCGGAGCGAGATGAGTACTCTACTTGTCGGACTTCGACTCGTCAGCCTTCTTATCGTCGTCTTTCTTTTCTTCCGACTTTTTCTCTTCGGGTTTCTTCTCTTCGTCCGACTTCTTTTCCTCAGGCTTTGGCTCCGAAGGTTCTTTCGGCTTTTCGGTTCCGGGCGCTGCTTCGTTCACGAGCTTCGCATTCTCGCGCAGCTTTTTGCCGCGAGGATGTTTTTCCAGCATGTCGTTCAGCACAAAGTCGACCGGGAAGGGTTGATCAAGTTGAGCGAGCAAGTCGCGATAACGCTCGACCGATTCCACGAGTTCTTCCGTTTCGGGATTCGCCATCAGGTCCGGATAGTCGGCAAAGATCTTCGCAAAGGCCTGCCAGGCATCTTCGTAGAGCTTTTGAATCGCGGCGAAGTTTTGCCCGAGTTCCAGTTGACGGTCGGCATCGAAAACCGCTTTGCGGGCGTCGAGCATCCGTTGTTCGCGTTCGGCTTTGCAGCGCTGTCGCCAGTAATCGAAGTTCACAATTCCGCGATAAATGTTGATGTACTGGAGCAGCTTAGCTTCTGCCTCCAATTGATCGGCTAGTTGGAACGCTCGCACCCGGTCGGCGCCCTTTACGGTCTTGGCCACTTCGGAATGCTGCACCGCAATTTGTTGATTGGCGGTGTACTTCAAGCTGTGCTGATCGCCGGCGAGTTTGTTGTCGGGCTTGTCGACCACCTCGCGCAAGTTCTCGGGCAGGGCGGCTTTCTTATCAGCGATCAACTTCGCCCGCGCACCGCCGGCGAGTTTGTCGAGTTCTTCGGTGGCAACTTTGATCCGCTGCTGCACTTCCTCAGCATCGTTCAGGCGAATGTCAAAACCAGCCGAAGTGGGAATCGAGCGATTGCCGTAGACGACGTCACGCAGTTCGGTGGCATCGCGATTGCCGCCGTACCAGGTGGCAGCAGCCTGATCCCAAGCCGTGAGCGCCCGCTCGCCGAAGTGGCCGTCTTTTTCAATGGCTGCAGCGCCGTTGATCAGCGACATCGGGCCGCCGCTGTAAAATAGCAGCGGCGTCTTGCCACGGATCGGCCGGCCGGAATTACGCGCGGCATCGACGGCTTTGTCGTACCACAGCCGAGCCACCAGCCAGTTGTCCGGCTTGGCATCGAAGCCCTTGGCATCGAACACGTCGACATCGACGCCAGCGCTCAAGAACTCCTTGTGAAATTCCTTGTCGTCCTTAAACAACCGGCGGAATTGTTTGGCTTCGTCTGAACGGCCGATCTTCTGACCGGTGAACCAACCGATCTGATTCAGCAAGCCCGGTTCGTCGCGGTTGTATTCGGTGCCTTGCACGAGGAAGCCGATGCCGTTCTTCACCCAGGCATAGCGATAGCGATAGTCGTCGAATTCAACGGATACGTTGTACGACAGGTTGTGCGCCTGGAAATCCCACACTTCCAAATCGTTGGGTTGCAGGCGAATGATCTGTTCGACTGTGGCTTCGAGCTTGTCCCAGTCCTTGAACTTTTTGTATTCGTTGGCTTTGTGCCAGAGCCAGCTGACGGCGACCGGACGCATGCCGAGCGTGGCGAACTTCATTGTCGCACTGGCCGGATCGATCTCGCCGAGTTCCGCGGGCGCGAGACCATTCGCTGCCCGCATCCTCGCCAAAGTGCCGCCGGGTGAACCAACGGATCTGCCCGGCGCGCCGGTTTTTTCATCGCGGGTGCGCGTGAGGGTCGAGGGCTCGCTCAGCCGCGACAGCGGAATGAGCAGCAGCGCGATCGCGGTGATGTAAGCAATCTTGCGAACAAGCGATTGGTTCTTGATCATCCGGCGATCTCCCGCGACCTCAGGAAGTAGTAGCCCGCAATCGTCGCGCACGTGGCATATACCGCGGCCAAGGTCATCTGCTGAAACATGATGGCAGGATAAATATCAATTCCGTTGGCCACGAACTGCGACGAATCGAACTGCGTCAGATCTGGCAGCAGATACGTCAGGCCGTACATGAAAAACATCAGCGTGCTGTCGAAGCCCTTCATGATCGTCAAGGCAATCGGGTTCACGCCTTCCAAGTCGGTCGTTTGATTCTGTTGCGAGACCAGGCGGATAAACGACTCCACCGGGCCGCCGCCTTGCTCGACGCCCGTCGCCACATTGCGGATGAATTGGCCGCAGAGTCCCATCACCACGCCGGAGATCGTCGCGAGCAGTGCGATGGGTCCGCTGAGGAATGTGCTGAACATCACGCCAAAGCAAGTGACCAGCAGCATCTGCATCCAGATGCTGAAATAGGCCTTGCTGAAGTTCAGTTCAAAGATGCCGTCCTGCGGCCGCAAATAAACATCGGCTTGGGCGACGCCGAAGTACTGCGATGGCTCGGCGCATTTGATTTCGACTTGAATCCGACCGTCGGGGCTCACCAGATCGAACAAATCAAGTTTGCCGGAGCCCGCGGCTTGTCCGGCTGGAAACAGATTCTTGCTGCTGATTGGCTTGGGATCGGATTGAAATTCCTTCGATTCAAAAACGATCGGCCCGCTCTGTTTGACGCGAGCTTGCGGATCGGGATTGCGAATGACAATTTCGCCGAGCACGCCCTTTTCGATGTTTCCCTTGTACGTACGGAAAACTTGCAGGTTGAGTTCCAGAGGGAGCACTTCGGGATAGCGCTCTTTGGTGATGCCGCTGAACGTCCAAATCGCGCGAGACTTGGTGTTGTAGCCACCTTCGATGTAACCGCGATACGTCCACTCGTCGCCGACATTGATGCCGGTTTCCGTCGGATTGCCGTTACGATCGAGAATCTGCAACTTGCCGTACACGGGGGCCTTGGCTTGCAGCATGTCGATCGCCGGACCGAGCGTCACCTTGCCGTCTTTTCCCACGAACACTTCGTGCGTGTGGCCCATCACGTGACTCGCGGCGGGTTTCCCTTCGCTGGGAATCGTGATCTCGTGCTTGTGATGATAGGTCTCGGTCGATTCACCTTTCTTGAAGGTGATGCCCTTGGCGACGTCTTCGCCGGCGGCTTGAAAGGTGTCCATCGCGACATCGTGCGAATGCATCAGCCCGCGATATACGAACAAGTAGCTGACAATCCCCATCGCGATGAGCATCACCGTGCCGATGCCCATGAAGCCGATAATCCGCCCCAGCACCATTTCGCCCGAACGGACCGGCTTGGTGACGACGGTGTAAATGGTGCGATTTTTGATGTCGTTGGGAATGCTGAACGTGCTGAGAAACACCGTCATCAGCAGCAGCAAGTAATTGGTCGTGGAAATCACAAAGCTCAAATACAGCCGCGCCGGGTTGCTGTTTTTTACGTCGAGGAACAAGCCGGCGAAGAGCAGCACCAGGATGAACAAAAAGAATGCAATCAGCACGCGGTTGCGAATTGCTTCTTGCAGCGACAAGCGAGCAATGGCCCACGTGCGTCGGAAGGAAAAACCGGGGGCATCTTCTTTCAGCGAAGAGAGGAGCGAGCGCGAAACCAAATAGAACGCTTCGCTGGGACCGCGGGTGAACGACGCGATAACGAACCAGAAAAACGGCGCCAACACCGCGAGCAAAAAGATGATCACGAGCGCGCCGAGCGCAAAACCCCAGGTATCGGGCCGCTGCCAATTGACGGTGCTCGGAAAGAGCCACTCGTAATACGTGATCAGTTTGTTTTCGAAGGACAACATGACTCAATCCGCTGCGGAATGCTTAATGGATACGCCGATTCACCGTTCGCGGAGCGAACGGCGACTAAGTATTCCCCACGCGTTTGCCGGGGCGGGCTTCGCTGACGCGAACGATGTCGAGGAACAATTCCTCCAGCGACAGCGTCGGCCGTTCCACAGCCAGCAGTTCGGTGTTGTGCTTGGCCAGCACGGCCCGGAGTTCCGCTTCGCATTCGGGGCTGACGTTGCGCGCCCGAATCTGCGTCACATCCTGTACCGTCAGCAATTCACTGACACGGCCCAGCTCTTTCAGTTCGCCCTGATGCAAAATGCCGATCCGGTCGCAGACGTCTTGCACATCGGGCAGCAAGTGGCTGCTCATCACAATCGTCTTGCCCTGATCGCGAAGCTTCAGGATCAAGTCCTTCATCTCCCGCGTGCCAATCGGATCGAGCCCCGAAGTCGGTTCGTCGAGCAGCAGCAGTTCCGGATCGTTGATTAGCGCCTGCGCCAGACCGATGCGGCGGGTCATACCTTTCGAATATTCCCGCAGCTGCCGGCGGCGAGCCCAGTTCAAGCCGACCATGTTGATCAGCTCGTTGATCCGCTGCTTGCGGACATCGGTCGGCATGTTGAATAAGCGGCCGTAAAAGTCGAGCGTCTCTTCGGCGTTCAAAAACTTGTAGAGATACGACTCTTCGGGCAGATAACCGATCCGCTCGTTCTTGGTGACCTCGGTCGCATCTTGACCAAAAACCAAGGCCTTGCCGTTTGTCGGAAAGAGCAGGCCGAGGACCAGCTTGATGGTCGTCGATTTGCCCGAGCCGTTCGGCCCTAGCAGCCCGAAGATTTCGCCGCGGCGAATTTCCAGGTCGAGAGCGTTCAAAGCCCGGACCTTCGAGCGGCCCCAGAAGTCCTTGTAGACCTTGGTCAGGGTGCGGGTTTCGATCACCACCTCGTGATCGGATGGGCGACGAGCCGGCGCGGCCGGCGAAGGAGAAGCTGCAGTCATAGCGTGGATGCGTAAGCGCTGAATGCGAGGCAACGAGGAGGAAACCGAGTTCGAGGGGACGTAGTCTATCAGATTGCTGGGTAAGTAGCAGTCATGTCGCTGCGAGTACGCAGGTGCTGGCAAGAGTTGCGCTAGAACCCGCGAGCTTGTACGGTGGCTAGCGGAAGAAAGTTCAAAGCCGCGTTGTAAATTTGGCAAACGCGAGTCTGGTAAGAATTGCAAAAGGGACGACAGGGACCGGAGAAAAGAATTGCGGCTGAAAAGTTTCTGCACGCGCAAGTCTCGTTCCATAAATTACTTGCGGTCGATTGATGGTCCCAGCAAGCCGTGAGCGGGAGACTTTTGGAAGCTGTCAATCGCAGTTTGGTACGGCCGTTGCTTTTACTGGTCTCATCGAAAGACGAACCCCGGCGCAGGGGTGAATGAGGGAACGAACGGGCTTGGAAACCTAACCGGCCACTTATCTCACAGGAGGAGATGCTGAATGGAACAAAACTCATTGCCGGCTTGAACGACCGGCAATGATCGAGCGAAGCATCGGCGGACGCGAATCTGGGTAGAGTTGCAAGCCGCTGAACCAAAATTAAAAGATCGATCCCGCCTGAAGGCCGCCTGGGAACTCCCGCTCCCGGCGGCCTTTTTTTGTTTCTTGCTCAGCGTGAAACCGCGTTGTCCTGGCTGCCCCCTTTGTTCATCCGCACCAGCAGCCATTGCTCGGTACGGTCTTTATCGAGATGCACCAGCGCGGGGGCTTCACTTTTGGTCAAGTTGTAGAGGCCGGTTTCGATGATCGCCGTTTTATTTTCGCCGACTTGAAACGCGACGCGTTGCGTTTCCTTGTCGACGCTGCCGGCGATGGTTTGCGTTTTGTTGGTGACCGTGTCGGTATAGTTGCCGCGAATCACGCCCGCCTTGTTGACGGCGAGTTGAATCACCACGTCCGACGTCGCAGCAGAGGCTTTGCTCAGGGCGAAAACTCCCAGCGGCAACCAGTCGCCATCAGCGGGAGCGGCCGCGTCGGTTCCTTGCGAAGCAAGGGTGGTGGCCTGGTTGTAGTAATCTTCGGCCGAACCGACTGGCTGGCCGTTCATGTAGACGCTGTTGTCTTGATAGGTCACGTTCGTACCATAGTCGTAATACGCAGGTTGGGCAGCGTAGCCCAGCCAGGCATCGACCGAGTCCCAAGTTGCGGCGTTCCATGCGGCGCCGGCAACCCAGCCGCTCGCGTACCAAGCGCCGGGATGAGCGCCATACCAACCCGCGCCGTAGCAATCCCAATGATTGAAGTTGGTGCGCACGCCGACAGCCGTTGTGTAGCGGCCCGCAGGAGTCACGCGAGCAAAACCGCCGGCCACGCCGTTTGGCCCAGCGACAAATCCCCTCGCCGCGGCGCCACCATTCGGTCCAACGACCGCACCGCCACCAGCGACTCGGCCGTTTGGACCAACTGCGATGCCTTGCCCCGCTGCACCGCCGCCGGCCCCTTCGACGCCGCGACCTGCGACGACCCCACCATTGGGACCAACTGCCGCGCCACGGGCGAAGGTATTTCCGCCGGGACCCGTGATGGTCGTTCCTGAAGCGGATCCCCCGCGCGGTCCATCGATCGTGCCGTGATTTACATCGACGTTCGGGTGATTCTGCGTTTGATTCAGCGCGTGCATCCCTTCATCCGAAGGGAGCCCGAGAAAGTTATTCAGCTGCGAACGACTCGGCTGACCGGCGAAATTGCGATTCTCGAAACCGCCACGATTTTCAAAACCACCTTGCCCGCCCAGTCCGGAGCCACCCAAACCGCGATCGGTCAAACCACCCCCACCGAAGTTATTGACACCGCCGCCAAAGTTGCCGCCACCGAAGTTACCGCCACCGAAGTTACCGCCACCGAAGTTACCGCCACCGAAGTTACCGCGATCGAAGTTGCCGCGATCGAAGTTGCCGCGATCGAAACTTCCTTGGTTGCCGCCGCCAAAATTGCCACCCCCGAAATTTCCACCACCGCCGCCGAAGTTACCACCGCCACCTGGACGAGCGCCGCCGCCAAAGCCTCCTCCGCCGCCGCCAAAGCCTCCGCCGCCGCCGCCAAAACCTCCGCCGCCGCCGCCAAAACCGCCGCCCCCTCCGCCGATGTGTGCACCACCACCGCCGCCGCCCCCAAAGCCGCGGCCGGCGCAATAATGCGGAACACAGCTAACAGCAACCAGTACAGCGGTGAACAGGATGCGACGTCGCATGGCAGGACTTCTTTGTTGAGCAAAAAGTTTGGGAGCAGAGTTTTAAAAGACAAAGACGACTATTTCACACGCCTCAATACAATCTCATCGGAATCAGGAAGCGGCACACCACCTACGGTCCGCGACAGAGATTGCCAGGCAAACGCATCGTCGTCGAGCTTGGTAAAAGTAGTGACCGCCGTCGTGTGTGTGGCGTCAGCGGTCATCCCCTGGGATTCAATGACCCAGCCCTTTTCTCTCGGCGTCCACTTCCCCATCGTGTGACCGCCATCGGAGGCAAACAACCAGGATTGCGGCGCGCCGGTCTGCGGATTCCAACCAATAATCTGCACGCCAGCTGCGGTCACTTGCCCGTTCTTGGTCACGCGAAACGAGCGCTCGACGAAACTCTTATTCGCAATCCACCGGCAGGTGACTTCGGTTTTCGCGCCGTATTCTTCGGCCGACCACGAACCGATGAGCCATTCGAAATCTTCTAAATGGCGATAAGCCGAAGGTGTCGGTACATGCCGATCGCGAACCGACGACATCAGCCACTTGCCGTCAACTTTCACATGCACGGCCGTGTACTTGCTGATTGCTGGAGCACCAGCCGGCTCGGGGTCGAGCAACGCCCGGCCATCTTCCATGGCAGCCGCGTCACTGAGCAACTTCAACGAATCGATCACCAGCTTGATCTTGTGGCCAGGATGCTCTTTAAAGAACCTTGCATATTCCTGCTCGATCGCGTCGCGGCCGGCAAACACACGGCCCGCGTCGTCGACATATTCGCCCGTTGCCGTCCATAACGCAGCGACGGCTTTTGCGTCAGCTTTGTTAAAGGCCGCGATGAACATCTGCGACGTTTGCCGAATCGCCTGCAGTTCGCTGGGGGCTGGTGAACTCGCTGCGGGGGCAGGTTTCTTCGCCTTCGCCTCTTGCGCCGAAACTGGCGGGATCCAACTGCCGCAGTAACAGGTGACAATCAGCAGACAACAATAGGTACGCATCGCCAGTTCTCCAGTGCTCAAGGATGAACGGTTCAGCATAGTTGCCGTGATCGGCGGTCGCGACGAAAAATCACCTGCGGGTGATTAATTCAACGGCCGATTTTCCCCTACCACCTTATTTCTGCAGCGCTTTGTATTCATTCAGCGGATTCGGCGGCAGGCGGTTGGTGATCAAGTTGTCCTTGAGCTTCTCCTTCCACTTCTGGATCGAAGTGGTGTTCGAGGCCAGCGGCTTTTCCGGCCGATACATCAGCATCAAGCCGGTCGTGCGGCGGAGGCTATCGAGCGCCACGACCCGTACGTCCACTTCGTTGCTTTCCAAACTTTTCACGAGAACTGCAGCCGAGCCGCCGACGAGTTGCTCGTCGCTGGCGCCCAGCAGCATTTCATAAATCACTTTGGCGTTCTCGGGCCGTTGATTCTGCAGTGTCGCCAGCACGCGGGCGGCGGATGCAGGGCTGCGCGAAATGGCGAACCGTAACGAATCGATGTCGCCGGCCCAGTACGAATACTGCCGCGGATCGTTCAACTCGGCGAGGATGGCTTCGAACTGATCGATGGCCGCGAGCGCCCGCGCCGCAAGCGATCGCACCTCCACACGCCGGCCAGCGGCATGTTCGGCGAGCGAAATGTCGAGCGGCTTATCAATCGCCAACTCCGCTTCCATATCGAGCGAGGCCCGGCGCTCAATATCGGGCAGGCTCTTGGCATCGGTCCAGGCCGGCGCTTCGAAAGGGCCGCCGTTGCGCGGAAATTCTTCTGCGACATAAGTCGTGACATGATTTGCCGGGATCTCGATGGCGGCTCCTTCGCTCGGCTGCCAAACGACCTTTCCGCCTAGGGCAAACAATTCAACCACGCGAATTACTTCGGCGTTGGGCTTTTCGGCAGCAACACCGGGCGGCAAAAACCGTCGCACTTCAATGGCGATCGCAGCGTCGGCATCGGCGAGGGCAATCACTCCGACAATGCCATCGAGATTCAGTTCCACCTGGCCCCCCATCGCGCCGACCGACGCGAGCATCAAGCGGCCATACTCCACGGTTACCCGTGCGTTGCCAGCCTGCACCGGCTTCTCCACGCGAAACGCCGATTCGCCGGCGAACGTGGCTTGAATGCCGGTGGCCAGTGTCAACTGCGGACGATAAGTCGGCAGCACCACGAGGCGTTCGCCCGCATTCAGCAACGATCGCGGGGCCAGGCGATACCACAGGTTCATGTTGTTCTGGGGATCGACCGCCAGCCGGGCCAGGACTTGCTCGTCCGAAGTAAAGCGGCCCACATCGACGGTTTCCGTAGGATTGGCCGGCGCGGCGGGAATCACAGGCGGCGGCACGGGCAACGGCTTCGGTTCATCGGTCTTCAGCGGATCGACCGGCTTGTCGCCAGGCAGACTTCCGGGCACCGGAGCCGGCGGCGGAGGAACCTCAGGGCGAACCGCAACTTCGCCTGGGCCCGGCGGCTTCGGCATCGGCTCTGGCGGAATCGGATTCGCGGGCAACTCTGGCAGCGGCATCGGCTCCACGGGCATCGGCGGCCCCACCGGTGGGTCGACCGGCCTAGGCTGAACCGGAACAGTATCGTTCGGCATGGGAACCGGCACGGGCTGCGCTGGAATCACCGCAGGAGGACCAGGCGGCACAGGCGGCGGAATTGGATTTGGAACCGGCTGAGGAACCGGATTCGGATTGACTTGCTCCGGCGCCACGGCGACGACCGGGCCCAGGCCCATCATGCGGGCCAGCGGATGGCTGTTATCAAACGGCCCCATCATGCGCAGCAGCCCGAGCACCAACAGAAACACTGCTGCCGCAGCTCCCACCCAATAAATCCACGCGTTGGAACTTTGGCTGGCGCGCAGATAATCGGGAACTTGTGGTTCCTTGGCGACTGGCGGCGCGACAGGCTCCGCGAGCGACTTGCCGTTGTCGCTCGATACCGCGAGCAACGAAGCCGAGCTGGCCGCCGACGACGGCTTGGGTGGCAACGGCGGCGCGCCCGTGCTGATGGTCACTGCTTTCTGACCATCAGCCCCGGAAGCATGCGCAGGATCAATCCGGTTTGGCGCGGCGAGCCGGGCCGCTTCGGCCTGGCTACCCAGCGCGTAGATTCGTTCACGCAGCGGCGCGGGAACATCGGCAGGCTTGTTCAGCACCATGGCCAACACCTGGTGACACGAAGCCACCTCGGCCAATTGCACGTCCGACTCGAGGCACAGCCGCTCAAACTCCCCCAGCCGTTCCGGCGCCAGCGAACCATCCAGATATTCGGCGACCGAGTTCGGATCGCGCCCGAGTCCCTTCCCTTCGACCTTCGGCGCACCCATCCGCAACTTGCGGCTGATGCTCCGAATCCGCATCACCAACCCCGACGCGAAATCGCTCTTCTCAATCTTTTCGTGCAAAATCTGCGCATCGGCAGGTTCCAGCACGTTGTCTAAATAGGCGAGCAGGGTAGCTAAGGTAAGTCGCATCGGAGTCGAGCCTCACAGGTCCAGCAAATTCTGTCTGTAAGTAATAGTGGGGTTCTGCGGTCCCATTCGTACATGCTTCGCTTCATTTTGAAAGGTTTTTCTCCCGTAAACCGAGGCTGCCTCTTTGGGGTGGGTGTTTGTCAGTTTTTCTTCACAACCCTGATTTTTGTAAGTGTTTGTCGTTTATTGGTTTCCGAAAATCGAAGGGAGGGAAACGGTTCACTTTTCTGTTGCTTTCTGTTGCATTCTGTTGCTGTTCAGAACGACCAGATAACAGTTCTGTTGCTCGTCTGTCGCCGCTATGAACCCCTCATCAACGAAAGTGAACAGCCCCAGCACCCCCTGAAAAACAGCCGCTCTGGCCGAACGACGACAAGAAATAAACCATCACCGCCTGGCAGTGTCTGCCAGCCGTAAGGTTGGTGGTTGAATCAAATTTCTCCTCGCCGCCAGTGACCGGCGATATTGAGTATTGTATACTTATGTTCACTTGTGTCAAGGCTTTGCACATTAAGTCCATTCAATCCGGGGTTGCACTTTAACTTTGCAGGCTGCGCAAAGTCGTCAATCGAAGAACTTGATGGCAGCCAAAATCAGGAACAACAACTTGCACCCAAGGCAGATCCAGCCGGCCAGGCGATAAGTGCTTAACGGTTGATCCCTGGCAATCTTTCGCTGAAACTCAAACGCCGGGCGATGCTCGCAGTACTGCTTAATTTCCGGCGCAAACTGCAATTGCACCCAGCCCGCAAAGGCGAACACCGCTGCCGTTGCGATTGCCCCGATGATTGGCCACATTGGTCTACTCCCGGTGGGGTCGAACACTTTAGTTTTGTAGTAGTCGAACTATCGCACAATGTAAGGGATTGGGTAGAGCGATTTGAGTTTTGTAGGTCAGGCTCCGCCTGACGGACTTGGAAATCATGCAAGCCTCCAAGAAAAAACAATGGGGCGGGAGCAGCGATGGGCCAGAGGTGATCGCGGATCAGTCAGGCGGAGCCAGACCTACAAAGCTTTAGCAACTCTTGATAACATGGACGGTGCCACGCGGCCGATGACCAACTCGCCGATGACCAACTCCATGACTTGGCAGATTGAGGATTGCTAGTGAGAGATTTACCCCCTTGTCCGGAATGCAAAGCCGAATTCACTTACGAGCAGGGGATTCTTTTCGTCTGTCCATCGTGCGGCCATGAATGGACTGCGACTGACGCGAGTTCTGCGACCGGTGAACAGGGAACGGACAACGCGGTGCGCGATGCGCATGGCAACGTGTTGCAATCGGGCGATACGGTCGTCGTCATCAAAGATCTGAAGGTGAAAGGCTCGTCCCTGGTCGTGAAGGGGGGCACGAAAGTGAAAAACATCCGGCTGGTCGACGGCGATCACGACATCGATTGCAAGATCGACGGCATTGGTGCGATGCAACTCAAGTCGGAGTTCGTGAAAAAGGCATAGTCGACGTACCAGCTTTGTGGCGGCGGGGTGGCACCGTCAAACTTGTGAAGAGTTGTGCAGAAGTGTGCCACTGGCCTTGGCCAGTGTTGATGTGGGTACGATGCGGTTTTGGCAGTTGGGCGTCAAGTGATTTTTTGGCAAGAGGCGGCAGCTCCTACCGACCCGGAACGCAAGCGAGCCGAACCCAAGCTTTTGCAGCCCGAAAGTCCTGCGGCAGAGGAGTGATTTTGGAGAGCTGCGGTTCGATGATTTAGCCGTCGCATTCGTAGTATCAGGCACTCGACCGTAAGTTGGCTTGCCGCTGAATTCAGCAACGTAGTCAACCCATCCCGAGACGAGCCGCAGAGTCTTGCCAAAAGATCGCTTGAGCCGCCGTTGCCAAAGGGGGCTGTACCCACTTCGGCACTGGCCCGGGCAGCCAGTGGCACACTTTAGAAACTCTTGATAACCTTGACGATGCCACCCTGCCGTGGAGCACCCTGCAACGGAGATAGAACTTCCTTACCAAGGAGAGCACACGGGATGCAGTCTAACACGGCCACCCAGCCGCTGCTGCCTGCAGCCCGGATCGCAACCACGACCTTATTAGCCGCTCAAGATACCTGCAATTATTGAAAAAATGATTGTGATGCCGCACCATGAGTGGTATTTTGTCACAACCTACTGAGGTTGCGGCGATGAACTATACCTATTGGTGTAATCTTTCTGATCAGCAGCTTGCCGAGCACGGCATTGCTCGTGTCAACTTAGCTGCCGCTACTGGACTCCCGCTACCATTTGACGTCCATGCTTTCGAACTCCTCAAACGATTGGATGAATGGGCCGATATTGCCGATTACGGCATTCGCCGCATGTGGAAACGCAGGGCTCGTGGTGATCATGCAGAATTAACCGGCAGCCAATACCGCATCCTGGTGATGCTCACGGTGCTGCAGCGTAATCTTGGCGTTACTTACAACTGGGCCTTCAGCCAAGGCGAGTATGATGCCTCGGATTCACGAAATCTGTTTCTGACAGGACTACTGACCGGGCACGGCGGCACGTGTGTGACGATGCCCGTTTTGTACACAGCCATCGGCCGACGGTTGGGCTTTCCGCTCAAACTCGTCATGGCCAAGCAGCATTCTTTCTGCCGCTGGGACGGCGACGGCGAGCGGTTCAATATCGAAGCTACCTCACCAGGATTTAACCCACGGCCGGACGAGCATTACCGAACCTGGCCCGTCCCGATCACCCAAGATGAAGTCGATGCGGGTTGGTATTTGAAAAGCCTGACTCCGACCGAAGAGTTGGCGTGCTTCATCGGCCAGCGCGGCAATTGCTTCTTTGACCTGCTGAAGACGCAACTTGCCTACCAAGCTCACGCAATCGCTCACGAACTTTTTCCCAGCGATCCCAACCTGGATTTCCAGCGGGGGTTGACATTACTGATGCATCGCGCGTGGAAGCATTTGTGCGAGTATCGCCGGACGCATCCGAATGACCCTCACATTCCCCCGTTGCAGCCCCGCAGCGAATGGGAACGCAAAGCGATGCCAATCATCAATGGGCACATCAATCGCATCTTTGCCAATCGACAGAAACGCGAGAAGAACAAAGTTCACGAACAGGCGATTCAGGACGTAGTCAACTAAATTCAGGAGCGGGAATCATGTACGACCCAAAAATCGGTCAGTTTCTGAGTGAGGATCCAATTGGATTCGACGGCTTGGACGAGAATCTGCACCGGTATGTGAGGAATTCACCATTAACAGCGCGCGACCCAACCGGCTTAATTCTTGAAGTCGATGGTGTGATCGTGACTACGAATAGCGATATTTACAAGGGCCTGTCGAAAACGTCGGTTGGCAGCGAAATACTTGATACCCTACGCGCATCCGGGAGTACTTACCGCTATTCGAAGGAGGTGCTGCAGCGTGAAGTTGCTGGGCGAATTGCTATAGTCAATGCCGCAGAAGCGATGGCGGAGAGAATCAAGAAAGGCCAACTCATCTTTGGGGAAAAGATGTATCTCGAAAATCCTCAAGAAAGACTGGCCTCCGACCTATTGAAGAGGATTCTGTCACAAAAGGAGATTGTCACAGAGTGCTACAATGGGGTTGAACTGGTGTATTTGGATGCATTGCATCGCTGGCTTGGCACAGATGCGTTTAACACCTTGTTTGCAAGCCTTTCTAAGCTATACAAGAAACGATTTGAGCCATTTCCGTAACCGTTCACGGCCTGGCGTGAATTGCTCTTCGCGCCGAGGCGAAAATTG